>NZ_JAQJCG010000003.1:0-630034 GCF_030182565.1 Rhizobium centroccidentale | reverse complement strand
GCCCTGGCCCTGGGTCGAACGGATTGCGGTGCACAGATTGGTCTTGCGGCTGAGACACGACGGGCATTCGCGGCATTCGGGGGTATAGAGCGGAATGACGTGATCGCCCTTCCTGACCGAGGTCACACCCGGTCCGACCTCGACGACAATGCCGGCGCCCTCATGGCCGAGGATGGCCGGGAACAGGCCTTCCGGATCGGCACCGGACAAGGTGAAATCATCGGTGTGGCAGATGCCGGTCGCCTTGACCTCGATCAGCACTTCGCCGGCTCTTGGCCCCTCCAGCTGAACCGTCATCACCTCAAGCGGCTTGCCTGCCGCAACCGCGACCGCTGCTCTTACGTCCATGGAAAATCCTCCAAAATCAATAGTCTATTGCCGATACTTTTCTTAACTCATTAGCCGATGGTTCTTGCCCATAAATCACGTATTTCCTGCTTCATAAGCAGGGATTCTTCCCAGCGGTCGGTGGTGTCTTCACCGTCCCTTCCGGTGATGGCATAGGGCTTCGGCCCTAGTTCGCAGGTGAAGGCAAGTGTGGCGTCTTTGTCGGCGCGCTTCCGCCAGCTTTTGAAGCCATATTCCCACCAGCCCAGGAACAGATCGACCCAGGGTCTGTGATGCGGGAAGGAAATTTCGATCTGAACCTGTTCGCGGGAGGCAATGCGGCCGTGGAAGGCCCAGGAGCTGTCCAATATCCGATGAATAAGGGCGTGATTTTCCTCGGATACCGGCCAGGCGAATTCCCGCCCGACAAGGAAATGAGAGATATCGCCGAGCAGACGCAGGTTTGGCAGGCGATCGAGCAGATCGAGCGTGAAGAAGAGATCCGTCGTCATGCGGTCGCGATGGGTCTCGATCCAGACATCAATGCCGGCCTCTTCCGCCAGGCGTTGCCATCCCTCCAGCAGAGGAATGCAATCCTCAAGCCGCCGCAGGCGCACGTCCGGCTGCAGACAGATATGATGGACATCATATTCGGCGGCGATCTCGAGCACTGGTTTCAGATCGTCGACGGTCTTCGGGAAGCATTGCCCCTCCGCCCGCAAGCCGTGCTGCTTGAGCAGGCCCGCGACACGGGAGACAAAATTGCGATCGGACCAGTGGGCGCTGACGCCATCGAAGCAGGCAGCTGCTATCTTATCGATGCTTTCCTCCAGGGAAAGCTCCGGATATCTCGCACTACGCCGCTCCATGGACCAGAGCGACTGGAATATAAGCAAGCTCTGCATAGGTCCTCCCGTATGGGTGGCTTGCTCAGATCACGAATCCCGGGGCTTGGCCAGTGAGCGCGATGATGGATTTTGATCATCGGCGTTTTTCACCGCAAAGCGGATATATTCGCCTGGTCGAGAGCCCTTGGCGTGATGGTTTTTCATCAAAATACTCCCGGACGCCGATCTGCCCCATCGGTAACTCTTTCCAGGCGGTCAAGGTGGGCCGCCGTTTCCTGGGAGGAGAACATGTTGAAATTTCTGAGTGCAAGCGCGCTCGCGCTGGTGCTGTCGTCGCAAGCCTACGCCGCCGATAGGATCGGCGTTTCGATGGGCTACCTGACGACCAATTTCCAGACCCTGATCGCCAATGGCATGCAGGATTATGCCAGGACCAAGGGCCTTGATCTGCAGGTGGTGGATGCCGCCAACGACGTCAACAAGCAGCTCGATCAGGTGCGCAATTTCGCAGCCGGCGGTGTCTCGGCCATCATCGTCGATCCGGTGGATTCGGACGGCACGCCGGCGATCAGCAAGATTGCCGAAGATGCCGGCATTCCCCTGATCTACGTCAATATCCAGCCGACAGATCTCTCCACGCTCGGCAAGAAGCAGGCATTCGTCGGCTCGAATGAAACCGAATCCGGCACGCTTCAGACGAAGGAAGTCTGTCGCATGCTCGGCGGCAAGGGTGAGGTCGTCATCATGGTCGGCGATCTCAGCAGCCAGGCGGCCCGCCAGCGGACGCAGGATGTGCATGACGTGCTCAAGACCGGTGATTGCGGCGGCATCAAGGTGGTGCGCGAGCAGGTCGGCAATTGGAGCCGCGTCGATGGCGCCGATCTCGTTTCGAACTGGCTGACCTCTGGCCTCGCGTTCGATGCCGTCATTGCCAACAACGACGAAATGGCGCTTGGCGCGATCTCAGCGATCAAGAACGCCGGCGGTTCGACCGATAAGACGATCGTTGCGGGCATCGATGCGACGCCGGATGCGCTGCAGGCGATGAAGTCGGGCGACCTCAAGGTCACCGTCTTCCAGGACGCCAAGGCGCAGGGCCGCGGCGCCGTCGATACGGCGATCAAGGCCATCAAGGGTGAGCAGATCGACCGCGAAGTCTGGATTCCTTTCAAGCTGGTGACGAAGGAGAACATGGTTCAATTCGAGAGCCTCAACTGAGTGGAAAAGCGCCGGCAACGTAGAGCATGACTGCCGGTGTACGGGAAGGCGGGGCCGTGGCCTCCCCTTCCCCGATTGCGGCCCGGCGAATTTCCCGCCGCCATGAGCAAATTTCATCAAATCAATGCTGTCGTTTCCAGCCGATGCCGCTGACACTGACCGCATCGTTTCATTCATCGGGAGGCACATCGTGGACGACACGTTCTATGGCACGCGCGACAAGCGCGGCGACTGGAAGCCCAATAAGCTCTTGCAATATCCGCCTGTTTTCATCTGGCCGGCAAAACCGGTCGCGTTCCTGAAATGGTTCTTCGGATATCCCGGCTACCTGATGCCCTGGAATGTCGTCTATGCCGTCGTCGCAACGTTGCTCTGGCTTTACGCGACGCCCTCCATGGAGACCATGAAGACGCTGGCGCCAGGCTGGATCGCCTATCTCTTCCTGCGCAATGCCGCGCTGGTCTTCCTGTTCTTCGGCGCCTTTCACTTGCGTCTCTACATGCAGAAGAAGCAGGGCACGAGCTTCAAATACAACAGCAAATGGCCGTCGAAGGATAATTCGGCCTTCCTCTTCAGCAACCAGACCGTCGACAATGTGATCTGGACCTTTGCAAGCGCCGTACCCCTCTGGACGGCCTTCGAAGTGCTGACGCTATGGGCCTTTGCGAACGGCATCATTCCCTATGTCGACTTCGCCGAACATCCGATCTATTGCGCCATCATCATGCTGTTGATCCCGGCGTTCCGCGATCTGCATTTCTATCTCGTGCATCGCCTGATCCACTGGCCGCCACTCTATCATGCGGTTCACAAGCTGCATCACAACAACGTCAATCCCGGCCCCTGGTCTGGCCTTGCCATGCATCCGGTCGAGCATTTCCTGTATTTCTCCGGCGTTCTCATTCATTGGATCGTACCGTCCAATCCGATCCACGCGCTGTTCCATCTGACGCATGCGGCACTTGCGCCGGCTCCGGGCCATGCCGGCTTCGACAAGATCGTGATCGGTGAGGAAGCCGGGATCGATACCCACGCCTATGACCATTACCTCCACCACAAGTTCTTCGAGTGCAATTATGCCGATGGTGTGATCCCGCTCGACCAGTGGTTCGGCACCTTCCACGACGGCTCAAAAGAGGCCGAGGACCGCATGAACAAGCGCTTCATGGAGCGCGCCAAGAAATACGCGGAGAAGCAAGCGCGTCGCTCCGGCACGCCGAGCTAGCAAAGAGCCGAAGCCCGCCCGGGTTTCTCCGGCCGGGGCAATGATCTCAAGGGCTTGCCAAAGGCGCTATATGCTCCATATGCGCGTATTGAGCTCCCCCCCCCCCCCGCCACCGGTTCAATCGGCCGTTGATGGCGGAAAATGCCGGAGCCTGCGGCCCTCCTTCCGCAGGCTCCGGCCTTGTCACTTACTGGTGACTGGATGCCGGGCTAATATTCTCCGTCGTATAGGTCAGGAACGGAACCGGCTCTTGGCTAACGGGCACGTCGATAATCCCCATTCGCGATAATATCGTATCCAGTGCGCGCCTCGCCTGGGTTTCGGGTGCCTGATCGAGAACGAGTGTCATCAACCCAGAGGTGATGAAGCGGCGTGTTTCGTCATTGAGTTCGTGCCCTATCCAGATGCAATCCCTTCCCTGTCGTTCCTGAAAGCGCTGAAGCACCGAGCCGACCCCGAGATTGGCACCGCCGGCATTGTAGATACCAACAATATCCGGACAACGACGCAGCGCCTGCGTCATCACTTCCGCGGATTTCACATCGTCATCCCAGCCGAATACAACCTCCGAAAACGGTAGCGCAGAATCACGCTGAGAACCGAGATAATCGGAGAAGCCACGAATGCGCTCCCGGTGAATCTGATAGGCCCAGCTATGACAGATGGCGACAATGCTTCCCGCCGTGTGCCGAAGCATCCGCGACATGTAGAAGCCGGCGGTTCGGCCCGCGGCATAGTTGTCGATCCCCACGAACACGTCGTCCCTTCCCGTGAGATATGAAACGATCTGGACGACTTCGATGCCGGCGGCACGCGCCTTTCGCAAGCTCTCGCGGATTGCCGGATGATCGACTGCCGCAACGATCAGGCCATGCCGGCGAATGCTGCTATTGGCCACATGCGCGGCAAACTTCTCCGGCTCGCTTTCTTCGACAAAGGTCCGGTGGACCGTGATCGAGCTATCCAGTGAGGCAGCGATCCGCTCGAAGGCATGGTTGAGCCTGCTGAAGAACGGCGACTCCGGCCTGACCAGGATGACTTCGATGCGGATCGTGCCACGATAGAGACTTGGGATGATCCCCTTGTAGCCTAACCGCTTTGCGGCCAGCACCACCTTCTCCGCCGTCTGTGGCCTGACGCTGCCGCGTTCGTTGAGAACGCGTTCAACGGTCGCAAGGCCGACACCAGCGACGGCCGCGATGTCCACGAGACGTGCCTTCTTCATTTCGCTCCTCCTGATGAAAAATGATCATAATCGGCGTGGAATGTGAAGGGTCATTTCGCGCATGCTTGAAACCAGCCGGGAGGAAAAACGATGCGCGATCAAAGCGCAACGGCAGCCTGCTCCCAGGATTGGGCGATGCCTTTCACGCCTGGCGGCGATTGCAATGAGGAGGAAGAAATGACGAACTGGGTTGATGCCTGCGCTGCTGATGAAATCGATCAGGAGGATGTTGTCCGCTTCGATCACGCCGGGCGAACCTTTGCGATCTATCGCAGCCCTGACGATGAGTATTTCGCCACGGATGGACTTTGCACCCATGAAAAAATCCATCTGGCAGACGGGCTCGTCATGGACGATACGATTGAGTGTCCGAAGCATAATGGCCGCTTCAGCTACAAGACGGGGGAAGCGCGCGGTGCTCCGGTCTGCATCAATCTGAAGACCTATCCGGTTAAAGTGGAAGGCGATCGCGTCATGATCGGGCTCAACGCATGAGTGGCGATGCGGGCATCATCATCGTCGGTGCCGGCGAATGCGGCGCGCGCGCCGCCTTGAGCCTCAGGGAAAACGGCTACCGGCACGCAATCACCCTTATCGGCGACGAGGTCCATCTCCCCTATGAGCGGCCTCCCCTTTCTAAACAGATTTTGCTCGATGCGACAGAGCCAAAGCTGCCCGCTGTCCTCAGCGATCTTGTGCTGGCGGAGCAGGCAATCCGTCATATCGGCGGCACCTCGGCCGATGCCATCGACACGTCCGCAAAGCAATTGTTCCTCTCCGATGGCCGGGCGCTGCGCTACGACAAACTGTTGCTGGCGACCGGTGCGGTACCAAGGCGACTGCCGAACGCGCCCCTCAGCCGCCGGATAGTCTATCTGCGGACAATCGACGATGCGCTTGCGCTCCGTTCCCTTGTCCGAGCCGATATGCATATTGCAGTGCTTGGAGGCGGTTTCATCGGCCTGGAGGTCGCCGCTTCGGCGCGCGGCCGCGGAGCGAAGGTTACGGTCATCGAGTCGCAGGAGCGTATTCTCAAGCGCGGTGTCCCCGAACGGATCGCCGAAACGATCACTGCCCTGCACCAAGGCAATGGTGTCGTCGTGAAATGTGGCGTGGCGGTTCTCGGGCTCGAAGCGGATGAGCAGCGTGTCGATATTTCTCTTTCTGATGGAGATACGATTTCAGCCGATGTGCTCGTCGTCGGGATCGGTGCGCAGCCACGCACCGAGCTTGCTGCTCGGGCCGGCATCGCGATTGATAACGGCATTGCGGTCAATGAGCGTCTGGAAACATCGGAGCGCGATATCTATGCCGCCGGCGACTGCTGCTCGTTTCCGCATCTCCTTTACGGCGGGTGCCGCCTGCGTCTCGAAGCCTGGCGCAATGCACAGGATCAGGGCATTCTCGCCGCCGCAAATTTGATGGGAGCGGCGCGCGGCTATCAGGCTGTTCCCTATTTTTGGTCCGACCAGTTCGATCACACATTGCAGATTGCCGGCCTTGTCGATGAGGGGCGCATGGTCGTGCGCAGAGACCTCGGGGACGGTGCCTTCATCCTGTTTCATCTCGACGACCAGCAGCGGCTGGTCGCCGCAAGTGGCGTCGGCCCCGGCAATAAGGTCGCCAAGGATATCAAGCTCAGCGAGATGCTGATTGCCGGACGCGTCACGCCCTCGACCGAAGCCCTGGCTGGCAACGCGAACCTGAAATCGATGCTGCCTCGAGCGGCCTGACAGGCTATCAAGATACGTTCGCCTTGCGTCTTCGATCACGACAGCCTGCCGGCATTACCGGCAGGCTGCAGCAATGCATTCATGAGCAGGCGCCATAAGTGCTTTCAGCATTCAGGTGCTAATCCGGCATCCGGATCGTCCTACATTCCTTTTGCAGTTCCCTAAGGTGTAGCAGCGACCGCCATTCGTCCGGATCGCTGCGAGATCCGATGCGGATATCTGCCTTGCTCCGCAAAGGCGTCGAGACGAGCCGAAAGCCCCATGAGCGACGTCGGAGGCAACGCCAGACCCAAGAAAGGATAGCCATGGAATTGCACCCTTCCGCAGCAAGCTTCATCCTCTCTTTGCTTTTCCTATGCGGACAAGCAAAGAGCATGGAGCCTGGTCCGGCGGAGACTTTTACGGCCCGACAATCTCCGACAAACACAGGAATGACCCGATGCCCCATATTATTTTGAAAATGGCAGCAGGAAGAACCGACGCAATGAAGCATGCCGTGGCTGAAAATCTGGCCAAGGCGGTCATCGAAGCACTCGGCGTTGACGAGAGTTCGGTTTCCGTCGCGATCGAAGATGTGGCGACGTCCGATTGGGCCGGGAAGGTCTATGTTCCCGATATCCAGGGCAAGTCAGACACGATCTATAAAAAGCCGGGCTACGATCCGTTTCGGTGAGGGGCCGGTCAATCGGGTCTGGCACAGAGACGCAGACGAGCATTTGCATCGATGCTCGCACTGACGCGATCATAGTCCTCAATAGTCGGATGCCGTGTGAATAACGGCTTCCGATGGGTTGCGCTGATCACGAGCACGGAAGCACCCGAGGCTTCCGCTGCCTCTATCCCCGCTGGTGCATCCTCAAAAATAAGACATTCTTCAATAGGTTGCGCCAACATCCTTGCAGCCAAGATGAAGCAATCCGGCGCCGGCTTGCCATGTTGCACATCCTCGCCCGCGATCAGAATCTCCGGCCAGGGAATACCGGCTGCCGCAATGCGGACCTTGGCGAGTTCGCGTGGGGCGGAGGTGACGATCGCCCAGCGATCGGACGGCAGGCTTTTCAGAAAGCCGATAGCGCCCGCGATCGGTTCGACGCCGGCAACATCATCGATTTCGGCCTGTGTGAGTACCCTCACCTCTTCGGCGGGATCGATCCCTGACAGGCCGAGGCTGGTGATCGTCTCGATCGCCTTGCGACCATGAACGGTCGCCAGCAGGGCGATAGCATCGACGCCGCGTTTTTCCGCCCACGCGGTCCAGACCCGTTCGGCGACCGCAATCGAATTCAGGACGGTTCCATCCATGTCGAACAGGAACGCGCCGAAGGAGCGGTTGTCAAAGGGCATCAGGATCGATCCTCGGCTTTCTGATGGGACGACATACGATCGAGGATAGCCTGCGCTGTATTGGCATCGGTGACCAAAGCGTTGATCATTCCCGATCGCGCCGCGCCGATAATGCCGCTTGCCTTGCCGGGGGTAGCGGCAACCGCGATGCAGAGCGGCACCTTGCGCAATTGCGCGGGAGAGGCTGCAATCATCCCCTCCTCTCCATCCCAGTGCAGGATCTCGCCTTCCTCGGTGACGTAGTGGCGCAGCACGTCGCCGGCTGCTTGGCTCAGCGCCTTTTCACCCGGCAACGCTGTTTCCGAAGGGTTGGCAGCATGCGTCAGTCCGACCCCGACGATTGCCGCGTCCAGCCTGTCCCAGAGAGACGTCACCTGCTGGACCGTGGGATCTCCGAGAAATGCATCCCGGAGTTCGGTCGAAGAAATATAAGGCGCATGCAGGAAATGCGGCACGCCACCCATCTGGACTGCCGCCTGGCGTACGAATTCGTTGATCTGAAAGTGAGGCGCCGCATGCTGCATGCCACCATTCAGCGCGACCGTGACGATGCCAGGCAATTGCGGCAGGCCTGCCATTGTCACCTCGCGCACCGCCCGCCCCCAACCAATGCCGAGCGTCGAACCCGAACGCAGGCCCGCCTGTTGCAGAAGCGAGCCGACAGGCGCGGCAAGCGCGCTCAAGACATTTGATGACGGCGTATCGATCACCGCAGCGGTGCGCAGCTTCAGGCCGTCGATCAGTGCGGCACTCAGGTCCTCGGCAGGTGAAAGATCGATCACTTCAATCCGGACGATCCCGACTGCCCGGGCTCGCTGCAGCAACCGCGAAACCGTCGCCGTCGACAGGCCGAGCTTCCTGGCAATATCCACCTGCGCCATATCGGATTGGTAGTGCAGTTTGGCGACCGTGTGCAGCAACGCGCGATTTGCCGCAGCCTCCTGCGATTGAGATGAATTCAGCTTGAAATTCCTTTCTGCAATGTGTTACACATACGCCACTTGAGGAGTTATCGCTTAAAAAGCCCGGTTTCGCAACGTTTATACCGCGCATGAGAGTCCTCAATTTCAGGAGCACTGCCCTCTTCGAGGAGTGGGGAAGGCGTGCCCGTATGGGTGCCGTTTCGCAACGGCTGGAGGAAGGACCACATGACGAAATTGACGACAGCGGAGATGCGCGGCTACCAGCAGATTTGCGGCAGCAACGGCGCCATGATGGTGATTGCCTGTGACCAGCGCGGCGGCATGCGCAGCCTTCTGGCGAGGGATCCGGCCGAGCAGGCAGCGATCTCCGACAAGGTGCTGGGGGACACGAAGGCCGATATCGCCCGGTTCCTGGCAAGCAAGGCGTCCTGCGTGTTGGTCGATCCCATCTGCGCCGTGCCGGCGCTGGTCGATGATCGTGTCCTTCAGCGCGATACCGCACTGCTGATCGGCCTCGATGCTTCCGGCTGGGATACGTCGCCGGAGGGCTATCGTCTGTCGAAGCTGGTTCCCGGCATCTCCGCGCGCCGCGTGCGTCAGTTGGGGGCAACGGGCGGCAAGATCATGGTCTATCTGCGCTCGGATCGGGATGCGGCGAATGCCCACAATATTCAGATCTTGAAGCAATGCATCGAAGATTTCGCGCATGAGGATCTTCTGCTGGTCGTTGAATTCCTGACCTACAAGTTCGAAGACGAGGATGAGGCCGAGTACAAGGCGAAACTACCCTCTCTGATCGTCGGCGGCAGCAAGATCTGCCTCGATCTCGGCGCGAAGGTCTTGAAAATCCCTTATCCGGGCTCGTCGGAAGCCTGTGCCGAAGTCACGCGCCTTTCGGGCGACGTGCCCTGGGCGGTGCTGTCGGCCGGCGTCGACCATGCAACCTTCCTCACCCAGGTCGAGGATGCCATGCGCAACGGAGCTTCCGGCGTCATCGCCGGTCGCTCGCTCTGGAAAGACTGCATCTCGCTCGACCGTTCGGTAACGAAGGATCGGCTGGAGACGGTCGCGGTGCCAAGGCTTCGCGAAATCCAGGCCGTCATTGCGACGCACTTCAAGGGCAGAGGCTCGCACGGCGCTGATCAAAGGCAGCGCGCCCATGGCTGATATCGCCATCGGCGTCGATATTGGCGGCACGAATATTCGCGCTGCCCTCGTCTCTGCCCAGGGCGAGATCCTTGCCAAGCTGTCGGAAAGAACTCCGACCGATCCCCTGTTGGCATTGGAGCGCGTGATCGCGATGGCGCGCACTCTCGACACTCCTGAAGTTTTAGGGATCGGTGTCGGCATACCAGGGCGGGTCGATGTCGACAGTCGCGAAATTCTGTCTGGCGGCATCCTCAACCTCTCGAGCCTCGACTTCGTAAAGCGGCTTGAGACAGCGCTGCAAAAACCTGTTGTCCTCGAGAATGATTGCAGCATGGCGCTGATCGCAGAAATGCGGATCGGTGGTGCCAAAGGCTATCAGAACGTCGCGATGCTGACGATCGGGACGGGCATTGGCGGTGCCGTCGCCCATGCCGGGCGCATCTATCATGGACACAAGGCGGCCGGACAACTCGGCCATATTTGTGTATCGCAGGATGGCCCGCCCTGCCCTTGCGGCAGACGCGGCTGTGTCGAAACCTTCAGTTCGGGAACCGCTTTGCGCCGACACATCGCTGAAGCGGGATTGTCGGTGACGACAATCCGCGAAATCTTCGACATGGCGGCAGAAGGAAACGATACGGCAGTCCGCGTGCTGCGCCAATGGGCAACACCCTTGCGTGCTGCGCTCGACAATATCGCAGCGACCATGGACCCGGAGATTATCCTGCTCGGTGGCGGGCTCGGCTGTGATGCTGCGCGGGCTCTAGCCGACTTGCCGGCACCCGCCCCCTGGTTTTGCCCCGCCATATTGCCGGCGAAGCTTGCAGACGATGCCGGCGTGATCGGCTCGGGGCTTTTGATTTTCGGCGCTGATGTCCTACCGCAAGGAAAGCGGGTTGTCCTCGTCAACGGCGTGCCGGCTTCCGGCAAAAGCAGGCTGGCCAAGGCTTTGTCGCTGCGGACCGGTTGGCCGGTCCTGTCCCTCGATGGCATCAAGAATCCGTTCCTGCAGCATATCGGACCAGTCGATCGCGACTTCAACCGGACTTTGGGAAAGGCGAGTTACCAGGCGATCTGGTCCGTCATCGCGAACGCACCGGCCGGCTCGACCTTCATCATCGATGCCTGGTTCGGCTTTCAGCCGAAGGCTCAACTGGAGAGTTATCTCAATGCTGCGCAGATAGACCGTGTCGCCGAGCTTTGGTGCAAGGTGCCTGGATCGGTCGCGGGCGAGCGCTATGCCAGCCGGCTCAAGGAGCGGCTGCCGGGACATCCGGGTGCCGAATATGTGCCCGAACTGATAGCGCTTGCCGATCGGGCTGAACCCATGGGCTGTGGTGCCGTGATGACGGTCGACCAGACGGAGGAACCGGATATGGAGGCTGTCATGGCCTGGCTTTCAAAGGTCTTCGAGCGCGAATGACAGGCGCCGCCGTCCGGGCAGACGGCATAAATGCGAAATAATCCTGAACCGTCGTGCGACGCTATGTCCCCTGCGGATGTGGGCATCGTGTGCATGGCAGAATTGTGCAGCTATATCAACAAGATAAAGGAAATTCCTTGCAGAAAAAAATTACTTGACGTGCCGCAGTAACCCACTGATTATCGCGTTGCCGGACAGGGGAGGTTCGGTTTCAAGAGGAGGAAAATTATGGAGCGCCGCTCATTTCTGAAGGCTTCGGCCGTGGCATCGCTCGCTACCGGTGTTGCCGCTATTGCCGGTACCACCAAAGCTGCAGACAAGAAATTTACGATTGCCCTTATACCGGGCCTGACGACCGATGCTTTTTACATCACCATGCGCAAGGGCGCCGAAGCCGCGGCCAAGGCCATCGGCGCGACGCTGGTGTTCCAGGGTGGCCCCGATTTCAACCCGGTGACACAAGTTCCGGTCCTTGATGCAGTGATTGCCAAGAAGCCCGATGCAATTCTCATCGCACCGACCGACAAGGACCAGCTGATCCAGCCGCTGAAAAAAGCCAATGATGCCGGCATCCCGGTCATCACCGTCGATACGTTCATCGGTACCGGTGTCTACCAGACCGGCAAAGGCGATGCCGATTTTCCGCTGGCCTACATCGCGTCCGACAATCTGCTCGGCGGCGCGATTGCCGCACGCGCGCTGGCGAAAGCCGTCGGCGAAAAGGGCAAGGTCTACGTTTCCAACGTCAAGCCCGGCATCTCGACCACGGATCAGCGCGAGCAGGGCTTTAAGGAGGAAATGAAAAAATATCCGAACATCACCGTTCTGGAGACGCAGTATAATGACGACGACGCCAACAAGGCGGCATCGCAGCTGCAGGCGGTCTTTGCCCGCAACTCCGATCTCGATGGTGTCTTCGGGGCCAATCTGTTCTCCGCTCTCGGTGCTGCCAACGGCGTGCAGCAGGCTGGCCAGACGGGCAAGATCCGCGTGGTCGCCTTCGATGCGCCGACGTCGATCGTCGACAACATCAACTCCGGCCTCGTCGATCTGGCGATCGCACAGCATCCGGCTGAAATCGGCTATTTCGGTGTGATGGCAGCCTATGCGCACCTGACCGGCAATTCGATCCCGACGGCGATCGGCACCGGCTTCACGGTCATCGACAAATCGAACGTCGCCGACAAGAATGTCGCGAAGTTCATCTACTCCGATTAATCCGGAGATAGTCTGTGCCTCGTCGAAAGGCGAGGCACATCATCCAACGATGATAGAGCGAACGGCGCCGTGATCTTTGCGCCTTCAACGCTTCAGTTTGGACCAGTCCATGACAATCGACAATGCAGAGGTCCGCAAGGCGGATCAGCACGTGGCGCCGCAGGCGGACCATGGCGACCAGGCAAAAACCATCCTAAACCGCATCGCGCAATTGCGTGCATGGCTCTTTCTTGCCGCACTCATCGTGACTTTCGAGATCTGGGCGCGGATCGATTTCGGCGGCACGTTCATCGGCTCAAGCTTCAACTGGCAGTCCGTTGCCATCTTCGCGGTGGCACCGCTGCTGCTGGCGATCGGACAGACCTTCGTCATCATCTCCGGCGGCATCGATCTATCGACCGGCTTCATCATGGGGCTTGCCGCAGTCGTCGCGGCGCATATCGCCAATATCGCCGGGCTCTACATGCCGCTGCCGGTCGCGATGGTGTTTGGCATTCTCGTTGCCATGCTGGCCGCCGCCGTACCTGGCTTCATCAACGGTCTCCTGATCTCCCGTCTCAAGGTTCCGCCATTCATCGGCACGCTTGGCATGTTCGGCGTCGCCCGCGGCACGGCCTTCCTGATTGCCGGCGGCACCACCGTGCCGGTCAAGAATTCCTATTTTGCCGAACTCGGTAACGGGCGGTTCTATGGTGTTCCCTATCTCGTCATCGTCACGCTCGTCTTCGTGGTCATCATGCACTACCTGCTGAGCCAGACGCGCTTCGGCCAGCACAACTACGCCATCGGTGCCAATGCGCAGGCCGCCCGCCGCGCCGGCATCGACATCAAGTCCCATCTCTTGCGGCTCTATATTCTCTCGGCCGTCTGCGCCGGCTTGGGCGGCGCACTTTATGCGGCCCGTTTCACAGCAGGCGCGGCCCAAGCCGGCGAGCCGCTGTTGCTTGATAGCGTGGCTGCCGTCGTCATCGGCGGCGCCAGCCTGTTCGGCGGCTCCGGCACGATTATCGGCACGGTCGCCGGCGCTCTCGTTATCGCCGTCATCCAATACGGTCTCGTTTTCATGAACGTGGAACCGTTCTGGCAATTCATCGCGGTCGGTATCGTCATCATCATTTCGGTGCTCATCGACCAGGCGCAGCGCCGGTTCAGCGGAGCAAAACAGGATGAATAGTGCAACTCCCCTCCTCGAGGTCCGCAATCTCTCGCGTTATTTCGGCGCGGTGCGTGCCCTCGACAATTGCTCCATGGTCGTCCGGCCCGGTGAAGTCGTAGCACTTGCGGGCGATAACGGTGCCGGCAAGACGACGATGATCAAGGCGATCTCCGGCGTCTATCCGCCGACCGCCGGCGAAATCCTGATCGAAGGCCAGCCTGTCACTTTCTCATCGCCGCAAGATGCGCGCGAGAAAGGCATCGAGACGATCTATCAGGATCTGGCGCTTGCCGACAATCTGACGATCGGCTCCAACATTTTCCTTGGGCGCGAACCGATGAAGAAGCTCTTCGGTTTCCTGCCGGTCCTCGACCGGAAGGCCATGGCGGAGGCTGCGCGCAAGACGATGGCGGAGCTCGATTTCCATGTGAAGCGGCTTGATGCGCCGGTTAGCAACTTCTCCGGTGGTCAGCGCCAGGCGGTTGCGATCGGACGTGCGGTTTACTGGAATGCCCGCATCCTCGTCATGGACGAGCCGACCGCTGCACTCGGTGTGCCCGAACAGCGCAAGGTCGTGGCCCTCATCAAGTCGCTGAAGGCGCAGGGGCGCGGCGTCATCTTCATCTCGCACAATCTGCAGGATATTTTCGCCGTCTCCGACCGCATCGTCGTCCTGCGTCGAGGGATTGTCGCCGGTGAGCGTAACATCGCCGACACCAATCATGAGGAAGTCGTGAGGCTCATGATCGGCGGTTAGCAAGCATCGGCAGCACATGATTTGTGCGAAGAGCGGCAATGGTGTTTCGTCGCCATTGCCGCTTCGGTATCGGCAATCAAAGGAGCTTATTTTGGAGTTACCAAAACAAGTAGCAAAGACTGGGTGCCGGCAGTTCATGCTGGAGCGCGGTAAAATGCGGCCAAATGCGATTCCACTTGCTTTGCTTGATTGCATTCTGATATATTGCTATCAATGCAATCAAATATGAGAATGTGAAGCAATGGCATCAATCACAATCCGTAATGTGCCGGATGAGGTGCATCGCGCGATCCGGGTGCGAGCTGCCATGCACGGTCGCAGCACTGAAGCCGAAATCCGCGACATTCTGGAAAAGGCAGCAAAACCAGAAGGCCGCCTGAAGCTGGGTTCGCTGTTGACATCCATCGCCCGTGAAGCGGGGGGGCTAACCGAAGCCGAAGCCGAGGGTTTCAACCAGCTTCGCGACAAGACCCCGGTCGAGCCGATTAGTTTCGAATGATCGTTCTCGACACCAACGTCATTTCCGAGCTGTGGAAGGTCACGCCCGATCCGAATGTGTTGTCGTGGATCGATGCGCAGATGATCGAAACACTTTACCTCTCGATCATCAGCGTTGCCGAAATTCGCTTCGGCTTGGCTACGATGCCCGAGGGCAAGCGGCGCTCGATTTATCAAGACCGATTGGAGAGAGAGGTTTTGCCGGCTTTTGCCAAGCGGGTTCTGCCTTTTGACTTGGACGCCTCGCAAGCCTATGTCGACTTGATGGCGTTAGCGAGGGCGGCAGGCAAATCCATTGGCACGGCGGACGGCTATATTGCCGCCACGGCTGCCTCACATGGCTTTGTGGTTGCCACGCGCGATACAGGCCCTTTTGAAGCTGCCGGTTTAAGCGGCATCAACCCATGGAACGTGAAATGACGGCGGTTAAGGCAGTCGCGTGACAAGTCCGCCGAACAATCCGAATATTCAAACGGCAACAGCTTGTTCATGCTGAGCATCGCCTGATGATCCGCGTTACCGCACCCGTTGATGTCTCCCTGCTCTCGCGGTCCCGAATGCATTCGATCGTTAATCGGGGAGCTGACAAGGAAATGTTCGTGATCTTCAAGCGAGAGGTGCGACTCCTTAGCCATCCGGCAACAAATGCAATCTGGGGGCTGGATCGAGAAAGAGCCACCGGCGTATAAGTGCTTTTCCTGGAGGCAAGCAGGCGTGACCGAAGCCATACCCATCGTGCGTTTCACCAGTACCGCACCGAAGATAAGCGACATTACTTCCATCGCGCGCCGTAGCGCACGGATCGAGATTTCGCCTGACGTCAAAAACAAAATTAACGCTGCGCGCGCTATCGTTGAACGCCATCTGGCGGCCGACCAGCCGGTTTATGGTTTAACCACAGCCTTGGGCGCCGGGGTCGATACCCGGCTCGCCACGGACGACTTGATTGCCTTTCAATTGCGCGTGCCACAGGCCCGTGCCGTCGGGGTTGGGCCGGCACTGCCACGCGAAATCGTCAGGGCGATGATGGCGGCTCGCATTGCCGGTATGGCGGCTGGCGGCTCCGGCGTATCGCTCCCGGTTTTCGCCGGTCTCGCCGCCGCACTGAATGCAAGCTTTCATCCGGTGGTTCCTTCGCTCGGTTCGATCGGTGCCGCCGATCTTGCGCCCTTGGCACATTTGGGACGCGCTTTGCTGGGGGATGGCGAGGCGGAACTCGATGGCGCGATCATGCCGGCGGGGGATGCCCTATCGAAGGCTGGCCTAGCACCTTTGCCGATTGCGCCGAAGGATGGTCATGTCCTCGTGGTCGCCAATAGCCTGTCGGTTGGCAAGGCCTGTCTCTGCGTCGAAGATATCGAACGGCTGTTCGATTGGTCGCTCGCAGCCGTCGCTCTGAATTTCGAGGCATTCCGCGCCAATGTCTCGGCTTTCGATGATCGGGCACTGGCGGCTAGACCAGCCTTCGGCCAGCGTGAAGCCGCGGCAAGATTTCGCGAGCTGCTTTCCGGGAGTTCTCTTTTTGTCGACGGCGCGGCACGGCGCTTGCAGGATCCGTTGAGCTATCGCTGCGCCCCGCAGGTCTGGGGCGCCCTGCTCCACGCAATCGGCGAAGCGCGCACCGCAACCGAGATCGAGCTTGCAAGCTCCGGGGACAATCCCGTCGTGCTGGCCGACGAGGGACTTATCCTGTCTCACGGCAACTTCGACATGACGGCCTTCGTTCTCGCATGGGAGCGGCTCGGTCAGGCCATCGCTCATTGTGCGGCGGCGACCGCCTATAGAACGATGAAAATCATGTCTCCGGGCATGTCGGAGCTGCCGCGCTTCCTGACCCCGCTCGGGCAGAGCAGAGCGGGTTTTGCCACGGTGCAGAAAACGATCTCAGCACTTGAAGCCGAGATACGACATCTGGCCAATCCGGTATCGCTCACACCGATCCCGGTCGCGGATGGTGTCGAAGATCAGGCGTCGATGGCGCCGAGCGTCCTGAGCAAGATCGAAGCAATGATCGAGCGAATGCGTTATCTCGTGGCGATCGAACTTGTCGCGTCGGCCCAGGCAGTCGAGCTGCGCGGCGTGGCGGGCGAGCTCGGCAGCGGGACGCTGGGCGCCTATCGACAGGTGCGCCAGCTGGTGGCACCGCTCGAGGAAGACCGTGCGCAAGGTCCTGATTTTCAGAGAGTTACGGAATTTATCGCAGAGACCGCCGCGAAGGCTGCTTCCTAATCGAAAAGGCGACAGGGTGGTTCGCCCCGCCGCCTCGCTTTCTCGCAGGCCGTCGGGCGGCCTGCATCATCCGATAGACCGGCACGGCCGGTGACATGCCTGGAGAACGGTAATGCAGGAAATCTGGATCGACTATCTCAACGCCATCGACGCCAAGGCGCTGGCACTTTCCAACGACGAAATACTCGACGCCGTGACCAAGGCGCTCGATGCGCAGGGGCGCGGCGAAACGGTCATCGAGCCTCGCGTTCATCTCGTGCCCGAGAGCTCCGACAAGGGTCATTTCAATGTGCTGCGTGGCTATGTGAAGCCGCTCGATTATGCCGGCGTCAAGGTCGTCGGCGATTTCGTCGACAACTACAAGCAGGGCCTGCCCTCGGAACTGGCGGTTCTCAATCTCTTCGATCCGCGCACCGGCGTACCGAAGGCGATCATCGATGCGACTGCCATCACCGACATGCGAACCGGTGCGGTCACCGCTATCGGCGCGCGCCATCTCGCCCGCAAGAACAGCAAGATCCTCGGCCATATCGGCGCGCGCGGCACTTCCTACTGGAACGTGCGGCTGCTCGATCATCTCTTCGACTTCGATGAAATCCGCGTGCATTCGCGCCGTTCGGAAAGCCGCGATGCCTTTGCCGCACGGTTGGAAAAGGATCTCGGCAAGAAAATCATCGTGACGGACAATTGGGAGGATTGCCTGAAGGGCGCCGATATCATGATCGAGGCGAGCCGGCTGCCGGAGCCGACGCCTCTGTTCAAGACCGCCTGGGTCAAGAAAGGCGCCTTCGTCGTGCCTTACGGCACGATGAGCGCGCTCGAATTCGACCTGACCGACATTATGGACAAGGTGGTTGTCGATGACTGGGGACAATGCGGACCGGGGCGTCCCTTCGGTGCCCTTCGCCGTCATGTCGATGAGGGTAAGGTGACGGCGGAGACGCTGCATGCCGAGATCGGCCAGATCGTGTGCGGCACGAAGCCGGGCCGCGAAAACGATGACTAGACCATCCTCTTCTGGCATCGCGGCCTGAGCACCACCGACGTCGCACTCGGTGCAGCCATGGTCGAAAAGGCAAAGCGCATGAATCTCGGCCAGCGCCTCCGGTTTGCGTGACGCGATGACGACTTCCAGTGCCATCGCCTGCTCGCGAATGTATAATCTCAGCCCCAGAATATCTGCTCTCTGGGATCGACTTTTTCATTGGCTTGCCGACCGATCGGGCGTCGAGCTCGAAGTCATTGCCCATGCGGCTCCGGCACCTCTGTCCGAACTATGGGGACGTCCGGACATGGGTGCCGTCTTCATGTGCGGTTTTCCGTTCTCCCAGCTATCGCCGGCGGAGCGCCCGCAGCCATTGGCAGCCCCAGTTTCTCTGGCGGACTGGGCAAACGGACAGCCAGTCTATGCGAGCTATATCGTCGCTGCTCAAGGCAAGTCGCTCACAGAAGCGGATCTTGCAACCGCACGCTGGGGCTGGACGGTGCGGGACTCTCAGTCCGGCTATAATGCGCCGAGGGAATTCTTTGCCACGCTTGCGGATAGGCCTACAGCGGCGCAAATCGTCGGCCCGCTCCTCAATCCACGCGGCGTGGTCGACGCCATTCGTTCAGGTGCCATAGATGTCGGCGCCATCGACGCCTATGCCTTTCAGCTCATGGCAATGCACGAGCCGGACATGATCGCGCCATTGCGGATTGTTGCTACCACAAAACCGGCACCCTTCCCCTTGCTGGTGGCCGCAAGGCAGCAATCGCCGGATATTGTCGACGCGCTGCGCGCCGTTCTTCTCAAGGCGCACCACGATCCGGAAGGGAGCGATATTCTCGCATCGCTCGGACTGGCGGCCTTTGCCGAGCCGGATGTTGCCGCTTATGACCAGCTTCCCGCAAGAGCACGGGCGATCGATGCCGCTCTCGGAACATGGTGAAGTTCGGACGCGCCAATCAATAGCCGGTACATTATGCGCTGGCAACGTGCTTCAATAATTTCTTTGCTGCAAGGCTCAGGCACTCCTCGAAGGCCGTCAGATCCAGAAAGAGCTGATCCCGAGCGACCTGGCGCGTGACGATGACGCCATCACGTGCCGCTATGCCGCCGTCGAGCATCAGATTGTCGGCCATATCGAAATTCTCCAGCGCCATGCCGTCGGGACCACGGTGGCGTCCGTCCTCGCCGAGCTGAACTTCGCCGCCATAAAGCCTGCTCACACGCTCGAAGTGGTTATCGACGCAATTGGAAAAGGCAAATGCCGGGCAGCCGCGAGCGCACATGAAGCCGAGTTCGAAGGCTGTGCCGATATCGGCCGCTATGCCACGAAACGGCGTCAGATTGGCGATGATGAGATCCGCGCTCGTCATGAGTTTTTCATTGATGGCGCTGATGGCAAGGCCGCGCTGCCGGCGCGTCTCCGTCTCAGGCACGGCAAGATCACCGGGCGAAACCGGCGTAAAGCCATAGCTGCGCGCCAGCGCGATCTTGCGATCGAGGATTTCCCTCGCGTTCGGGAGAAAGACTTCCGGGCCTGCCAGATATGCTCTCAATGCCTCTCTCCTCTTCAATGGAATCTTGCACCGCAGCAGTTGCGGAACCATATGAAGCCTATGGCTGATTCAAGGCGCAGCCGCCATAGCTGGGCGCATAAATTACGAAATCGCGAAATCACGGCGATTGCCGTTCCCGGTCAACGACGAGACGCGTATAGTTCCTTTCGGACCGAATGGCGCTCTCTGTCCATGACAGGTGACGGAATTTGTGGGGTATAGAAAATGCAATCTTCCATTGAGGCCGTTACCGCCTCGAACCAGGACGACCAGGGTAACTGGCCGACGAAACAAAGCAAGATCCTCGATTGGCTTATGAACGATGTCCGCGATCAGCGGTTCATCGACAATATCCTCGTGGAACTCTGCGAGAAAATGCGGGCAATCGGAGTTCCGGTCGCAAGAGCGACGATGCACTTCCGAACGCTGCATCCGCAATGGCTAGGGGCGAGAATTCTTTGGCGCACCGGCATGAAGGAGGCCGATATTGCGACCTTCAGCTACGGGGTCGAGAATACGCCCCAATTTCTGGCAAGCCCTATCAACGAGATCTTCAATGGCGCCACAGAAGTCCGGAAAAATCTCGAGGTCTGTGAAACGTCGGAGCTGAAATATCCGTTATATAAAGAAATGCAGGCGGAAGGACTGACCGACTATATCGCCTGGCCAATTTATCACACGCTCGGCAAGCGCCACATCGTGACCTTTGCCTCGGATGCTCCTGGCGGTTTTGCCGAACCGCACATCACCTTCTTGAAGGACCTGTTGCCGGCCCTGACAATGGTGACGGAGATCCGCTTGAAGAACATCATGGCTCGCACGCTGCTGCGGACCTATGTCGGGCCGCATGCCAGCGAGAAGATCCTGGCTGGCGCCACGACGCGGGGCAGCGGCACCACCGTCGGTGCAGCGATCCTCATTTGCGATTTGCGCGACTTCACCACCATCTCGGACATGTGGCCGCGCGACGATGTCATCGAGCTGCTAAATGGCTATTTCGACGCTATGGTCGACCCGATCGAAAAGCATGGCGGCGAGATCCTCAAATTCATGGGTGACGGCCTGTTGGCCATTTTCCCGTTGAGCGATCCGAATGCCTGTCACAATCTTCTTCTTGCCATCAGCGAGGCGCAGGCGAGCGTTGCCGTGCTCAATGAGGAAAACCGCAAGCATGGCCGTGAAGTGCTGCGCTACGGTGTCGGCGTGCATGTCGGCGATGTGATGTACGGCAATATCGGCTCGCGCACACGCCTTGATTTCACGGTCATCGGTCCAGCCGTCAATATCGCCTCACGGCTGGAGTCCTTGACTAAGGAGGTCAAGCGGCCGGTGCTTCTGTCCAAGGCCTTCGTCGACATGGCCGGCTGCCGGCGGGATATGGAAAGCCTCGGCGCCTTTCCTCTGAAAGGTCTCGGCGAACCCGTCGACGTCTTCGCTTTCGCTGCAAAAGACAAACTCCCGCAGAAAGCGGAGACGCAGGCCGGATGAACATTTGGTCCGAGAGGCCATCAATTCGGTACGGCGCGATTCAGTCGGTAGCAAAACGTGAAATGGCAAAGGGTGTCCCGGTATATAGATCCCCCTATATTATGAGGTGGATCATGACGATAGCCGCCTTAATTTTGGGATCGTTCTGCGCGTACGAACGTTAATTGAGGGTTGATTCTATCGGCTCGACCACGAGGGTGCCAGCCACCCATAATACTCTGACAAGGAGAAAACAGATGAGAAAAATCCTGACCCTGGCGTTTTCAGCGGCGTCGTTGATCGTTGCGGGCACCGCTGCGGTGCGCGCAGCCGACATGCCGGCGACCTATAGCGAGGAGCCGGATGATCGCAACGGCGTGAAGATCGGCTATCTCGAATGCGATATCGGAGGCGGCGTCGGCTATGTCCTTGGTTCCGCCAAGGAAATGGATTGCACCTTCCATTCGACGGTCGGGCATTCGCGTCGTGTCGATCATTACACCGGCGCGATCCGGAAGATGGGCGTCGATCTCGGCTTTACGACCCGCAGCCGGCTCGTTTGGCTCGTCTTCGCGCCGACAGCCGGCTATCATCGTGGTTCTTTGAGCGGCCTCTACCAGGGTGCGACCGTTGAAGCGACGGTAGGTGCCGGCGTGGGCACGAACATCCTTGTCGGTGGCACCGCCGGCTCCATCCACCTGCAGACGGTTAGCGTCACGGGTCAGCTCGGCTTGAACGTCGCAGCTACCGGTACGTCGGTGACCCTGACGTCGGTCGATTGAGTATTTCGCTCAAAGTTTTGACCATATGATATGGCCGCTCTCGCCTGGCGCTGGAGCGGCCTTTTCCGTAGAGGTGCGGCGCAGCCGCTTCGAATTATCAACGCCTTAGCGCGAATTGGTTTATCCATACACTCGCGCTGCGCTATAGCTGTGTAAACCCTGAGATTCTTTGGAGCCAGAGTCATGACCGATACCGTCACCGATCGCTTTCTTCGTTACGTTGTTGTCGATACGCAATCGGATCCGGCTTCGGCCACGCAGCCCTCCACCGCGAAGCAGAAGAATCTTGGCCGCATTCTTGCCGAGGAATTGCTGGCGATCGGCCTTGGCGATGCACACCTGGATGAACATGGCTACGTCTATGCCACCATTCCATCGAATGTCGACAAGCCGGTTCCCGTTATCTGCTTCTGCTCCCATATGGACACAGCGCCCGATTTTACCGGTACGAACGTCAAGCCGCAGATCGTGCGCGACTATTCCGGCGGTGATATCCGCCTCACCGGCGATTCACAGCAGGTCATTCGCGTTGACGAGCACCCTGCCCTAAAAGATCAGATCGGCAACGACATCATCACGTCGGACGGGACGACGCTGCTTGGAGCCGATGACAAGGCTGGCCTCGCCGAAATCGTCGCGGCCGCCAAATATCTCGTCGACCATCCCGATATCCGCCACGGTACCATCAAGCTTCTGTTCACGACGGACGAAGAGATCGGGCGTGGTGTCGACAAGGTGGATTTGAAGAAGCTGGGAGCGCAATTTGCCTATACGGTCGATGGCGAAACGGCGGGGCATATAGAAGACGAGACTTTCTCAGCCGACAGTGTCGAGGTTGTCATCCATGGCGTCGCCATCCATCCAGGCTTCGCCAAAGGAAAAATGGAAAATTCCATCAGGATTGCGGGCGCGATCGTCGACAGGCTGCCGAAGAACATAGCTCCCGAAACGACGGATGGCCGCGACGGCTTCATCCACCCTACCGGCATCAGCGGCTCGATGGAAAAGGCTTCGCTCGGCTTCATCATCCGCGATTTCGACGAGCAAGGCCTTGTCGACAAGGAGACCATGCTGGAGGCGATCGTCAAGGACGTCATGAAAGCTTATCCGGGGTCCTCGCACACTTTCACCGTTCGGCATCAGTATCGCAACATGAAGACGATCCTCGATCGCCATCCGGAAATCGTCGAAAATGCTGTCGAGGCCATCCGGCGTGCCGGCATGACGCCGGTGCGCGGCAGCATTCGCGGCGGCACGGACGGTTCCAGGCTCTCCTTCATGGGTTTGCCTTGCGCCAATCTCTTTGCCGGCGGGCATGCCTTTCATTCGCCGCTGGAATGGGTGAGCCGGCAGGATATGGAACGAGCCGTAAAGACGCTTGTAGAGTTGGCTAAGGTGTGGGCGGAACGCTCCTGAACCCTTTCGAGAAAAAGCCTCGTTCATCCTATAAAAGCCTAGTAACCCTGTCGCGAAATAGGTCATTTTGGTCTGTTCGGAACCAATCTCCTTGTCATTATGCAAGCCATCCGTGAATTTTTATATTGAAGCATTAGTAATTTAGATTATTCTATAATGTAGTCTTGGGAGGAAAGGAGAATAAGTAAGCCCCTTCATTCCAACTCTACGGTGCGCGCGCTCCGGCAATCAGAACCAGACTGTCATAAAGTCTAAGCTGAAACGGAGTTTAGTCATGAGAGTACAATATTCACGGATGGCAATCGCTGCATCCGCTCTTCTTCTATTGGCCTCGACCAGTTATGCGGAGCCCGGCGGCGGTACGGATCACGGCGGCAGCCGGTCCGGAAGCGGCGGATTGGGCGCGGGTGTTGGCGTGTCGGTGGGCGGTATCAACGCTGGTTTGGGCGCCGGGCTCGGCTCCAATGGGCTTAATGCCGGCGTCGGAGCTTCCGTCGGCGGCACGAATGGCGTCAATGCCGGAGCGGGCGCTTCCGTATCCGGAACGAGTGGCGTCAATGCTGGCGTCGGCGCATCGGTTGGTGGCTCCAGCGGAGTGAATGCCGGCGTGGGCGCATCGGCCAACAGCAATGGTGTCAACGCTGGTCTCGGCGCTTCGGTCGGAGGCTCAAGCGGCGTCAATGCCGGCGCTGGCGTCTCCGTCGGCGGATCCGGGGTGGGCGTTGGAGTGGGTGTCGGTGTCGGAGGAAGCGGTTCAGGCGGCGGAAGCGGCGGTGGAACCGGTAGTGGGACTGGTGGCACCGGCTCCACGGGTGGTACCGGTTCCAGCGGAACCGGTATGGTAACCGGAGGGACCGGCGGCGCGAGCGGCTTCGGGCTGGGTTCGGGCAATTCCGGCACGGGATCGAGCACGCGCACGCTTGCCGCCTTCCGCACCATGTCTAGCGCTGAGCAGAAGCGTATGCTGATTGCCTGTCGTCAGGTGACGGCTTCCGGCAATTTCGATGCTGGTCTTGTCAGCCTTTGCCGGCTGCTGCGCAGCACGGCAAGCGCTGGTGGCCTATAGGCGGCTTGCCGCCCCTTCGCTTTAGAGCAAAAGTCTGCGCCCGTTGCCTTGATATCGGCAATGGGCGCGGACATGTGTGCCATTACCAGTCTGCGCGGGCCACATTGTCGATCATCTGCCGGCTGCGGCGCAACATCACGCCTGGGGCATCCACTGCTCTGTTCAAAAGGTTGCGTGCGCCGGCAAGCGGATGAAATCCCACCCTTTCCTCCAGCGCGGGAGGCGGATCGTCGTTTGCAACAGGCGGAGTTGCCTCTGCATATTCCGAGCGACCTGTTATCAGCGGGTCTTGTGTTTCGCATTGCGGCAAGCAGCGGTCGAAATGTTCCACGTCACCGGATGACGCCATCTTGGTCTTCGCGGCATCGGAATGCGATGCAATGCGCTTTACGGGCGGGCTGGTCTTGGCCATGACAGCAAGCGGCGAAGGCTGCGGAATTGGCACTGACATCTGCGGCTTTGCCGGGCTCGCGTCAACCGCTAACTGCAATTGGTTCATGGCAAGCTGCGGTGCGAGTGCCGCGCGATTGATCGCGATGCTGCCGTTGTCGTCGATGAAATGTATGGTGCGGTCGACGGGACCGGTTTGAACAATGACATAGAGAGCACCGACAACGGTGCCGCAAACAGCAAGTCCGGAACCCAGCCTTCGGGTCGTCTCGCTTTGACCATTCCACCATCTCATAGGCTGCGTATCCATCGACCGCTCCTTTTGACAAAAGCCCGGATAGTCATTTTCATGCGAACTGTGGCGCGGCTTTTACCGAAACGTGGCCAATTGCGGACCTTTTGCAAAGAAATGTTGACGAATGCGTTTTGCGCATCCTGACGGTAAGGATGAACTGCCTTCGACGACCGCCATTCCTCTTCATAATACTAGCGGAAGAACTGCGATGAAAAACCCCGCCCGCTCGCCGGCCGACCTGAGTTCGCGGATAGCGAGTATAGGGAAGCTGTCGTGAACATACGGTAAGAATTGATGTTTCCGCCGCAGCCTTATGATCGAAACGCGAATCATTCGTGGCGGATGGCGCCTTCAAAATCGCTGATTCGCGTAAATTGAATCTCATATTCTCGCCGCGCTTATCATGGCGGCAGGTAAATTGTATGGAACATTATTAACCATGTTTTTTAAAACTATTAATTATCTGCCGGTATTCGCTGAGTAAAACAAAACTCTACTTTGAGGGTATTCTTTCGGTACTGTTGCAACTGCCCCGGCGGTTTCCTGCCTGATTGCCAGCGAAGCATATATGTGCTTATTTTATTATATTCTGATATGTTTGAAGCATATGCGAGGGGGAATGTGAATGCTGAGAGTGCTCTGCGGTACCGTCCTGACTGGTATCGCAACGACCATGGCAGCATCGTCCGCGATGGCTGCCACTGCAACCGCCAATATGACGGTCACCATCACCATCCAGGCGCAGTGCCTCGTCCAGAGTGCCAATAATCTCAACTTTGGCACCAACGGTGTCATCACCAGCAATATCGACCAGGCAACCACCATCGGTGTGCAATGCACATCCGGGCAGACCTACAATGTCGGCCTGAGTGCCGGCGCTGGGGCGGGAGCGACAACAGCTGTCCGTGTCATGACGGGCCCGGCAAGTGCGACGATCAATTATGCGATCTATAGCGATGCCAACCGAACGCAGACTTGGGGCACCACCATAGGCACCGATACCGTCTCGGGCACGGGTAATGGCGCAGTCCAGAACATAAATGTCTATGGCCGGGTACCCCCGCAGACCACCCCGGCCGCGGGCGTCTACACCGATACCGTGGCTGTTACCGTCACCTACTAAAAACTCACAGATCCAGGAGACCGTCATGCAACGCATGTTGCCATGCATTGCCGCGACTATGCTTTTGCTGCTCGGTACTTGTGGCCTGAACGCGGCATCTCTGCGAGTGGCACCCACAAGTCTTGAACTCACGGCGCCGGCCGCAGCCACTGTCTTGAACCTCGCCAATGATGGAGATCATCCGATCAACGTCCAGATACGCGTCTTCAAGTGGAGCCAGGCAGGTGGCATAGAAACCCTGGAACCGACTCGGGATGTCGTTGCCAGCCCGCCGGCGACGAGAATGAATCCCAACGCGCAATATGTGGTCAGAGTGGTTCGTACGAGCAAGACGCCTGTCAGGGCCGAAGAGACTTATCGTGTTATCGTCGATGAACTGCCAGACCCTGCCCGCGCGCGCGCCGGCACGGTCACCCTCATCATGCGCCAGTCCATTCCAGTCTTCTTCAAGCGGCCGGACGTAAAGCCCGCCGATATCGTCTGGAGCCTCAAACGACAGGGCAGCAACCTCTCTCTGACCGGCAAGAACAATGGCGGCAGCCGCTTCCGTCTATCGAACGTAACCCTGGCGCAGGGCGCAACGAAGGTCGGCAGCCGCAACGGGCTGGTTGGATACGTACTTGCTGGTGCGACGATGCAATGGCCGATGGGAACAGCAAAATCGCTCACCGGCGGCGTCGTAACACTCCATGGCCAGAGTGATCTTGGGCCGTTCGATGCTGAAGTCACCGTTAATCAACGGTAGTGCCGGCGCCGTTTTCATATGCATGCTTTTCTCGGTGCCGGCGCTGCGTGCTCAGGAAGTGCCCGTTCAGCCGGCAAACACAGCCATGGCAGACCAACCTGCGGCCACGCTCGACGTCTACCTCGAAGTATTCATCAACAATGCATCGATGAAGATGATAGGTAATTTCAAACAACGTCCGAACGGTTCTCTCGCGGCAACCGTAAAAGAGCTGCGCGAAGTCGGCATCAAGCCGCCAGCCGGCGCAGCCGACGACAAGCTGATCGAGCTCAGCACCTTGCCCGGTCTGTCCTATCAGGTCGACGATGAGACGCAGCGCCTCTATGTCCAGACGACGGATAAAGGGCGCGCGCCTCGCGTCATCAATGTCAGGCAGCAGCAGGAGAATGCAATCCCGGCACCCCAGGCCAGCTACGGCGCCGTCCTGAATTATTCCCTCTATGCAAGTTCCAACGGTCTCTTCCAAGGCAATTCGAACATGTTCCAGGGAATATCCGGATCGTTCGACGCACGTATCTTCAGCCCCTACGGCACGCTCAGCCAGTCCTTCCTCGCCGGATATTCAGAAGGCAGCCTTGACGGCATGACCCGACTCAACACGACCTGGAGCTATTCCGATCCGAAGAACCTCGTTACCTATCGCGCGGGTGATCTAACCACCGGCGGCCTGTCATGGACACGGCCAGTCTATTTCGGCGGCATTCAGTTTCAGCGCAATTTTGCACTACGTTCGGATCTGGTGACCGAACCGCTGCCCTCATTTACCGGGACGGCGGCCGTCCCTTCGACACTCGAAATCTATACCCAGAACGTTCGCACCTATTCCAGCGACGTGCCCGCCGGACCATTCGAGGTGACCAATCTCCCGGTCTTTTCCGGAGGTGGGCAAGCGACCGTCGTGCTGCGCGACAGCCTGGGGCGCGAAACCACGCAGACCTTGCCGTTCTATTCCTCCAATTGGCTTCTACGTCAGGGCCTTTTGGACTTTTCCGCCGAAATCGGCACTCCGCGTCTGAATTTCGGAACCGATTCCAACGACTATGACGGTCGTATCATGGGAGCCGCTACCGCAAGGTACGGCCTGACCGATTGGCTGACGCTGGAGGGTCACTTCGAGGGCGGCGCTGATCTTCTGAATGGCGGCGCGGGAGCCGCCTTTCCGGTCAGTTCATTCGGGGTAGCGTCAATAGCGGGCGCGGCAAGCAAAAGCGGGTCGCGTTCCGGCGCACTGATGAATGCCTCATTCGAGCTCAGTTACGACAGATGGGCTCTTTATGCCCGCGTGCAGCGAACCTTTGGCGATTATGACGATATAGCTTCGGTCTCCGCTCGGCCGACAACCAGTGTCGCCGGAGATGTGAGCATTCTCAGCGCCGGTGTGCCGCGCGCCATCGATCAGGTCACGCTGAGCGTGCCAACGCCGCTCGATCTTTCCAGTCTCAATCTCTCTTACACCAACCTCGAAAGTGCCGACGGCGCCAGGAGCAAGATCGCCGGTCTTTCCTACAGTCAGACCTTCAAGCGGGCGACAGTCTATGCGAGCGCCTTCACGGATCTCGACGACAGAAGCAATTTCGGATTCTTTGCCGGCCTCTCAATTCCCTTCGGCGGCAACGTCACGGCCAATACGGGCGTACAAGGCGGACCTAACGGCCTCGGCGTCGTTGCCGACGTTTCCAAGTCGATGCAGCAGGAGGACGGCAGCTTCGGCTGGCGCCTGCGCACCTCCGAAGGCGAAGACACCTATCGCGAGGCGGCAGTCAGCTATCGGGCTCCCTTCGCGCAGGTCGAGGCAGGCCTGCAACAGCAGGATCATCAGACCAATGCTGTGGCTCGCGTCGATGGTGCCATTGCTGTTGCAGGCAGTGGTGTCTTTGCCACAAACCGGATCGACGATGCGTTCGCCGTCGTCGATGTCGGTGCTCCCGATGTCGAGGTCCAGCAGCAGAACAGACCTGCCGGCAAGACCAATTCGAGCGGCCGCATCCTGGTGCCCAATCTGAATTCCTATGAACCGAATACCGTATCCATCGATCCCAAGAACCTACCCGTCGATGCCGATGTGCCGGCGACGAAGGAAATCGTCGTGCCAGCGGACCGCAGCGGCGTCGTCGTCAAGTTCGGCGTGTCGGAAGCACCGCAAGCCGCCCTCATTACGATCAGGGACAAGAACGGGGTGCCGCTGCGTGCCGGGCTCGGCGGTGCCTTGAAAGGATCGAGCGAGGAATTCGTCATCGGCTATGACGGACAGGCCTACATTCGCGGACTGCATGCAAGGAACACGATCGACATATCACTTGAAGATGGAACGAAGTGCCATGCCGAATTCGCCTACAAGCCGCAGCGGGGCGAACAGGTTGTCATCGATGACGTCAAGTGCCTTTGAAAGGGAGTTGAAAAGATGCTGCGTTCGCTCACTCTTTTGCTCGCACTGCTGTTGCCTTCGCTATGCGCGGCGCAAAGCTGCAGCTTCTCAGCAACCAATATGAACTTTGGCGCGGTCGATACCCTATCAGGCACCCCGGTCAATTCGACATCGACCATAAGTGTAACCTGTTCCGGCGGCGTCCTGGACCTAGGCAAGCGGCTCTTGATTTGCCCCGATATCGGTGCAGGCAGTGGCGGAGCTTCGTCGGCCGCGGCGCGCCAGATGTTGAACGGCAGCAGTTCTTTGAACTATCAGCTCTATTCCGACAATGGCCGAAGCGTGGTGTGGGGATCAAGCAGCTGGTCCTATCCGTCACGCGCACCGGTCTATGCGCTGACGATGGCCTTGCTGAATGGTTCGTTGATCGGCGCAACCGGCAGTATGACGGTCTATGGGGCTGCGCTCGGGTCTCCACCGACGGCAGTGCCGGGGGCGTTTACCTCCAGCTTCACATCGACCTACACCTCCTTCTATTACAGCTACAGTAGTGCGACTACCTGTTCTGCTCCTTCTGGAACGATTGGAACCGCATCGTTCAGCGTCAATGCAACCGTCGCCGCCAATTGCCTTGTCAGCGTCCAGAACATTGATTTCGGGACACAGGGCGTATTGAGCACGAATGTCGATGCCACCGGTTCCGTCACGGCAACCTGTACGCCGGGCACGACTTATACGATCTCCTTGGGTGGCGGCGGCGCGAATGCTCTGCCGACGGCGCGAAAGATGGCGAAAGGATCGGAGACGGTGACCTACGGCCTCTACAAGGACACCAGCCGGTCGCAGCCCTGGGGCGATGCCAATACGCCGGGTAGCACCGTCGCCGGAACGGGAACCGGCAGTGCTCAACTGTTGACGGTCTACGGCCGAGTGCCACCGCAGACCACGCCATCCTCAGGCATTTACACCGATACGGTCGTGGTGACGCTCACCTACTGACTGCGAGTTTCCAACAAGCAGGTTGTTCGGATAATCTCGGTCATAGCGAAGCGTGTCAGGCCGCGCTTGCGCCGCTCTGGCCGCGTCTCGAGGCGGAGATTGCCGTTTGTCCAGTCGTCTTCTCGGACGAGCAGACCAAATTGCGCCCGTTGCGTTTGGCATGATAGAGCCGGTTGTCCGCAACGACGACCAGCTTTTCCCAGTTTTCGAACAGGCATTGCGCCTGCCAATCGACGCCGAAGCTGGCGGTCACCTTCAAGCCATGTTCATCGCTGACGACGGCTTGCGCCAATGTTTCCCGCAATCGCTCGGCCGTTGAACGCGCTGACACCTCGGTGACGTCACCCATTACGACGATGAATTCCTCACCGCCGTAGCGGGCGAATAGATCGGCGGGGCGCAGGCACGGGCCTAGAATCTGCGCCATTCTTTGTAGCACCATGTCGCCGACGGCGTGACCGTACCGATCATTGATCGATTTGAAATGGTCGATATCGAACATGATGATTGCGAAGCCTCGGGAGCCAGCTTCCGGAGTCGCGAGCAATTCCTCCACCGCATCCTCTAGCGCGCGCCGATTGAGAAGACCAGTGAGCGCATCCGTCTGGGAGAGACGTCTTAACTCCTCCGTCATCGATTTGCGCTCCATTTCCAGGTGCCGCTTGAAGCGTTGCTGCTCACGCAAAAGGTCAAGACGCAGGAACAGTTCCCGCATCTCACGTCCGGCATGGGGTATCGGCGGTGGCGTCGTAAGATTGCCAACGGCAATCTCGTCGATCTGTCGCATGACAGCCAGCATCGGCCGGAAGAGCGAACGTCTGAGCACGTAGGCTAACCAAATCACAACCGATACCGCCATGACGGCAAGCAGTGCGGAGATCAGCATGGCTCTCAGGGATTTCTGCTGTACTTCGTCGAGAGAGTTCAATGCCGCGGTTTCGATGAGTTCACGCAGGTTCTCGGTCGATTTCATTCCAGGCACGTATTTCGCTGTGAACTCTCCGGGTGTGAGCGCATCGCTCGCATTCGCATCAAAGGCGACGCGCTGAGCGTAAGGCAGCGCTCCGGCAAAGTAACTGACCGTCACCTGATCCAACAGCCTTGCGAGAGCCTGGGATTGCAATGTAACGGGCGCATAGGTTTTCAGCAGCGCATTCACTTCGAAAAGCCTGTTCAATTCGTTGTCGAACGCAGCTCTATAGTGGGAACGGGCCTGCCCCTGTGAGGCCAGCATTATGACGACATAGGAGCCCAGCCTTCCGGCACGCTCTCTGAGCGTTCCGGCCATCGAGGTCAGCATGACTTCGGCGCCTGTCTCGGGCGCCAGTGCAATGACCGATCGGCCGGCGACATCCCGGTAATCCTGGGCGCGATCCGCTGCACGGAACATTGCCTGTATGGCGTCTGCGATCCTTGCGCCGCTGCGCTCGCCGCGTGGCAAGGCGGCCACTGCATCGACCGCCAGGCGGCCGCTCTCCAGCTGAGCCTTAAGCGCCATGAATGCGCTGCGCATTTCCGCGGACTGGTCTATTTCCGTTTTAAAGAGTGCTTCGAGCTCGGCGATATCTTTATCGGTTGCTTCGCGGCTTGCTTTCAGATCGGCAGCAAATTGTGCTTGCTCACGCTCCGAAGCGCCCATGAGACTGTTTGCAGGACCGCGTTCTCTCGATATCGTCGCCGCCGCGTGCAGCGCCTTATGGAAACGGCCGAATTCGATTACGCCGTGCTTGTAGTTGAGATAATCCGACAGGCTGAAGGCAATCGTCGAGCCGGCCATCATCAAGCAAACCATGATAACAGCTACCGCGCCGATCCATTGTAGCTGTTGAATTTTAAGCCGCGACAATAAATGCTCTCCAAAATCACCGTCTATTGCGGATTACATCAGGTTTGATGGAATCTTCACTTAACGAACAGGCTTAAATCTTTCTCATGTTCTTTAAGTCCCATATCCGAAACAGCCGGCCTGGACATAACAGTCTTCAGCCCGCGGGATGACAGTTTTGTCGATCTTGCCTGCTGAATTATATTGCGGCTGGTTGCCGGCGGCATGCTCCGCGCGTGCGATAGGAAGAATAGTGCCGAAAATGAGTTCGCGGCCCGTATCGCAATTGCTTGATAGCGGACCCGCTTCATCACGCGATTCTTGCCGGGAAAATCTAGTTTTGCAAAAAAATCGAAGGCATCAGGTTGGCGCGAGCCGAATAATGTGGCTGGCCGACGACATGGGATATCACCAGCGCATAGACCAGGATAGAGCCGACGACGATGACGATGCCGCTGATGGGAAGTCCAATTTTTGATTTGGGAGCGGTCGACGTATCCGGCGGATTCGCGCGGGTGGCCTTTCGGGTGGGTTGATCCGCCGCAAGGGGAAGCTGCAGCTCCCTTTCCATGCGAGCCTGCGCATCAAGGAGCTTGCCGTATTTCGTTGCGGGCCGAAACTGGATGACTTCGCCCATTTCTCACGCGGTCCCTTTCACCGCTTGCGGTTATTGGCCATTTTCCTGGCTGTTGTCATTGTTGCTATAGTCGACACGAACCACGACCTTTTCCGGCCGTTGCTCGCCATGCGGAATGATCACAGTTACGATACAACGATTCTCGCGTGGCTTTACGGATAGGAGGCGTCCCTTGGTCGTCGACAGAACCTGATCGACCGCACTCGAACAATCCTGAACATTATAGGTACTTTGAGCGACTTGACCTGCCATTGCGGAGCCTGCAATCGAAATTCCCGCAAGTATCGTTAGAACCCTGATCATGCTTCCACTATACCTCAACGAAGGCAAGGAAGCGACAGCAGTTCGCAATAAACCAAGTCTATTTGCGCCATCTTTTCTTCTGTGCGGCAGAAATCACAGAGGTCAATATCGGCCGGGCAGCCGTGGACTTTTATGGCGAATTCATGGATGGAGATGCGGCGCATTCGGTCGATAGTTGTGTGACCTCCCCGCGACGAAGCCAACGCGCAGTTAGCCAATAGAGGTTTCGGCTTCCTGGCCGTTGAGCGGAAAGCTGATGGCGCGCTGATGGGCGGTGCTGGCCTTTCGCGACCCGGGCCGGAAGTTCCAGGCAATTTCCGGCTGAAGATCGGTTGGATTCTGGCGACTTCCTATTGGCGGCAGGGCTACGCAGTGGAATTTAGCCGGCGTTGTCTGGAATTCGCCTGGCAGGAGCTGCAGGCTGATTGCGTGATCGGCTACACCTCGGCGATCAATACCCCTTCCCGCCGCGCGATGGAGAAGATCGGCATGATCCAACTCGAAAGTGGCGATTTCGATGATATCACCATGCCGCCAGGCAATATTCTCCGGCCGCACGTGCTCTATCGCGTCGATCGCCCCAAGCAAGAAATTCATGAATGAACAGGGAGTAAGCCGCGACGAAAGCCTGCGGATCGGCAATCTTGCTTCTTGCCTTAGCCGTGCTTTCACGCGAAAAATTTGCCATGAGCATACCGACATCCCACCCCTTCGACTTCGATCCGACCTATGGCATGCAGCTTGCACAGTTGCAGGCGATAGAGACGCCGGAAGCCCCGACGGGCTTCGACAACTTCTGGCGGCAGCGCTACAGGGCGGCCCTAGCCATCGATCCGCAACCCAAGCTTCGCCACAGCAAGCAACGTCATGACAATTGGCACGTCTTCGATATCAGCTACATGTCGACAGGGTCGTTTCAGATCAATGGCTGGCTGCTCATTCCCCGCAGCGGAGAGGTGCGGCGCGGCCTGGTCGTCGGACACGGATATGGCGGAAGAGACCAGCCGGAATTCGAATGGCCGGTAGAAGAGACGGCTATCCTTTTTCCCTGTTGCCGCGGGCTCTCCCTCAGCGCCAGCCCGAAAATCCCCTCGGATGCTTCTGGTCATGTTCTTTGCGGTATCGAAAACCGCGATACCTATGTCATCGGCGGCTGCGTGGAAGACATCTGGCTCGCCGTCTCGACATTGGAGACCCTCTATCCGTGGCTTGCCGGCCATATCGGCTATAGCGGCATCAGTTTCGGGGGCGGCATCGGCGCCCTGGCAATTCCTTTCGATGCGCGGATCAGGCGCGGCCACCTCATCGTTCCGACTTTCGGCCACCGGCGGTTATGGCTGGCATTGCCAACCGTCGGCAGCGCACAATCGGTTCAGGTCTATCAGGAAAAGCACGGCAGCGTTTTGGAGACGCTGCGCTTCTTCGATGCTGCGATCGCGGCAAGTCGTATCGCTGTGCCGATGCTTGTGGCACCCGCACTTTTCGATCCGGCCGTCGCACCACCCTGCCAGTTCTCTGTCGCAAATGCGCTGCAGAAATTTAATGAAATCTTCATTCTGGATGCCGGTCACTTCGATTATGCTGGCAGCGAGCAGCAGAACGCAATTCTGCGAGACAAGGTCGAGCAATTCTTCAAGGTGCTATGAACCGCGAATATCTATGCTGGTACAGCCCTCGGCTGCATCGCGACATGGAGTTGCTGGTGTTCGGCCATGCCGGCGCCAAGGTATTGGTATTTCCCACCCGCGACGGTCGTTTCTGGGAATATGAGCAGGTAGGCATCGTGGCCTCTCTCGCGGACAAGCTGAATGCCGGACAGCTTCAGCTCTACTGCATCGAAGGGCTGGCGGCAGAAACCTTCTATGGCTTTCATCGCCACCCATCCGAGCGCATTCGCAGACACAACGCTTTTGAGGAATACATCCTCAACGAAGTCCTGCCTCTGATGACGCAGAAGAACGGGCATGAGTGCACTATCGTTCACGGCTGCAGCCTCGGCGCCTTCCAGGCCGCAAGCCTGGTTTTCCGCCACCCTCACCTCTTCCGCAAGCTGGTCGCCTTTTCCGGCCGCTACGATCTGACGATGAAGGTCGAATCCTTCACGGATCTGTTCGACGGCTATTACGACGATGATATCTATTTTCACACTCCGACGCATTTTCTGCCGGGACTTGCCTGCGAGTGGCGTTTGGACAGGTTGCGCCAGATCGATATCGTCATGACGATCGGAGACGCCGATCCCTTCTTCGACAATAATCGTCATCTGAGCCAGCTGCTCGCCGATAAGCGGATCGATCATCGGCTGCATGTATGGGACGGACGCGCGCATCGCGCAGATGCTTGGCGCCGAATGGCGCCACTCTATATCTGACGAAGAAAACGAGTTCCCAGGCCTTCAGGCCAGCCCGGCCGGTATCGGTCGAAGCGCCTTATGTGCGCCGTAATCGCGCTCGTGGGATTTGCGGTGTTGCCGCTCGGAGCTTGCGGAAAACTCGACCAGAATACGCTCCATCATGCCATCCGGATAGGTTCCGGTGTCGTTCGTTTCAACTTCCGACTGGGCGGTAACAATCTTCATATTCATCTCTAGTCCTCCGGCTCTGCACGGAAACCCTTGATTCCAATATCTGTTCCATTAGTATTCCTGAAAATTGTTAAAAAATTAACTACGTCCGTTAATCAAATCGGGCGCCACGGCATCGAACTTGAATGGCTGGCCGGATTGGAACATTCTCGCAATCCTGGCGTTCAATCTCTGATTTGATGGGGGGCTTGATGTATCGATCCAAATCGCCCTGGGCGCAGTTCTTCTCGTTGCCGGCGAAGCAGCTGATATTGATTTAGACTTTAACCTCGAGGTTGAGATCCAAAAGGACCTCGCGGGAGTTCGCATGCCTTCGATCAATCACTGTCCAATCGGCGGATAGACTGGAGCAGATCATGGCCATCGTCATCACATCGATCATCCTCGCACTCATCGGTCTGGCGCTCGGTGGCGGCGGCCTCTGGCTTGTGCTGCTTGGCGGAAGTCCCTTTTATCTTCTGGCCGGCATCGCCTTCCTCCTGACGGCGATCCTGCTTTATATGCGCAAGGCAGCCGCGCTTTGGCTCTATGCGATCTTCGTACTGGCAGCGCTTGGATGGGCGATCTGGGAGGTCGGTTTCGACTGGTGGCAGCTCGGTCCGCGCGGCGGCCTGATCATTCTGATCGGTCTCTGGTTATTGACGCCATGGGTCCGGCGCCCCATGGGCTTTCGCAGCCTGGACGGCGTTCACTACGGGGCCAATCCCTGGCCGCTTGCAATCCCCTTGATCATCGCCATCCTCATTGCAGTCTATTCGATGACGACCGATCCGCACGATCTCTCTGGCGATCTGCCAACGACAACAGCCGCGAATGCCCCGATGGGCGGTGATGTGCCCGATGGTGAATGGCATCAATATGGTCGAACCTCGTTTGGTCAGCGTTACTCGCCTCTCGATCAGATCAATGCGCAGAATGTTGCGAACCTCAAGGAAGTCTGGCGATATCAGACAGGTGATGTAAAGCGCCCCGACGACATCGGCGAAACGACCTATCAGGTTACGCCACTCAAGATCGGCGATACGCTTTATATCTGCACACCCCATAGTCTGGCGATCGCAATCGGCGCGACGAATGGTAAGGAAAAATGGCGCTACGATGCCAATGCCGGCATGAACCCCAATCGGCAGCATCAGACCTGCCGCGGCGTCTCTTATTATCACGACGTAACTGCTGCAGCCGGGGCGCCATGTGCCGATCGCGTCTATCTGCCGACCTCGGATGCCAGGCTGATCGCACTCGATGCCGCCAACGGCAAAGTGTGCCCGAGCTTTGCCGATCAGGGCACCCTGCATCTTGAAACTGGCATGAAATACAATCCGGCCGGTTATTATTATTCGACATCGCCGCCCGTGATAGTCGCCGACAAGATCATCATCGGCGGCGCGGTGAATGACAATTACTCCACCCAGGAACAGTCAGGCGTCATCCGCGCCTTCGATGCCCGGACCGGCGCACTGCTCTGGAACTGGGATTCGGGCAATCCGGATCAGACAGCGCCGTTGCCCGCAGGGCAGACCTACACGACCAATTCGCCGAACAGTTGGTCGGTTTCCAGCGCCGACGAGACGCTCGGCATGGTCTATGTTCCGCTTGGCAATCAGACGCCGGACCAGCTCGGCATGGGCCGCAGCGCCAATGTCGAACGCTTCTCATCCTCTGTGGTCGCGCTCGACATCAATACCGGCCAGCTCAAATGGGTGCAGCAATTCGTCCATCACGATCTCTGGGATATGGATGTGCCCGCCCAGCCCGTACTTGTCGATCTGACGAAGCCCGACGGCAGCACGGTTCCCGCGCTGGTCGCTTCGACCAAGCAGGGCGACATATACGTGCTCGATCGCCGCACCGGCACGCCCATCATTCCTTTCAGGGAAATACCGGCGCCGGGCGGCACCATTCCCGAGGATCATGCCTCGCCGACACAACCGATCTCCGATTTGACTTTCTCGCCGCCACCCTTGCAGGAAAAGGACATGTGGGGCGTCTCGCTGTTCGATCAGCTCGCCTGCCGCATCGCCTTCCATCGGCATCAATATGAAGGCCGCTACACGCCACCATCGCTGCGCGGTTCCATCATCTTCCCCGGCAATTTCGGCACCTTCAACTGGGGCAGCGTTGCCGTCGACCCCGAACGGCAGATCATGTTCGGCATGCCGACCTATCTTGCCTTCACTTCCCGGCTGGTGCCCCGCGCCGAGATCCCGCCAAAGGGCGCTGGCGACAAGGGCAGCGAACAGGGGCTCAACCGAAATGAAGGCTCACCCTATGGCGTCTATATGGGGCCGTTCGTCAGCCCGCTCGGCATTCCCTGCCAGGCACCGCCTTGGGGCTATGTCGCCGGTGTCGATCTGAAGACCGGCAAGATCGCCTACAAGCACAAGAACGGCACCGTCCATGACATGACGCCCCTGCCCCTTCCCTTCAAGGTCGGCGTTCCCGGCATTGGCGGCCCGATCGTCACCAAGGGCGGAGTAGCGTTCCTGGGGGCAGCGGTGGACAATTATCTTAGGGCCTATGATGTCACGACCGGGAGGCAGCTTTGGCAGGCACGCCTTCCGGCGGGCGGCCAGGCAACGCCGATGACCTATACCGCCAGCGACAACAAGCAATATGTCGTCATGGTGGCGGGAGGCCACGGCTCGGTCGGAACGAAGCCGGGCGACTATGTGATTGGTTATACCCTGCCATGAATTGGCGACGGAGCTGCCAGACAAGCCGCTCCCTTCTGCCGCGGCCCTGGCTTAACTCTTCGAAGAGCGGAGATCCCCCTCGGCGCCGTGATCCCCGGAGTCTGGTGGAGGCTCCCAGCCGAAGACGCTGCGGCCGCCATAGGAAAAGGAGCGGTCGAATTCGCCGGCAACGATCTCCTTGAGATCGGGGCCGGTGACATAACGCTCCAGCATCCGCGATTGGTCATCCAGCCGCTTCAGCGCCGACAATTCCTCGTCACGACCGAGGCGTCCCTTCCTGACGGCGGATTTCATCACGCTGATCGTCTCATCATAGACCTTCAGCGGCACCGGAAACGGATGCCGGTCCTTGCCGCCATGGGCGAGCGAGAAGCGCGCTGGGTCGGAGAAGCGGCAGGGTGCGCCATGGACGACTTCGGCGACCATCGCTAAAGCCCTGACCGTTCTGGCGCCGACGCCGGGCGTCAGAAGCAGATCCTCGAAATCCACCGGACCGCGATCGGCGGCCGCAGCGAGATTTCCGTGCAGGCGCCTCATGTTCACATCTTCCTGGCGCACATCATGATGTGCCGGCATGACGAGGTACGGCAGCATCGGCTGCGCTTCCTGCTTGCCAATTACTGGAGATTTCCCTTCCAGGACATTGAATTCGCGAATGATTTTATCTGGCCCCAACGAGGAGAGCAAATCCAGCTGACCGTCGCGGGAACGCTCGGCGCGCCGATCGGCAAGATTGACGATCTCGCCCTGCTCGCGCCCTTCGATAGCCGCGTGCGGCGAATCCAGGAAGCTCGTCAAACCCTCCGATAGCCAGTGATATCGACGCGCCTGCCGCCGTTCCTCGTTCATACCCTGCTGGATGACGACCCACTTGCCGTCATCGGCGACGATGAAGCCATGCAGATAGAGGTCGAAGCCATCCTGCACGGCCGCGCTGTCCACCTTCGCGATCAGCCGGCTCTTCATGGCAAGGGACGCGCCGTCGATACCGACGCGATCGCCGATATCAAGCAGTTCGCCCGGCGTCTTGCGCGATTGCGCGCCGCGGCCGCCGCAGACGTGGATGCCAAGTTCGCCGGATAGCGGCGTCAGGCCGCGCTTCAGAGCACCCAGGACGCTCGTCGTGATCCCCGAGGAATGCCAATCCATGCCCATGACGGCGCCGAAAGACTGGAACCAGAAGGGATTGGCGAGGCGGCGAAAGAGCTCGTCGCGACCATAATGCTGCACGATCGCCTCGGTGATGACGGCGCCCAGGCGCGTCATGCGGTCTCCAAGCCACCGCGGTACGCGGCCGCCATGCAGGGGAAGATCAGCTTTGCCGGCTCTCTGTGCCAAATCCACGACTCTCGTTCTTTACCGTGGCATTGTAGCCCCGGAAGCCGAGATATGCCATTCGCAAGGTGTAGCGATCAGCTAGGGGCACTAAATATCAATGGTGACGAGGTTAAGCCAACGCAGCCGGCGCAAAATCCTGCATCGCGCCCGAAAAAGGCTTTGGCAATGGGGAGGCATAGGAACTGCGCTTGCTGGTGGAAAGGCCCAGAGACACCAAAGCTTCGGCCTGCTTGACCGCTGCGGCGACACCATCCACGACGGGAACGCCGTAGATCGATTGGAGCGTTCTTGCGAGGTCGGTCATGCCGGCGCAACCGAGTACGATGGCTTCCGCTCCATCTTCGGCAAGCGCTCGCTCGATTTCCGTCCGCAGCTTTCCGATTGCACCCGAAGAGACATCTTCAAGCTCGAGAACAGGGATATCGGACGCACGAACCTTCGCCCGCGCGCCCATGCCATAACGCTGGACGAGGTTGTCGATGAGGATGCGCGAGCGTTCGAGCGTCGTCACTACGCTAAAGCGCTGTGCCAGGAAGCCGGCCGTCGCTACGGCTGCTTCACACAGACCGACGATAGGTACGTCGCAGAACATGCGTGCGGCTTCCAGACCGGTGTCGTCGAAACAGCAGATGATCGCGGCGTCATAGCCGCCAAGTTGCCTCTCCCTTAGTTCGCGCAGCATGCCCGGTACGGCTATCGCTCCGTCGTAATAGCCCTCGATCGAGGCCGGCCCCATCTGAGATGTGGCAGCGATGATCTCCGTGCCGGGGGCTGCTACGGCACGCGCGGCGATCGCCGCCTTTTCCGTCATGGAAGCGGTCGTATTCGGATTGATGAGCAGCAGGCGCATGATCTCAACTTTTCTTGGCTTGGCGGCGGCCGAGCATGGTCATGACTGCAAGCGCCAGCAGGATGATGGTGAAGGAGAAGAGCGTCGTCACGGTTCCGAGCGCATAGAGCACCGGCGTCGTGACATTCGTCGTCATGCCGTAGATCTCGAGCGGCAGGGTATTGTAGGTGCCTGACGTCATCAGGGTGCGGGCGAACTCGTCATAGGACAGCGTGAAGCCGAACAGACCGACGCCGATCAGGCTCGGAGCAATCATCGGCAGCACGACATGACGGAAGGTTTGCCAGGAGCTGGCGCCGAGATCGCGGGCTGCCTCCTCATAGGCCGGCGAAAACCGGTTGAAGACAGCAAACATGATCAGCACGCCGAAAGGCAATGTCCAGGTCAGATGCGCGCCGAAAGCCGATGAATACCAGGCCGGCGCGATGCCGCCTTGCTGAAAGACGACACCGATCCCGAGGGAAATGATGATCGATGGGACGACGAGGCTGGCGACCGTCGCATAGAACAGGAATGTCGATCCGCGAAAGCGACGGCGAAAGGCAAGGCCCGCCAACAGCGAGACGACGACGGTCACAATCATGACCATCACCCCGAGGATCAGGGAGCGCTGGAAGGAGGCGCCGAAATCGCCGACCGCCTGCTTTTCGAAGAGATTGGCGAACCAATGCAGCGAGACGCCATTCAACGGGAATGTCAGGCCGCCATCCGGCCCCTGGAAAGACAGGATGATGACCGCCGAGAGCGGACCATAGAGAAACAGCACGAAAATAGTGAAGAAGATCGCGAGAACATAAAATTCCAGGCTGCGCTTTTCGCGGTTCATCCTAGAGCTCCTTGCGGATATCGACGATGCGCAGGATGGCAGCGACCATCAGCAGCACGACGATCAGAAGCACGACCGCATTGGCGGCGGCTGCTGGATATTGCAGCAGCGACATCTGGTTCTTCATCATCAGCGCGATGGATGCGCTCTGACCGCCAGACATCACCTGCACGGTGGAAAAATCCGCCATGACGAGCGTGACGACGAAGATGCTGCCGATCGCCATGCCGGGCTTGGCAAGCGGAATGACCACATTCCACAGCACCTGCCATCCACTGGCGCCGGCATCCCGCGCGGCTTCGAAGAGAGAACGGTCGATGCGCATCAGCGTGTTGAAGATCGGCGTCACCATGAAGAGCGTGTAGAGGTGCACCATGGCGAGCACGACGGCGAAATCGGAATAAAGCAGCCATTCGATAGGCTTTGGGATCAGGCCTATCTCGATCAGTGTCGAATTGACCAGTCCGTTGCGCCCGAGAACGGGTATCCACGAGATCATGCGGATGATGTTGGAGGTCATGAAGGGCACGGTGCAGACGAGGAAAAGGATCATCTGCGTCGAGGTGCGGCGAATATGGAAAGCCAGAAAATAGGCGACCCAGAAGCCGATGAAGAGCGTCAGCGCCCAGACAATTACCGTAAATTTCAATGTATTGAGGTAGGTTTTCCATGTAACCCACGAACCGAGCGTATCGGTATAATTCGTGGTGAGGAATGCCGGATAGAGGCCGGCGAAATCATAATCCCAGAAACTGACGATGCCGATCATGGCGATCGGCAATAGGAAGAAGAAGCCGAGAATGAGAAAGAGCGGCGTTGCCTGCAGATAGGCCACCGCCCAACCGGGTACGGCAAATCTGCGTCCGGTTTTCTGAGTTTCCTGCTCCGCATCCGAGGAAGCGATTGTCGCCATGGTCCGGCCTCTCCATTGGTAGGATCCTCTCCCCGTTTTGAAGGGGAGAGGAGATGACGGATATGCAGCTTAGGCAGCGATGAATTCGTTCCAGCGACGGACCATGTAGCGGTCCTCATCCATGACCGAATTCCAGCAGGCGACTGCGCCCATGCGGGTTTCGAAGGAACCGCCGTCGCGAACGGCGCCGGCCTTCTCCATCACCTTGCCTTCGGGAGACAGGATATCGCCCTGCGCCGGCTTGCCTTCGATCCAGTAACCCCATTCGTCGGCCGACATGAAGTTCTTGGCCGTTTCCATGCAGGCGGAGTAATAGCCCTGGCGGTTGAGGTAGCCGCCGACCCAGCCGGAGGTGTACCAGTTGATATATTCATAAGCCGCGTCGAGCTCGGCGCCCTTGAGATGCGAGGCAAGGCCAAGGCCGCCGCCCCAGGCGCGATAGCCTTCCTTGAGCGGCTGGAAGGTGCAGGCAATGCCCTTGGAGCGGACGGCGGCAACCGCCGGCGACCACATGGACTGGATGACCACTTCGCCCGACGCCATCAGGTTGACGCTTTCGTCGAAGGACTTCCAGAAGGCACGGAACTGGCCGTCGCCCTTGGTCTTGATCAGGAACTCGATGGTCTTGTCGATTTCCGCCTTCGTCATGTTGCCCTTGTCGGCATATTTGATCTTGCCGGCGGCTTCCATGATCATCGCGGCATCCATGATGCCGATCGACGGGATATTGAGGATCGCGGTCTTGCCCTTGAAGGCCGGATCGAGAATGTCGGCCCAGCTGGTGATCGGACGACCCGTAAGATCGGGGCGAATGCCGAGCGTATCGGCATTGTAGATGGTCGGAACCATCGTCATCCATTGCGTCGGCTCCTTGGCGAATTTCTTCGAGCCCTGCCCTTCGACGAAGCCCACCGTGTGCGGCGCCGTGCCCTGTGCGATGACGCTGTCGGGCTTCAGCTTGCCGTTGATGAAGAGCGGCACGATCTTGTCGTAATATTTGAGCTTCTTCACGTCCATCGGCTGCAGTACGCCGGCCGGGAATACCTTCTTGGCGATCCAGTATTCGATGTCGGCGATATCGTAGCTGTTGGGTTGGGTGACGGCGCGCTGGGCGGCAGCGTCTGAATCGGTTGCCGTCATCTCCAGTGTGATACCGAGATCGGCCTTGCACTTCTCGGCAATGGCATTGATGTTCGAAACACCGGTGCCGAACTGGCGCAGCGTGATGTTGGTTTTGGCCCAGATGGTCGGAAAGCCGGTGATGACACCGGAGCCGGCCATGGCGCCGAAAGCGGCGGCGCCGGTCTTCAGCAGTGAGCGGCGGGAAATGCCTTTCGCGGTCTTGGTAGTCTTGGTTTCAGTGGTCATTGTCAGTTCCCCTTTTTTAATGCTTGAGATTTTCATGCGGACATACGGCCAAAAAGGATTGCATCCTCCTGAGCCCAACTCAGCGAGACGGTGTCGCCGACTGCCATGGATCTGGCGGCAGCATCGTCGTTGCTGGCGATCACGGTGAAATCATCGCTACCGGCACCAATGACGGTGATCTTCAGCGTTGCGCCGCGATATTCGACATTGGAGACCACGCCGTTGAAGCCCAGCCCTTTGTCCGATGGCTGCGAAAGCCGAACGCGGTCGGTGCGCACGGCGATGTCGACGGTTTCGCCGACGGCGCGACCTGCCCCTTTCACCGAGAAGCCCTGCCCTTCCGGCGCGGTCATGGTGATCATGCCATCTTCGCTCGACGTTATCCGACCGGACAAGACGTTATGGTCACCCATGAAGCGGGCAACGAAGGCCGTCGCGGGATGTTCGAAAACCTCCCGCGGCGAGCCCGCCTGCTCGATCCGGCCGTCATTCATGATGACCATGATATCGGCGAGCGCCATCGCCTCTTCCTGGCTGTGCGTGACATGGACGAAAGTGATGCCAAGCGACTTCTGTAGCTTCTTCAGCTCGGCGCGCATGCGGATTTTCAGGAAGGGATCGAGCGCCGATAGCGGCTCGTCGAGCAGCAGCGCTTCCGGATCGGTGATCAACGCACGGGCAAGCGCCACGCGCTGCTGCTGTCCGCCCGAAAGCTGAGCCGGACGGCGGGTGGCGTAGGCTTCCATCTGCATCAGCTTCAGCATGTCGAGCGCCTTGGCGCGGCGTTCGTCCTTGTCGACACCTTTCATCTTCAGACTGAAGGCGACATTGTCGATAAGGTCGAGATGAGGAAACAGCGCATAGGATTGGAACATCATCGCCGTGCCGCGTCGGGCGGGCGGAAAATCCGTAACGACAGTATTTCCGAGCCTGATGTCGCCCGAGGAAATGCCTTCATGGCCGGCGATCATGCGCAGCGTCGAGGTCTTGCCGCAACCGGAAGGCCCGAGGAAGCAGCAATAGGAGCCTGCCGGTATTTTCAGGCTGATCGCATGGACAGCCGTGGTCGTGCCGTAGACCTTCGAAACGGACACTATATCGATCTCTGCCGCTTTCGACATCATCTTCCCCTTTGGTTTGGGAAAGACATTGCATCAATCGTGCCAGTTCTGCTGCGTCCTACTAACCAGCTGTAATTTCTATATTTTTTATCGGCCGAGAAATTTTGCCCCTGGAGGGGCAACTGTGAATATGCACAGGAAATAGGCTATTGTGCGCGATTTATGCAAAATATTGTATACACTTTCGGCCATAATCTGCATCAGATTTCGTTTAACTTCCGCGCGAAACCTGTCTATCATTGCAGCCAGTTATTCAGGCTGCCGATCATGAATTCTTCAACAGATGCGCTTTTGACGCCCGGCGATGCTACCGACAGCGGTGCGCAACAGATTCGCGAGGCCATTCGCGACGCAATCGTCGAGCGCCGGCTAGCACCGGGCACGAAATTATCCGAGAGCGATGTCGGCGCTCTCTTTAACGTTAGCCGGACATTGGCACGTGCCGCCCTACAGGCTCTTTCCTATGAGGGACTCGTCAGCGTGGAGAAGAATCGGGGCGCTTTCGTCGCCTATCCTTCGCCCGAGGAGGCGCGGCAGATATTCGCTGCGCGTCGTCTGGTCGAGCCGGGCATAGTGCGATCGGCAGCCGAGCATATCACCGCGCCTCAGCTCGCACAGCTCCGGCAACTCCTCGTGGAAGAAGGCCGCTTGATGGGAGAGCGCGGTCAACCCGCGCGCCGCGCCGAGATCAAGGCTTCGGGCGACTTCCATCTGATGCTGGCATCGATATCGGGCAATCTCATCATGCAGCGCTTCATGGAGGAGCTTGTCGCGCGCTCGTCGCTGGTAATTGCACTCTACGGACAATCAAGCGCCTCCAGTTGCGGCCATGCCGAGCATGGCGATATCATCACCGCTCTGGAGCGCAAGGATGTCGACACAGCCTGTGACCTGATGCTTCATCATATCGCGCATATCGAAGCCGATCTCGACCTACGCGAGCGCAAGAGTTTCGGTCTGAAAGAGGCGTTCGAGCGGTAAGACATCCGTCACCCAGGCGGTTCGCGCGAGACCGGTAGCCATGGATTCAAGGAGAAAAAATTGAGCACGATCGAAACGCTCTTTACCCGGGCCAAGCTTGCCGACGGCTCCATCAAGGATATCGGCGTCACGGGCGGGCGGATCGTGTCGATCACGGAGACTGGAGCGCCGACTTCTGCCTCCGAGCTTATCGACCTCGAAGGCATCCTCGTGGTGCCGGGCTTTGTCGAAGGGCACATTCATCTCGACACCAGCTTTTACGGTGACGCCTGGATTCCGCACAAGCCCTGCACCAACGGCTTCGATGTCCATGAGCGCGTCGCCTTCCAGGCGCAAAACATGGCGCAGGCCGCACCGATGGACGAAAGGGCCAGAAACCAGCTCGACCTCTGCATCGCCAATGGCAGCACATATATGCGCAGCCACGTTATGGTGGACGGTTCCGTTGGATTGAAGTCGCTAGAGACTGTGCTTGCCGTACGCGAAGAATACCGCGGATTGATCGACATCCAGCTCGTTGCCTTTCCGCAAAGCGGCATTCTGAAAAGCCCCGGCACGCCTGAGCTTCTGGATCAGGCAATCGCCATGGGTGCCGATCTCGTCGGCGGGCTCGATCCGGCAAGCTTCGATCGCGATGTCGAAAAACATCTCGATGTGGTTTTCGGTGTCGCCGAGAAGCATGGCGTCGATGTCGATATCCATCTTCATGACGGCGGCACGCTCGGCCTCTTCACCATCGAGCAGATCTGCGCCCGCGCGCGCAGTCTTTCCATGGGTGGGCACGTCACGATCAGCCACGCCTATGGACTTGGCGATCTCTCGTTCGAGGCGGCCAAGCGCGCCGCGGACCTCATCGCCGAGAGCGGTGTCTCCATTATGACGAATGCACCGGGTGCCCACTCTTTCCCGCCAGTCGCCTTGCTTCGTACCGCTGGCGTTACCGTCTTCAGCGGCAGCGACAATATTCGCGATTCCTGGTGGCCCTATGGTGATGGCGACATGCTGGGCCGCGCAATGATGATCGGCTATCGGTCGGGCTTCTATACGGACGACGAATTGAAGGTCGCCTTCGATGTCGTGACCGAGAGCGGCGCCAAAGCTCTGCGGCTGGAGGGCTACGGCTTGCAGATCGGGGCAAAAGCCGATTTCGTTACCTTGATGGCGGAGCATGTTCCCGAGGCGGTCGTTGCAGTGCCGAAAGGACGCGCAGTCTACAAGGCGGGCAAACTCGTCGCCAAGGATGGGGCCGTCCTGCGGCGCTGATCAAGCACCGGGACTTACGAACTGGCAGGCCTGCTAGCGCTTCAACTCCCGCTCGAATTTTTCGATCTGCTGCAGAACCCATGGGTCATCGGCGGAGTGTTGGATCGTTTCCTGTTCTGGCCGCCGCTTGCGGCGAATCCAATCGATGAAGGCGCGAAGCAACCGCATGTGGGGTATCCGATTTTTTCAGTATCTGCGAGGCCCGGCGACTAGGCTCGAAAACCAATGGAAGCCGGGCCTCGACGACCGCAAGGCGTTGCGGTGATTGCCCTTTTGCCCGCGCGAAAATGAACGCTGGCTGAACATATTGCACGGCACGATGGTTTCCTCGCATCTTTGCAGCCACTGAGAGAAAGCCTGCAAACCAATCTCATTTCACGAATGAAGAGCTTTTTTACTTGAGCGTACCGCTATCGGCAAAACTGACCTAGCCGGAAGAGAAGACGACCGTTAGACAATGCCGCGTCGCTTCCGATTTCCCCGGAGCGGCACAAGCTTAGCCTCGCCTGTGCGGGGCTTTTTTCTTTTCGGCCTATGCTTTTCTGCGCCGCGGCTCGCCGCCTGGTGCGTAGATCATGTCCTGCTCGAAAGGAAACACCGAACCGCACCTGCAGCGCACCATATGCTTGCGCGGATCGGTCGACGGCCGTTCCGTGGAAAAGCCGCGCGGCATCTCGTCTATCTTGAAATCGCGGCTCATCGCCCGACGATCGTCAGTTTCGGAAACTTCGGCAAAGCCGGTGTGGTCGCATTTCGCGCATTCCAGCTTCCGTGAATATCGATCTCTAGCGGCCATTCTCTTCCAGCCCGGGACTCACAACACGTTCCTTCTATCAGCGCTGTCGGCACTCTTGAAGGCCGCAAACAACCTTCATTGCTGCTCGCTTTGTGCCCTTAAAAATTTAAGGGCCACAAAAAATGTCCGAGCCAAGAAAAAGAGATTGACCTGATGGCAGATGTCAGACCAATTTACCATCCATGACAAAACCCATGCTTACCCCTCTTCCTTCCATCGACCGGACGCAGCAAGTCATCGAGGCGCTGTCGATCTTCATCGAATCGTCGAAGCTGCGGGCGGGCGACCGGCTTCCGACCGAACGTGAGCTGATGGCAGCGCTTTCGGTGGGACGCTCCACCATTCGCGAGGTGATCACCTACTTCCAGGCGCTCGGCGTCATGGAGACGCGCAAAGGCAGCGGCACCTACCTGCTGAAGCCGGTTTCGAAGGCGACGATTCATATGCCGCTTTCCTTCAACCCGTCACACCTGCGCGATGCGCTGCTGCAGACGCTGGAGGTCCGCCGCGGCATCGAATGCGAGGCCGGCATGGTGGCTGCGAGAAAGCGAACCAACGAAGATATCGTCATCATCGAAGAGAAGCTCAACGAGATGGAGCGCGTGCACATGGCCAAGGGCACATCCGGGCCTGAGGATCTTGCCTTCCATCTTGCCGTCTATGACGCCACGCATAACCCGCTGTTCCGGCAGCTTCTCGAACAGATGCGCGAAACCTTCGAGCGCTTCTGGGAGCATCCTTTCGATCGGCAGGATTTTGCTCGCCGCTCCTTCCCCTATCACCGCACGCTGTTCAACGCGATCGTCGATCAGGATCCCGAGGCTGCGCGCGCCGAAACACTGAAAATTCTCGACGTCGTCGAGGAAGACATCAAGGAAATGTCCCAATGACCGACGGGCTAGAGCCGTTCGAACTCGCATCCCTTATTACAGCTCACGACGACGGCAATTTTGCCGAAGCCGTCGTGCCGCCGATCTTCCAGACCTCTCTGTTCACTTTCTCGAACTACGACGAGATGATCGCCTCCTATCGCGGCGAAAAGGTGCGGCCGATCTATACGCGCGGCCTTAACCCGACGGTGCGCATGTTCGAAGAGATGCTGGCGAAGCTGGAGGGCGGCGAGGATGCGCTCGGTTTTGCGAGCGGCATGGCGGCGATCTCATCTGCAGTGCTGAGTTTTGTCGAGCCAGGCGACAGGATCGTTGCGGTCAAACATGTCTATCCCGACGCCTTCCGCCTCTTCGGCACGGTTCTAAAGCGCATGAAGGTGGACGTGACCTATGTCGATGGTCGCGACGAAGAAGCCGTTGCGAGGGCGCTTCCCGGCGCCAAGGTTTTCTACATGGAAAGTCCGACGAGTTGGGTTATGGAAGCGCACGATGTCGGCGCACTGGCCGCCCTTGCGAAGCAGCATGGCGTCGTTTCGATGATCGATAACAGCTGGGCCACTCCCTACTTCCAGCAGCCTTTGAAACTCGGCGTCGATCTCGTCATCCATTCCGCCTCCAAGTATCTAGGCGGCCACAGCGACGTCGTCGCCGGCGTCGTTGCCGGCTCAAAGGAGATGATCGCGCGCATCAAGGCCGAAGCCTACCCTTATCTCGGCGGCAAGCTTTCGCCCTTCGACGCATGGCTCCTGATCCGCGGCCTGCGCACCCTGCCGATCCGAATGAAGGCGCATGAGGCGGCTGCAATGACGATCGCCAAGCGCCTGCAGGAGCTCGATGTCGTCGAACAGGTCTGCCATCCGGGCCTGGCCAACCGGCTACCATCCGGCCTGAATGGCACCTCGGGCCTGTTTTCTTTCATCTTCCGCGAGGGCGTCGATATCCGCGCCTTTGCCGATCGCCTCACGCTCTTCAAGCTGGGTGTGAGCTGGGGCGGACATGAGAGCCTGATCGTGCCGGGCGAAGTCGTGCTGCAGCAGAAGGCACAGCCGAATTCAGCGCATACCTTCGGCATCAATCCGCGCTCCGTACGTCTCCATATCGGCCTCGAAGGAACCGAGGCCCTGTGGAAGGAACTCGAGGAGGCAATCGCCGCCGCCTCGTGACATCGTCAATCTGAGAGGAAAATCCAAAAAGGGGAACCAACATGAAAAGACTGATAACAGCAGCACTCTTTACCGCTTTGATGGTCGGCACCGCCTTTGCCGATACAACGCTGAAGCTCGTGGAAGTCATCACGAGCCCGGAGCGCACCGAGACGCTCAAGTCGATCGTCGCGAAGTTCGAAGCCGCCAACCCGGGCACCAAGGTCGATATTATCTCCCTGCCCTGGAACGAGGCCTTCCAGAAATTCGCCACCATGGTCTCGGCCGGCGATACGCCCGACGTAATGGAAATGCCTGATACCTGGCTGTCGCTCTACGGCAATAACGGCATGCTCGAAAGCCTCGAGCCCTACCTCGCGAAGTGGGAACATACGAGTGAACTGACGCCGCGCGCGCTTCAGCTCGGCCGCGATGTCAAGAACACCGCCTATATGCTGCCCTACGGCTTCTATCTGCGTGCCATGTTCTACAACAAGAAGATCCTGAAGGACGCCGGCATCGCCGAGCCGCCGAAGACGATGGACGAATTCGTCAAGGCATCCGAGGCCATCTCGAAGCTACCGGGCAAATACGGTTACTGCATGCGCGGCGGTCCGGGCGGTCTCAACGGCTGGATGATCTTTGCCGCCTCCATGGCCGGCGACAACAAATACTTCAAGGATGACGGCACCTCGACGATGAACAGCCCCGGCTGGGCGAAGGGCATCGAGTGGATGGTCGATCTCTACAAGAAGGGCTATGCGCCAAAGGATAGCGTCAACTGGGGCTTCAACGAAGTCGTCGCCGGCTTCTATTCCGGCACCTGTGCGTTCCTCGATCAGGATCCGGATGCGCTGATCGCCGTTGCCGAACGCATGAAGAAGGATGATTTCGGCGTCGCACCGCTGCCGAAAGGCCCGGATGGCAAATCCTTCCCGACCATTGGCTATGCCGGCTGGTCGATGTTCTCGACGAGCCAGAACAAGGATCTGTCCTGGAAGCTGATCGCAACCCTTGAAGGCAAGGAAGGCAATCTCGAGTGGAACAAGAAGATCGGCGCGCTTCCGGCCTATACGGCCGCGGAAAAGGACCCCTTCTACGCCGGTGATCAATTCAAAGGCTGGTTCCAGGAACTAGCCGATAAGGACACCGTTCCCACAGTGATGCCGACCTATCTTGAGGAATTCGCCTTCTTCAAGGATTCGCTCGCGATCAAGACGTCGCAGCAGGCGCTGCTCGGCGATATCTCGGCCAAGGATCTGGCCGATCAATGGGCCGATTATCTGACCAAGGCCCAGCAGAACTTCCTAGCCAAGAAATAGAACTTACATGCGGCGGCGGAGCGATCCGCCGCCATCTCTGTGCAATTGAAACAGACGGCGTTCGAACGCCGCGAATGGGAACTCTTGCAGATGACTTCGATCACCGACACGCTCGACAGGCGTCACGACCGCAGGCCGTGGCTGAAGCGCCTCGCCGACGCCTCGGAACCCTATCTCTACAGCGCCCCTGCCCTGATCCTCATCATCGCCGTGATGCTGGTGCCGCTGGCGATCGGCATATCCTATGCGTTTCGCGATATTCAGCTGCTCAATCCATTTTCCGGCGGCTTCATCGGCCTGGAGCACTTTCGCAATCTCTCCAAGGATAAGGCCTTCTACTGGGCGCTGAAGAATACGCTTTGGTGGACCGGTGCTTCCGTGGTGCTGCAGTTCATCTTTGGGCTAATCCTGGCACTTCTGCTGGACAAACCCTTCTTCGGCAGATCGATCGTCCAGGCACTGGTATTCCTGCCCTGGGCCGTTCCCTCCTTCCTCGCCGGCCTCAACTGGTCCTGGCTGTTCAACCCGGTCATCGGCCCGATCCCGCATTGGCTCTATGGCATGGGCCTGATGAGCGAGCCGGGCAATATCCTCTCCGATCCGAACTATGCGATGTGGGGGCCGATCATCGCCAATGTCTGGTGGGGCATCCCTTTTTTCGCGATCACGCTTCTGGCCGCGCTTCAGGCGATCCCGCGCGATCTCTATGAGGCGGCTTCGATCGACGGCGCCGGCTGGTTCGAGCGCTTCCGCTCGATCACGCTTCCCTTCCTGGCGCCGACCATCGCCATCACCGTCCTGTTGCGTACGGTCTGGATCTCCAATTTCGCCGATCTGATAGTCGTCATGACGGGCGGCGGCCCCGCTGACCGCACACAGATTGTCGCCAGCTACATCTTCACGCAAGCCTTCAAACGGCTGGATTTCGGCTATGCCTCGGCCATCGCTCTGGTGCTGCTGGTTCTCCTTCTCACCTATTCCATGCTGATCATCCTGCTGCGGCAGACCCTGCTGAACAAGGATTGAACCATGAGACGATCCGTCCTTCCCACCATCGCGCATCGGCTGGCAATTCTCTGCTACGTCGCCTTCGCGCTCTTCCCGCTCTTCTGGTTGCTGAAAGTGTCGGTGACGCCGAATGATCTGCTCTATACCGAAGGTGTGCGCATGTGGCCGTCGCGCACGACCTGGGAACACTATGCCTTCGTGTTGCAGCACAGCGATTTCCCGACCTTCTTCAAGAACAGCCTGATCGTCTCCGCCTCAACGGCGATCGCGGTCACCATTTGCGCGTCACTCTCCGGCTATGCGCTCTCGCGCTTCAATTTCCGCGCCAAATACTGGATCGTGGCGCTGATGCTGCTGACGCAGATGTTTCCCCTGGTCATGCTGGTCGCGCCGATCTTTAAGATCCTGACGCCGCTGCACCTGACCAACAGCCTGACCGGGCTCGTTATCGTCTACACGGCTTTCAACGTGCCTTTCGCCACCTTTCTGATGCAGTCTTTCTTCGACGGGATTCCGAAGGATCTCGAGGAGGCGGCCATGATCGACGGCGCAACGCAGTTTACCGCCTTCCGGCAGATCATCTTGCCACTCACCTTGCCCGGCATTGCGGCAACGCTCGGCTTCGTCTTCACGGCGGCATGGAGCGAACTGCTTTTCGCGCTGATGCTCATCAACGGCAATCAGGCCGCGACCTTCCCGGTCGGGCTTCTTACCTTCGTCTCGAAATTCTCCGTGGATTTCGGGCAGATGATGGCAGCGGGCGTCATGGCGCTCATTCCGGCCGCGCTCTTCTTCCTGCTCATCCAACGCTATCTCGTGCAGGGCCTGACGGCCGGCGCGGTCAAGGGTTAGTCACATGGCATCGATCGATATTCACAACGTCAAGAAAGCCTACGGCCATGTGCAGGTTCTGCACGATATCGACCTTCGGATAAAGGATGGCGAGTTTGTCGTCCTCGTCGGCCCTTCGGGATGTGGCAAGTCCACCTTGCTTCGGATGATTGCCGGCCTCGAGGATATCAGCGGCGGCGAAATCCGCATTGCCGACAATCGTGTCAACGAGCTGCATCCGAAGGACCGCGACATCGCCATGGTCTTCCAGTCCTATGCGCTTTATCCGCATATGAACGTTGCCGGCAACATGAGCTACAGCCTACGGCTGCGGAAGGTGGCCAAGGATGGCATTGCCAAGGCTGTCGCCGGTGCGGCATCCAAGCTCGGCCTCGATCCGCTGCTGGAGCGTCGGCCGAAGGCTCTCTCGGGTGGCCAGCGCCAGCGCGTCGCCATGGGCCGCGCCATCGTGCGGCAGCCGAAAGCCTTCCTGTTCGATGAGCCCCTATCGAATCTCGACGCCCGCTTGCGCGAGCAGATGCGAGCGGAAATCAAGAAGTTACATGGCGATCTTAAAGCGACGTCGATCTATGTCACTCACGACCAGATCGAGGCCATGACCCTGGCGGACCGCATCGTTGCAATGCATGGCGGGGTGGTTCAGCAGGTCGGCAGCCCGCTCGAACTCTACGACCGCCCCGCCAATCTTTTCGTGGCCGGCTTCATTGGTTCACCCGGCATGAACTTCCTTGATGCCACTTACGAGGGCAATGCCGTCAAGCTCAAGGACGGCACGCTCGTGCCGCTTTCCAAGCCGCTGCAACTGGCCGCCGACACCAAAGTGACGCTCGGCATTCGCCCGGAGCATGTCGTGCTGTCGTCCAATCCGTCCGACATGACGGCCAATGTCGAACTGATCGAACCCACAGGCTTCGGCATCATCCTGCATCTTTCTCTGCACGGCCTGCCGTTCAAGGTGTTCACCTTGGATCGCACCGCTCTGAGCGCGGGGACACAGGTCAACGTCTCCTTCCCGGCACAGCATCTGCATGTCTTCGATGAGGATGGAAAAAGGGCGGCTTGACGGCCGCCCCGACTAAAACTCTCAACTCGCAAACGGTTTCGTCGGTCCGCTGGATGGTTGCGTAAACCAACACGGACCATCCGTCGTCATATAGATGTGATCCTCGAGCCGAATGCCGAATTTCTGGGGAAAGACGATCATCGGCTCGTTTGAGAAGCACATGCCGGGCGCGAGTTCCGTCGTGTTGCCGCGCACGATGTAAGGCTCCTCGTGAATTTCGAGGCCAAGGCCGTGACCGGCACGATGCGGCAATCCCGGCAGCTTATAGTTCGGCCCGAGCGAATGTCTCGCCAGCACGGCGCGCGCGGCATCATCGAGGCTGGAACAAGCGGCGCCCAGCTTTGCCGCGTCGAAAACGGCCTGCTGCGCCTCGCGTTCGATCGCCCAGGCATCCTCGAAAGCACTATCGCCGCTCTTCAGCTTGTATGTCCGCGTCAGGTCGGAATGATAGCCGTCAATGCGGGCGCCCGTATCCACTAGAATGACATCGTCTTCGCCAAGCGTCTGATCGCCGTCTGCGCCGTGCGGCAGGGACGTCGCTTCACCGAAGGACACGATGCAGAAGGTCGAGCCGCCATCGGCACCGGCCTCGCGATGACGCCGGTCGATAAATTCGACCACTTCCGACGCGAGAATCCCCGGCTTGAGCAAGGCATGGGCCTGCTTGTGCACATCCAGTGTCAGGTTCATGGCATATTGAATGAGCGCGATTTCGGCTGGGGACTTGATCCGGCGCAGGCCATTGATGATCGGCCCGCCATTCACAAGCCTTTCAGCTCCAAGCTCGACGGCCAGAGCGTTGTAGAAGTAAAGCGGCATGCTGTCGTCGAGCGCCAAGATGCCCTTATCTCCCAGCACGCGGGCGATGAGTGCCACGCTGCTTTCTTCCTCCTGCCACTCCAGGATTTCGGCCGGCAGATGCGGCAGGGTCTCAACCCTGCTGCGCTCGAAGCCCGGAACGATATAGTAGAGGTCTGTCGGCGACACCAATGCGCCGAGAAACCGCTCGCTTGCATGCCAGACGAGTCCGGTGAAGTAGCGCAGGCTCTCGGTCGGCCCGAGCAGCATGCCGGCCCATCCCTTTGCATCGAGCAGCTTTCGAAGCCTTGAAAGGCGCTCTTGTCTCTCCTCCTCGGTGATCCGGGGTACTGGGTGTTGCCACGACATTCCTACTCTCCTCAATAATGCTCGTCCTGCATACCCTTATCATCGCGGCATGCGGAGCGGCGCCGACACTATCGCTCCTGCAAGACATATGTCGACAAGGAAAATACAATTACTGCCTTTCCGAAGGTCGCCGCCCCATTCGATAGCTAAATTATTTGACAGCGCGAATACGGCTCCAGTGGTTCACTGCTCTCATCGAAGCAACCGATGGAGTATCGACATGCAAGCCACAAGCATCATCACCTCTTCCGAACAGGTCCACGCCTTCCGCAAGATTCGACGCTCATTTTTCTCGTCGTTGCTGGACCTTGCACGTACGGTCGTACGCAAGATGGTTGAGCGCAGGAACCGCAATGCGCTTCTGGGACTGTCGGACGATCAATTGAAAGACATTGGCCTTTCCCGCGGCCAGAATGGAAGCGATGTCCATATTTATAGCCGCTACTAAAAAGATGGCGCAGGATGTGTTAGGCTTCACTGGTGTGGCGGGCGTCAACGCCGGGATGGGGAAGTTCGGCATGTCAGAAATTACGACCGCCTTGCTGCTGAAGACGAAAACTGTCCTCATCCGCGATATCGTCTGCAATGGCGAATGCCGGCATAAGAGTGGTGAGGAATGCGCCCACAAGACGAGTCTCGTCTATCCCTATCGCGGCGTTTTCAAGCGCCACGTCGACCAGAGTGATGCCGTAGCGGAAGCAAATCAGGTGCTGTTTTTCAATAAGGGACAGGGATATCGAATCAGTCATCCTGTTGACGGCGGTGATTCCTGTCTCGATCTCAGTATAGATGAGAGCGTCCTTCACGAGCTCGCGCCAAAAGAACAGGTTCAGTCCGGCGAAAGCGTCATCTTCCGTCGGCAGCACCGACGCATCGATCCGCGCGCGCAGGCGCTCGTGGCGATGCTTCGCCACGGGCTTAGCCGCAATATAGCCGAGAGCCTCGAAGGCGAAACGCTGGCATTAACCCTGGTGCGCCGCTCTCTCGGCGAGCGGACATCGCATGCGGCCGGCGCAAGTTCCGGCCGGCAGAAGCTCGTCGATCGGGCAAAGCTCGTTCTGTCCTCCGATCTCGCACGACGCTGGACGCTCGCGGAGATCGCGAAAGACGTGGGAGTCTCGCCCGTTTATCTGACGCAAGTCTTCCAGCAGGTGGAAGCCATCCCTCTTTACCGCTATCAGCTACGGCTTCGGCTGGCACGCGCGCTCGATCTCCTCGCTTCCTATGACGACCTGACCATGCTCGGGCTCGATCTCGGTTTCTCCAGCCATAGCCATTTCAGCGCCGCGTTCAAACAGACCTACGGGCAGACCCCGGCGGAATTTCAGCGTTCGGCGCAATTGAAGCCGAAGCGCTACGCGGTTCGCTAAAGATTCCGACAGCGCCGACATGATGATCGGTGCTCTTATGATCCTGCCCCGGCAAGGGGATCGATCAGGAAAGGATCACGAGATGAAGAGAACCACATGTGCGGCTTGCGACTGCGAACTCGGCGCCGAGACCATCAAGGTCAATCTCGGCGGCAAATCGGTGGAGGTGTGCTGCGAGGAATGTGCGGTCGCGTTGAAGGAGGCGGATCAATCGACATCTGCTGCTTCCGGAAGCAGGGAATAGCAAACACCGTGGAGAGAACTGTCGCCGAGCGACAGCTCTCTCCATCTACGACCTGCGATTAGCCCCACACGCCGCTTGTTGTTACACCAGAGGCGAACTTTAAGGCGACAATAGAGGAAATTGTAATGAAGCATTGCTGTCAGGCTATCGGCAAACTTCGTTCGCAATATTCCCCTCGCGGGAAAAGTTAAGAAACATATCGACGTATTGCATTCATAAGGCCCCATTAGCTTTTGCTGCAGTTACTCGTAGCGAAGGCATTGATTATGAAGAAACGACTTATCGTCGCGGCTTTATTGGCAACAGCAATTGGCGGCGCAACCGCTTCGGCTTATGCAGCCGGTGCAGAAATCGCATCCGACCAGCAAAAGCCCGCAGGCGCCGAGACCGCGCAGCCGGGTCCGGTCGGCCCACCATCGGACGGCTGGTATTTCCAGGACCGTCATCCCGAAGGGCCGATGATGGCCTTTGGCGGCGGCATGCCCATGCCGCCGGGACCTCCGCACAGACCGAACCCGGCCCTAATGATCGCGGAAAAATTGTCGGCGCTCGAAACCTTGATCGGTGTCCGCAGTAACCAGCTCGATGCCTGGCGAGATTATACCAGCGCCCTGGTCGATCTCCTGAGGCCTGCGAAGAATGAGCTGCCAGACCCGCCGCCTATCGATGACGCCGCCGCGCCCCAGGCCGCCCGTCAGGGCGACGGGCAAGCTCAGCTTTTCGGAGAGCGCCTGGCCGATCGCGTACTGGATCGCGCCGCCAAGGCCAAGGCTCTCAAGGACAGCGCCGTCGCTCTGCACAACGTGCTGAACGCCGATCAACTCACCAAACTGGCGGACGCGGAGCGATCGCTCGTTCCCGGCCCGCATCCGTTCCACTGATCACCACGACAGACCATTTCCCCTCCGCTTCCAACCAACCGAGATCCCCCCGGACGCCCCTGTTGGTTGGAAGGAGCGGCCCTTCGCCGGGCCGAATGGTCCGGGAACGCCCCGCCCGGCGCTCCCGGACCGATGGCGTGTGCGCAGCGCCATCCTTCTTCGCAGAGGAAAAGCGATGGTCTTCCTCATGCTCCATGCCTTCCTGGCCTCAATCGAGGCCAGCGCATAGGATCAACAAGCCAGGGATGGAAATCTTGCCGATATGTTTGCGCTCAAACACGGGACCGTCGAATATTGCCATTGCCGCCATAGTCGTCGGAACATTGACAGGCTGCGTCGTAGGACCGGATTATAAGACGCCCGACCTTGCCGTGCCGGCGCATTGGGAGAGTAAGACGTCGAAGAAAATACAGCCGCCGCAATTGTCGCAATGGTGGAAACGGCTTCGTGATCCCACGCTGGATGCTTTGATTGAGGAGGCCGTCGCAGGCAGTCTCGATGTTGCAACAGCGAAAGCAAAGATACGCGAAGCTCGCGCGACCTATCGCGAGCAAAGTGGCGCACTTCTTCCGACCGTTGAGGGGACAGCATCGGCAACGCGCAACCGAACGGCTGCCTCTGACGGCACCCCTGCCAGCGTCTACAATGAGTACGAGCCGGGATTCGATGCAAGCTGGGAACTCGACCTGTTCGGCGGCAACAAACGTGCCGCCGAAGCTGCGAAATACGGCGTCGATGCCGCGGAAGAGGATTTACGCGATACGCTGGTAACGCTCGTCGGGGATGTTGCTTCCTATTATGTTCAGGCCCGTGAGTATCAGGCTCTGCGTGACCTGGCGCAGCGCACCGGCGTCTCACAGCGAAGGACGGCGGAACTGACACAAGCTGAATTCAAGGCCGGGACAGCGACAGCCATTGACGCTGCGAAAGCAGCAGGCGAGGCCGCCAGCACTGAGGCGGATATTCCAACCTATGAAACCTCCTATGCGCAGGCAGTTCACAAGCTTGCCGTACTCCTTGGCAAACCGCCAGCAGCCCTCGACGAACGTCTAAAGACCGGCGGTGCCATTCCCCGACCGAAGCTTGATGTCTCGACAGGTATTCCCGCCGATATCCTCTTGTCCCGCCCCGACGTTCGCAGTGCCGAGCGCCAACTCGCACAATATACCGCCAAGATCGGTCAGGCCGAGGCAGATCGCTATCCTTCAGTCTCGTTGACGGGCAGCATCTCATCATCTGCCACAAGCATTTCGGACCTTGGCAAGAAGTCAACGATCGGCTGGTCGTTCGGCCCATCGCTCACCGTACCGATATTCCAGGGTGGTCAGCTCAAGGCTGCGGTGGATATCGCCAAGGCACAACGCGACCAATATTATATCGCCTACCAGTCGGCGGTCTTGACGGCTATGCAGGATGTCGAAGATGGCATTGTGTCACTGACGCAAGAGAGACTGAAAAACGCCAAGCTTGTCGTTTCCGCCGCATCTTATCGCAAGGCGGCAGACTTGTCCCACGAGCTAAATCAGGCCGGCGCAGTCGATTACCTTAACGTGCTTGATGCGGATCGCTCAGTCTACAGCGCCGAAAGCTCGCTTATCCAAAGCACTGCAAATATTGCTTCAAATTACATTTCCCTCAACAAGGCGTTGGGTGGAGGCTGGGACGGACAGGTCGATGTCTCCGCGCCTGTCGTCGTTGACGCCGATATGGGTCCACATCTGGCCAAGGCCAAATAATCTCATGCTGAACACCCTAGAACACAATGCACCAGCGACCGTCAGCCCGAAACGGGCCAAGGACGCAAGCTCTCTTCCCGCCAGAGTGCTTCCAAAGCGGAGCATCAGACCGCGGCACATGCTCTATGCCGGTCTCCTTGCCCTTGCCGCAATCGGCATTCTCTCCTTCCGATACGGCTATTTCGACCGGCAGGCGACATCGGCCATCACGGCGCCGGTGACGCGAGGCAATGTCGAGGAAGCCGTGCTCGCATCCGGTACCTTCAGGCCGATCAAGCTGGTCGCGGTCGGCGCACAGGTTTCCGGTCGGATCACGGCACTTCATGTCAAGCTTGGCGATACCGTCAAGAAGGACAGCCTTGTTGCCGAAATCGACTCGACCACACAGAGCAACGACCTGAAGACCGCTCAAGCCTCCCTGGCGAACGTTAGGGCACAGCGCCAGGAAAGCGAGGCCGATCTTGAAAACGCGCAGACGACGCTCATTCGCCAGCAGACGATCTTCCATAACCAGGCAGGCTCCAAGGCGGACCTCGACAGTGCGCAAGCGAGCGTCAAGAAGATTACTGCCCAAATTGCCGCTCTCGACGCGCAAATCACATCGGCCGAAGTCGCGGTGGAAACCGCGCGCGCCAATCTTTCCTACACGCGCATCACGGCGCCGATGGACGGCACGGTGCTCGCCATCGTCAACCAGCAGGGCCAGACGGTGAACGCGGCGCAATCGGCGCCGACGATCGTCATCCTCGGACAAGTCGATACGATGATCGTTCGCACCGAGATCTCCGAAGCCGATGTCGTCAAGGTCAAGGTGGGGCAACCGATCTATTTCACCATACTTGGCGATCCGAGCAGCCGGTATGAGGCCACATTGCAGTCGATCGAGCCGGCACCTGAATCGATCACCAGCGACAGCAGCATCACCTCGTCGTCCACCGCGACGTCATCGAGCAGCAGTACGACGTCGTCATCTTCGACCTCGGCGATCTACTACAACGGTGTGTTTGCAGTGCCGAACCCCGATAATTACTTTCGCACCTATATGTCGGCGGAGGTTCACATCGTTCTCGGACAGGCCAAGAATGTACTCACCATCCCTTCCTCCGCATTGGGCGCCAAATCAAGCGAAGAATCCCGCATCGTTCAGGTCGTAAACGACAACGGCAAGAGGATCCGACGTAATGTCATGGTCGGCCTCAACAACAACGTCTCTGCGGAAATCCTGTCCGGCCTCTCTGAGGGAGAGAATGTCTTGGTCGGCGAGGCGAGCAATGCAGCCACCAAGAGCAGCAGTGGCGGCCCTCCCCCTCCAATGGGGTTCTGATGCATGCCTTCTCCGATTATCGAATTGAAGCGCGTGCGCCGCGAATATCAATCCGGGGATCGCACGATCGCGGTCCTGCAGGATGTCGATCTATCCATCGCCGAAGGCGAAATGGTCGCGATCGTCGGGCCTTCCGGCTCGGGGAAATCCACGCTGATGAACATCATCGGTCTATTGGACCGTCCGACTGCCGGCACGTATGCGATCGCTGGCGAAGAGACGCATCGCCTAGACAGCGATGCGCTATCCAAACTGCGCAGAGAGCATTTCGGCTTCATCTTTCAGCGCTATCATCTGCTTTCCGAGCTGACGGCGATCGGCAATGTCGAGGTACCGGCCATCTATGCCGGGCAACCGAGTGAAACAAGACGAGCGGGCGCGGCAGCGCTTCTTGAGCGGCTCGGCATGAGCGAACGAAACAGCCATCGCCCGGGCCAGCTTTCGGGCGGCCAGCAGCAGCGAGTTTCGATCGCTCGCGCCCTGATGAACAATGGCAACGTCATTCTTGCCGACGAGCCCACGGGCGCCCTAGACCGGCAGAGCGGTGAGGAAGTCCTGCGTATTCTGGGCGAGCTCCATGGCGAGGGCCACACGGTCGTGATCGTCACTCACGACATGAACGTCGCCGCGCGCGCCGATCGCATCATCGAGATCTCCGACGGACGGATCGTCGCCGATCGACGTACGCGCAGCGAAGTTCCGGCATCGCGGACTTCCGCTACCATGGCCAGCTTCGGCAAATCCGGCTGGCGAGAGATGGTCGGCCGGCTGACGGAGGCTTTCCGGATGGCGCTCCTTGCACTCAAGGCCCATCGGCTGCGTACGTTTCTGACGATGCTCGGTATCATCATCGGCATAGCCTCGGTCGTCAGCGTCATCGCGCTCGGCGAAGGATCGCAGCGCAAGGTTCTGGAAAATATCAATAGCCTCGGCACCAACACGCTCGAAATCTTTCCCGGCAAGAGCTTCGGCGATACGCGCTCGGGTCGCATCAAGACTCTGGTGGTCGCCGACGCCGATGCATTGGCGAAATTGACCTATGTCGCCGCCGTTACGCCGACCGTCTCGACGAGTAGCACCGTGCGGTTCGGCTCGACGGAGGCGAACGCCCTCATCAATGGCGTGGGAGATGCGTATTTTTCCGTGAAAGGATCGAAACTTATCACAGGAAGATTCTTCGATGCGGATAGCGTGACGCGCTTGTCGCAGGATGCGGTCATCGATCAGAACACTGCGACGACCTTGTTCGCCGACCGCGGGCTCGATCCGCTCGGGCAAACCATTCTCGTCGGCAAGGTTCCCGTGCGCATCATCGGCGTCATCGCCTCCCAGCAAGGCGGCTTCGGCTCAAGTGACAATCTTTCCGTCTATCTGCCCTATACCGGCGTCCAAGCCCGCCTGCTGGGCGACATGTCCCTGCGCAGCGTTACGGTACGGGTCGCCGACAATACCGAAAGTTCTGCGGCGGAGGCGGCCGTCACACAGTTTCTGGAGCGGCGCCATGGCACCAAGGATTTCTTTATCCTCAATACAGACGATATTCGCCAAACCATTACCAGCACGACCCGAACGATGACCCTGCTCGTCTCGGCAATCGCCGTCATATCGCTGCTGGTCGGAGGTATCGGCGTCATGAACATTATGCTCGTCTCGGTGTCAGAGCGTATCGCCGAGATCGGCGTGCGCATGGCAGTCGGCGCGAGACGCCAAGACATCCTCCAGCAGTTCCTGATCGAAGCCGTCCTCGTATGTCTGCTGGGTGGTGCTTTCGGCATCGCGACCGCGCTCGGCTTCGGCTTTGCTTTCAACTATTTCGGATCGAACTTCACGCTCGTTTATTCCGCAAGTTCGATCATTCTGGCCTTCGCATGCTCTTGCGCGATCGGCCTGACCTTCGGCTACCTGCCGGCCCGCAACGCATCGTTGCTGGACCCTGTCGCGGCATTATCAAGAGACTGATATTCTGGGAAAAAATCAACGACGGAGCCGGAAAGCAATCCGGCTTCGCCATTCGTGTTGGGGGCGTCATGGCGAAGCCGGGTATGCGGGGCGACCAAAGCCTGCTCGAGCCAAGCTACTGATCGATCACGATTTTACATCAGTTGCCAGCACTGACATTTCTGAATGTTGCTGAAACAAGGCATTTTGAGGAAATTTAATGTCTCGGCTTTTCCGCCGGCGCGAACTATTTGGTAAGTTCTGTAACCTTACTTTCAATATTGGTTTATGTAGAACTTTCGACAGTTCTACGCAAGTAAAGCCTGTTTGATCGCACGGACGTTCCGTCAGCTGGACCCCGTTCCTGCAAGGGACGGCCAAGCTGTTAAACCACGATGGTTTGGATAGCGTCGCTCGTGCTAGCTTGCGACCTTGGCTTCGGCGCTCTTGAACGACACGACCTGCTCCAATCCACGCGGCTGACGATTACGCACAGTGATCTCGCCCCCGAATCGGGTGACGATCTCACGCGCAATGGCCATGCCAAGGCCGGCTCCCGGAAAAGACCTTTGCCTTGCGATGTCGATCCGGAAGAAGGGTTCGAAGACCTGATTGAGCCGATCCTCCGGAATGCCAGGCCCGGTATCGACAATTCGCACAACGGCTCTATTGCCAAGATGCGTCACCGTCACCATCGCCGACTGGCCGTGCGTTGCCGCGTTGATGAGCAAATTTCGCAAGGCTCGGGTAACCGCGAGAGGCCCTGCGCTGATGGTTGCCTGCTCCAGTTCGCCGCTCGTGACGTTCATATCGATCGCTTTCAACTCGGTGACGATATCGCCGACGATCTTATCGAGCCTGACCTGCTCCAGACTGTCCTTGGAAATCTCTTCCCGAACCAGCCCTATCGCGCTGTCGGCGATCCTGTCGAGCTCCTCGAGGTCGGCAAACCACTTACGTCGCTCTTCATCATCCCGGATGAACTCGGCCCGCAGACGCATCCGGGTCATCGGCGTTCGCAGATCGTGTCCGGCGGCAGCAACGAGCCGCATACGGCTTTCCGTGGCGGCCTTCACCCGGGCCGACAGGCCATTGAGCGCCTGCGCGGTCGCCCGAATTTCTCCCGGTCCGCTTTCCGCTATATGCGGCAGGGTGCCGTCGGGATTGATCGCCGCCGCCGCCTCCTCCAGCAGACGCAGCGGTTTCATGATCTTCGAGGCGGCAAAGATGGAGACGAGCACGCTGCCGATGATAATGAGACCGAGCCACCCCACAAGGATTTTCCACCCGCCCGGCGGCGGGCCATGGTCCGGCATCGGCATGATCAGCCAGCTGCCGTCGGAGAGCTTCAGTGACGCGATCATCTCGCCCGTCGACTGGCGTACTATGGCGGCCTCGCGCATGCCTGATCTTCGAAGCAAGGCTTCCATCAGGAAGCGCGACAATTCTTCGTCACGTTGGCCTTCAGCAGGCCCAGGGGTAACCACCAATCCCGCCGATGCCGCGGTGGTTCTGTCCTTCTCTGCGAAAGTGGCAAGAATGGAAAGCTGGTGGGCCATCCGTTCGATCGTCATGTCCGGCCGCGGTCCGCGCATGACGAGGCTTGCCACGAAAGACGAGGAAATGACGACCAGAACGATGGCGGTCATCAAAAGTAACGCCAAGCGCGCGCCAAGCGACCTCATGAATCGCCCTTGATGGCCGTCACCGGAACGACGAGCTGATAGCCTCCATTGCGGATCGTCCTGAAGATGGGCTCCTCTACCGTTTCTCCAAGCTTGCGGCGCAGCCGGCTCATCAGGACGTCGATCGAGCGATCAGCCGGATCGCGGTCGCGCCCCTGGGTCAGATCGAGCAACTGATCACGCGACAGGAGCCGACCGGCACGTTCCAGGAACGCCTTCAGAAGGTCGAATTCAGCGCCCGTCAGCGAAATCACCTCGCCACTGTCTCTGCTGACCCGACGAAGCTGTGGGTCGAGCATCATGCTCGCGAACTGATAGCGCCTCTGCTCGGGCTCCAACGAGGAATCCTCGTTCGTGCGGCGCAGGACCGCACGGATGCGCGCGGCCAGTTCACGCGGGTTGAACGGCTTGCCGAGGTAGTCGTCGGCGCCGATCTCGAGACCGAGAATGCGATCTATGTCTTCTTTCAGGGCAGTCAGCAGAATGACCGGCACACGAGGGCGGCGGTTTCGCAGATCGCGGCAAAGATCGAGGCCCGACCCGTCGGGAAGCATGACATCCAGGACGAGAAGATCCGGATGACGTCGGTTGAGCGCATCGTTACATCCGCGCAGGTCGCTTGCCGTCGACACACGGAAACCCTGTTCCTCGAGATATCTGCTCAGGAGAGAGCGTATTTCGTGGTCGTCATCGACTATCAGAATATCGGGTGCGGCGCTCGCGTTCATGGGATTCATTCCGTTTTCTCAATTCTTATACAAACTATAGTTTGCCTGAAAAGAAGGGTTTTGCGGCGCCAATACGGAAAAATCCCACCGGGAAACATTCATTTACAAAATTCCCGACGCTGGAAATGTTGGGTAACAAAATAATGCGCAGAAGATGGAGTCCGCTGCCGATGACGTGTCAACGCGTCGAAGGGCGTTGCTCACCCGTGGTCATCAGAGCCACTCCGTCACCCGGCTATCAAGCCGCTCGCAGCCATTCGACGCTCCAGGCGGAAAGCCGCCCTTCAATGGCACCGCTGTCCATCATCAGCCGAATTTCGATCGGCGCACGTGGGTCGATAATATTGACCGGTACTGCCGCCTCGAAGGAGCCGGTGCCTTCGGGGCAGACACGCAGGCTCCCTAGCAATTCGGCAGCATGCACCTCCAGGGTGAAGATCTGCCCCTGACAATCTTCGTCGACATCGAAGGCAAATTTCGCATTCCACCGACCTGGCGGCAAGTGAAGATAAGGACCATAGATCAGGCACCGGGCTCCCCCGGTGAGGTCGACAAGATCGTCCAGGGCCTGCCCCAGGCTGTCGCCTGACAGAAATGTCTCCTGCGGCCAGAAAATCGTGGCGCGCGAGCTTTCCCGACGGTCGAATTCCAGAGGACGAAGAACCTTCCTTGCCGTATCGCGCAGTGCCTCGCTGACCTCCGGGACAGCCTCCTGCGGCATCAGATATCCTGCGATCACCGCCGCTGCAGCCTCCTCCAGTTTCGGCGGCTCGGCATGCGACGGCTGTCCGGCGGGCGCCATTCCGACATGAAGAAGCGCATTCGCGATTTGCTCAAATTTGAGATCAGTGCTGAAATGCCGGTCTATCGTCTTCAGAAGCAGATCTATGCTGCCCTTTTGAGCGATGTCGTTGCGACGTAAGACCAGCGCTCCGGAAGCGCCCGCCAGCGGCTCGAGGCAGGCAAGGCTGGCCGAGACGGCCCTGACCAAGCCGATATCCCGCTGCTCGGTCGCCCGAGCCAGATATGAGACCGCATCGAGCGGATCCTCGAGAAACAACAGAAACGGCACATTGACCCTGAGAATCAATTCCGAAAGCCGGGTTTCCGGAAATTGCGAGACGAGAACGGCATGCATGCCCTTTCGCGCCACGACATGCTGTTTGAGGTCCTCCACCGTATCGGTTGCAATGACCGCATAATCGCCGAAGGCTTCGCGAGCCAGGGCATGCACCGCGGCAACGCCCCAGGAGGACATGACGCCCGGCATCCCGAATGCAAAGAGGATGGTCATGATCCGCCCTTTCTGCGGTTATCCGTTGAAGAGGCTGTCATAAAGCGCGCTCACCTTCTGTTGATATCGATCCGTCGAAAAACGGGCGGCCTGCCTGGGGCCAGACTTGGCAAATGAGGTGCACAGCCCGTCGTCCTGATCCAGACTGACGATCGCCTTGCGCATCTCCTCCGTGTCATAAGGATCGACCAGCAGCGCGGCATCTCCGGCTATTTCGGGGATCGATCCCTCCGTGGAGCTCAGGACAGGCGTTCCAAGCTGCATGGATTCCAGCACCGGCAGCCCGAAGCCTTCATAAAGCGAAGGAAACAGCACCGCCCGCGCCCCCCTGATCAGGCTGATCAGCAACGGATAGGATACGAAATCGAAGCGCTGGATCTGCCGCTGCGGCAGGATGCGGTCTTCCGCGCGAAGATAGAAGCGAAACCGGTCGTCATCAATGAGCTGCTGCGTTTCCGCTCCCTTCCATCCCGGAGCACCCACGATGATAAGCGGCTTGGAAGTCTTTGCGGCGAGATAGGCCTCGATCAGACGTGAGATGTTCTTCTTCGGCTCGAAAGCACCGAAAAAGAGGAAATAGCCCTTCCAATCGAGATGGAAGATGCCGGCAACCTCATCGGCGACCACATCGGCCGGCTTCTCGCGAAGTCGCTCCGGCACGTGAACGGCCTGATAGGTATTGCTGACGCGCGCCTCGTCGACCCCAAGAACCTTGATGATATCGGCCCGCGACGTTTCGGATACCGTGACGATGTGATCCGCTCGCCGGACCAGGGAGCGCAGCATCTTGTAGTGATAGCGCTTGTCGTCCTCGGTCAGATAGGGCAGCCGCAAGGGAACAAGGTCATGGATCGTGTAGATATTCAGCGCCTTCCCAACCGCAATCGGCATCGGATAGGTGCAATGGAGAAGATCCGGCTGTGCCTCGAACTTCATTGTGAGATTATTGCCGTAGCGCTTAAAATGATGGCGCGCGAGATGGAACAGGTCGCTGGAAGCATAGGCCAGGGCTGCATCGCCGAGCTGCGTCTGAAGAGATTTAAGAATAACCGTTCCGCTGAGTGGAATCGGAACCGGCTTCACACCAAAGGGCGCGGCGATGCGACGACGCAGCCAATGCCGAACTTCGGATAATGCTCCGCGCGGGCGGGCGCCGGATGCATCGAAGAGAACAACCTCCCGCAATACCGGGTCCTTCGGAACCTTCCCCGGAATTCCGTAAACAACTCCGGTCTGATAACCAAGCGAACGGGCCGCCGACATCAGACTGCGGGTGTAGGTCGCAACACCCGTGCCCTTTTGCAGAGAAAGATTGAGGCCGTCGTAAAGGATCGTCTGGCTCACTCCCATCTCTCCTTCAGCATCTGGAAATCCCTCGTCGCTATCAAGCCGGCTTGTCGCGCGACAAGACGAGCAGCGAATCATCGGCCGCATATTTCGAAAGCAGGTCTTCGCTGGTGATGGGAACCGCCTCGCCGCTAAAATCGAGGCGCCGCATTGCCCCGTAGATGCCGACGAGCCGTTCGAGAAAACTGGATGCGTCGGCATAGCGGGCAGGATTGAATTCGACCACGAGCATCGGCTTATGGCGGGCAATGGTCTCGGCCATTCCTTCGAGTATCACCTCCTCCGCCCCCTCCGCGTCGATTTTTATGAAGTCGACGCGCGAGCAGGAGGCGCTCATCCCGTCGAGGGTCGTCACGGGGACCTTTATGACGACACCGTCCTGTGGGCGAGGTTGAAACACGTCCGAAACGATCTGCGCGTTCTTCGGTTCGCTGTGGGGAACATATAAAGACGCTTCTCCCGATATCGTTGCACCAAGCGCTGATGTTTCGATCCGCGTCCGTCCGAGCAACCCGTTGAGCTCGACGCTGCGACGCAGGAAATCGGCGGCATGGGGATTGGGCTCGACGGCGATCAATTCGCCCCTGATACCGACGAGTTCGGCAAGCAGAAGGGAGTAATAGCCAAAATTCGCACCGACATCGATCGCGGTCATGCCGCGCTTGACGTTGCGCGCGCAGAACAGCGTCAGCCAGATTTCCCAAAAGCCGTCCAGAAGAACATGGGATCCGAAACCTCTATCTCGGGTGTCTACATAAAGCTTGTAGCGACCGAGTACACGCACCAGGGCCGTGTGGTTTCCGAGGTAGGCGCTGTTCACGCGCTGCAAGATGGCGGTTTCGGCCTGATGCCGATCGAACGCCATCAATTCATGAAGATGTAGCAGTGCCGAAGAACTCATTGTACCTCTCTCGTTCCAGCATGCCCGTAACGCATTCCGCAGGCCGGGCAACATCAGGAAACTCCCTCGATCGCCGCGAGATTATCCGCCTCCGGCCTGTCCCTCGCCTTTGCTCCGCCGTTTTCAGTTTGCCGCCGACGCGGAGATGCCGACCGACGCCGCCGACAGAGCCGTCCCGGTAACCCCTTGGAAGAGGCCCATGAACTTCTGGATATCGATCGACGAGGCATTGGAGATATAAATTATATCTCGCGGCTGAACCTCGAAGTTCTGCATCGCAAGCAGCGTCGAGCCGTTTTTCAGGTTGAACCGATAGACGATCGGGACAGGTCCGCCACGGCGCAGCAACGGATTGCTCGGCGCAACAATGCGGCGGGCGACCTCAAGCGGTTCGTATCGGAAAAGGAAGACGCCCGAAGCATCGGCGCGGCTATCCTGCAAGCCTCCCGCCCGTGCAACGGCGTTCGCCATGGTCAAATGCTGAACGCTGAAGGGGACCTCGCCGCTCTGACCTGAGGCGCCAAGAATCGTATAGGTAACCGGCTCGCGCACCACAGTGACCACGTCTTCGGGCCGCAATCTCACGTTTTCGCGCGGATTTTGAACAATGGCCGTAAAAGGCAGATGCATCGTTCGCCCGCCACGCGTCAGGTAGACGACGCTGTCGTTGACGCCGGCGCGCAATCCTCCCGCCGCGGCAATAGCATCGAGTATTCGGCTGCCGGCGGGCGAAAGTGCGACGCGTGCACCACCGGCCACCTCGCCTGTAACCGTAACGGTGTTCGACGAGCTTTGCTGGACGGTCACCAACGCCTGCGGCTGCACCGCCTTGCCCGTCAGGCCGGAAACCACCGCCTTTTCGACCGACGCCGGAGTGCGGCCTGCAGCCGTGATCCGGCCTACATAGGGAATACTGATCGTGCCATCGCTGTTGATGGTTTGCGGCGGGATCGTCACCGAACTACCGGTCGCCTGTTGCTGCCCCGAAACGCTCGAGGCCATCCCGAACAGACTGCCGGGAGGCGCCTCCCAAAGGCTGACGGAAACGACATCGCCAACCGCGATCCTGAGGCCGGGATCCCGTGCGCCCTCACCGAAATATGCCGCAAAGCTGGCTTCCGGTCGCGCGACGCTCCTGACCAACGCCGTCGATGTCACATCGACCACCGCGAATGGCGGCATGGCACGCGCGGCCGCTTCCTCTAATATGCGGGAGGCCTTGGGGCCGGCCTCCGGTAATCCACAACCAGTAAGAACGCAGGCAAGAACGCACAGTAGTCCGAACTTCAACGGCATCGATGATCCTGATTGGCATGGAGGCAGTTTTGACGAGGCAACATCGTGCCAAGCAGGCTAGGCCGTTCCGGCATCGTCGCTACGCTCCCGGGAAAAACGAAGGATCGACGATGGGCTGGAGCCGTAGGCATGTTTGTAGAGAACGGAGAATCGCCCGGGGTTGGAGAATTGCAGGCTCATGGCAAGATCGGTGATGCTTTCGGCCTGACCACCCTTGATGGCGCCATGTGCTGCGGCCAGCCGGTAATTGCAAAGGATTCCCATCGGCGTATCGCCACGATAGGTCTTGAACATACGTTGCAGCGCGCGCGGGCTGCAGCTCGCCGCATGTGCGAGATCCTCCAGCATGATGGCATTATGCAGATTGTCGCGCATGAATGCCTCCGCCCGCAGGAGCTGCCGCGGCGCGTTATCCAAGGTGCCTCGATTGAAGGCGTCGGACAGATTGTGCGGCAGCTTGGCAAACAGCTTGACCAGCAGAAGCTCGCTGTAAGCCTTGGCGAGCATCATCCGCTCGGTTTGACGAGCTGTCGTCAAATCTTTCTCGGCCTGGCGCAGTGTCTGATAGAGCCCTTGTGCGCCGCCTTGACGAAAGCTCACCGGTGCAAGCGCAAATTCCTGCACATAGGGTTTCCCGGTCAGCTCCTCGAAATGCTGGCGGATTACCGATTCTGGGATCTGAAACAGCAGCCAGGAACTGCGCGGCTTGATCTCCAGCCGCTTTCCCGCCCGGTCGCTGATGCTGGCGACGTAGTTGGCAGGAATGCGCAAGGATTTGCGCATTCGCCGATGATTGATCTCTATTTCACCTGCGAGGACGAATACGATGCTGACGCGCGGCAAATCCTGCTTCGCTATCCCCTCGAGGCTGGCCGAATGCTCGGCGCTTATGATCGAGGCCGACTGAAGCGGTTGCTTGCTGAATTTGAAGGAATAATCGCCTGATGTTTCCGAGGGAACCGCCCATTTCCAGTTTGGTTCAAGCATGTCAAGGTTGCGAATGATTGCATCCCGGGAATACACCTCGAAAGTGCCAACGCATTGCTCGACAACTCTTTCCAACATCGCCATCCGCTAATCCTACTCAAAATCTCAGGTTGTATATTAGCCATCGCTAACGCTCGATTTCTATCTAGGCTACATTTTTCTAGCGTTCGTTTTTGACGACTCCATTACTTTGCTCCCGTGCCCACTTCGGGATGCAAGACGTTCATCGTAAGTTGCATTACCTATATTTAAATTAGCACGACGAATTTTAGCACGACAGTACAGATAGTGACGATGTTATACAGAATCCTACCTCTTCGTAGCGCGGCCACAGGTTGAGTATCCCGAGCGACGATATCGGACAAAATAATCGCTGCCGGCAAATATATTCGACATGCTTACGGGCAAAGGTTGCAAAAGTAGTTACTAATTTATCTTGATCGAATTATCGGAGGTTCGTTGCGTGCACAAGGCCTGCTGGTAAAATTGAGAAGTCATGCGACTACCCGGACTTGTGGCTGAAACAATCTGCGCGCTACGTTCATTTTAATTATTCTAATGCATGGTGAGGCTTAGGTAGGAGCCTGCGTCAGCACCCGGAATGCCGCTGTCCGTATATAGCCGGGTCCGGCAAAGCACAGAGACGCGGTGCATTCTATCGTTCTATATTGTGCCAATTTGCAAATACAGCGTGCACTATTGTTGCCGATCTACACGACCAACAGACGGCGGCTTTACAATGTGGAGTAGATACGAAACGCCGTTTCTATGTCGTCGAAGACGCGGCCGCGACCATTCTTCAATACGAGCGCCGACTTGCACAGATCACCGATCATATTGAGATTATGTCCCACAATGATCATCGAGCGATCCTTGCGCTTGACGAAAAGCTCTTCGAAACAACGGGATTGGAAGCGTTTGTCGCCAACGGCCAATACCTCGTCGATGAGATAGCAATCGAAATCGATGGCAAGCGACATGCCGAAGGCCAGCCGCGCCCGCATGCCCGAGGAATAAGTCCTGAGAGGCATGCGCAGATAGCGGCCAAGCTCACTGAAATCCTCTACCACATCGCGAATTTCATCGAATGGCTTGTCATAAATGCGCGATAGGAAGCGCATGCAGTCGTAGCCAGTCATCGAACCGCCGAAGCCACCGCTCAAGGCAATGGGCCACGACATCGACATGTTGCGTACGACCTTGCCCGACGTTGGCTCCTCTATCCCTGCGATCATGCGCACAAGCGTTGACTTGCCGGCCCCGTTGTGCCCAAGGACGGCAATCTTTTCACCGCGACCGATCTTGAATGTCACGCCGTCGACCACGCGACGCATCCGGCCATGCACCTCATATTCCTTGACGAGATCGAACACGCCGACAATGCCATCTTCATGCCAGGGTATTTCGCTCTTCGGCGCCAGCGTCCCCGGGGAGGCAATCTGCGTGAGACTGGAAGGGAGACCCGTCATTGCTGAGCCGCGTGCTCATATACCTGGATCGTGAAGAAGCGCACGATCCAGAATGTCGCGAAGCAAACCGCAAGCAGCATCAGAAACGAACCGAGGCGTTTCGGGTACAACGCATGATCGGGCAAATTCGGATCGGCGATTCGTTCCAGATACAATTGTTGCCGCTGCGCATCGATCCTGGCATTTTCCAGGGAGGTGGTCGCCGATGTCAGCATCTTCGCTGCCATTTCCCTCTCCAGCAGCAGCTGCTCATATTGCGCGATACGGGGCGCCATCGAGCCGTCATTGCCTACGATACGAGCCCGTTCATCGCTGATCTGCCGTTCCATCGCCGCCACGCGCGCTCTCAACGCCTCCCCTTGCGGACTTTGCGGCGCCTGTTCTTGCAGCGCCGAAAGACGCGCCTTGCTGTCGGCCAGATCATCCGAAAGCCGGGCAATCATGTCCAAGGCGGCAGACGATTGCTTGCTCGGGTCGACAAGCGCCTCCCGATTGCGAAAATCGGTCAGGCTTGTCTGCATCTTGGAGAGTCTCGTTTGGCTGTCATTTACCTCGATCTGAGCATAGCGAATGGCATCCTCACGGGCGCGATCGTTGAGCCGGTTGATGAGCTCTTCCGCATGCTGCACCAGGGCATTGGCCAAGCGATAAGCATCATCGGCGCGAAATGCACGCACATCCAGCGTGGTCACGCCGCTGCCGCTATCGGTGTGGACATTGATGGAACGGAGATAGTGCTGATACAGCTCCTCATTATTGGCTTCGGCCCAGGGTAGCGGATAGCGGCTGAGGAAGTCGCCTTCCGGCCGGGAAAGAATAGCTTTCAGATCGTCCCTGCTCACCAGCGCGTCGACAGCTGCGCGTGACTTGATGAACTCGGTGACGATGTAGCTATCATCCTGTGCGCGGACGAATCCGGTGCTCTGAAGGAAACCGCTGAGCAAGCCGGCTGCATTTCTATTAGGGCTGCGCACGACAAATTGCGTTTCGGAAGCATACTGATCGGAGCAGATGAAACCGTAATAGATCGCCCCGAACAGGCCAGGAACGACGACGATCAGCAATAGCAGCAGTTGAGATCGAGTCCATCGCGCGACAGAACGCGGCCAGGAAACCGGTTGACCTATGACGACACCGGATGAGCGTGCACTCACCAGCCTAACGAAATCAGTGAATTCCTTATTATTCTCGATGCGGCTCATTTGGGACCATCAAATCTCTCTTGGAATGGTCAGAACCACCCCACAGCTGCCCTTCCGGAGCTCCGATAAAGCAACCCCAGTCCGCCGGCCTCCATCGTTTCGGCTCGTCGTTCCGAACAACGCACATGACGATTTCGACGGCAATTTACTTTGCAAGAGATTCTCATATATCCTTTGAAAGTCAAATATATTTCTGGGATTTCGAAATTTTTACATACGGAAATAAGAATAATTTGCCTTATGTCGCAATTAATACTTTGGCGACGCGATCCGTATGGCGAGGCCGAATTGCGGCGGCAATAACTGCCATTCGATTAGCCGTTTCACCCTCATTGCTGGTTCAAGGAATTCGGTATGGGAAAGTTCGGGGGTATCTTGAAGCACGTCGGCAGTAACTTTGCCTCGGATGGTCGTGCAGACCTGTTCATCGGCCGTTTTTGCCGAAGCCTCTTGAAATTTCTCCTGAGTAGGCGTCGCAACCTCCCATTTTCGATACCGGAAGATGTCATCCAGCTACCGTTGCCCTTCATGCCCCAAAAGGCGGTTCCGCTCATGCAGCCAGCCGTGAGCGGACATGGCAGGCAGTTTCGTTCAGGCGCTAGTCATCGCTCCTAGCGGACATCTTTTTGGGGGGACTTGTATGCACATAGATTCGATGATCTTTCCCCAGGAGGCGCGGTCCTCGGCAAAGACAGACGAGCAGCCATCCTGGTTGCCCCCGACCAACGCGCGGCTGCTTGCTTTTCTTCCGACACGTCAGCGCTTTCCCCTCATCGGCCCAGCCTTCTCCGCATCCCTCAAGCCGATCGAATTGACGATGGGTGCCGCAGATGGCGTCGTCAGTTGGGGAGACGGGCCGCTTGCCCGCCTGGCACGCCTCTATGCTCAGGTGCTACATCTGCCCTTCTGGACAGTGGCGGGCGGCTTCCTACAATCGACCGGTCAGGACGCCACATCGCCCATCTCCATCGTCGCCGACGATCTCGGTATTCATTCTTCTGCCCGCCAGCCCTCGCGATTGGAGGCGCTGCTTCACAATGCGCCATCCGACACGGAGATTCAGCGCGCCCGCGACCTGCGTCGATGGATCATCCACGAGCGGTTGTCCCAAGACAATCAGCTGCGGGACGAGACCATTTCGCTTCGCCGAAGCCGTCGCAGGCGCATCCTGCTTGTCGACGAGGTGATGGGAAGTCACGCTGTGCAAAGCGCCGGTGCCGATGCAGCGACCTTCGCAAGAATGTGGACGGCGGCTCTTGCCGAGGAAAATGCCGATATCATCGTCAAATGCCATCCCGACGTCATCGCAGGCCAGGCCCAGGGCTTTCTTCAGTCCCGCGCCCGAGCGGCAGGCGTGCAGATTTTGGATCGCCCTGTCTCGACACACTCCCTGCTGGATATGGTGGATGAGGTCTGGACCGTATCTAGTCAACTCGGGCTGGAGGCGCTTCTGCGCGAAATACCCGTCGTCACCTTCGGCATGCCCGCCTATGCCGGCTGGGGACTGACTGCGGACCGCGCCGTGGGCGCGGTCGCAACGACGGCGCGCTCTCGTCGTGGACGCCGTGTCAGCATAGACGAATTTGCTGCAGCTGCGCTCTTTCAATACTCCCGTTATGCCGATCCCGTCTCGCGTAGCCCGATCACGGCCGAGCAGGCAGTCGAACGGCTGCTCGAATGGCGCACGCGCGCCCGAGCGCTCTCCGGCCGTTACCTTTGCGTCAATTTCTCGCTTCACAAGCGCGCGGTCATGCGCCGCTATCTGAGCGGCCCCCGGTCGCAGGTGCAGTTCGCCACCAATCCGAGCGCGTCAGAGATCCAGGGTGCCGACACCATCGTCCTTTGGGGGAACACCACTGCTCCCGATGAATCCATTCTGTGGAAGCAGGGCAAGAGATTGCCGATCATTCGGGTTGAAGATGGCTTCATTCGCTCCTCCGGCCTCGGCAGCTCGCTGGTGCCGCCATCTTCGCTCTGCTTCGATGACCAAGGCATCTATTTCGATGCCTCCGCTCCAAGCCGGCTGGAGACGATCCTGAAAGGGACGAATTTCGACGATGCGCTTCTTGCGCGTGCAAAGCGCCTGCGGCAAGCCATCGTCTCGATGGGCATCACCAAATACAATCTGCCGCCGCAGCCGGCGCCGGATTATCGCGCTCTCGCCGAAGGCCGCGATATCGTCCTCGTGGCCGGACAGGTGCCAAACGACGCCTCGCTGCGGTTCGGTATGGCAAGTCATCCATCCGATATCGAACTGCTCAAGGCCGTTCGGCGGGCGAGACCGACGGCATTCATCATCTACAAGCAGCATCCCGATCTTCTGGCGAAGGCGGCTGGCCGTCATCCGCCTCCATTGCCACCGGCGGAGGCTACCGATCTCGTCATCGGCAATGTCGATCTGGATAATCTCCTCGGCGTTGTCGACGAGGTTCACGTCGCAACATCCCAGATCGGGTTCGAAGCGCTGCTGCGAGAAAAGCCGGTATGGTGTCATGGTCTCCCCTTCTATGCCGGCTGGGGCCTCACGCAGGATTCAGTCGTTTCGTTGCGGCGAAAGCGCGCTTTAACGCTAGACGCACTCGTCGCCGGCACGCTCATCCTCTACCCCCGATACTGGTCGAACATCACCAATCTTCCGTGCGAAGCGGAAGACGTGGTCGCCGAACTCTATCGCTCCCGTCTGGGCACGGCTCCCAATCCATCACGGAGGCGCTGGCTGGCACAGGCCATCCACATGCTCGAGGCTAGAAAATTATGACCAAGCCCATCATTATGGATATTTCCAGATTGATGGAACGGGCGCATTGCCCGACGCCCACCGGTATCGATCGCTATGAGCTTCATTATGCGAACTGGTTGAACGAGCGTCGCAAACGGACTGCCTTGACCGATCTCGATGCGTTTCCGCCACCGTCGTGGTTTGTCGAAACTGGCCATAACGGCGCCGTCGCCATTCCGTCCGAGCGGGCGGACAAGTTGGTCTCCATGCTCAACAGCCGCTGGTCGGCAACAGAAATCTCGCCCGCGCAGGCCGCCCTTCTCGAGCGGATTTTCGCCGCCATCGATGGCAAGATCAGGTGGCAGGCTGCAGCGGAAGTGAAGGCAGGCGAAGCACATACGCAAAAACTGCGCAAGATCGTGCATGCTGTTGCCAATCGCTTCGCGCACGGTCTGATGCTACCGCCCAAGGCTTCCTTCGTCCACGTATCACACAGCCGCCTTGATCGGACTTCCGCTTTTTCCTGGCTGGGAGAAACCGGCCGTAACGGCGTCTTCTACGTTCACGATCTCATCCCGCTATCGCATCCGGAATTCGTCCGGCCGGAAGAGCCGGAGCGGCATCGCCGCAGGATGGAGACGGTGCTGAAACACGCATCGCTAGTGCTGTGCAATTCGCAGGTAACCGCACGTGCCCTGCGCACGTTTGCCCAGCAGAGTGACAGGACGCCCCCCTCCATCGCTGTGCTGCCTCCAGGCATCGAGCGCTGCTTCCTGTCTCCGCCAAACGACACACCGCGCCCGCGGACGCCCTACTTCGTGACGCTCGGAACGATCGAACCGCGCAAAAACCACATGTTGCTGCTGCACCTGTGGCAACATCTGGCCGAACGCGATGGGGCGACGGCTCCGCGGCTCGTCATCGTCGGCAAGAGGGGGTGGGAAAACAGCCACATCCTGGCAATGCTGGAGCGATGCCCTGCCCTGCCGGGACTTGTCATCGAGGTGCCGGGGCTGGAGGATGCGGCTTTAGCGCAGCTGGTCGCTGGCGCAGCTGGTCTTCTGGCTCCATCCTTCACCGAGGGTTATGGCATGCCTGTCGCCGAGGCCATCGCGCTCGGCACGCCCGTCATCGCCTCCAACATCAGTGCCCATCGCGAAGCCGCCGCCGGACAGCCCGCTATCTTTCTCGACCCGCTTGATGGGCTGAGCTGGAGAGCCGCGTTGGACATGATCACCGCAACGCCGCAACGCCGAATGAAGCCCGGCCTATCGAGCGGGTGGGATACGCATTTCGATGATTTGGAGGCGTTGATCGAGGCCGATTTTTCGGCCCGACGCCATGCTGCCCAGCGGGCTCCGAGGCGCATCGGGAGAATATCGACCTTGCCAGTTTTGCAGTGAGACGCAGCAGTGCAGGCACAACAAATAACAAAGTTGGTCAGCAGGACGTGGGAGCAGCGATGTGACAAGCTTTTACGACATCGAGAATTGCTACAAATTCATTCTCGGCCGTCCGATCAACGACGATGAGCGAAATGTCATCGGCCACCATCTCCTGCAAATCACCGACCTTCCGCTGGACGACCACCGCAGACGCTTTCTGACTTCTAACGAATTTCACCAACGTCATAGTGAATTGCTGTTTCACAATTTCGTGCCGAGGTCGATCGTCGTCCTTTTTGAAACCCGATACAATTTCAAATTGTATCTGGACCTTCGCCAATATCATATTTCTTTCGGTATCATGAACGGTGAGTATGAGAAGTTCGACCTCGAACTCGTGAAAGCCATCGTGCCCGATAACGGGCAATTCATCGATGTCGGCGGCAATGTCGGGTACTATTCCCTCTCTGTCGCAGCCCATCATTCGCCATTTAGAGGAACGGTTCTCGCCTTCGAGCCTTTGCCGAAGCTCTGCGAGTTGTTCAACCGATCGATCGCGGAGAACGGATTTGGAGACCGAGTGAGCGTTCACCAGCTCGCTCTTGCCGATGTTCCGGGAGAATTGCCGCTTGATGACGCGGGCGAAACGGTCAACGCGGGAGCCACGCGACTGATTACTACCCGCGCTGAAGCCAAGACCGATCGCATGGCCAAAGTCGAAACACTGGATCGTGTTATCGGCAATCTGCGGCCTGATGTCATGAAAGTCGACATACAGGGAGCGGAAGGCTTGTTCCTGAAAGGGGCGCAAAGAACCATCGCCAGATGTAAGCCTTCTCTATTGATGGAGATCAATCACCATATGCTCTCCATTGTCTCCAAAACCGCTCCAGGCGCGATCCACCGTCAGCTCGCAGATTTCGGCTACCACATCTGGACAAGTTCCGGGCATCGCCTGACGCGAATGGCGACATCCGAGGAATTCAACTCAAACTTCTCGGCCGGCACCGTGGCAAACATATTTGCGGTTCATGAAGATCGTGCAGAGGACGTCGACCGGCGGCTTCAGCAGCTGGAGTTACAACGCTCCCACGCTCCTTGGAATTCCAGAGCCAGGTGACAAACTATGCCAAACGTTAGCGCGCCCGCCGCAGCGTCATTCGAACTTGATGTGATTGCGTGCCACGTTGATCAGGAAGAGCCCGACAGCCGTCGTAAACAGGCAGCACTTCGCAAGGTAATCGATGTCATAGAAGGTTTGCACCGAATCGCCGAAGACGCCGGCGCGAAAAAGCTCGAAGCAATGAACGAGAGGGACATAGAGCGCCAGCTTCTGGGCGCCACTGGGAAGCCAGGCCACCATGAAGAACATGCCACAGATCGGCAATGTGAGATATTGAAATGGCGGCACCAGCTTCTCAACAAACTCGAACCGTTCCGAACCGGCGGCAAAGATGAGCGCCACCGCGAAAGAGAGCCAGGCCATGAACAACCAGCCCGCCAGCACCAGAGCGAGATTCTGATAGGGCGGAATGATGTTTGCCAAACGCGCAACCGTGTAGACGAGGATGAGAGCGGCGGTCGTGCCGGCGGTCTCCAGAAGCGCACGGGCGATTATGGCATCAGCCAGGCGGATTTGGCGATGGTACATCAAGGGCATGTTTTGACGCAGGCAAGAGACCGCGTGACCGGTTATGTGACGCCAGAGTGTCAGCGGCATGTAACCGCTCAAAACGAAAGCCGCAACCGTCAATCCGTGCGCCTCGTGATTGAGCAGCGTCCACATGATCATGACACCCGTGGTCAGGATCATCGGTTCCAGCGCAAGCCACAGGAAGCCGATGTTTTCCCGCCCGTAGCGTATGAGCATTTCGCGCATGATCAGCGCACCAAGGACGCGGCCCTGAATCTTCAATCCGGTAATGAACTGCGAACCCCCGCGCGCGTTTGCCGAGACCTGATGCATCCGAAGCCCTCCTGCTCGCCATCCCATCTCCATCGGACGGTCGGTCAACGATACCGGCGAAGGGCAACCGCTCAATCTTCATTGCGCCGGGCTTGGACAATTAGCGTCCATGGCGTCCGCTCGCAGATCTGCAACGGCAGACGATCACCAGAAAGGGCATGATCATGGCTCTGATTAACTCCGAGACCCAAAACAAGAAAGTCGATGCAGAGCAGCGGCCGCAGCCTTTCCGCCGCATGATTGCAACTTCGATTGCCGGACCTGCAAAAGCCCGAAAGCGTCGCAAGCGTTACGGCCGTCTAAGCGTTTATCTGCTAACGGTTATTGCCCCTACCCTGGCAGTCAGCGCCTATTACGCATTCATCGCCGCTCCAATCTATGTGTCCGAATCCTCCTTCGTCGTCCGCATGGCCGCCCCGCCATCCTCCAATGTCTTCGGCTCTCTGCTGCAGAACAGCGGGATAACGCGCTCGCAGGACGATACTTTTTCCGTGCAGGAATATATCCGCTCCCGTCAGGCGCTGAAGGAACTTGCCGAACGGCTTCCCGTACGTGCTATTTTCGGCAGTCCGCAAGCGGACTGGCTGACGCGCTTTCCGCGCTTCTGGGAAAACAACAGCGAGGAACAGCTCTTTAATTATTATTCGAGCCGTGTCTCCGTCATTCACAACGACACCACAGGCATCACCGTCCTGCGGACGACAGCTTTTCACGCGCAGGATGCCGCGGACTTGAACACCTCATTGCTGGCACTCGGCGGCGATCTTCTCGACCGGCTCAACAATCGCGCCCGCGGCGATGCGGTTCGCTTTGCCGATGGCGAGGTGCAGCAGGCGCAGCAGCGGGTCATCGACGCGCAGAGAAACATAACGAACTTCAGAAACAAGGAGCTGATGGTCGATCCGAATGCCAGCTCCATGTCGATGATCGATCTCATCAGCAATCTGACGTCCACTCTCGCCAATAGCCGGGCGCGGCTTGCGGAAACGCGCAAGACTGCGCCGGATAGCAGTTCCATTCCGTTTCTGACGAGCCAGATCGCTGCACTGGAGCAGCAGATCGAGAACGAACGAGCTAAGATGGTCGGATCGGATAAATCCGTCGCGCCCAGAATTGCGGATTACGAAAGTCTCGTCCTGATGCGGGAATTTTCCAACAAGGCGCTCGTTTCCGCTCTTGATTCGCTCGAAGCGGCCCGAGCCGATGCCCGCCGCCAACAGCTTTATCTTGAGGTCGTCGTTCCACCGCAGATGCCCGACGAGGCAGAGATGCCTTATGCGCTCAAGAACATTACAGTCGTTTTCCTGTCCTTGAGCCTTTGTTATCTGTTGGGCTGGCTCATGGTCACCGCCTTCAGGGATCATGAAAGCGGCTGACCTTGCCGGAGCTATGATCGAACCCGAATATGCCGACCTCGATATTAGTGCCTCTGAGAGGGTTGTCTAATCGCAGTTAGGCGTGCCGCATCGCTTTTGCAACCCATGCATTTATTGAAGTTCACTATCACATAGAAACGGAAATGGAGCACATTGTGATCGAAGAGCAATCGAAAACAAGCAATGCAAAGGACGTCATCATCGCGGCATATAGAGGCCTTCTAGGAAGAGATCCTGACAAGAACGGCATGAGTTCTTATCTCGATTTGCTGGAGAAGAACTCAATTTCATATGAAGATCTTATACGGCAAATCAGTGGTTCTGATGAATTTAAGACCATACATGGATACATTCACACATATGGTTCCTCCAGAAGAGAGGCAATGGATGTATTTCGGCAATTCAGAAAGTATGAGGGTCCGGGCCGAGCAGGCTTTGTGACCAACTTTCTCGGTTGCGTTTCCAACGTGAACCATGTCGGTCTTGCAAGCCATTCGGGACTGGTTGAATCATTTCCGTTTCCCGGTAATTTTCATGGGGCCGCCTTGGAATGGATCGCGGTATTGCGTTCAGTTCTCGACGCTCGGGAGCGATTCAGCATGATCGAGCTCGGCGCCGGATGGGCACCTTGGTCGGCAATCGGCTATGCGGCCGCCAAACAGAAAGGCTTAAGCGCTCACGTGATCCCGATCGAAGGGGATCGCGGTCATATCGATTATATTCACCATTCGTTTCGTGAAAACTCCATCCTCGATAGCGATGCCGACGTTATCCATGGGGTCATCGGCGTTGAGGACGGGATAGCCAGGTTCCCTCGGGCAGCGCAGGCCGGGCATGTCTATGGCGCCGCCGCTGCTTTTTCTGGCGAGGGCAATGATGGCGATGCATTCGGGACATTCGTGAGGCACCATGGCGGCCTTGTCGCGGAAATTGAAGAGGTTACATGTTATAGTCTCGCAACGATCCTGAACGGCAAAGGGACCATTGATCTCATCCATTGCGATATTCAAGGTGCCGAGGGCGACCTCTTTGAACACCATATCGATGTGGTGACGAAGCAGGTGAAGCGCGTATTCATTGGCACGCATTCCGCTGACTTGGATCGACGCCTCATCAGCTTGTTTCCCAAGCATGGCTGGGTCTGCGAAGGCATCGTTGCCGCAAAGATGAGGGACGATTCGCACGGAGATCCGATGCTTGTTGCGGATGGTGATCAGGTATGGCGCAATCCGGCGTTTTTCTGATCCAGGTCCTGGGACGGTGTTTCGAAGCCTACCTCGTGTCGGCGTTTTCGCAAGGATGCTTGATCATTCGGCATGCAGGCAGACGATCAGTGACCTGGCACAGCGAATTGATCTTCATCCATCATCACGACCGCTTTTGCGGCGAGGACACCACGTCGCCGCCAGGCGACAAGCTCACCTAAAATCGAAAATACATCGTAATGCTAGAGACCGATAACATTCACCCAGGCTACTGAGCTTTATTGCACTCAACGTCGAACTGAATTTGAGAGCTTGTGGTGAAATTGGCATCCGTTAGGACAACTTGACCAACGCTTGCATACTGGGTCAAGACGACGGTCGAGTCCGAGAGCATCTGCGCCTGTACACTGCTCACCAGCCCAGACATGTTGAGCAGGACCATCGGCGTGCCGCCACCTGGATCTCCTACGCCGGAGGTGCTGCACAGGTATGGGGAGCCGGACACATTGAAGCTCCCCGTCGCCGCGCCTCCTGCTTTTGCTGAGAAGGTGATCTCGCCATGCAACTTGAAGCCGCCGTTTGGCAACCTCGCCGCAAATCCGCTCGATGTATAGGTCCAGCCCGTGCTACTGCCGCCGCTTCCGCCAAACTTCACGACGGGAGTCCAGGCAATTTGCCCAAAACCGGATGCACTGATGTTCCCCGTCGCAGTGTCTGCTAGTCCGCCTACCATGTTGTCGGAGTTGACCAGATTGCCCCACGTCCCACTCAGCGTGAGTTTGCCGATGTCCGTGTTTTGATTGAGGAAAAGCGATGTGCTCGATCCTCCGGCCCACGAGACCGTTCCGCACCAAGTGTTATGCGTGAAGAAATTTGCCTCACCATAACTGGTCGATGCAGAGAAATCGATGCTTGTCCCGCTGCAGTTCCATGTGGTGTCCTTCATATGGAATTCTTGCAATGCGGTCGCTGAGTTGAAATTGAAGAGTCCCCCGGTCAAGCCGTTATCACCATCGACATTGTCAATCCAAAGCGCACGAATGGTGGGAACTGTATTATCGGAGCAGAAAAAGCCCTTCGCGTTCGATCCCGTGTAGGTGTGATATTCGACATGCGAGTTCGTGATCTTGAAAACTTGTTGCGCGCCGCCGGAGCCTGTATATCCGCCCCATTTGAAGGCGCAGCCGACGCCACCCACGCCCGGATTGAACTGAATGCCGTCTAGAATGACCGTATTTGGGCCGCCACCAGCACCGACAACCGTCGTCCGCGTGAACAGAACAAAATCGTCAGAGTTCGTAAAATCCCCAGCATTATTCATCCCCCAGCGGCCGCCATAAACATAGACCTCGGGAAAACCGTCAACGACCGAATAATGCGTCCGGCATCGGCCTTGGTTTAGGTTGTAGACATGCGCCGCAATGCCAGCAATGGTCGGACCCCATTTCGTGCAGGTATCGAAGTTAAAGACACTAAGATCTCTGATGGTTATGTTGTAGCCGTCCGTCATCTGATAACCGACCGCACCGGAATTCGGCACCGATGGCGAACCGACGATCGTGATCCGCTCAATTATTCCGGGGCTATGAGAGCCATCGGAAGCAGCCGACAGGACGCAAGTCGAGTTAGCAACAGCTACGCATTTTATCCATGACGTGCCGGCATATCCCGCGTTATAATTTCCAGGCGCGGTAGCGGAGCCTCGTAAGCATCTGCCCTGGGGGATCGTCAAAGCATCCACATAAAATCCGTTTGTCGAGGGCGGTACGAGGACACAGATATTTCCGGCAGCAAACGCGGCGTTGAATGCGGATGTAGCAAGGGTAGATCCGTCGGCTTTCGCCCCCCATTCTCGAATATCTGCGCCTTCTGCCGGAAATGTAGCGACCCAGCATTTCCCATCGGCACTCGGTACTTGCGCACCACCATCGCCGGAACCGGAATTCATCGAGCAGGGTGAAGATGATGCTATGTAAAGAAGGGCGGAGCATCACCTGCCGCTGCATAGCCGAGACGCATGACAGCAGGAGGCCCATCCGACACACTCATCGCCGACAGAGCAGCGGTATTCGTTGCTGTCTGCACGTTGTCGGCCTGCGCTGCGGTGGCAATCAGCAGAAATGCAATTACGTGTAAGATATATCCATGGATGCGGTTTCGCATTTTATAGTCTCCATTGACCAATAGAGATGACGCCGCCGCTGTTCCGTAGGGTTTATAGTTTTGTGATAATAAGAAGAACGGATGTGGCAACAAACCCTTGCATATAGAGTTTGATGTGATCGCGATTATGCATTCCGTACGGCGGATAATCGAACAAGCGATCTTCGTCGTCGTCTCCTAGCCTTAAATCCAATGGCGCAACATCAAATCCATTTTCTTCCAGCGTCTTCTTTAGGCGCCGCAGATCTTGGCCTCGATAAATCACGTCGACTGCATTATCGATCGTGATCTCGTCAGACAAGCAATTGAACTCCGTTGTATGAACGGCAACGCCGCCTTTTCGAAGCAACTTTGACGATTCTTCTACGAAGTTAATTCCAAGCGCCAAGTTCCCTAGATGCTCAAACGAGCAAGAGCTCCAAATAAAGTCGTAACTATCCGGAGTGAACCCCGACAGATCCCGCATATCTGCCGGGTGGAAAGATACTCTGCGTTGGAATAGTTCTTTGCTTAGCAAATAATCTTTATAAAGAGCGTCGAGACCGCTCGCATGCTGATTGGTTCCGGTCCAGTGATCGGCCTCCTCTCCGACAAAAAGATCGGTTGCCTCGATGGTTGCTCCTTGGCTGGCAAAAAGCGAGGATAGAGGTTCAGTTCCGACAGCGAAGCCGAGGCCCTTGGAGCCCTCAATGAGCTTCTTCCTCTCTTGGAGAGCCTGTATTATCGCACACCATTCCCAGAGCTTTCTGTGATGCTTCAGCTCGTAACTCCAGTTGGGGTCAATCGCCTTCGCCCATCTTTCGAACCAATCTTCATGGAAGTGCTCATGTCGACAAACCACAGAAGACGGAAGCTGGAATTGATAGAACGTTTCTGTGTCTCCACCCATAAAAACTCTCCATACACAGCATTAATCTCCGAGATCGAGATACTGATCAATTTCGGAATTGAAGCGGACCAAGCCGCCTAACGGGACGGCATCGATCAGTTTCGGCCTAGCTGCGATTGGAGCATGACTTTCTCCAACAAACCCACTCGTTCCAGTGGATCCGCCCCATCGCAGTACGCAACGGCTGAGAGCCCGAGATGGCATGACCGATCGCCGGTATCACCAAATCTGCCCCGCGTCAGCAGATTGACCGTAACTCTCCCGCGTGGCCCGACGATGCCCTCGAACGAAATATAGGTCGACCGATCGACGAGCTGGAAAGAACACGTTTCTCCCCCGGCATCGGCGATAACGGCGATATTCTCGCTGAGAGGCGGACATTTCACCTCAAGATAGACGCGCACGCTCTCGCCCTCGGCGAGTTCGCTATCGAACACAAGCCGCGAGCGGCGTTGGCTTGCCCAAACGCCCCAATCCTCCATAGCGAACCAGCCTGAATCCCGCGCTGCGCGAAACGTGAGAATCCGCCGGCCTTCGGCAGCGATGCGCAACAGTGCCTTGTCGCCACCTTCGATGATCGTGTTGCGAGGCAAGCGGCAATTCAAAAGCCCAGGCTGGTCTCCCAGACCAACGCTCATGTCGATCGCCGTCGAGAACAGCTCGGAGCAGAACGAATCCCATGATTTTGGCACGAAATTCTCTTTGATATCGCGCTGCCAGTCGGCCAGCTCATTGCGATCAACAATGACCTGTTTAAAGACGTTATAGCCGTCCTCGACGTTGTACGGATTGATGTAACGCACGAAATGCCCCCCAACCTCTGGCATCGAGGTGGCGTTGGAGGCGATGCAGGGCTTGCCGTAGTTCAGGCTCTCGCCAATGGGCAGGCCAAAGCCTTCGGCAAAGCTTGTATAGGTCGTAAACAGAGAATGCCGGTACAGATATTCCAGCTCGTCATCCGAAATGTCGTTGAAAATGTAGAGCCAGTCCCCGACATAGCCGTGAGTGGCCAGATGGTGGCGCAATTCGTCGATCTGCCAACCCCATTTGCCCACCCAGACGAGTTTCGGTGCCTTCTCCCCCAGTTCGCGGATCAGGCGTTCCCAGATGCGGATCTGGTACATATGATTCTTGCGAACCTCGATCGTTGCAACACAGAGGACATATTCCTCCTCTGCCATGCCGAGGATGTTGGTATTAAGGATCCTGCTCTTCTTCTGTGTCTTCCGCAGCTCCGTAGCAAGCGGAATTGCCTTGACGGGCAGCTCGAAGTTGAGACGCTCCTTGAAATAGGCCCTGATTTCGGATGCGACGAACTCCGAATTCGCCAGAACGAAATCGCAAACCGACAATACGTCGATCAGCTGTCTTTGAAACTTGTCGACGGCGGCCTGCTGGACATATTCCGGATTCCGGATCTGAATGAGATCGTGAATGAATACGCAGAAGCGCATGCCCTTTTCACGAAGCTTCCGCATGACATCGTAGTGCGGATAGATCCAGAAAGCGCCCGCAACGACGAATATATCATCCTGCGTGGGCCAAACTTCGAAGCGGGCGTCGAACACGGCTGCAATTGCCTTATCGACCATGCTGCGATCGACGATCGGGACATCGAACTGACGAACAAGCGTTGCAAGTGCCGCGGGGCTCGCGGCGAGAATACGATGGCGATCATATTCGGGGATTACCGGGATAACGCGGTAATCCTTGAAAATACCGGACTCGATATGAAGGACGAGGTTGGCAACGACGCGTTGAATTCCACTCAGGCTCTTGTTGTGCTGAGCATATTCCATGAGGTCGGTAACATCGAGCCAAATGGTCTTCACCGCTTTTTCGCTCTCGGCGCTGAAATCGGAAAAGACATCACCGGCGGCACCCGCTGCCACGAGTTCTATGACGGCATCGTGGTTGCCGGGGTTGCATTCTACCGAGCGCTTGTAGCTTTCGATTGCTTCGCCCGTGCGACCCATGACCTTCAGCAGGTGCCCGCGCTGCAGGTGAATGTCGGAATCATCCGGGCTGAGCTCGAGCGCCTTCTGGTAGCGCTTGGCTGCCTCACGGTAGTTACCCGCCTCCTTGAGGCAGTTTCCCGCCTGAACCCAGATCCCCGTGTCCTCGGGATTGGTCTGCAGATGCTCGTCATACAAGTCGGCCGCTTTCTGCCACAGTCTCGCATCCCGCGCCACGTCGGCCTCACGGACGACATTTCTCATTTCTTCCTTGCTGCGAAAAATGTTCATGAAATCTCGCCCGGTTTGTTGGGTCAGGTTGATCGCGATGGCTAAGGGGATTTCGGCGATGGTTCGTCGGCGCTCGCAACTCCGCCGGTTCCTGCCGGAGACGGATAGGTCTATCCCATCCGTCTCCGGCTGCTGAACAGCGCCTCACTCAGTCGGCGGCCCAAAGGTGGGCCGCCGCAAGGTGGGCTTTCCTCAAGCGGCGCGGAGCCCCGCGACGTCTGTTTCTTCCGGCGCCACCCAAGGTTGGCCGGCTTCCGCATAACCGGTCAGGCGCAGGATCACATGACCCTTGCAATCGGCCCACAGCGTGGCCGGCAGCTCGAGGTGACCATTGGTCCAGGACCAGTTGCAACCTGCGGCGAGCTCTTCCGGATGAAGGCCGACGAGGCCGTCCAAGGCAACGACATGATCGGTCTTGAGGCCATCCAAGATGCGCAGGCTCTCAAGCCGCACGCCGAGCGCACGAACCTCGCGGCCGGGAGAGAAGGTCCGCGACACCAGGCTCGCCGTCTTGGCGGAAGCGGGGAAGATGAACCGGGCGAGGTCGCCGTCGATTTGCCCCTCCACGCGTTTGCCGTCGACCAGCATGTGCAGGTCCATATCCGCAGCCCGGCTCCAGCCGAGTGCCTCCGCCCGCGCGATCAACCGCTCGCGGATCGCCTCGACGAGGACACCGCGGTCGACGAAGGGGCGGGAATAACGGGTCAGGCTCTCGGCAACACGCTGGGCGGCGTCGACCTCGACAAGGCGACCATAGGCTCTGCCGAAGAAGGCGCGATTGCCCACTTCCATGTAGCTCTCGCAGCCCATGCCCTCGGCCATCAGCACATCATGGCTTTCCAGCTCCACGTGCCAATATGTGACCTCGGGCCACTCCTCGCGCACGATCGTCGCGCCATTGGCCAACTCGCCGACCGGCACGAACACTTCGCCCATCAGGTCCACGCATACCGCATGGCCGCCGGACAGAAGCAGATCGCGAGCGGGCAGGTTATCGCCGAAAGCGCCCGCACGAACCCGGACCGGCCATTCGTTGCGCACCGGCCGTTCGACCTGTTTGCTGCCGATCCAAATGATTGGCCGAGCTTCGCCGGTCGCCGTGATCGCCAGGTCGCCAACTCTCAGATCTTCGACGGCGACCTCGCCGCGGGCGGTGAGGATACGCGTTCCGGAAACGAAGCAGGGTGTTGCCACCGGAGTAATGTCTATCGCCGCACCATTCGCAGTGATTGTCAGCGGACCTGCCTGGCCGGCTGTGAAAGTGCCGGTCGTGAAACTAGTGCCGGCAACGGTGACATTTCCGAGCGGATTGTTGCCGCTGTCGAAAAGGCTGATCGTCTGGGAGCCGCCGCTCGAAGTGATGGTGTAGTGATCGATCGATCCGACCAGCCCCTGGAATTCAATCTTGTCCGTCGCGGCATCGAAACTATTGATGGTCGTCGACGAAAGATCGAGAACAGCCCCACCGGCGTTCGCGACGAAGGTGCCCCCACCGGCTCCGAAGTTGATGGTCGTGCCGTTCAGCGCGCTTATCAAGGCCGTTCCGTTGGTGAACGTGCCGCCATTCTCGATATCGACAGTCAAGCCACTCAGCGCTCCGAGGACCGAGCCGCCGGCAGCGGTGGCGGTGCCGCCGTCAACGATGACGGTCATGCTGCTCAGGGCGCTAATACCGGAATTGATGGTAGCGTTGCCGCCCACATAGACCGTGGACGAGCCTGCTAGCGCAGCGGTAATGTTGACGGTTGCCGTTGCGCCGGGGGCGACCACATAGTTGGTGTTCCCGAGAACCGAGAGGATGGACAGCGAACTGGTGCCATTAACCGGCGTCGCGACATTGCCTGGCGCGATATTGGTTACCGTTGTTGTCGTAGCATCCGGGTTGGTGATGGTGAGGTTGTAATTTGCACCTATCCCACCTATGCCACCAGGGTTGTAGGTCAGATTATATTGTACGCCACTCGCTGTGGTGGCGCTATAATTGCCTTCCGCCATGTTTCTTGCTCCGTTGAAGTAAACGAGTTCAGAACTAGTCTATGCTGACCCTCATCGCGTAGGACGATGGAGCTTCGGTTCGCCCTTCGCACATCTCCTTCAACGCCGTAGCACGAGGAACTCCAGAGCATGCAAAGACCATCAGCACTCTTGTCCAGGCAATCCCGCCCCTGCCACACCATTCCCGTCACAACAGTATAAAACGCGACAAAATCTTTATGATCATAGTTTAACAGAGATTTTTTCTGATTTTCTCCGAAGCGTAATTGACTTTCCAAAGCGGAATCACACTGGTTGTGAGATGGGTGCAGCGTCCGCCGTGATGGAGATTCGGGGCGCCTCGCTTACCGTCTAAAGGCCGCCGATCGATCGTTCGCCAGCTTTTCTCAGCAAGATTTTGAGGTTTGAGAATGGGGTTCGCTCGGATTGAAATCGGCTACGCAGCGCGAGGTATTCTTGCTCTGCAGCAATGCTCGATTATTTCGCCATCGCCGAGCCGCGCACCATCAGGGTACTCGCGGAGATTGTCGTTTCCGATAGTGGGATGGACGTCCCTGAAGGCACCGATGTGCCGAAGTTGTGGCGTTGAGAACCACTGAAGGAAGGCATAGATTTGGCTATTTAACAATCTTAACGTGCATAAGCAGTGAAGATCTTGTGAGCGCATTATAGCCCTAAGATCGACACCTATCGTTATGCCGTCAGGTCGATGGGGAGTTGATGTGTATCCCCTTTGTAAAACAACAGGTAAGGATGAGTAGTCGTGACAATCGGCAGATACTCAAAACAGGGAGAACGCGGGATGGAAAAGGACCCGCGTGTTTTCGAGGCGACCGGTAGCTCTCTCGAAGCTCGTCCATTGACCGGATCCACATCCAGTAAATAGGACGAAACCGTCAGGATGCTTCAGCCTCGCGGACTCGATAGCCCATTTCCTCCGCCCGCCTTTCGATAGACATACGGGCCTGCTGGAGCACTCTGCCGGCATAGACTGGCGGATAGCACCAGTCGTTCCAGGTGCGCGTTGCCGTGCTTGCAAAGGAACCGAACCGCAATACACCAGGCTCAAGGAAAGACATACGACCACCAAGAGCGAGATATGTCTCGGTCTGTGCGCCTTCGGCAAGAATGATCGAATGCTGTTCGAGCTCGATATGGTAATACTCGAACGGCACTAAAGTCGTCTCCTGCGTGATCGTCGTCCCGTTGAGGAGGAACTTTGCTGGAATCAACGATTCCTCCAGAAACATGCAACGGTCCGGCGAAACGTAAAGATCCCGGGACGGGACGTTTTCGGCAAGGGCGCCCGCCTGTATGCGAACCGGAAGGGTATCGCGTGGCTTATCGATCGCCTTCGGATCAATCCGGCGCCGTCCGACCCATCTGATTTCCGCAACGCCTTTGTGGGTGACCACAAGATCGCCAGCCCGCAAATCCTCGACCGGAGTATCTCCCTCGGGTGTGCGGATGAGTGTGCCACGCAGGAAGCAGCTCGTAAAAGTCAGGCTATCCGTGTTGGCATCATAGGTGTAGGTGACACCCATGGGTATAGTATAGGAGCCGAACGGTATCGCATTCAGCAAACCGCCGAAGAAGGTGATGGTATTCCCTGCTTGAGAGACGACGTTCGAGCCTACCACCTCTATCCTGTCTCCTGATTGAACGTTTACGACGTTCGGCGGGGCCGAGAGGCTCAAATTGATGCCGCCTGGATCGTAGGCGAAAAGCCCACTGCCATTTGCATCGGCAAAATCCACGGTAGCTCCGTTCAAAAGATCAACGGTAAGCAGGCCCACATCCGCCGTAATACTCGAATTGGCACCTATCGCATAAGTATAGGTCGAAGCGGCCCCGACATTTGCGAGACCGGCATTGATTGTCACATTCGCACCACCAATCGCTTTGATCGTTGTATTTGAAGCCGCGCCGATGCCGACGATGCTACTGATCTCGACATCAACGCTGTCAACAATCACTGTGCCTTTGGCAACAAGATTGAGTTGGATGCTATCCGAGGGAGTGCCGGCATTGCTACTATCAATCCTGGTCGTGCCGTTGTTGATTAGGTTGATGCCAATCAAAGCCATGTTGTTATCCCCTCCGACAGATTGACATGTTGTATTTTAGGGCAAAGCTGCCGTCAGAACTTGTAGTTCAGACCCACCCGAACGGCATGGAAATCAAGGCTGGCTTTGGAGTTGAGCGCATCCCCGCCCATGTTGCTGCTGCCGAAATCGACATACTGATATTCGAGTTTTGCCGTCACATGGTCAGTGAAAGCATGTTCGACGCCCGCACCTATGGTCCAGCCAGTCTTGGTCTTGTCATCGTCGAAACTTACGCCGGCCAATGCACCCTTGTAATCGACATGCCCATAGGCGAGACCGCCGGTGCCATAGAACAAAGTATTGTCATAGGCATAACCGATGCGAGGACGGACGGTGCCGTACCAGTCGATCTTGGAAGATGCGCTTGCGGTGCCGTTTCTGAAGGAGTCACTGATGTCAGCACCCTGAAAATCGGCTTCGAGGCCGACTACCCAGTTGGGGTCGAACTGATAGTTGTAACCGATTTGACCGCCACCGAGAAAACCGGACCCTTCGAGCTTGCCGTATCTGCCGAGGTAATTTCCGAAGGAATGGAAACCAACATCATCGCTGCCGCCGAAACCGCCGCCGGCATTCACGCCCACATAGAAGCCGGTCCATGAAAATACCGGCGCAGCTTCAATAGGAGCTTGAGGCGGCGTGGAAACCGCAAGGTCTGCTGCATAAACGGTACTCCCCGCAACCGCCGCCATCAGGAAAACGGTGGATCCCAAAAACTTGCGCATTCGAAAATTCTCCTTAAAGGAATTCACGAGATTCAACATGTAACTTGTGAAAGTTCACGTTGAAGCCATAATATCGACGCGATTATAGCTGTAAATACGTAATTGCTAATAAATATTTTTATAAACTATACATTATTTGTATAATACTGTCGCAATATGTATTGAGGTAATTCTGATTCTATACTTTAGCGAGCATCCAAATTCCGGAATCTGCCATTGCCGATCAACGCGATTTAGAATCAGACTGAGGGCTCCGCGTCGCTGCATGCGGACAACTCGCTTCGTCGACGAAAGACCGCCGTCAATTCCGATGACGTAATCGGATGCAACCTGTCGTTTTCGATATAGACAGTCCACGCGCTGTTCTGCAGCTTTCGAGCGCTACCGCAGATACCAATCTGCTGCGCCGGGAGGCCTGACGGGGCGGACCCTTTGAAGGAACGTCTGGCCTCCCAACTGCGCTCAACGCCCTGAGCCATCAATCTTTTCGGAAAGAACCGGTCCGCAAAGCATGCGCTGAAGCAGACGTATATGGGCTGTGCTCGCGCTGCATTCACACGGGGAAGAACTCGGCATATCGAGCTGTAGCATTGCGGGACAAGTGGCGTGCCGGCGTTAGGCAACGGCTTACTTTGAAACCTGCTTTCCAACGTCAGGCGCAATCAGACCTCTACTGTCGCTTTGCGTATGGACGACAGGGCAGTGGCAAGCCACATCTTCGTAGCTGTCGCAACCGCCAATTTGCGATGGACGGGAGGCCCAGCCGCCTTGCTTCAAGAACCGGTTGGGCCTCCTCGTTTGTACCATGCGCAGTTCGCCATGCGCTTGCGTCTTTCTCGCACGCTGCGGGGGTTCTGTGAGTCCACGGGACGGGAAGCTTTGGCAGACTGGCGGCTTAATCGCCGGACGGAATGACGCGTATACTGGCCGCACCTGCTGCTTTGAGGAAAGCAGAGCGAACCCGTTCAGGCGAGGCTCTGCCTTTGACGCCGTCGATACAGGCTTGTAACGCTTCTTCGAAGGCATCTCCGCTACGGATCGGCCATTGCGTCGTAAGATACTCTACGGCTTGACTGATCGAACCGATGAATTGAATCTCGTCACCATCACGCGGTGCGATGCCGATAGGCGCGAATGCCAATTCTTCTGGATCGTTGGAGGCGTCACTTAGTGGCGCCTGATCTTGATCCTCGGTGCTTTCGGATTTGGCGTGTCGCCGTCTCGTCACGAGTGTGGCGAGCAATGTCATATCCCGAGCGATCCGGTCTAGGGCTGCCAGTTTGTCCTCTTCAGCTGGCGCACGACCCAAACTGCTCTCTTCGGCTTGTGTTCGCTCCGGGGGTAAAGCCAGGCGATAATCCGCGTTCGTTTGACGACTGGGAACTTCAACAGGGATCGAATTAACGAGCTGCTCGCCATGATCGAGGTCGGCGCCGCCATTCTTATCATTCCGCCCCATGCCTGTATGTCCCACTGAGCATTATCGAATACATCTCATCTACGGCAGGCGCTGCCGCATTATGCTGTTTCGATAAAAGTACGACTAATAAAACGTATTTGATTGGTACAGGTTAAAGCTTTGAAACGATTTTGACCAGTATCGCTACAGGAGAAAGAGCGATTACCTACAAAATCACACGGATATTGGCTTATTTTCGATGTATAATTACAGAAGTTTTCGCTTAAAAGCCGATAGACATCCGCGGCCGAAATGGGCTCTCTTCGGCATGGAGATCTCCCCTCATGAGCGCATAGCTCTCTTTAGAGCCATCATGCCAAACCGGAGCATGTGTCGCGCCAAAATCTGCAGTGTTTTGCGACGAAAAACCCGTCGGAAAGTTGAAGGGGCGCACCGAAGTGCGCCGCCTGCTCAGACGATGAAGAAAGTCGATGGAGGAACCTGCAATGCGGTAGCAATGCGGCGAAGCTTCGCTGGATCGGCCTCGGCACCAGCCTCGATTTCTGTGATTTCCTCACTGGTGAGGCCACAGGTCTCCGAGAGGTCGTCAATCGTGTAACCGATGGCTTCACGCGCCTGCCGCACCGCAGCAGCAATCTCACCATCAGGAACGGTAGAAACCTTTGAACTATCGATATTATTCGGAGTAATGGACATGAAATTTCTCCTTCCAAAGTCCGCCGGCCAATTCGTTGCCGGGTGAAGGCAGCTATTGCAGCCATGAGGCATATCGACCTAAACAGACACGGCCGAACGCTGCGTCAATATAGGCATCAATACGGCGAGGGCAAGCACGGAAGCGCATAGCTGCCAATCGCCTGGCTCTCGGCTAATGTCGCGATTTAATATTCTGTGATAGCGACAACACGTCACGGTTACAGAGGAATGAACGCTGGTGCGCACCGTCTTCCGACGACGGCCGCCGACCGGCCGACTGCGAACCACCCTGTAACGATGGCGATCACCTCCTGCCCTTTGCCTTGCGCGCCTTCCGCTCGGCCGCCAGCAGGAGCCCCTTGAGTTCCGGTTCACGCACACGATTGGCTGCCTCGATGAAGGAGACCCACTCGACGCGGCGTTGGCCTCGCTCCGGGAAGTCCTGCAAGGTCTGATCAACCTCAAGCAGATGCAGTCCGACAATGCAGGGGACGCGATTGCCGTCGGCAAGCTGTTTCAGATAGGTGAAATAGCCGAAAGGCTTTTTCTTCACTTTGCCGCGCACTCCGGCTTCTTCATAAGCCTCGATGGCAGCAACCTCGTATGGTTTCTTGCCCTTGATCGGCCAACCCTTGGGAACGACCCATCGGCCGCTTTCACGACTGGTGACGAGGAGCATCTCGGCATCCTCGCATTCGGGTACCTTCCTGTAGCAGATGGCCGCATATTGCTCATGGACCTGGCCGTGCAGCAACTCCTCCGCATGAGAGGCAAGCTCGGACAGAAAGCTCCCCGACCGTCGCAAGGCTCTTTGCTGTGCTGAGAGTGAGGAAGCCATGTGCGCTACTCGCGATATGGCCGATCGACGCACACGCCTCTCGAAACTGGCTGGCTGGCGCTCACAAAAATCGTCTGTGACACGCTGCCCTCCTATCCGCTCGGGTTTCGTCGAAATTCACAATTGTCAGTATGATGCTGTGAGCCGTTGCGGTGACAGTTTTATGAAGGCGGCTGTTGATGACACTGGAGGGATCAACCGTCTGGCGGTGGTACATGAAACTGTGATCGAACGGCACGAAAGCGAAAAACGGCCCCCGAAGAGGCCGTTTCATCCTTGGGAGGATGATGCGAAGTTTACTCGGCCGCCTGCAGGGCAGGCACCTCGATCTCTTCGCTCAATTGCCCCGCCATCGCGGCGGCAAACTTGGTCTGGTCGAGCTCGTTTTCCCAACGGGCGACGACGACCGTGGCTACCGCATTGCCAACGAAATTGGTCAGGGCGCGGCACTCGGACATGAAGCGGTCGATGCCGAGGATCAGTGCCATGCCGGCGATCGGAACCGACGGTACGACTGCAAGGGTCGCAGCAAGCGTGATGAAGCCTGCACCCGTGATGCCGGCAGCACCCTTGGAGCTCAACATGGCGACGAGCAGCAGCAGGATCTGGTCGCCGAAAGTCAGCGGCGTATCGGTCGCCTGCGCAATGAACAGCGCCGCCAGCGTCATGTAGATATTGGTGCCGTCCAGATTGAAGGAGTAACCCGTTGGAATGACGAGGCCGACGACGGAGCGCTTGCAGCCGGCACGCTCCATCTTGTTCATCAGGCCCGGCAATGCGGCTTCAGACGACGAGGTGCCGAGCACCAGCAGCAGTTCTTCCTTGATGTAGCGGATCAGCGCCAGGATCGAGAAACCGTTATAGCGGGCGACAGCGCCGAGCACGACGAGCACGAACAGCAGCGACGTGGCATAGAAGGTGCCGATCAGGAAGGCCAGATTGGCGATCGTGCCGATACCATATTTGCCGATGGTAAACGCCATCGCGCCGAAGGCACCGATAGGAGCGAACTTCATCAGCAGGGCAACCATGCGGAAAATCGGCGTGGTCAATGCCTGCAGGAAATCGGTCACCGGGCGGCCGCGTTCGCCGGCAGCGCCAAGCGCAATACCGAAGACCACCGAGAAGAACAGCACTTGGAGAATATCACCCTTGGCGAAAGCGCCGACGATCGTATCCGGAATGATGTTCATCAGGAAGCCGACGACCGACGCGTCATGGGCCTGCGCCGCATAGTTGTTGACGGCCTTCGTATCCAGCGTCGCCGGATTGATGTGCATGCCGGCACCCGGCTGCACGACGTTGGCAATGATGAGACCGACGATCAGCGCCAAAGTCGAGAAGGTCAGGAAGTAGATGAACGACTTGCCGACGACACGCCCGAATTTCTTCAGGTCCGACATGCCGGCGATGCCTGTCGTGACCGTCAGGAAGATGACGGGCGCGATGACCATGCGCACGAGCTTGATGAAGGCATCACCCAGCGGCTGCAACGACGTGCCGAGCTGCGGATAGTAGTGACCAAGCAGGATGCCGGCGGCGATGGCGGTGAGAACCTGCACGTAGAGATGCCGGTAGAAGGGAACTTTGGCGCGCGTTTCCGCGGCAGCGATGGGAGCAATCATGATGTCCTCCGTTAAGCCCAACCGATCTCTCGGCCCTCCGGGCGACGACTAGAATTCAACAGCCTCCGACTGTTTCATCATCCTTTGCAATGACCGTGCCAAATGCCCGCCATGATTTTAACACATTGCTTTTGTTGAGCTTTAATTTCCGGCGCGGATCGAAGATCTTCGATCTGTGCGACTATTCGCACAGATCGAATTGCGGCACGCGCGAAATCATGCACAATACGGCAATGCTGCAGCGCCCGGCCAACGAACGATTTCTAACGCCCGAGCAACTGGGCCGGCGCTCCCGCCGGGTCTGGCTCGTCTTCGCGTTTCTAAGTGCGGCGGTCATTGCGGCTGGTCTTTATGGCGCGAATTTCTATGGTCGGCTCTCGGCGATAGAAGCGCTAAAGCGGCAGGGGCACACGGATGCGAACCTCAAGGTTGCCCTGCTGCGTGCGGTCCTCGAACGTCCGCGCGCCTTGCCCCTCTTGCTCGCTGATGATCAGCAGGTGCGAGATGCGCTCGCCGAGAAGCACATCGACGATGTTGTCGCTCTCGACCGCAAGCTGGAAAGCCTTGTCTCGGGCACCAGCGCATCCGTCCTTTACGTCACCGGTAAGGACGGCGTTGCCATGGCCTCCAGCAACTGGCGCGAGCCCTTGAGCTTCGTGGGCAATGACTATTCCTTCCGTGACTACTTCCGCAAAGCCATGGAAACGGGAACCGCCGAACATTATGCGCTCGGCACGGTCAGCAACCGCCCCGGCCTCTACATTTCCCGGCGCGTCGGCGATGTCGGCTCCGCGCTCGGTGTCGTTGTCGTGAAGATGGAGTTCGATCAGCTGGAGGCTGACTGGAGCGAGACTGGCCGCCCCGCTTACGTGACCGACGAACGCGGTGTCGTGCTCATCACCAGCCTGCCCTCATGGCGCTTCATGACGACTGCACCCCTTGCGCGCGAGGAAGCCAACGCGATTCGAAAAAGCCTGCAATTCGGCGCAGCACCCCTTTCGCCGCTTCCGGTCAGCCATCCCGAAGAAGTTGGCCCGGATGCAACCATCGTGCGCGCCATTCTGCCCGGAAGCAGCGCTGCGGAATATTTGCAGCTGACAGTCGCGGTTCCATCGACGCCCTGGCGGCTCGGCTACCTGATACCGACCGATCAGGCGATCGCCTCATCCGTGCGCGAGACGCGCTTTCTTACCTTGACCGTCCTTCTGCCGATCCTTGCATTCGCCGCTTTCCTGCTGCGCCGCCGCGATGTATCGGCTATGCAGATTGCCGTCAGCAGGATCGCGCGTGAGGAGCTGGAACGCCGGGTTCTCGAGCGCACGGAGGATCTCAGCCAGGCCCGCGACCGGCTGGAGGCGGAAATTGCCGACCACCGTGCGACGGAAGCCAAGCTGCAAGGCGTGCAGCAGGATCTCGTGCAGGCCAATCGCCTTGCCATCCTGGGTCAGGTCGCCGCCGGCGTCGCCCATGAAATCAACCAGCCGGTCGCGACGATCCGTGCCTATGCGGAGAATGCGCATGTTTTTCTCGATAGGCAGCAGACGGAGCCGGTGAAGGAAAATCTTTCGGCTATCGCGGCGCTGACCGAGCGTATCGGCACAATCACCGAAGAACTGAAGGCCTTCGCCCGCAAGGGAAGGACTGCACCGGAGCCGGTTGACCTCAGAAGCGTGATCGAGGGAGCCGTCGTCCTGCTCAGGAGCCGCTTTGCCGGCCGCCTGGATGCGTTGAAGATTGAGCTGCCGCCAACGGGGCTCGGTGTTGTCGGCACCCGCATCCGGCTGGAACAGGTGCTGATCAATCTGTTTCAGAATGCTCTGGAAGCCCTGGAAGGTCGTGACGAAGCCAAGGTGGAGGTATCGGTGCGCGAAACTCCGGATGAAGTCGAGATCGTGGTTTCGGATAACGGTCCCGGTATTCCCGCGGCAATCCTCGACTCGCTGTTTACACCCTTCAACACGTCCAAGGAAAAGGGCCTCGGTCTTGGTCTCGTCATTTCGAAGGATATCGTCGTCGATTATGGCGGCCGGATCGACGTCGAGAGCAATGGCAGCGGCACCCACTTCACCGTCTATTTGCGCAAGGCTACACCATGAGTGAGAGTTCCCCGGTTTTCCTGATCGACGACGATAGGGATCTGTTGAGGGCGACAAAGCAGACGCTTGAACTGGCTGGCTTTGCCGTTTCCGCCTTCTCTGCTGCTGCCGAAGCGCTCCATGCTCTCAGGGCCGATTTTGCCGGTGTCGTCGTTTCCGATATTCGCATGCCGCAAATGGACGGGCAGCAGCTCTTCGCTCGCATCAAGGCGCTCGACGCCGATCTGCCGGTCATTCTGGTGACTGGTCATGGCGATATTCCGATGGCGGTTCAGGCGATCCAGGATGGCGCTTATGATTTCATCGCGAAGCCCTTCGCCACGGATCGGCTTGTGCAGAGCGTGCGGCGCGCGGCCGAGAAGCGACGCCTTGTGCTCGAAAATCGGGCGCTGCGGCAGGCGGCGGAGCAGGCCCAGAGCGATCTGCCGCTAATCGGCCAGACCCCCGCAATTGAACGGCTGCGGCATACGCTGCGACAGATCGCCGATACCGATGTCGACGTGCTTGTCACGGGCGAGACCGGCAGCGGCAAGGAAGTGGTGGCAAGCCTGCTGCATCGCTGGAGCCGTCGCGCAAACGGTAATTTCGTTGCGCTGAACTGCGGTGCACTGCCTGAAACCGTGATCGAGAGCGAGCTTTTCGGCCATGAGCCGGGCGCTTTTACGGGCGCCCAGAAGAAGCGCGTCGGGCGCATCGAGCATTCAAGCGCTGGCACCCTGTTTCTCGACGAGATCGAAAGCATGCCGCCGGCAATCCAGGTGCAGATGCTGCGCGTGTTGGAAATGCGCGAGGTGACACCGCTCGGCACCAATGAGGTCCGCCCCGTCGATCTTCGCGTCGTCGCGGCAGCGAAAGTCGATCTCGGCGATCCCCGCCAGCGGGGCGATTTCCGCGAAGATCTCTATTATCGCCTGAACGTCGTCACGCTTTCCATTCCGCCGCTGCGTGAGCGGCGCGACGATATTCCCCTACTCTTCGGCCATTTCGCCGATCGCGCCGCCGGCCGCTTCAAGCGCGAGGTGCCGGCCATATCCGACACGGTGCGCCGCCATCTGCGGGAGCATGACTGGCCGGGCAATGTTCGCGAACTCTCGCATTTTGCCGAGCGCTTCGTGCTCGGTCTCGAATCGGCAGCAACGGTAAAATCCGACGAAACGCCGGCGGCGGATGAGGGCTTGCCTTTGCCCCTTCGGGTAGAGCGCTACGAAGCCGAACTCATCCGCGAAACCCTGTCGCAGAACAATGGCGACGTACGCCGCACCATCGAAGCGCTCGGCATTCCCAGGAAGACCTTCTATGACAAGCTCCAGCGGCACGGCATCGTCAGAGGCGATTTTGCCGGCTTTGACGGAGATGATCGCCGAGGCTCATGATCCCATTGCCGATGAGCCACCACGCCAGCTGAAGCGCGTTTCCGTGATGCGCTTCAGGCGCTGCGGCGCATCTCCCTGGCATTGGGACCGTCGCTTAGTCGGGCTGCTGCCTCGGCGGTGCGATCCAGAACCAGCATCGCTTGCGCGACCACCGCCCCAAAGGCTTCATCGCTTCTGGAAGCGGCCACGACCAGCGGCGCGCTCAGGCAAATTCTAAGGGCACTCGCCGGCACATCACCAAAATCGGCGCAGCGAACGGGCTGCCCGAGACGCACCAACGCAACTCCATTGCCGCCGGCAGCCAAATCCTTGTAAACGGCAGCCATTTCCGTCGCCGTCAGCATCGCGCCACTCGTGCAATTGCGCAGGTAGAACGAAAAGATGGAGGGAATCTCGTCCCAGCGAAGAGCCGATGATGCGCCCCACAGCGCACGCCGTTCCAATGGCCGGCTCTGCAAAGGCTCGAAAGCCGGATCGTTCGCAAGACGATCAGAGACGGCGTCGGCAAAAGCGGACAAGACGGCAATCATGCGATCTTCGGCTACACCGACGAGGCGTTCGAGCTCGAACAACGCGGCTTTCCAGCGCAGCAGCAGGCCGAGATTGGCGCGGTCCGGCAAGGTATCGCGAGCGGCCCAGTCTTCTGGCCACTCCGCCTTTCCGCAGTAATCCGCCAGAGCGGCGGGCAGCATACGCGACTTGAAGCGCGCCGACATTTGCGGCGGGCACAGAAGCGCGCCGCTGAAAATCGGCCCGGCAAGGAATTTCGAACCCGTGAGCGCGACCATGAAACCATGTGCGAGATAGGCCCGGATCGTTGCCGCCGACAGACGAAACTGGCAGGCGTCGATCATGATATCCAGCACCGTCCCGAACCGCTCCTTCAGACGCAGAACGGTCTCGAGACCTGGCGCTAGGAGGCTGGTCTTCGATACATCGGTTACCACAAGCAGGCATCTGAGGCCGGCTGCGCGAGCAAGCTCGATAAGGCCGCGCAACTCCTCCTCCACCTGGCTATCGGCACGAAGAGAACCATCCTTGTTGCGCACGGCGATCGTGGCGTTGCGCGTGGCATTCCCCGGTCGCAATTCCTCGCCCTTGGCAACAGTCCGTGCGCTACTGACACGGCTCATGAAATGCCGCCCGGCCGACGCCATCATGACGCCGCTGCCCGTTTCGTTCCCCATCAGCGTGATGGTCATTAGGGCACGTTCGTCCTCTCCCGCCAGCAGCGCGGCCGAAAAAAGGTGGATGTCTGTGCCCGATGTGGCCAGGATCGCATCGATTCGGGCGGCCGAGTTTTGACTCAAGCCAAGTAAGCGCAGCAGATCGTCACGCACGTGCCTGATTTCGCGATCGTAGACAGCCGCCGACGATCCCGCTTCCATCGCCCTCATCAGATCCGCGTAATAGGATTCGACCGCGGCGAAGGCGGCGGCGGAGATGGTGGATGCCGTCGACGAGCCGAAAGCGAGATCTTCGGGCCGGGGTGCCGGACCATAGCCGTACATATTGAGCCCGCTGACCGGATCGCAATCCAGCCGTTCATCGCCACCCGACACCAGGTGTTTTAGCAGCGCATCCCTGGCCTCGCCTCGCTGCAGCGACGACGCACCCGCGGTCATGTTCTCATCCAGGGCACGGTCGTCAGCAATTTGCTGCATGGAGAAGTATTCCTCTTTCGCCAAAGTCGAAACGCTTCGCAGGATCGCGCCGCGTTCTATGCCAAGCGGGAGACCCTCGGCAGCCGAACATTACGCTTCACAAGATGGAGCGAGGCTGACTTGCCAAGGCCGGCAGCACCCGCAGTAAGCAAAATAAAAAAGCTCGCGATCCGGAGGGTCGCGAGCTCATTTCTGCAAAGCGAATTGGCGTATCAGCCGGCTGCTTCCAGCTTATCCTGCGTCTTCGTATCGAAGTCGCTGGCATCGTGGCGCTCACGCAGCTGCTCGGACGGATCGCCCGACATGCGGTTGACCATACGGCCGCGCTTGACGGCAGGACGCGAGTAGATTTGCTCGGCCCAGCGCTGCACGTTCTTGTAGTCCTGCACCTGCAGGAACTCGGCCGCGCCATACTGCCACCCCTTGGCCAAACCGCCGTACCACGGCCAGATGGCGATATCGGCAATCGTGTAGTCGCTGCCGGCTATATATTCGCTTTCGGCCAGGCGGCGATCGAGAACATCGAGCTGACGCTTCACCTCCATGGCAAAACGGTCGATCGCATATTCGATCTTCGTCGGTGCATAGGCGTAGAAATGACCGAAACCACCGCCGAGATAGGGAGCGCTGCCCATCTGCCAGAACAGCCAGGAGATGCATTCGGCACGAGCCGGCTGCTCGGTCGGCAGGAAGGCACCGAATTTTTCGGCGAGATACATCAAAATCGAGGCCGATTCGAAAACGCGGACCGGCTTAGGCCCGCTGCGGTCGAGCAAGGCCGGAATCTTGGAGTTCGGATTGACGTCGACGAAACCGCTGCCGAACTGATCGCCCTCACCGATCTTGATCAGCCAGGCATCATATTCCGCGCCGCTGTGACCAAGCGCCAGCAGCTCTTCGAGCATGATGGTGACTTTCACGCCGTTCGGCGTTCCAAGCGAATAGAGCTGAAGGGAATGGCGTCCCACAGGCAGTTCCTTCTCGTGGGTAGGGCCGGCGATCGGGCGATTGATATTGGCGAACTGGCCGCCATTGGCCTTGTTCCAGGTCCAGATTTTCGGCGGCGTATATTCGACAGAACCGGTCATGGGCATCCTCCTTTTTCGGGAATCGAATTTGGGCGATCTTCGATGTAGCGCGCTACATAGGTCGCACATAGGGGCCGCTCTTCATTTTTGCGAGAGGAGAATGCGCACTCTTTAACACGGAAGCGCACTTGCCACCTGGGTTGGAGCGCGGGCTCCTCGGTCAAGTTAGGCCATTGGCAAACGTCTGGAGGTTCATGAAACGAAAAAGCCTGCCGCGGGAGGAGGAGCGGCAGGCTTTTTACAAGAACCGAACAGCGGATGGGAGGAGGAGTTCCGCTATTCCTGCAGCCGTCCCTGGGAGGAGGATAAGGACGTCTGCCAAGCGAAGGGATGCGGGAGGAGGTGCATCGCTTCGATGAAGACAAACATACCAGTCTTTTGCTCAGTTCATAGGCATTTCTTTGCAAGGCAGTTATGCGCCATGCGAAAACCGGGCAGCTAGGTCGATCGCAATCTTCAACCAGCACGGCGAAGAATGAGCGGGATGCCCACAAAGCAAAAGCGCCTGCTCGGGGGAACAGGCGCTGGCATAATGCAGCTTTTATAAGGAGCCGTTGCGGCCGTTAGCGAGCGATCGCTGCGCGGGCAACGTTGCGGATTTCGCCGCGATCGATACCCAGATCATGCAGTTCGCGCGTGGACATACGGCCCAGTTCGGCCACCGTCTGACGATACTTGCGCCAGTTATTGAAAGAGCGTGCTACGTTCATGATGATCCCCTTTCCTTGGGCTTTCGAAGCTGAGCTGCCGTGCTTGGCGCTCCCGTCGCTTCGATGAGAAATATATAGTCGAAACCCTCGGCTTTTTGCAGAGCTAAGGAATCACTGCACCTATGCAAATTCTGCATATGTCGCCCGAAAAGCAGGCGGTCGTCATCCTGTCGATCACGCCTGCCTTTACGATTTGCTGATGACAGCGCCTCCTTTGTCTGCGAAAAGAAGAGAGATGAGAGACAGGGGCGTCCGCCATTCGGCGGGCTGAGAAGCACCCTTCGAACCTGAACCAGATCATGCTGGCGGAGGGAGTCGCTCGGGACCTCGCGAAACACTGCACGTCGTCCCCACGCGTCTCGCCCGCCCGAAAGAAGGGGCGATATGCAGAACCAAATCACAGCAGGTAGTCAGCTTCGCACCATGCGGGCCAATCCTCCGTTGGTGCAATGCATCACCAATTTCGTCGCCATGAATATCGCGGCCAATGTGATGCTTGCCGCCGGGGCATCGCCGGCAATGGTACATGCCGAAGAGGAAGCCGGCGAGTTTGCCGCTATCTCCGGCGCACTGACGATCAATATCGGCACGCTCTCGTCCGGCTGGCTTGCCGGCATGTTGAAGGCCGCGCAGTCGGCAAACGAGGTGGGCAAACCCTGGGTCCTCGATCCCGTCGCCCATTATGCGACTGCGTTTCGTCGCGGTGCCATCGCGCGCTTGCTGGAATTAAAGCCGACAATCATTCGCGGCAACGCATCCGAGATCATCGCGCTTGCCGGCGGCACGAGCCGCGGCCAGGGCGTCGATAGCAGGGATGCGGTCGAGCAAGCCGAAGATTCCGCCCGACTGTTCGCCGCAAGGCACGGCTGCATCGTCGCGGTCACCGGCGTTACGGATTTCGTGACGGATGGGCAGAAGGCGAAGCGCATTGCCGGCGGTTCGCCATTGATGCCGCAAGTGACCGCACTCGGATGCTCGCTAACCTGCCTTGTCGGTGCGTTTGCGGCGGCAGCTCCGGATGATCCTTTCGATGCGACCATAGCGGCGCTTGCCGTCTTTGCCGTCGCTGGCGCACGGGCAGGAGCGACGGCGGATGGCCCCGGCTCCTTCTCCTGGCGCCTCCTCGATGCCCTTGCCGCCCTAACCCCGGAAACGCTGGATCGCGACGCAAGGATATCGGCAGCATGAAGAAAGACTTCGATCTCTCGCTCTATCTCGTCCTCGATCCGCTGCTATGCCGTGATCTCGGCATGGTGGAGACGACGCGGGCGGCGGTGGCCGGCGGCGCGACTCTGGTCCAGCTTCGCGACAAGGAGGCTTCGACCGCTGCCATGATCGAGACGGGCCGCGCCCTCAAGCAAATCCTGCACGGAACGAATGTCCGGCTGATCGTTAACGACAGTGTCGAGGCTGCCATCGCCATCGGCGCCGATGGCCTCCATATCGGTCAGGAGGATATGAAGGCTGCCAATGCGCGTCGCATGATCGGCCCGGACATGATCCTCGGCCTCTCGGTGGAAACGGAGGCCCTCGCCTCCGCCATCGATGCCCATATCGTCGATTATGCTGGGATCGGTCCGGTCTTTGCCACGCCCACCAAGCCCGACCATAAGCAGCCGATCGGCTTCGACGGGCTTGCTCGCATCGTCAGGCTTTGCCCAGTTCCATCAGTCGCAATCGGTGGCCTGAAAGCAGAGCATGCTGCAAGCGTTTACTCGGCCGGAGCCGATGGTCTCGCGGTTGTCTCGGCCATTTGCGGCCAACCGGACCCGCAAGCCGCGACAACCATCATCGCGAAAGCCATCAAGGAGGCTCACCTATGATCCGCAATGTCTTATCCATCGCTGGCTCCGATCCTTCCGGCGGCGCTGGCATTCAGGCCGACCTGAAGGCTTTCTCCGCCCGCGGCGTCTATGGAATGGCAGCTCTGACCGCATTGACCGCGCAAAACACGCAGGGCGTCTCCGGTGTCCATCCCGTGCCCCCTCATTTCGTGGCAGACCAGATCAATGCGATCTTTGCCGACGTCCGTGTGAATGCCGTCAAGATAGGCATGATCGCCAATGCCGCCATCGCCAATGCCGTCGCGGACATTCTGGCGCGGCATCGCGATGTGCCCGTCGTCCTCGACCCGGTCATGATCGCCAAGGGTGGCGCAGCCCTGCTCGCCGCCGATGCCGTTGACGTGCTGACCACGCGGCTGCTGCCGCTCGCGACCGTCATTACACCGAACCTGCCCGAGGCAGCTGCGCTGTTGCATGACGTGGAGGCGAAAAGCCGCGAAGGCATGGCGCGTCAGGCGCTTGCGCTGGCAGCGCTCGGACCTTCGGCTGTCCTCGTCAAGGGTGGTCATCTCGAAGGGGATGAAAGCCCGGATGTGCTCGCAAGCGGCGATCATGTGACGTGGTTCGAAGCCGAGCGGCTGCCGACCAAGAATACGCATGGAACGGGCTGCACGCTCTCCAGCGCCATTGCTGCCGAGATCGCCAAGGGCCTGCCGCTCCCCGAAGCCGTTGCATCCGCCAAAGCCTATCTCGCTGCCGCGGTTGCTGCCGCAGGCCAGCTTTCCGTCGGAAGCGGTCATGGACCTGTGCAGCATTTCCATGCGCTCTGGCAGAAAAACAAGGAGTAGAGAAATGAGCCTGTTACTCAAGGATCAGATCGTGATCGTTTCAGGCGCTGGGCGCGGTCTTGGCGCCGCCATCGCGACGGCCTTTGCCCGGGAGGGAGCAAAAGTTGCCATCAACTATCGCGCAAGCCGCGAGCGGGCAGAAGCGCTCTCAGCGGGCCTCGGCGGTCATGCGAAAACCTTCCAGGCCGATATCCGCGATCTCGGAGAAACGAAGCGGCTTGTCGCGGAGGTGACCGAGCATTTTGGCGCACCCACGACCGTCGTCCACAACGCGCTTGCCGATTTCAGTTTCAATGGCGATGCGCGCTCGAAATTGGACACCCTGAGCTGGGCCGAGATGGCGATACAGCTGGAAACCGCACTGCAAGGCGCCTTGAACCTGATACAAGCGGCGCGCCCGGCGATGGCGCAGGCAGGCTTTGGGCGAATCGTGACGATTGGCACCAACCTCTTCAAGAACCCGGTGGTGCCCTATCACGATTATACCGCCGCCAAGGCGGCGTTGCTGTCATTGACTCGCACGGCCGCATCCGAACTCGGTCCGCTTGGGATCACCGTCAACATGGTCTCCGGCGGTCTTTTGCGCACGACGGATGCGAGCAGCGCCACGCCGGAAGCCGTTTTCGACATCATTGCCGCGAATACGCCGCTGCGCCGCGTCACCACGCCCGAAGAGGTTGCCGATGCGGTTCTTTTCTTTGCAAGCCCCTGGGCACGGGCCGTTACAGGACAGAACCTGATCGTCGATGGCGGTCTCGTCTTCGGATAGCGGCTCGAGAACAAAAAAGGCGCTGCCCGGAGAGGCAGCGCCAATTAAGCTTTCGCAGCCGATTAGGACTGTCTGTTCATGCCCAGCCCATGGTCAGCACGCCAAAGAGGATGACGGCGCCGAGCACAATACGATAGATGACGAAAGGCCAGGTCGAGAAACGCTCCAGGAAGCGCATCAGTCCCCAGATGGTAATGAAGGACGATATGCTGCCGACGATCAGGCCGACGAGCAAAACCGACCAGGCTTCCATCGGAATATGCGCCTTATGGAGCTCATACAGTTCCTTCAAGCCGGCGAGCGCAATGGCAGGCAAGCCGAGCAAGAAGGAGAATCGGGCGGCTTCCTCGCGCTTCAATCCGAGGAAGAGCGCGCCGGTCAGCGTCGAACCCGAGCGCGAGACACCGGGGATAAGAGCACCGACCTGCGTGATGCCGACAAAAAGGGCATCAATCAGCGTCATCTGCTCGATGTCTTTCCGATGGCGGCTATAGAGTTCCGCAATCGCCAGCAGCAAGCCCATGACCAGGCAGGCGATGCCGATCACCCAGAGGCTGCGCAACGACGTGCCGCAGGCATTCAGGGAGGACGACAGTAGCAGGCCGGCGATCACGATCGGTACAGTCGCGATCACGATGGCGATCGCAAGGCGGATGGAAGGGGAGCTCCAGTCCCTTTGCCTGACGGCATCGAGCGAGCCGAAGGTGACGTAGCGAACGTCGCTCCAGAAATAGGAAATGATCGCGGCTAGGGCGGCAAGCTGCATCGTAGCCGAGAAGGCGGAACCTGGGTCCTGCCAGCCGAGCAAGGCCGGCACCAGGCGCATATGGGCCGTGGACGAAACCGGCAGCAGCTCCGTCAATCCCTGCACGACGCCTAGAATTGCGATCTTGGCATAGCCCAGGGCGACAAAGCCCGTGTCCACGCCTTGCGTACAAACATCAGCCACGTTTTGATATCCTCAGTTGTTCATGGGGGCTTGCACCGGAGTGGTGCGACGAACTAGCTGTGAAACTGGTTCCCAGTTTGAAATCGGCAACACCTGGTGAAGGTGTCGCCGATTTCGCATCGGGACAGGGCGAGGATATAGCCGCGCAGGCTGAACTCTATCTGAAATTGCCGGCTCGAATTTCGGAGTTTGGCGTATTTCTAGCCTTCGTCATCGGGCAACGCCTGCATGTAGCGGATCATGGTGTAGAAGCCGGCGAGAAGGACCAGGGCGCCTGTCGCATGATGCAGATCGTGCAGCATCGTGTGGTGATGCCTGAGCAGAAGGCAGCTCAGATTGTAGAGGGTTATGGCCACCGCCGTCATGAGAGCGGCCAGGAAAAGCGCCATGTTTCGCTGAAAGAAATCAATCATCACGCACACCTCGTTTGAGTGCCAACAGATTCCGTAAGGATTGGGGAGGAATTACGACAAAGGCGGTGGGTATTGTGCCGTCGCAGGGCGAATACTAAGGGGTTCACTTCGTATAGAGCGCGCGTGATCTTTCCAGATGCTTGAGCATTGCCTGCTCGGCGCCATCGGCATCGTTTTCAGCCAGGCGTGCAAGGATTTCCTCATGTTCGACCAGCGTGAACTTTTCCTTGCCCGTCCAGATCAGCATGTCGGTGTGATAGGCTTTCAGCCATGCGAGCATCGCTTCGCTGACAGCGGCGAAGATCGGATTACCGGAAATCTGCGCAATGCGCGTGTGGAACTGCATATCGGCAGAAATGAAGTCCTCGGCATGACCGAGGGATGCGCGCTGCCGCTCGATGATCTCATTGAGATCGGCGACATCCTTCTTGCTCGCGCGCTGGGCTGCTTCGCGTGCCATGCCGCGCTCGAAGAAGATGCGCGCGCTCTTCAGCTGCTCAAGGGAGTCGGAGGATTGCGACAACATGATCTTTGCGGTGAGGTCGACCTGCCGGAAGATCGACTTCGCCGTCAACTGAAGCACTTTGGCGCGTTCGCCGTGGGAAATGTTGACCAGCCCCATATTGGCAAGTGCCTGCATGGCTTCGCGGATCGCCGGACGCCCGACACCGAAGCGCTCCATGAGAACGCGCTCGGACGGCATCTCGTCCCCGGGCTTGAGCTCTCCCGACGTGATCAACCGTTCCAGTCGGTCGAATACTTCATCGGATAGTTTTCGACGTACAATTTGTTCGACTGAGTGGCTCATGGAATCCCGCTTTCCCAAAGCTTTTCCTCCCTTATGCATTTTTGGCCGCCAGGGCGGAAGCCCATACGAGTCGCGTTATCGGCAACCGGACAAAAAAAATCGTTGCAGAAGTTGGAATACTCATTATACCAGATCACCAGTTTGCGCCACGCGAAAAATCGTCGGCGAGAGGAGCATTCATCCACTCATGACCATCACCATCACCTACCGTATCGAAACGCCGGGCAGCATCGAGGCGATGGCTCGCAAGATCGCCAGCGATCAGTCGACAGGCACCTTCGTCGCTGTGCCGGGCGAGACGGAAGAGCTCAAGGCGCGCGTGGCCGCGCGTGTCGTCGCGATCCGCCCCCTTGCCGACGCGGAGCGTCCGACCTGGACCGAGGTGGCTGAAGGCCATGGCCCGATCCGTCGCGCCGATGTCGACATCGCCTTCCCTTTGGATGCGATCGGCACCGATCTTGCGGCGCTGATGACGATCGCGATCGCCGGCGTCTTCTCGATCAAGGGCATGACCGGCATCCGCATCGTCGACATGAAGCTGCCGGAGGCCTTCCGCGATGCACATCCCGGCCCGCAATTCGGCGTTGCCGGCAGCTTGCGCCTGACCGGCGTCAGCGGCCGCCCGATCATCGGCACGATCGTCAAGCCGGCGCTCGGCCTTCGGCCAAAGGAAACGGCGGCACTGGTCGGCGAGCTGATCGGCTCGGGCGTCGATTTCATCAAGGACGACGAGAAGCTCATGAGCCCAGCCTATTCGCCGCTGAAAGAGCGCGTCGAAGCCATCATGCCGTTGATCCTCGATCACGAGCAGAAGACGGGCAAGAAGGTCATGTATGCCTTCGGCATTTCGCATGCCGACCCCGATGAGATGATGCGCAACCACGATCTCGTGCTGAAGGCCGGCGGCAATTGCGCTGTTGTCAACATCAACTCCATCGGCTTCGGCGGCATGAGCTTCCTGCGCAAGCGCTCCGGGCTGGTGCTGCATGCGCATCGCAATGGCTGGGATATCCTGACCCGCCATCCCGGCGCCGGCATGGATTTCAAGGTATATCAGCAGTTCTGGCGCTTGCTCGGCGTCGATCAGTTCCAGATCAACGGCATCAGGGTCAAATACTGGGAACCGGACGACAGCTTCGTCGAATCCTTCAAGGCGATCCGAACGCCGCTTTTCGACCCATCCGACTGTCCGCTTCCTGTTGCCGGTTCCGGTCAATGGGGCGGCCAGGCGCCGGAAACCTACCAGCGCACCGGCCGGACGACGGACCTCCTCTATCTCTGCGGCGGCGGCATCGTCAGCCATCCCTTCGGACCAGCTGCGGGCGTTCGCGCCATCCAGCAGGCCTGGCAGGCGGCGGTTTCGGACATCCCGCTTGAACAATATGCCAAGGATCATCCCGAGCTTGCCGCTTCGATCGCAAAATTCAGTGACGGCAAGGACGCCTGACAGCGATGTCCAATCTTCTTCTCAGCTATTACGGCGATGATTTTACCGGCTCCACCGACGTCATGGAGGCGCTTGCCTCGAACGGCGTGCCGACGGCTCTCTTCCTCGGCGTTCCGAGCAAAGCCATGCTGGAGCGGTTCAAGGATTGCCGCGCCATCGGCATTGCCGGCACCAGCCGCAGCGAAACGCCGCAATGGATGGACGAGCATCTGACGCCTGTCTTGACATGGCTGAAGAGCCTCGATGCCGCCATATGCCACTACAAGGTCTGCTCAACCTTTGATTCCAGTCCGAAGGTCGGCAACATCGGCAGGGCGATCGAGATCGGCAAAGCACTCTTTGCACAATCCGTCGTGCCGGTCGTGGTCGGTGCGCCGCAGCTGAAACGCTACACCGCTTTCGGTCATCTTTTTGCGGCCTATCAGGGCCAGGTCTTCCGCATCGACCGCCATCCTGTCATGAGCCGGCATCCCGTTACGCCAATGGATGAGGCCGATCTCACCTTGCATCTGAGCAAGCAGACGCCCCTCCCCGTCAGCGTCGTGGACCTCGCCACGATCCGAACAGCCGATGCCGACGCGCGGATCGATGCGCTGACGGGAGGCAAGGAGGGTATCCTACTGCTAGACGTCGATAGTGCGGAAACCCAGGCTGCCGCCGGTCACCAGCTATGGCGTCTCGCAAGCAAGGGCGACGCCTTCGTCGCAGGTTCATCCGGTGTCGAATATGCCCTTCTCGATGCCTGGCGCAACGAAGGTCTGATCGAAGAGAAGCCGGAGTTCGCTCCTCCCGGCAAGGTCGATCGCCTCGCGGTCGTTTCCGGCAGCGTATCGCCGACCACCGAACGGCAAATTCGCCGTGCCGTAGCCGATGGTTTTGACGGCCTCGATCTCGCCCCCCTTGAGCTTGTCGGCGAAAATGCCGGACCTGCCGTGGAAAAAGCCGTCAATGCCGGCATCGACAGCCTCAAGGCCGGCCGCAGCGTCATTCTTCATACGGCGCTCGGCCCATCCGCCGACCGCGGCGGCGATATCGACCGCATTCCTGGTGCCCGGCATCGTCTCGGCCAAGCCCTCGGCACGATCCTGCGACGGTTGATCGAGCAGGAAAATCTCGGTCGCGCTGTCATCGCCGGCGGTGACACATCGAGCCACGCGCTCAAGGAATTGCGGGTCGAGGCGCTGACGACACTTCTCCCATTACCGCAAACGCCGGGATCACCGCTTTGCACCGCCCATGGCAGCTACGCGCCCACCAATGGCCTGCAGATCGCGCTGAAAGGCGGACAGGTGGGCACCGACGATTACTTCGCGCAGATCCGCGACGGCAGGGGATCCTAGCCTCGCCATTTTCCGTTATGCCATTGGCATGCTCATTGACTCATCATACCACTTACGATACCACATTCTGAAAGTGAACGAGGTACTAACATGACTGCAATTGCTCTTTTCGGCGCCGGCGGCAAAATGGGCTACCGGCTCGCCAAGAACCTGAAAGGCTCGCGCTTCGATGTGCGCCATGTCGAGGTCAGCGATGCCGGCAAGGCCCGCCTGAAGAATGACCTTTCCATCGATTGCGTCCCCGTCGATACCGCGCTGGATGGCGCAGAGGTCGTGATCCTTGCAGTGCCGGATACCGCGATCGGCAAGGTTGCCGCCGTCATCGTCGACAAACTGAAGCCCGGCACGATGGTTGTTGCTCTCGACGCCGCCGCACCCTTTGCGGGCCATCTGCCGAACCGCAACGATCTTACCTATTTCGTCACCCATCCCTGCCATCCGCCGATCTTCAACGACGAGACCGACATGCAGGCCAAAAAGGACCATTTCGGTGGCCTCTTTGCCAAGCAGCATATCGTTTCGGCGCTAATGCAGGGTCCGGAAAGTGCCTATGCTCTCGGCGAGGAAATCGCCAAGGTCATCTGGGCGCCCGTCATGCGCTCGCATCGCGTCACCGTCGAGCAGATGGCGATGCTGGAGCCGGGTCTTTCCGAAACGGTTTGCGCCTCGCTGCTCGTCGTCATGCGTCAGGCCATGGATGAATGCGTCGCCCGCGGCGTTCCGGCGGAAGCTGCCCGCGACTTCCTGCTCGGCCATATGAACGTACTCGGCGCCGTCATCTTCAAGGAAGTCGACGGTGTGTTCTCCGATGCCTGCAACAAGGCGATCGAATTCGGCATTCCTGCCCTGATGCGCGACGACTGGAAAAAGGTTTTCGAGCCACAGGAGATCGCAGAAAGCATCCGTCGCATCACCTGATCGACACCCCGGGAGGGCAGTGCCCTCCCCTTGCCGCCCTGCCGGGAACAGGGCTTGTTTCATAACTGGGAGGAGACCATGAAACTGACACGCAGACTGACACTTGCAGCCTTTACCGCTGCACTGGCTCTGGGCACGGCAATGCCGGCTTTCGCAGCCGATCTGATCGCCATCATCACGCCGGCCTTCGACAATCCATTCTTCAAGGCAGAGGCCGTCGGCGCCGAAGCCAAGGCAAAAGAGCTGGGTTACGAGACGCTCGTCATGACGCATGACGACGATGCCAACAAGCAATCGGAAGTCATCGACACCGCGATCGGACGTGGCGCCAAAGCCATCATCCTCGACAATGCCGGCGCGGACGCAACCGTCGCTGCCCTGAAGAAGGCCAAGGATGCGGGCATCCCTTCCTTCCTCATCGACCGCGAAATCAACGTCACCGGCATTGCCGTCGCCCAGATCGTTTCCAACAACTACCAGGGCGCCCAGCTCGGCGCGCAGGAATTCGTCAAGCTGATGGGCGAGAAGGGCAATTATGCCGAACTCGTCGGCCGCGAAGCCGATACCAATGCCGGCATCCGCTCGCAGGGCTACCACGACGTCATCGACGACTATCCGGACCTGAAGCTGGTCGCCAAGCAGTCGGCGAACTGGAGCCAGACTGAGGCCTATGCCAAGATGGAAACCATCCTGCAGGCAAATCCCGATATCAAGGGCGTGATTTCGGGCAACGACACCATGGCGATGGGTGCGATTGCCGCACTGCAGGCCGCCGGCCGCAAGGACGTGATCGTCGTCGGCTTCGATGGCTCCAACGATGTCCGCGACTCCATCAAGGCGGGCGGCATCAAGGCGACGGTCATGCAGCCGGCTTACGCCCAGGCCCAGAAGGCGGTCGAACAAGCCGACGCCTATATCAATAACAAGACGGCGCCGAAGGATGAGAAGCAATTGATGGATTGCGTCCTCATCAACGCCGACAACGCCGACAAGCTTGAGACCTTCGCACTGAAGAACTGATGCCACTAGGTTGGAGAGCGCGAGAAACTCGCGCTCTCCCGATGTCTTTCCTGCGAGATCGAGGTGCATTGCATGTTGAGGACCAGAGGCGCGCTCGTGGCCCTTGTTTTGGCCGCGGCATTGCCCGGCTGCAAGATTATCAAGACGCCGACGCCCGAGGAGAAGGCGGCAGCAGCGGCAAAGAGTGCCTTCGACCCCGCAACCAAGGTGGAGGCGATCTGGCAATCGCAGGTAGTGCCCGGCATTGATAAACGCGCGGGCGACCTCAAGACGGTGTTGCAGGCGATAGCAACGAATCCCGATGATGCCGGCGCGAAATACGGAAACCCGCGAAAACAGGCTTCATCGCCCTGGACTTACGCCGTCAAGCTGAGCGGCAAGATCGTGGCTGCCGATACCGCCTCTCGCGCCGGAAGCCTCGATGTCGATGTGGATGGCGACGGCAAGGCGGATGCGAAGGTGCAGATCGGCACGGCGATCCGCGGCACGGCGCTGCGCGACGCGCTGGATTTCCTGGACTTCAACGAATTCAGGAACCAGATCGAATGGGCTCAATTCGGCAAGGCCTTCAATGAGAAAGCAAACTCATCCTTTCTGGCAGCTCTGCCTCGCGATGGGATGATCGGAAAGACGGCTACCGTAACGGGTGCGTTTCCGCTGCCCCCTTCCGGTCAGCTGCCTTTGATCACCCCTTCGGCCCTGACATTGGGGCAATGACCATGAGCGAAACCCCAAGCAACGACATCATTCTGCGCCTGGAGGACGTTTCCAAGGTCTATTCCGGCATCGTTGCCGTCAAGCACGCCAACCTCGAGCTGCACCGCGGGGCGGTCAACGTGCTCGTCGGCGAAAACGGCGCCGGCAAATCTACCCTGATGAAGATCATCGCCGGTGTCGAACGGCCGACCTCGGGCCGCATCCTGCTCGAGGGTGAGGAAGTCTCCTTCAGCAGCCCGGCCGACGCGCAGGCTCGCGGAATCGGCATGATCTTCCAGGAGCTCAATCTTTTCGCCAACATGACGGTGGCCGAGAACATCTTTGCCACACGTGAAATCACCCGCGGCATTTTCGGTATCGATCACAAGGCGCAAATCACAAAGGCCAATGTGTTTCTGGACCGGCTCGATGCCGGCATAGGCGCCGAAACCATGGTGGAGGATCTACCGATCGGGCAACAGCAACTTGTCGAGATCGCCAAGGCCATCTCGCTTGACGCCCGCATCCTGATCATGGACGAGCCGACATCGGCGCTATCTGCGGCGGAAGTCGATATTCTCTTCAAGGTCATCGCAGAGCTGAAGGCTCAAGGCGTGGCGATCGTCTATATTTCGCACCGGCTGGAGGAGCTGATGCGGATCGGTGATTACATCACCGTGCTGCGCGACGGGCAGATCACCGGCCAGGCCATGGTTCGCGATATCGATACGAAATGGATCGTCCGGTCGATGATCGGATCGGATGCCAAGGATTTCGCCAGGGACGGAGGCCATGCGATCGGCAAGGAAGCCTTCCGTGCCGAGGAGATCAGCCTGCCGCGACGCACCGGCGGCCTTGCCGTCGATCATGTCTCTTTGTCGGTGCGCGCCGGCGAAATCCTCGGCATCTACGGCCTGATGGGTGCCGGGCGCAGCGAATTCTTCGAATGCGTGATGGGCCGGCATATGCATTCGACCGGGCGGATCTATATTGATGGCGTGGAGGTTCGCGCCCGCGACACCACCCGGCGCATCCGGCACGGCCTCGCCTTGATCCCCGAGGACCGTCAGCGCGAAGGACTGGTGCAGGTCCTGTCCATCGCCAGCAATTTGACGCTTGCGAGCCTCGGCCGTTTCGCCCGGCTGTTTTTTCATATCGATCCGGGTGCCGAAAAGGACGCCATTCGCGACATGATCCGCGATCTCTCCATCAAGGCGCCCAATCCTGATTTCGAGGTCACCTCCATGTCCGGCGGTAACCAGCAGAAGGTCGTCATCGGCAAGGCGCTTATGACGGATCCCAAGGTGCTTTTGATGGATGAACCGAGCCGCGGCATCGATGTCGGCGCCAAGGCGGATGTCTTCCGCACCATGCGCAAGCTCGCCGGCAAGGGCCTGGCAATCTTGTTTTCAACCTCCGACCTTGAAGAGGTCATGGCACTTTCAGACCGCATCGCTGTGCTCAGCAACGGCAAGCTCGTGACCGTTCTCGACCGAAGCGAAGCGACGGAAGAGGCCATCATCGCGGCATCCGCCAAGGGACACGGACATACAGGGAAACTCGCGTCATGACCGCAGATACGTCCTCCGCCTTTGCGACCAATCGCTCGAACGGTTCCGTTCTCCTGACGCTGATGAAGCTCAGGACCTTCATCGCGCTGTTTGCCGTCGTCATCTTCTTTGCGATCTTCGCCCCGAACTTCACCTCGACCGCCAACATCATCCTGATGTCGAAGCACGTCGCGCTCAACGCCTTTCTCGCCATGGGCATGACCTTCGTGATCGTCACCGGCGGCATCGACCTTTCGGTCGGTTCGATCGTCGGCCTTTGCGGCATGGTCGCCGGCGCCCTCATCCTCAATGGCGTCGAACTGCCGATCGGCTATACCGTCTACTTCAATATCTATGAGATCATTCTCATCACGCTGGCTGTGGGTCTGCTGATCGGGCTCATCAACGGCCTGCTCATCACCAAGCTCAACGTCGCGCCCTTCATCGCCACGCTCGGAACCCTCTATATCGCCCGCGGCCTCGCACTCCTGTCTTCGGACGGTCAGACCTTCCCGAATCTCGTGGGCCGGCCGGAATATGATACGACGGGCTTCGACGTCTTTGGTGCGGGCCGTATGCTTGGTCTGCCCGTTTCCATCTGGATCCTGATCGTGCTGGCGCTACTTGCCGCCTATGTCGCCCGCTCGACGCCGATCGGCCGGCATATCTTCGCCGTCGGCGGAAACGAGCGCGCGGCGCGCATGTCCGGCATCCGCGTCGATGTGGTCAAGATCTTCGTCTACATGTTCTCAGGCCTCTGCGCCGCTATAGTCGGCATCGTCATATCGTCGGAGCTGATGGCGGCGCATCCGGCAACCGGCGAGAGCTTCGAGCTGAACGCCATTGCAGCAGCCGTGCTCGGCGGCACCTCGATGTCTGGCGGGCGCGGTACCATAGGCGGGACGATCATCGGCGCCTTCGTCATCGGCATTCTTTCGGACGGGCTCGTGATGATGGGCGTCTCATCCTTCTGGCAGATGGTGATCAAGGGATGTGTCATCATCATCGCTGTCGTCGTAGATCAGGCGCAACGGCGCCTCCAGCAGCGCGTAACTCTCATGCAAATGGCAAAGGCAGGCTGAAATGGCAGAACTCAAGGGCGCATTGATCGGTTGCGGCTTCTTCGCGATCAATCAGATGCACGCGTGGCAAGACGTTGAAGGTGCCAGCATCGTTGCGATCTGCGACCGCGACCCGGAGCGGCTGAAGCTCGTCGGCGACCAGTTCGGCATCGAGCGTCGCTACACGGATGCGGCCGCCATGTTCGCCGATGGTGGCTTTGATTTCGTCGATATCGCAACGACGGTGGCAAGCCATCGCGCCTTGGTGGAGATGGCCGCCTCCCACAAGATCCCGGCGATCTGCCAGAAGCCTTTCGCAAAGACGCTGAGCGACGCCAAGGCCATGGTCGAGGCCTGTGCGCAGGCCGGCGTGCCGCTGATGGTGCATGAAAATTTCCGCTGGCAGACGCCCATTCAGGCCGTCAAGCATGCCCTCCAGTCCGGCGCGATCGGCGAGCCCTTCTGGGGACGTTTCTCCTTCCGCTCCGGCTACGACGTGTTTTCCGGCCAGCCCTATCTGGCAGAAGGCGAACGTTTCATCATCGAGGATCTCGGCATTCATACACTCGACATCGCCCGCTTCATCCTCGGCGACGTTTCTTCACTGACGGCCCGCACCAAACGGGTCAATCCGAAGATCAAGGGCGAGGATGTCGCCACCATCCTGCTCGACCATGAGAGCGGCGCGACCTCGATAGTCGACGTCAGCTACGCCTCCAAACTCGCGACTGAGCCCTTTCCGGAGACGCTGATCGAACTCGACGGCACGAAGGGTAGTATTCGCCTCTCGCAAGGCTATCACCTCGAGGTCAACGGCCCCGATGGCGTGAGCATCACGGATGCGTCGCCGCGGCTTCTGCCTTGGGCCTCGCGCCCTTGGCACAACATCCAGGAGAGCGTTCTGGCGATCCAGCAGCATTGGACCGACCGCCTTGCCGACGGAGGCGAAACCTCGACGTCGGGCGCTGACAATCTCAAGACCCTGGCGCTTGTCGAGGCCGCTTATGAGAGTGCAGCGAGCCGGCGCTCCGTCGATGTCGGGGCCATGTTGCAATGACGACCGAGAACGACCCATTTGAGCTCTATGGCACAGGTGAGAGAGAAACGTCGCCCGTGCGGTTGACGGCGGGCAGACTGACCGCCGACTTCAAGGACGGCAATCTGCGGTCGATTTGCTATGACGGCATCGAGGTCCTACGGGCCGTTTCCTATCTGGTTCGCGATCGTGATTGGGGCACCTATGCACCCGTCATCGAGGACTTGCAGATCGATCAAGGCGACAATGCCTTCTTCGTCAGCTATCTCGCACGCTGTTCAGGTCCTGAAAATACCGAGCTTGCAATCAATGTACAGATCCGTGCCGAAGGGGGCGAAGGGCTGACTTTCGAGGCCGAAGCGCTTTCGGCCACCGGCTTCGAAACCAACCGCTGCGGCTTCTGCATCCTGCACCCGATCATGGGTCTAGCCGGCACGCCGGTATCGGTCGAGCATGTCGATGGCAGCCGAGAGAGCACGCATTTCCCTGATCTTATCGAACCCTGGCAGCCCTTCAAGGATATGCGGGCGATTACGCATGGCGTGATGGCGAACGTAACAGCCGAGTGCCGCATGGAAGGCGACACCTTTGAAATGGAAGACCAGCGCAACTGGTCCGATGCTTCGTACAAGACCTATGTTCGCCCGCTTGCCCTACCCTGGCCTTATCGAATTCCGGCTGGCGAGCCTATGCGGCAACGTATCATTCTGACCATCGGGGATATGCGCCGCCTGCCTCCTGCCTCCACCTACGGTTCGGAAGAGAGGTCCGCAGTCCGGCTGAATGCGGGAATAAGGTCTGGAATCATGCCGTCTATCGGCCTTGTCGTTACGCCCGAGGAGGCGAATGCGACGCTGGCTGAGCGCGAGTGCTTGGCTGAGATTGCCCCGCAAGAACTGCTGTTTCACTTCGATCCCGATGCCGGCCATGGCGCTGACGCCTTCAAACGCTTCGCAGCCGTCGCCGCACTCCATACCGGCAAATCGACGCTGGAAATCGCATTGCCCTGCCGCCAGGCACCTCTTGCTGAGGCGCGGCAAATAGCAGACTGGATGCGAGCGGGCAGCTTCAAGCCCGATGCAATCATGATCTCGCCTTCCGTCGATCGGCAATCGACGCCGCCGGGCAGCAAATGGCCGGAATGCCCGCCTCTCGAGGAAGTTTACGCTGCCGCGCATGCCGCCTTTCCCGATGTGCGTATCGGCGGCGGCATGCTAAGCTATTTTACCGAACTCAATCGCAAACGAGTTCCCGCCGGCACTCTCGATTTCATTACACATTGCACCAATCCCATCGTGCATGCAGCCGACGATCTCAGCGTCATGCAGACACTGGAAGCACTGCCATTCATCACGCGCTCGGTGCGCGCCATCTATGGCGACAAGCCTTACCGCATCGGTCCCTCGACCATACCGATGCGACAGAACCCCTATGGCAGCCGGACGATGGACAATCCCCACGGCGGTCGTATCGCCATGGCCAACACCGATCCGCGGCACAATGCCCGCTTTGGGGAAGCCTTTGCATGGGGTTACGCTGCCCGTGTTCTCGATGCCGCATTGGAATGCCTGACGCTTTCGGCGCTGACGGGGTCCTTCGGGCTGATCGCCGGAGAGAACGAACCGTCGGCGGCGGGCGCTAAACGACCGTTATTCAATACCATTGCGACACTGTCACGCCTCGCCGGCCAGCAATGGCAAGAGTGCCTGTCGTCCGATCCGAGCGCCGTGCTCAGCTTCATCACGGTACAATCCGACGGAGCGCGGTCGCTCCATCTGGTCAATATCACACCCATTCCGCAACTGGTGGAGCGGGGGGAGTTTCGGCTTAAGGAACAGACCGAAAGCAACAGGCTCATGCTTGACGCCTACAGCACTCTTTCGGCTGACTTGATGGATTGACCTTCAATCGTAGACGCGCATGTTAGTCCCAACAATCGCAATGATTTGGAGGACTGCGTGAAGACGAAGAAGCTGATCAACGACGGCGCGGCCGCCGTGGATGAAATGCTAGCTGGGATCTTAGCGGCTCATCCGCGCCATCTCCGCGCCGTTGAAGGATCGCCCCGCTCGATCGTGGCAAATCATGGGCCGCGAGCCGGCAAAGTCGGCCTGGTGATCGGGGGCGGGTCCGGGCATGAGCCGACATTTCTCGGCTTTGTCGGCAAGGGGCTGGCGGATGCCGCCGCTATCGGTAATGTTTTCGCCTCGCCGCCGCCCGATCCGATCATCGAATGCGCCAAGGCCGTCGATGGCGGTGCCGGCGTGTTGTTCATGTATGGCAACTATGCCGGCGACGTCATGAATTTCGACATGGCGGTAGAGATGCTGGCCATGGACGATATCGAGGTGCGTACCGTGCTGACGACCGACGATATAGCCTCGGCGCCGGTCGATCAGAAGGAGCGGCGCCGTGGAGTTGCCGGCAACGTTTTCATCTTCAAGGCCGCTGGTGCCGCCTGCGATCTGATGTACGGTTTCGACGATGTGGAACGGGTGGCACATTGGGCGAATGAACGCACCTATACGATGGGTGTGGCGCTTTCGCCCTGCTCGCTGCCACAGACCCGCAAGCCGAATTTCGAGATCGGCGCGGACGAGATGGAAATCGGCATGGGCATCCATGGCGAGCCCGGCGTCGCCCGCGGGCCGATGCGATCGGCAGACGAGGTGACAAGCGAACTCGTCGGCAAAATTCTCGATGAAATGAAGCCAGCGTCGGGTGACCGCGTCGCAGTGCTCGTCAATTCGCTTGGCTCGACGCCGCTGATGGAACTCTACATCATGATGCGCAAGGTCAAGTCGATGCTCGACCACGCAGGCATCGTCATTCACCTGTCGCTGGTCGGCAATTATTGCACGTCGCTCGAAATGGCCGGTGCCTCGATCACCCTCATGCATCTGGACGACGAGCTGCAGCGGCTGATCGACCATCCCTGCGATTGCGCCATGTTCCGCTCCGGCGAGGCGCTGTCATGACGACGATTACAACGGAAGACCTGAAGTCGCTTTTCGTGCGGATTGCTGATGCGATGGCCCGCGAGAAGGACCGTCTCTGCGAATTGGACGGCGTCATTGGCGATGCGGATCATGGCATCGCCATGGAGCTCGGCTTTACCGCTGCCGCAAAGGCCGCTTCGGAGCTGGATTCATCGACATCCGATCCGACGTTGGTCTTCAACACGGCAGCGAAGTCCTTCCTCAACGCCGTTGGCGCCTCATCCGGACCGCTCTATGCGACGGCCCTGATGCGTGCGGGGGCTTTCGCCAAGGGGAAGGCCTTGCTCAACGACGACGATATGGTGGAGATATTTTCGGCTTTCGCCAAGGGCATTCAGGATCGGGGCAAGGCGGAGGTCGGTGAAAAGACCATGGTCGATGCCTGGGCGCCTGCCGCCAAGGCCTGCCGCGCTGCCCGGGATCGAGGGCTTTCGCTTGACGATTGTTTCGCCGCCGCTTTCAAAGCCGGTGAAGCGGGTGCAGAAGCCACCAAAAGCATGATCGCCGCAAAAGGCCGGTCGTCGCGCCTCGGCGATCGAGCCTTGGGACACATGGATCCCGGCGCGGCGTCGGCCGTCGTCATCATGGCCTGCTTTCACGATCACTTCATATGATCCTGCTGATAAGCTCATCATACCAGTTGACATGTTGACAACGATTTGTCAAAACCGCCCTCAGCTTTGCTCAGAGGAGGAATGGGAGATGGCTGGCAACTTCAAATATGCGCGTTGGTTCGGCGCTGCTGCGATGGCAGCGGCGGCGTTTTCGGCAACCAATGCTGCCGCGGAAGACCTGACGCTGTGGACGCTGAACTTCGACAATGGCGCGGCAAACGGCGCGCTGAAGAAGGTGGCGAAAGACTTCGAGGCCGCCAATCCCGGCACCCATATCGAAATCGTCCAGCGCGGCGTCGATGAGCACAAGACCGCCCTTCGCGTGGCCGCGGGCTCCAGCAAAGGCCCGGATATCTATTTCAGCTGGGCCGGACTTGGCCTCGGCGGCGAATATGTGAAGGCCGGCCTCTCGCTGCCGCTCGACAAATATTACACTCAGTACAAGTGGAACGACGAACTGCTTCCGTCTGCCGCCGCTTTTGCGGATCTTTATCCAGGCGGCAAGCACGGCGTTCCCTTCACCTTCAAGGGCGAAGCGATCTACTACAACAAGAAGCTCTTCCAGAAGGCGGGCATCACCGGGGAGCCGAAAACCTATGAAGAGCTGCTGGCCGCAGCCGACAAGCTCAAGGCCTCCGGCATTCCGGCCTTCACCTTCGGCGGCTCGGTCAACTGGCACGTCATGCGCCTGATGGACGTGCTGCTGGAAACCAAGTGCGGCGCCGACAAGCATGACGCCCTGATGGCCATGAAGACCGACTGGACCAAGGAACCCTGCGCGACCGACGCCTTCACCGAATTCGCTAAGTGGACCAAGGACTACACGCTGAAACCTTTCATGGGCATCAGCAACCAGCAGTCCTATACGCTGTTCGTCGCCGGCCGCGCCGCGATGATGCTCGAAGGCGACTGGCTAGTCAGCCAGCTCACCGGCAGCAAGGTAAACCTCGACGATTACGGCATCGTGCCGTTCCCGACGAACACCGATCGCCTCTATGGCTTTGCCGAGTACAACTACGTCAGCACCAAGAGCAAGAGCCCGGATCTTGCCGCAAAATTCCTCGACTATTTCCTCTCGACCAAGGTGCAGCAGGATCTCGTCGGCCAGATCAGCTCGATCTCGGTCAACAAGAATGTCCAGTACACCGACCAGAAGCCTCTCGAGGCGAAATGGCTTGAGATCTTCAAGACCTACAGCAAGGTCTACATGAATGGCGACCAGGCATTTCCCCTGGACGTGACGACCGAATATTTCCGGGTGATCAACGACGTCGCCTCCGGCAATATTCAGCCGGCCGATGCCGCCAAGCAGCTGCAGACCTTCATTTCCGGCCGCACCTGATCGACTGAGGGAGGCTGCCGCGCCGATCGTCATCGCGGCGAACGGCCTCCTTCACTCTTATGCCCACGCGCCAGCTGCCGCCGGGAGCAAGCAGAATGTCATTCCACAATCGTACTCATGATCCCCGCGTCCAGGCAGCAATCCTGCTTGCCCCGGCCATGCTGATCTATGTGATTTTCGCGCTCTATCCGATGCTGAACGTGGTGGTGCTGAGCTTCCAGAAATGGAACGGCCTCGATCCGCAGCGCCCCTTCGTCGGCGTGGCGAACTATCAATATATCTTCACGCAGGATCCCGTCTTCTGGGTCGCCTTCCGCAACACCGTAATCTGGACGATCATGTGCGTGATCTTTCCGCCCATGGTCGGGCTGCTGCTGGCGCTGAGCCTCAATCAGAAACTCTTTGCCCGCAATACCTTCCGCGCCATCTTCTATCTGCCCGTCATCATCGCCCCGATCGCGGTCGCAACCATGTGGAAGTGGATGTACGATCCCTTCTTCGGTCTCTTCACCGAAATCCTGACTTCCATGGGCCTGCAGGACTGGATCCAGGACTGGCTCGGCGACAAGGATATCGCGCTCTATTCCGTCTTCATCGCCTATCTCTGGCAATCCGTCGGCTTCTCCATGGTCCTGTTTCTCGCCGGCCTGCAAAATGTCTCGCAGACGCTGGTGGAAGCCGCCCGCATCGACGGCGCCGGGCGTTGGAACATCTTTCGTTACGTGACTCTGCCCGCGCTGCGCACGACGCTGACCATCGTGCTGGTGCTGTCGGTCATTTCCTCACTGAAGGCCTTCGACATCGTCTACGGCCTGACCGGCGGGGGGCCTGCGCAATCCACGCAGATGCTGGCGCTCTGGGCCTTCACGCAGGCCATGCAGATCTTCGATTTCGGCCGTGGCGCTGCAATCTCGGTCGTCCTGCTGCTCATCACCATCGTCGTCGTCATTCCCTACCTGCGCTGGACGCAGAAGCATGAGGAGGCCGAGCAATGACGGCAGCATCGGCCACATCCACGTCGGACGACTTCGAAACGATTGCACCGGCAAAGCGCAAGCGCGACCCTGTTCTGATCGGCCTATGGATCGCGCTTCTCATCGTCGCTGCGATCTGGCTTGCGCCATTCATCTTCATCGTCTTCACCTCTTTGAAGACGCAAGCCGACGTGACATCGACCGGCGCCTTCATGCCGCCGCTCGATCCGGCCTTCGAGAATTATTCAAGCGCCTGGGGCCGCGGCAATTTCGCCAATGCCTTCCTGAACAGCGCCATCATCACCGTGATCAAGGTGCCGCTCGGGCTCATCCTCTCGGCGATGGCGGCCTATGCGCTTGCCAAGATCAGGTTGAGGTTCAGCAAGCTGCTGCTGCTCCTCGTCGTTTTCGGCACGATGATCCCCTTTCAGGTCATGCTGGCGCCACTGTTTACGCTGGTCAATTCGCTCGGACTGATCGATACCTATCCCGGCGTGATCCTGCCTTACATCGCCTTTGGCGTGCCCTACCAGGTGTTCATTCTGCACGGCTTCTTCAAAGGCATTCCGAAGGAGCTGTCGGAAGCAGCCCTGATCGACGGCGCAAGCCATTTCACCATCTTCCGCCGGATATTCCTGCCCGTCTGCCTGCCGGTGCTCGCCGCACTGCTGATCCTGGATTTCGTTTCCACATGGAATGAGTTCGCTATGGCGCTCGTGCTGCTGCAGGATCAGCACATGTGGACGCTGCCGCTGGGGCTCATGTCCTTCCAGGGCCAGTTTTCCAATGATTACGGGCAGTTGAACGCGGCGATCGTCATGACCGTGCTGCCGGCCACCATCGTCTATCTGATCTTCCAGCGCTACTTCGTTTCCGGTCTCACCTCCGGCGCGGTCAAGGGCTGAGCGGTCGGACCATCCATACATCTTCCGAGGAGAATATCATGTCCAACGCGTCCGTCGAAAAATGGGGAGTCTTCGAAGCGGCCTTCAACGGTCCTTCGAGCGGCAATCCCTATCTCGATGTGGCATTCGATGCCGTCTTCAGCCAGAACAGCCGCGAGATCCGCGTGCCCGGCTTCTACGATGGCGACGGCGTCTATCGCGTTCGCTTCATGCCGGACAATGAAGGCGATTGGTCGTTTCGCACGCGCTCGAAGACATCGGAACTGGACGGCAAGACCGGTTCTTTCGTCGCGACCAAGCCATCCGAGGGCAACCACGGCCCCGTGCATGTCCATAACAAGTTCCACTTCGCCTATGCCGACGGCAAGCCGTTCCTGTCGTTCGGCACGACCTGCTATGCCTGGACGCATCAGCCGCTCGAGATGCAGGCGCAGACGCTCGAGACGTTGAAGAAATCGCGCTTCAACAAGATCCGCATGGGCGTCTTCCCCAAGGACTATCCCTATAACGTCAACGAGCCGCTCTACGCCTGCTTCGCAAAGGGTACGGACGGCAAGGAAGACTTCAATCGGCCGAACCCTGTTTCCTTTCGCCATTTCGAAAGCCAGGTCGCAGCTCTTTGCGAGCTCGGCATCGAGGCCGATATCATCATGTTTCACCCCTACGACCGCTGGGGTTACGCCGATATGTCGGCCGAGCAGGATTTCCGCTACGTCGCCTATCTCGCGGCGCGCCTTGCCGCCTATCGCAATGTCTGGTGGGCACTTGCCAACGAGTACGACTTCCTTCTCGACACTAAGCCGCTGCAGCAGTGGGACCGCTATTTCCACATTCTCGAAGAGAACGATCCCTACGGCCATCTAAAGTCGATCCACAATGGCGAGCCGACGATGAACTTCGATCATCGCAAGCCGTGGGTGACCCATACCTGCATCCAGAACTGGGATGTGAAGCGCACGCAGGAATGGCGCGAGGCCTATGGCAAGCCTGTTGTCAACGACGAGCCGGAATATGAAGGCAACATTATCCAGTCCTGGGGCAATCTGACGGCGCAGGAACTGGTACATCGCTTCTGGATTACGGTGACGCGCGGCGGCTATGCCGGCCACGGCGAAACCTATTCGCATCCAGAGGATCTGATCTGGTGGGCAAAGGGCGGCGAACTGCGCGGCGAAGCCTGGAAGCGCATCGGCTTCCTGCGCGACCTGCTGGAGCAGGATGTCGTCAACGGCCTTGAACCGATGTCCTCTTATGGCGAATGGCCATGGACGCGCGTTTCCGGCGCGCGAGACGGTGATGTCAGCTACATCTATCTCGGCGAGCACCAGCCGGTCATCTGGTCCACCGGTCTGCCGAAAGACGGAACCGACTATGACGTCGACATCATCGACACATGGGAGATGACGATCACGCCTGCCAAGAAGGTGGAAGCGCCGGTCCCGCATCCGACGCGTCATGGCGCCATCGTGCGCGGCGGCAAGGCGGATGCCGCCTTCGGCGTGGAACTGCCGGGCAAGCCATACCAGGCGTTGCGCATCCGCAAGAAGCATTGATCCAAGGGAAGAATGTCATGTCCGGATTGACCATCAAGAACGTCAGGAAGTCCTACGGCGCGGTAAACATCATCCATGGCGTCGATGTCGAGATCTCGGACGGCGAATTCGTCATTCTCGTCGGCCCTTCGGGTTGCGGCAAGTCAACACTGCTGCGGATGATTGCAGGGCTGGAAGACATCACCGGCGGTGAGATTTCCATCGCCGGACGGGTCGTCAACGATCTGCCACCGAAAGATCGCGACATTGCCATGGTGTTCCAGAACTACGCGCTCTATCCGCAAATGACGGTAGCGCAGAATATGGGCTTTGCGCTGCAGCTTGCCGGCGCGAAGCGCACCGAAATCGATCAGAAGGTCGGCGAAGCCGCCAAGATCTTGGGCTTGCAGCCATTATTGGATCGCAAGCCCGCTCAGCTTTCCGGCGGCCAGCGCCAGCGCGTCGCCATGGGCCGCGCCATCGTGCGCGACCCCAAGGTCTTCCTCTTCGATGAACCGCTTTCCAATCTCGATGCCAAGCTGCGCGTCAAGATGCGCGCCGAAATCAAGGCGCTGCATCAGCGCCTGAAGACGACGATCGTTTACGTGACCCACGATCAGATCGAGGCCATGACCATGGCCGACAAGATCGTCGTGCTGCAGGGCGGAAAGGTCGAACAGGTCGGCTCGCCGCTCGAGCTTTACGACCGCCCGAGAAATGTCTTTGTCGCGGGCTTCCTCGGCTCTCCGGCTATGAATTTTCTCGAAGGCAAGCTTACCGGCGGTGCCTCGCCGGAATTGGTACTGCCAACCGGCACACGCATCCAACTCGCCAGCGCTCCGGCTCAATCGGAGGGTCGAGAGGTTGTTCTCGGCATACGTCCGGAAGATATTTCCTTCGCATCGGAGGCCGGCGTTACCGCAACCGTGACCGTCGTCGAACCCACCGGCTCGGAAACGCATGTGGCGCTTGACCTCGAAGGCAAGGAATTGACCTGGGTGATGAGAGAGCGAGCCGAACTCGTGCCGGGCCAGACAATTCAGATTTCGCTCAAGACGCCGAACCTGCACTTCTTCGACAAGGCCAGCCAGCAACGACTATAGAAGACGGCTCTGCTGACTTAAATCACTCAGCTGCGCGCCTTTGGGTACCATTCATGACCGAGAAAACGCGCTTGACGAAAGCCTCGCCGTCGAAGTGCCGCGCAGCTCCCTCGGTTACGTGATCGGGGCGATCGAATATGAAGGTCTCGATGTTGACGACCGGCAAGTTCAGCCGCCTCCGCACGTCCCCAATCATTGCGGTATGCGTCACCACCAGGTGACAGCCGGTTGGATCGAACTGTTCCTGAAGACCGGTCGTCGGCATCGCTGCGACCGTCAATCCCTGTTGCGACAGAAGCGAACTGATGCGCGAGGCAATTTGCTGATTATCCAGACAGATCAGCACATCGGTCTGCGAAGGGGACGGCGCATGGTTAGCCAGCATCAAACAACCTCTCGTTCACTCAGATGCCCAAATATAATGATTCGGCGGGTAACGGGGTGTTATAAGTTGTTACATTTTGTTTCAAAATTAAGGCGGCGCTGACAGCCTACGTCGTGGCAGTCGCAGAACTTCATTTATCACTTAAGATTTCTATTATATCGCATTGATTTAAATAGAATTTATGATGAAATCCGGCAGAGGCTAATGGTCGCCGGCTCACAGAAGCGAGCAATAACGCAACGCGTCGTAAATCGCTGCGTGGATATTACGGCTCGCGATCGCGTCACCGATACGGATCAAATCGAAGGAACCAGTTTCGTTCTTGACCGGCAGCGGCGATCGACGTGCGATCAATGCAGGATAATCGACCGCACCAAGATTGCGCGATGAGGCCTTTAGCTCAAGATAGAGCTCATCATTCGCGACGGTGCCGTGTTCGACGACCACCTGGGACACCCGCCGCTCCCATTGCGTCTCCTCCGAGAAATCGGATCCGAGGACTGCGACCAGCGCATTGCCATCGCGCCGCACTGATTTGAGCCTCGTATTGATCGTGACACGGACATTCTTCTCGGCGAAGGTCTTGGCATAGGGCACATGGTTCATGCCGCCCATCTCGGGCGCAAAAAAACGTTCCGGCGAGACGAGTTCCAGTTCGGCACCGCCATTGGCAATGACTTCGGCCGCCGACATGCCCGGATGTCCGCCATTATCGTCGTAAAGTAGCACCTGGCCCTCGGCCTTAACGGCACCGGCTAGAATGTCCCAGGAGGAGGTGACGAGGCTGTCGCCGCTCTCCAACTCGGGAGATTGCGCGATGCCACCCGTCGCCACGATGACGAGATCAGGCTCGAACGCCATAACATCGTCAGCTCCCGCGTAGACGTCGTAGTGGATCGTGACGCCCAACCGCTCCAGCTCCGCCAGCCGCCAGTCGATGATGCCGATCATCTCCTTGCGGCGCGGGTTGCGGGTAAGCAGATTCACCTGTCCGCCGGCCTTGCTGCTCGCCTCCAACACGTCGACCTTATGGCCGCGCTCGGCCAGCACGCGCGCGGCCTCAAGGCCCGCAGGCCCGGCACCGATGACGACAGCCTTGCGCGACGCCGCTGCACGCTCGATCCGATGCGGCATCTCGGCCTCGCGGCCGGTTGCCGCATTATGAATACAGAGCGCCTCGCCGCCCTCGTAGATGCGGTCGAGACAGTAGGTTGCGCCGACGCAGGGACGGATATTGGCCTCCTGCCCGGACATTACCTTGTTGACGATATGCGGGTCGGCGATATGGGCGCGCGTCATGCCGACCATATCGAGCTTGCCTTCCGCGATTGCATGACGCGCCGTCGCGACATCGCCGATGCGGGCGGCGTGGAAGACTGGGAACTTCGTCGCCGCCCTCACCTCGCCGGCAAAATCGAGATGCGGTGCCGAGGCCATGCCCTGGATCGGAATGACATTGTTGAGCGCCGCGTCGCTATCGATGTGGCCGCGAATGATATTGAGGAAATCGATGTTCCCCGACGCAACCAGCCGCCTGGCGATCTCGACGCCTTCCTCCCGCGAAAGCCCCTTTTCCCAATCCTCGTCAGCGACCATGCGCATGCCGACGATGAAATGCGGGCCGACCGCCTTGCGGATGGCCTCTGTCATCATCATCGAAAACCGCATGCGGTTTTCAAGCGAACCGCCGAATTCGTCGTCACGCCGGTTCGTTGCCGGTGACCAGAAGCCGTCGGTCAGATGGCCATAGGCCTCGATCTCGATACCGTCCAGGCCGGCGGCCTGCATGCGTTGCGCCGCCGCGGCAAAGTCTCCAATGATGCGCTCGATATCCCAATCTTCCGCCGTCTTCGGAAAGGCGCGATGCGCCGGCTCGCGGATCGGCGATGGCGCCAGTACCGGCAGCCAATCGCCCTTGTTCCAGCCGGTGCGACGGCCGAGATGGGTCAACTGGATCATGACAGCAGCCCCGAACTCGTGACAGTCGTCGGCAAGCTTCTTCAGCCAGGGCACAATCTCATCGCGATAGGCATGCAGATTGCCGAAGGCCGGCGGCGAATCCGCCGACACGATCGCCGAGCCCGCCGTCATCGTCAGCGCGATGCCTCCCTTTGCCTTCTCACGATGATAGAGCCTGTAGCGATCCGTCGGCATGCCGCCTTCCGAATAGGCCGGCTCATGCGCCGTCGACATGATGCGGTTCTTCAGTGTCAGGTGCTTGAGCTGATAGGGCTGGAGCAAGGGATCGTTGGAGGTCATGTCGCTTTCATCGCTTTTATGAAGTCGAGGCTCGAACCGTTATCTTTGCCGAGACAAGAAGTTATGGCTATAGCCGATTGACGGGAGTCCGACGGCGGCGGCTATGCCGGAGGTCGATGGCCGTGTGCCAGACGATCGTTGCGAAGATGATCGCCCCCCCGATAAAGGTGGCAACCGGCGGCATCTCCGAGAAGAAGAGCCAGACCCAGAAGGGCGTCAGCACGATCTCCATCGAGCTGATAAGCGCAGCGTCGGCAGCCGGCATTTTTCTCGAACCGAACAGGAAGAGGACAAAAGCGAGCGCGAAATTCGTCGCCCCGAAAGCGGCAAGCAGAAGCCAGTTGTGAACATCCACCGAGCTTGTCGAGGCAAAGGGCACGAAGACGACGAATGTCAAAAGCCCGCTGACGACACTCGACGGCAGGATCGGAATGCTCGTATCCATGCGTGGGATGACGATGATGAGGGCGAAGGTGACTGTCATGCCGAGCGCCAGCAGATCGCCGATGCCCGTGCCGCCGCCGATCGATGAGGCAACGATGACCGCCACGCCGACGAGGCAGATGCCGCCAGCGATCAAGGTCCGATTCGCGACCCGCTCCTTCAGCATGGCCCAGCTGAGAAACGCGGCGATGAACGGCGCGGTCGCGTAGATCATGGTCACATTGGCGACCGTCGTCATATAGAGCGCGCCGATGAAGCAGGCCTGGCTGATGGTCTGGCAGACCAGCATCGCCAGCCCGGCGGGATGAAAGATCGATGCCCATTGCCGCCGCGAAAACCCGCCCTCGAGGAAAAAGCTGGGTATCAGCAGAAACAAGCCGCCGAACAGCGAACGCCAGGCGATCGCCGTCCATATATCCGTGGTCAACAGGCGGGCATAGATGCCGCTGCAGCTCCACGCAAGCATTGCCGTTGCCACGAGTATAACGCCCCTCTCATATTCGCTGGCAAAAGCGGAGCGGGTTGGAAGCTGGAATGTCATGTACGGACTCGAGGAACGAAGCAGAAGGAACACCCTTGTGTGCGCCGATATTTGACATCAGGCAAACGAATAGTAGAGATAGTAGCTATCAGAAATATTTGTAACGTGTCATGCGCGACCCCATCGAAAGCGACCTGCTGCGGACGTTCCTCGTCATCACCGAGACGTCCAATTTTTCCACGGCCGCTCAAAGGATCGGCCGTACCCAATCGGCCGTCAGCGCTCAGATCAAGCGGCTCGAGGATACGATCGGTGAAACGCTCTTCGAAAGAAGTGCCCGTGGGGCCGTTCTCACCCGAGCCGGCACTCAATTGCTTCCCTACGCGCAGCGCGTGATCGAACTCCTGAACGAGGCGGCGGCGAATATCCGCACGAAGCCGCTCGACGGGCCGGTCCGGATCGGCATTCCGGAGGAATATAGCCAGACTGTGTTGCCGGCGGCACTGGCCGCTTTCGCTGTGAGGCACCCGGCGGTCGAAGTCACCGTCTCCTGCGATTATACGGCGCATAACCTGGCCGCTTTGGAAAAAGACGAACTGGATCTCGCCGTCGTCTTCGATTGGAGCAACCAGAACAAGGGCGAAGTTCTCTGCATCGATCCCACGGTCTGGGTGACATCCATGGTGCATCGCCTGCATGATGCCGTGCCGCTGCCTGTTGCCACCTATCGCAACTCGACATGGGCGCGCGACTTCGCCTTGCGCTCGCTGGAGCAGCAGGGCCGCGCCTATCGCATCGCCTTCATCGCCGATACGAGTTCGGGCTTGAAGAACGCCGTCTCCGCCGGGCTTGCCGTGACCACCTTGTCGCGCAGTAACATTCCGCATGGGTGCCGCGAGCTGACCAGTGACGATGGTTTTCCGCCGGTCGATTCCTCCCGCGTCGTGCTTCGCCGCAATCCCTATCATTCGAGCGAGGCGATCCGGGAACTGGCAGAGATGGTGCGCGAGGCCTTTCGTCCTATGTCGGCCCTGCTTCAGCCATAATGTGCCGGCGCAGCCTGCGGCGCGTGCCGGACGGACTTTCCGAAAAGCTGGCACGGTAACTGCGGGAAAAGGCCGATGCCGAATTGAAGCCTGTCATGGCGGCAATCTCGGCAAAGGAAGCTTTCGTCTCGATGACCTTGCGCCGCGCCGCATTGAGCCTCAGCGCCAGATAATGCACATGCGGCGGAGCACCGATGCTCTCCTGGAAAAGCGCCTGCAGATGGCGGGCGCTGACACCGACGCGGCGGGCGAGACGTGTCAGCACCAACGGCTGCTCGATATGGTCCTCCATCAGACGGATTGCTTGAGCAACTCGCGGATCGCGCATGCGCAGGCCGGCCGTCGATGGCGAAAGTTCCGCCGCGCTTTGCGTGCTTGCCGGCTCGTAGATGAACAGCCGGCTGACTTCCAGCGCCAGCGAATAGCCCTGCCGCCGCCGGATGATTTCGAGCATGAGATCGACCGTCGGCAGGGAGCCTGCGGTGGTGATCCGCTTGCCGTCGATCACATAGCGATCCTTGACCGCGTGCACCTGAGGATAGGCGAGCGCGAAATCGTCGTAGTCCTCCCAGTGGACGGCAGCGGAGACATTATCCAGCAAACTTGCTTCGGCCAGCAGCCAAGTGCCGGATTCAATGCCGGCGACCAGCGATCTATGGCGTGCGGTCTGTGACAGCTGCATCTTCAGCGCCTGCGTGGCGCTGCGCCGCCAATTGTAGCTGGCGAGCACGAAAAGCGGTGTCGCGTCCGATGTCGGGCGAAAGCCGGAGCAGGCGGGTACCGGGATAAGGCTCGTCGTCTCAGCGGGAGAGCCATCCGGAGTGAGGAGCCGCCAGCGATAAAGCTCCGCCCCGGAGATGCGGTTGGCCCCACGCAACGGTTCGATCACCGAAGCGATCAGGATCAGGTTCGTTTCCGGAAGGATCAGGAGGTCGATATCGAGTGTCTCGTTTGCCGCTGTCAGCATCACGCATTCCTCCAAGCGTTCCGAAACTGTATCGAATACTTCCGACAATGCAAAGCATGAAGGCACGTCATAGCTCGTAATGTCCTCAATACGAGGGAGAACAAAAGATGCCTCTTGCGATGAATCGCGATGTCTTCATCACCTGTGCCGTCACCGGCGCCGGCGACACGGTTTCCAAATCCAGCCATGTTCCGATCACTCCCAAGCAGATCGCGGAATCCGCGATCGACGCCGCCAAGGCTGGGGCGGCCGTGGTTCACTGCCATGTCCGCGATCCGGAAACGGGCGCTGCCAGCCGCTGCAACGAGCTTTACAGGGAAGTGACCGACCGCATTCGTTCGGCCGACGTCGATGTCGTCTTGAACCTGACCGCTGGCATGGGCGGCGACCTGATTTTCGGCGATGTCGAGAGCCCCCTGCCCCTAAATGCCAAAGGTACCGACATGGCCGGCGCCTCCGAGCGCGTCAGCCACGTGGCCGAATGCCTGCCGGAAATCTGCACGCTCGATTGCGGCACAATGAACTTCAATCTTGGCGACTATGTCATGACCAACACGCCCTCGATGCTGAGGGCCATGGCAAAGAAGATGACCGATCTCGGCGTCCGTCCCGAAATCGAAGCCTTCGATACCGGTCATCTCTGGTTTGCCAAGCAGCTTGCCGAGGAGGGCTTGATCGAGGATCCGGTCCTCATCCAGCTCTGCATGGGCATCCCCTGGGGGGCGCCCGATGACCTCAACACCTTTATGGCGATGGTCAATAACGTTCCCAAAAGCTGGACCTTCTCGGCCTTTTCCATCGGTCGCAACGCCATGGCCTATCCGGCGGCCGCGATCCTTGCCGGCGGCAATGTCCGCGTCGGGCTGGAAGACAATCTCTACGCTGGCAAGGGCATGCTGGCGACCAACGCGCAGCTCGTCGAAAAGGCGGTGCAGGTGGTCGAAGGCATGGGCGCGCGCATCATCGGCCCCGAAGATGTCCGCAAGAAGCTGAAACTGACGAAGCGCTGAGGCCCCGATGACCAAGATCAACAAGGCGGCCTGCATCGGCGGCGGTGTCATCGGCGGCGGATGGATCGCTCGCTTCCTGCTGGCTGGCATCGATGTCGATGTCTACGACCCGCATCCGGAGGCAACCCGCATCGTCGGCGAAGTTCTTGATAATGCCGAAAAGGCCTATGCAATGCTGACCGGCGCGCCGCTTCCGCCGCGCGGCAAGCTCACATTCAGGGACACGCTACAAGCCGCCGTCGCTGGTGCCGACTGGATCCAGGAAAGCGTGCCCGAGCGACTGGATCTGAAGCGCAACGTGCTGACGCAGATCGATGCAGCCGCAAAGCCCGATGCCCTGATCGGCTCATCCACCTCCGGCCTTCTGCCGACCGATCTGCAGCGCGACATGCGCCATCCCGAGCGTCTCTTCGTCGCCCATCCCTATAATCCGGTCTATCTCTTGCCGCTCGTCGAAATCGTCGGTGGCGAAAAGACCAGCGCCGCGACGATCCAGGCGGCGATGGAACGACTGCCGCCGATCGGCATGAAGGGCGTGCATATCGCCAAGGAGATCGAGGCCTTCGTCGGCGATCGCCTGCTGGAGGCGCTCTGGCGCGAGGCGCTGTGGCTGATCAAGGACGATATCTGCACCGTCGAGACATTGGACGATGTCATCCGTTACTCCTTTGGCCTGCGCTGGGCACAGATGGGCCTGTTCCAGACCTATCGCATCGCCGGCGGTGAAGCGGGCATGCGTCACTTCCTGGCGCAGTTCGGCCCTGCCCTGCAGTGGAACTGGACGAAACTGATGGATGTCGTCGATCTCGACGATGCCCTCGTCGAAAAGATCGGTCAGCAGTCGGACGACCAGGCAGACGGCCTGTCGATCCGCGAACTCGAACGCATCCGCGATGAAAATCTCGTTGGTATCCTCCAGAGCCTTAAAGGAAGCCATGGCGGCAAGGGCTGGGGCGCCGGCAAGCTGCTGAAGGATTTCGAGCACCAGCTTTGGGCCGAGGGTGGCGGCGAGAAGCAAGGCGTGGACATCTCAAAGCCGCTGCGCCTGATCGACACCAAGGTCAGCCCCGCTTGGGTCGACTATAACGGCCACATGACCGAGCATCGCTATCTTCAGGTCTTCGGCGACACGTCGGACGCGCTTTTGCGCCTGATCGGCGTCGATCTCGATTATGTCGAGCGCGGCCACAGCTACTACACGGTGGAAACCCATATCCGCCATCTCGGCGAAGCGAAGCTCGGACAGGCCATCCATTCGACGGCGCAGATTCTCGCATCGGATGAAAAGCGGCTGCATCTGTTCCATGCGCTGCACGACAGCGCGAGCGGCGAGGTGATCGCCACCGCCGAACAAATGCTGCTGCATGTCGACGCAAAAGCAGGCAGAGCCACGGCGGCACCGGAGGAGGTGCTGGCGAAGCTGAGGCCGATTTCTGCCGCGCACGCAGCCTTGGCCATGCCGGAGGGAGCCGGTCGTCATGTGGGACAAAAACGCTAGGAGGAAGCGATCGTGAATTTCGGGCTCAGCGAAGAACAAGAGATGATCGTTAGGACGGTCCGGGACTTCGTCGAGACGGAGATCTATCCGCACGAGAACGAAGTCGAACGCACCGGCTTTGTGTCGCCTGAAATCGGAGACGAGATCCGGCGCAAATGTATCGAGCTCGGCTTCTATGCCTGCAATTTTCCTGAGGAAATCGGTGGCGCCGGGCTCGACCACGTCACCTTCACGCTCGTCGAGCGCGAACTCGGCCGTGGCTCGATGGGACTCACCGTCTTCTTCGGCCGCCCCTCCGGCATCCTGATGGCCTGCGAAGGCGAGCAGCGCGAGCGCTATCTTCGGCCGGCGGTACGCGGCGAGAAAATCGATGCGCTCGCGATCACCGAGCCGGATGCCGGCTCCGACATGCGCGGCATGAAATGCGCGGCACGGCAGGATGGCGACGATTTCGTGCTCAACGGCACGAAGCATTTCATTTCGCACGCCGATGTCGCCGATTTCGTCATCGTCTTTGCCGCCACTGGCGAGGAGGACACGCATCGGGGCGTCAAGAAGAAGATCACAGCCTTCTTGGTCGATCGCGGCACGCCGGGCTTCGAGATCCTTAGGGGTTACGACTCGGTTTCCCATCGCGGCTACCACAATTCCATTCTGAATTTCACCGATTGCCGCCTGCCGAAGTCGCAGGTGCTCGGCGAAGTCCATCGCGGCTTCGATCTTGCCAATCAGTGGCTCTACGGGACCCGCCTGACGGTCGCCGCAACCTGCGTCGGCCGGGCACGCCGTGTCTTCGATCTCGCCCTGCCCTATGCGGCCGAGCGCAAGCAGTTCGGCAAGCCGATCGGCGCCAATCAGGGCGTATCCTTCAAGCTCGCCGACATGATTACCGAGATCGACGCGGCCGATCTGCTCACGCTATCGGCCGCCTGGAAGCTCGATGCCGGCATCCCGGCCAATCGCGAGATCGCCTCAGCCAAGCTTTATGCCTCGGAAATGCTCGCCCGCGTCACCGACGAGGCAATCCAGATCTTCGGTGGCATGGGACTGATGGACGACTTGCCGCTCGCCCGCTTCTGGCGCGACGCCCGCGTCGAGCGCATCTGGGACGGCACTTCGGAAATCCAGCGGCACATCATCAGCCGCGACTTGCTTCGGCCGTTCGGAGCATGAGCCCATGACCCAGCGCTCGCTCGACCGCCTCATTCGCCCCAGAACGATCGCCGTCTTCGGCGGCAGAGAGGCACGGCGCGTCATCGAGCAATGCGACCGCATGGGATTTTCCGGCGAGATCTGGCCGGTGCATCCGACACAGGAAAGCGTCCTTGGCCGCCGCTGCTATCGGTCGGTCGCCGACCTGCCTGATGCGCCCGACGCCGCCTTCGTCGGCGTCAACCGGACGCTTACCGTCGACATTGTTCGAGACCTCGCTGCCATAGGTGCCGGCGGTGCCGTCTGCTACGCCTCGGGCTTCAGCGAGGCCGTGGCGGAACTGCCTGATGGCGCGGACTTGCAGTGTGCGCTGGTCGAAGCGGCAGGTGGCATGCCGATCGTTGGCCCAAACTGCTATGGCATGATCAACGGGCTGGACGGCGCTCTGCTCTGGCCAGACCAGCATGGCATCGTCAGAACCGAGCGCGGCGTTGCCATGCTCACACAATCCTCCAATATCGCCATCAATCTCAGCATGCAGAGACGGGGCCTGCCGATCAGCTATCTGATGACGGCAGGCAATCAGGCGCAGACCGGCCTGTCGGACCTTGCCCAAGCCGTCCTTGAGGACCCGCGCGTCACAGCGGTCGGCCTGCATATCGAAGGCTTTGGCGATATCAGGGCACTGGAAGCCCTCGCCATGCGCGCCAGAGAGCTAAAGAAGCCCGTTGTCGCACTGAAAGTCGGCAAATCCGACCAGGCGCAACGCGCCACGGTGTCGCACACCGCATCGCTTGCCGGTAGCGACGCAGTTGCTGACGCCGTTCTCGAACGTCTCGGCATCGGCCGCGTCGCGACATTGCCGGAGCTGATCGAAACACTGAAACTCCTGCATGTTGCCGGCCCTCTCGAAAGCAATGCGATCTCCTCGATGAGCTGTTCGGGCGGCGAGGCATCGCTGATGGCCGACGCCGCCGTCGGCCGGACTATCGAGTTCCGCGCGTTGAAAGCCGAACAGCTTCCTGCCCTGCGCGCGACCCTCGGCCCGATGGTGACGCTTTCCAATCCGCTGGACTATCACACCTTCGTCTGGGGCGATCTGGGCCGCCAGACGGAGGCCTTCAGCGCCATGTTCGCCGGCGGCTATGCCCTCAATCTCCTCGTTCTCGACTTCCCGCGCGAGGATCGTTGTGATGGCGCCGACTGGATGATTACTGTTGCGGCGGTTGCCGCGGCGGCGAAGCAGACGGGCGCCCGCGCCGCCATTCTGGCGACCTTGCCTGAAAACCTGCCGGAGGCAACCGCGCAGCGGCTGATCGAAAGCGGCATTGTACCGCTCTGCGGCATCAGCGAAGCGCTGGCGGCGGCGGATATCGCCAGCGGCATCGCCGAGGCCTGGAATAGGCCGCAGCCATTGCCGCTCCTCAACGTCTCCATTGCCGAAGGCGAGGTCGAAACCCTGAGTGAAGCTGCCGCAAAGGCAGATCTTGCCGAAGCCGGCCTAGCCATCCCGCGCGGCAAGACAGTTGCCATAGCAACCGAGGCGGCCGAGTGCGCGGAGCAACTTGGGTTCCCGGTCGCGCTCAAGGCTCTTGGGGTCGAGCACAAGTCCGAGGTTGGCGCCGTTAAGCTCAACCTCTGGGATAGGCGCGCCGTTGTGGATGCGGCCGAAGGCATGGCCGGTGTCGCCCACGGGTTCCTCGTCGAGCGGATGGTCGACCGCCCCATCGCCGAGCTCATCGTCGGCGCTGTTCGCGATCCTGTCGCTGGCCTGACCCTGACAGTCGGTGCGGGCGGAATTCTCGTGGAATTGCTTGAGGATTCCGTCGTTTTGCCGCTTCCGGTTACGAAAGCTGAGGTCCTGGAGCGGATTTCACGGCTGAAAGTTCGCAAATTGATCGAAGGCTATCGTGGTAGCGCGGGAAGCAGCCTCGATATCATAGCTGATGCCATCCTATCAGCGGCAGAATATGTCGTAACGAATGCCGCACATCTGGAAGAACTAGACATTAATCCATTGATGGTCCTAGCAGAATCTCGCGGCGTCATTGCCGCGGATGCTCTCATCCGGCGAAGGAGGTAGCGGAAGTTGCAAGACCCCATTCGAACCCGCTCCGAAGACGGCATCCTCGAGGTCATCATCGACCGGCCCAAGGCGAATTCCGTCGATCTCGCGACCAGCCGCAAGATGGGGCTGATCTTTCGCGATTTCCGCGACAACCCGGATCTGCGCGTCGCCATCGTCACCGGCGCCGGCGAGAAATTCTTTTCCGCCGGCTGGGATTTGAAGGCTGCGGCAGCCGGCGACGCGGTTGACGGCGACTATGGCGTCGGCGGCTTCGGTGGTCTGCAGGAACTCCGCGACCTCAACAAGCCGATCATCTGCGCCGTCAACGGTATCTGTTGCGGCGGCGGGCTGGAAATTGCGCTGTCCACCGACCTCATCATCGCCGCCCCGCACGCGACCTTCGCTTTGCCCGAGATCCGCTCCGGCACCGTCGCCGATGCGGCATCGATCAAGTTGCCGAAGCGCATTCCCTATCATATCGCCATGGACATGCTGCTAACCGGCCGCTGGCTCAATGTCGAGGAGGCGCATCGCTGGGGCTTCGTCAACGAGATTGTCATCGCCGACAAGCTGATGGACAGGGCCTGGGAACTCGCCCGTCTGCTCGCAAGCGGACCGCCGCTGGTCTACGCTGCGATCAAGGAAATCGTTCGTGAAGCGGAGGGTTCGACGTTTCAGACTGCCATGAACAAGATCACCAAACGGCAGTTCGCAACCGTCGACCTCCTTTATTCGAGCGAAGATCAATTGGAAGGCGCACGGGCTTTTGCCGAGAAGCGAGCCCCCATCTGGAAAGGAAGGTAGAGGCGGCAGCAACCGCTCAATTTCCCGCATGCTCGCGGGCGACAGGCTTCAGGCGGAAGAGGAACCGTGACCTGAAGTGGCTTGCTCGATAGCTTTGTCAACACGGCAAGAAGAAGGAACAGGGGAATGAACGACTATACGAAATATCTTGCAAGCCGCGTCACCGCGGGCGGGCTCAGCCGCCGCGAATTCATGGGACGCGCAATGGCCGCGGGCGTGACTTTGACGCTCGCCGACAAACTCTTTACCGAAAGTGCAATGGCAGCCGAACCGAAGCGCGGCGGCCATCTGAAGCTTGGCCTTGAAGGCGGCGCTGCAACCGATTCCAAGGATCCGGCGAAATTCCTGTCCCAGGTCATGTTCTGCATCGGTCGCTGCTGGGGCGACATGCTGGTGGAATCTCACCCGCTGACGGGCGCTGCCGTTCCCTCGCTCGCCGAATCCTGGGAGCCGTCGAAGGATGCCGCCACCTGGACCTTCAAGATCCGCAAGGGCGTCAAATTCCACAACGGCAAGGATCTGACGATCGACGACGTTGTCGCCACGCTCAAGCGCCATACGGATGCGAAGTCGGAATCTGGTGCGCTTGGCGTCATGAAGTCGATCAAGGAGATAAAGGCCGATGGCGACAATCTCGTCCTGACGCTGACCGAAGGCAACGCCGACATGCCGTTGCTCCTGACTGACTATCACCTCGTCATCCAGCCGAACGGCGGCTATGACGATCCCCTCGCCTCGATCGGCACCGGTCCCTACAAGCAGGTCAGCTTCGAGCCGGGCGTGCGCGCCACTTTCGAACGCAACAAGGACGACTGGCGCACCGATCGCGGCTTCGTCGATTCGGTCGAGATCATTTGCATGAACGACGCAACGGCGCGTATCGCTGCTCTGTCGTCGGGTCAGGTCCACTACATCAACCGCGTCGACCCTAAAACCGTCGATCTTCTGAAGCGCGCGCCGACTGTCGAAATCCTGTCCACTGCCGGTCGCGGTCACTACGTCTTCATCATGCATTGCGACAAGGCGCCCTTCGACAACAACGACCTGCGCCTGGCACTGAAATACGCCATGGACCGCGAGACGATGGTCAAGAAGATCCTCGGCGGCTACGGCAAGGTCGGCAACGATTTCCCGATCAACAGCACCTATGCTCTCTTCCCCGAAGGGATCGAGCAGCGTACCTACGATCCCGACAAGGCTGCCTTCCATTACAAGAAGTCCGGCCACAGCGGCTCGGTGCTGCTGCGCACGTCGGAAGTCGCCTTCCCCGGTGCCGTCGATGCAGCCGTTCTCTATCAGGAAAGCTGCAAGAAGGCGGGGATCAACATCGAGGTCAAGCGCGAGCCGGGCGATGGCTACTGGACGAACGTCTGGAACGTCCAGCCCTTCTCCACCTCCTACTGGGGCGGTCGACCGACGCAGGACCAGATGTATTCCACCGCCTATCTGTCGACGGCGGACTGGAACGACACGCGCTTCAAGCGCCCCGACTTCGACAAGCTCCTTCTTCGGGCCCGCTCCGAATTGGACGACGCCAAGCGCAAGGAGCTCTACCGCGCCATGGCGATGATGGTGCGCGATGAAGGCGGCGTCATCCTGCCGATGTTCAACGATTTCGTGAATGCCTCCACCAAGCAGGTGAAGGGCTATGTCCACGATATCGGCAACGACATGTCGAACGGCTACGTCGCGACCCGCGTCTGGCTGGACGCCTGATGCCCGAAGCCGGGCGAAAACGCCCTCATCTCTGACACAGCCGGGACCGCGAAAGCTTTTCGCGGTCCTCCCGACGTTTCAAGCAATTCCCGGAAAAATGCACAGCTGTTTTTCGTCCGGAATTGCGTAAAACAACAAGATTGAGCGGCTTTGCGATTCCCATGAAACATGGAGCCGCTCTCAGTGCGAGGCATCGGCCATGTCCAATTCACCTCCCGGAACCGTTCTGCCGGGGCTGAGGTTCAAGCAGCGCTTTCCGCTGCTGGCCCTCATTATCGAGCGTTGCGTGCTCAGTATCATCCTGCTGTTTGCGGTCTCGGTCCTGATCTTCGGCGGGCTCGAAGCCCTGCCCGGCGATTTTGCAACCACTTATCTTGGCCAATCGGCAACGCCGCAGGCCGTCGCCAATATCCGCGAAGAGCTTGGCCTCAACCGGCCTGTGGTCACCCGCTATGTGCAATGGCTCGGCAATGCCGTCCAGGGTGATTTCGGCACCTCCTGGGCCAGCAAGAATTCCGTCGGCGAGCAGATCAGCAAACGGCTCGGCAACTCCCTGTTTCTCGCCGGCTTTGCCGCCTTGATTTCAGTGCCGCTGGCGGTCTGCCTGGGCATGCTGGCGGTCCATTTCAGGAGCCGATTGCCTGATAAGATCATCAATGTCATCTCACTGGCGGCGATCTCGCTGCCGGAATTCTTCATCGGCTATCTCCTCATCATGTTCTTTTCCGTCAAATTCGGTGTCGCGACCTTTCCCGCGACCGTCTTCGACGGCATGGGCTTAATCGATCGGCTGAGGGCTATCGCTCTTCCGACTGCAACTCTGGTTCTGGTCGTGCTTGCGCATATGATGCGTATGACGCGTGCGGCCATCCTTTCCGTGATGTCCTCGGCCTATATGGAAACGGCCGAGCTGAAGGGCCTCTCCGCCTTCCGCGCCATCGTCAAGCACGCAGCTCCCAATGCGCTGGCGCCGATTATCAATGTGATCGCGCTGAACCTCGCCTATCTCATCGTCGGCGTCGTCGTCGTCGAAGTCGTCTTCGTCTATCCCGGCATGGGCCAGTATATGGTCGACGCCGTGACGGTGCGCGACATGCCCGTCGTCCAGGCGTGCGGCCTGATCTTCGCTGCCGTCTACATCTTCCTCAATATGACGGCCGATATTCTCGCCATCGTCGCCAACCCCCGTTTGAGGCATCCGCGATGAGATTGAGAGATATCCCCATCACTGCCTGGATCGGCATCATCGGTATCCTGATTGCCTTCATCTGCGCCATCTTCGCGCCCTGGATCGCCCCTTTCGGCGAGACGGAAGTCGTCGGCAATGTCTGGCAGCCCGCCGATGCGCAATATTTCTTCGGGCTCGACAATCTCGGCCGCGATATCCTGTCGCGCCTGATCTACGGCACCCGCACGACGCTCTTCGTCGCGCTGGCGGCAACGATCATCTCCTTCTCGCTCGGCATCATCCTCAGCTTCACCGCCGCCGTCTCACGCGGATGGATCGATACGATCTTTTCGCGCTTCAACGACCTGATGATGTCGATCCCGACGCTGATCTTCGCGCTGGTTGTGCTCGCTGTCCTGCCGCAGAGCCTGATCGTGCTGATCCTCGTCATGGCGATCCTCGATTCCACCCGCGTCTACCGCCTCGGCCGCGCCGTGGCACTCGATGTCGCGGTCATGGAATTCGTAGAAGCCGCCAAGCTGCGCGGCGAAGGCAAGATCTGGATCATCTTCCGCGAGATCCTGCCGAATACGCTGTCGCCGCTGCTGGCGGAGTTCGGGCTGCGCTTCGCCTTCTCGATCCTATTCCTCTCCACCCTCTCCTTCCTCGGTCTCGGTATTCAGCCGCCGGCGGCCGACTGGGGCGGTATGGTCAAGGACAATAAGGACGGCATCATCTTCGGCATCTCTGCCGCGCTCGTGCCGGGTTCCGCCATTGCGGCACTCGCAATCTGTGTCAATCTGGTGGTCGACTGGCTTTTAAGGCGTACTTCCAGCCTCAAGGGAGGGCGTGGCGATGCCTGAGCTTCTTTCCGTTCGCGGTCTCAAGATCGAGGCGACTAGCTATCCGCTGGGCGAGCCACCGAAGCGCGTCACCATCGTCGACGGCGTCTCCTTCGACCTCCAGAAAGGCAAGGTGCTCGGACTGATCGGCGAGTCCGGCGCCGGCAAGTCCACCATCGGCCTTTCCGCCCTCGCCTACGGCCGTGGCGGCGCCGAAATCACCGGCGGCCAGGTATTGCTTGACGGCACCGACATCCTGCCGCTCGGTAAATCCGGCATCCGCAGGATTCGCGGCGCGCGGGTCTGTTATGTCGCGCAGTCGGCAGCGGCCGCCTTCAATCCGGCGCATCGCTTGGGTGATCAGGTCATTGAAGCAACGGTGAAGCATGGCTTGATGACGAAGGAGGAGGCAAGAAAGCGGGCGCTTTATCTCTTCCGCGTGCTTGGCCTGCCTAATCCGGAAACCTTCGGGGACCGCTATCCGCATCAGGTCTCCGGGGGTCAGCTTCAGCGCGCCATGACCGCGATGGCGCTCTGCTCCAATCCCGAACTGATCGTCTTCGACGAACCGACGACCGCGCTCGATGTCACCACGCAGATCGACGTGCTGGCGGCCATCAAGCACGCCATCGAGGAGACGCATACCGCCGCGCTCTATATCACCCATGACCTCGCCGTCGTCGCCCAGATTTCCGACGACATCATGGTGTTGCGGCACGGCAAGACGGTAGAATATGGCAGCGTCCAACAGATCATTGAGGAGCCGCGGCAGGATTATACCCGCGCCCTCGTCAACGTTCGCCAGGAAGTACGCGCAGAAGCCACCGATCAGACGAGCGCGCTTTTGAAAGTTGAGAACATCAGCGCGCAATACTCGAATGGCTTCAAAGTATTGCACGATGTTTCTCTACATGTTCCTAAAGGTCAGACTTTGGCAGTGGTCGGCGAGTCCGGTTCTGGCAAATCGACACTCGCCCGCGTCATCACCGGCCTGCTGCCCCCGAGCGACGGGCGGATTTCCTTTGACGGCAAGCCGTTGACGCCTGCATTGAAAGACCGCTCGCGGCAGGAGCTGCGGCGTATCCAGCTGATCTACCAGATGGCCGATACGGCGATGAACCCACGCCAGACCGTGCGCGATATCATCGGCCGCCCGCTGACCTTCTATGACGGCCTGCGTGGCGCTGCAAAGACGGCGCGCGTGAAAGAGCTGCTGGATCAGATCGAGATGGGCAACGGCTTCATCGACCGCTATCCGGCCGAGCTTTCCGGCGGCCAGAAACAGCGCGTCGCCATCGCCAGAGCGCTTGCGGCCAAGCCCGAACTCATCCTTTGCGATGAGCCGACCTCGGCGCTCGATCCGCTGGTTGCCGAAGGCATTCTGAAACTGCTCTTGAAGCTGCAGGAGGAGGCGCATCTTTCCTACGTCTTCATCACTCACGATATCGCCATCGTGCGCGCCATCGCCGATAGCGTCGCGGTGATGCATCGCGGCAAACTCGTCCGCTTCGGCCCGAAATCGCAAGCGCTGTCGCCGCCTTTCGACGATTACACCGACCTGCTGTTGAAGTCGGTGCCCGAAATGGAGATCGGCTGGCTGGAGCGCGTGCTGACGACTCGGAGGATGGCAAGCGCTGGAAATTGAAAGACCGGCATCTTTCACCTCTGCGGCTTAGCCTTCACTCGCGCTTTCATGCCGATGGAGACCTCAGCGCACAAGCCGCGCGCTGAGGTCGCGAGCGAGCGTGCCGGCGTTGCGGCCGACAATCATGCTCTGATGGTTGCCGGCAACATCGACCCAGTTCGCGTGCGTGAGAAAGCGCCCCCATATGGTCTTGGGATCGCAATCGACCGGCGAGCCTTGTAGGCTGCGGTAGAAGGTCAACTCGCCGTCGTAACAGCTTGGTTTGTAAAGGCCTTTCATGCGCAGAAGTTGTCTGGCAGCCGCATCGTAACGCGGCGGATAATCCCCCATCCATTGCGGTGCCAGCTCCGGATAATAGGCCGAATGCGGATCGGCGTAGCGGAAAGAAAGGGGCTTCAGTTTTTTTGCGAGGAGTTCTCGTCGCCCGATAACCGACCCGCCGGCCTGAGCCGATGCTTGGCGGCGTGGCTGAGCATCGGTTTTCCTTAGGTTCTTCTTTCTGGTTCGGGCTCGTCTCCAGCGCTGCCACATGAACCCACCCCAGGTCATCAGCGGCCACTCCTGCTCGCCAAACGGGGTATCCAGCATGCCAAGGAATGCAATCTTTTGCCTCTGCGCGCTCAAGACGCGAGCGAGCTCCAAGGCAAAAACACCGCCAAACGAATAACCGAGCAATCGATATGGCTCGCGGATCCCTGCTGCCTGCAGCGCTCTCAGCGTACTTTGGACCTCGTCTTCGACCGTTGCCGGATGGTGGCGATCGCGATTGAAGGCCGTCAACGCAACGCCGAGGATCGGCCCTGGAAAGCGGATTTCCTTGATCAGTTGCTGCATTTCCAGGAAGCAGCTTGCTCCGCCGGCAAATAGCAGCAACGGCGCGGTGCCCTCGCCGCCACGGAGCTCTATGATTTTCGGCGAGACTGAGAGATCTTCGTGATTGGAAATTGCAAGGCCGAGAGCATCAAGGGTGCGATGACGATAGAAGACATTGACATCCAGCTCCTCACCGCTTTCGCTCCACAAGCGCTTGATAAAACTCAACAGCCGATTGACTGAGACAGCATCGGGAATGTCTGCGTCGTGGCGTAAATCAACCTTTGCTTCTTGCCGAAGCAGATCGCTGACGTAGGTATGAGGGCTGGAATCTGCATCCGTTCTCGCAGAGAAAAGCATCTAACCGCCCCCGAATGTCAAAGCATGTGTCGCCAACCTCAAGATAAACTGCAATTATATAAAGCGACCCTTAATATATTCTGTAAAAGCACAACTTTCTATTGTATTTGAGGGTTTCGCTCTCGAACCGCCGAAGACTGACCCGACCGGTCAATCGGCTCCTTAATATTCTGCCGGCACCGCATATACTTCTGCGGATGGATCGGCGAGGAATGAGCGCACCGTCGGCGGCAGCCGGCGCGACGATAGCGGCAGAGGTCCGCAGCGCGAGAGAAGTTCACGAAGGTCCGGCTCGGTGCCGACATGGCGCCAGATCATCCGCGAGGCATAGGGGAGGTTTTCCTTTCGCCAGGAAACTCCCATTGTCGTGCCGCGCAGATAGACGCGCTGGTAATCGTCGAAGGGCAGGAGGATCGTCTGTGACAATATGGGATTCGGGCCGACGACACGCTCGGTAATGAAGATCCGGTTTCGATAGAAGGCGGCCAAACCCACATATTTGGAAAACTGCTGGATGCCGTTTCCGGGGTCCCGCAGGCGCTCCATCGACTTGACATGCACAAGACCGCCTTGCTCGACAAGACGACTGCAGGAACAGACGACCATCCCCGGCCAGGACGGTGAGCGATGGTAGGTCTGAAAATAGCCGATATGGCGCCGGAGCGCGCTTAGATCTCCGGGGAACGCCTTTAACAATTCGGAACTTTGATTGAGGTCCAGGGCCGGTTTGCGAAGCCGCTCGCGAAAGAGCCTGGGAGCGAGACCAAAGTCGGCGGCCTCAAGATCGAAATACTTGGCAATGCGCGCCAGATTATGGGCAGACGGCCTCGTCTGGCCGTTGATATATCGGTTGAATTGCTGCCGGTTGATATCGATTGCACGGCACAGATGCGAAATGGAGCGTTGGGTTGCGCAGGCAATTTTAAGGTTCTCGGCCAGGTGAGGCATCCGTAACTCCGTCTTGGAAGGAACTAGCGTAAACTCGCTTAAAGATGCGTCAAGTCGCGAAATTGCATGAGCCGATCCGCTCCCTAGGTTTCCACGCACAAAATGGAAACGAGGGAACTGTCATGACGCATCAAAAGGATCAATCTTCTCTGAGCATCGGCCGCCGCCACTTCCTGGGCGGTGCCGTCGCGCTGGGCGCATTGCCGGCCCTCGCCTCCGGCCTCCTGATGCCGCGCGATGCCCGCGCGCAGGAAGCAAAGCGTGGCGGTCATCTGAAGCTCGGCCTCAAGGGCGGCGCCACCAGTGACGCGCTCGACCCGGCGACTTATAGCGCCTCCGTCTTGTTCGTCATTGGCCGTCTCTGGGGCGACACGCTTATCGAATCCGATCCGAAGACCGGCGCTCCCCTGCCGTCGTTGGCGACTTCCTGGATGCCATCGGCGGACGCATCGGTCTGGACCTTCAAGATCAGGAACGACGTGCAGTTTCACGACGGCAGCAAGATGACGGTCGCCGATATCGTCGCGACACTAAAACGGCATGCGGACAAGAACTCGCAGTCGGGCGCCCTCGGGCTTATGGCCTCAATTACAGGCATTGAGGAAAAGGCAGGCGATCTTGTTCTGACGCTTTCCGAAGGTAATGCGGACCTGCCGCTCCTTCTCACTGACTACCACCTGATCATCCAGCCAAAGGGCGGCGTCGACAAGCCGGCGGCGGCCGTCGGCACCGGCCCTTACATTCTGAAGAGCTTTGAACCGGGCGTTCGCGCCACCTTCGAGAAGAACTCGAAGGATTGGCGCTCTGACCGAGGCTTCGTCGACAGCGTCGAAATCCTCGTCATCAACGACAACACCGCCCGCATTGCAGCACTCGCCTCCGGCCAGGTCCATTTCGTCAACAATGTCGACCCGAAGACCGTGCCGATGCTGGAGCGGGCACCGACCGTCGAGATCGTCCGGAATGCCGGCAAGGGCTTCTACTGCTTCCTGATGCATTGCGACACGGCGCCATTCGACAACGCCGATCTGCGGCTTGCGCTGAAATATGCGATCGACCGCAAGTCGATCCTGGACAAGGTTCTGGGCGGCTACGGGACGATCGGCAACGACTATCCGGTCAATTCCAACTACGCGCTTGCGCCGAGCGATATCGAGCAACGGCCATATGATCCGGACAAGGCCGCCTTCTATTTCAAGAAATCGGGCCTCGACCGTCCCGTTCAGTTGCTCACCTCAGACGCAGCCTTTCCGGGTGCCGTGGATGCGGCGATCCTGTTCCAGCAAAGTGCCCGCAAGGCTGGCATCGCGATCGACGTCAAGCGCGAACCGGAAGACGGCTACTGGACGAATGTCTGGAACAAGCAGCCCTTCTGCGCCTCGTTCTGGGGCGGTCGTCCGACCCAGGATTCGCGCTACTCCACCTCCTACCTGTCGACCGCAGAATGGAATGACACGCGTTTCAAGCGCCCTGACTTCGACAAGTTGGTGCTGCAGGCAAGGTCTGAACTCGATGAGGCCAAGCGCAAGGTGCTTTATCGACAGCTGGCGCTGATGGTGCGAGACGATGGTGGCCTGATCCTGCCCGTCTTCAACGACTACATCATGGCCTCTTCGAAAACGCTGAAGGGATATGTCGACGATATCGGCAACGATATGTCCAACGGCTACATCGGCAGCCGTGTATGGTTTAATGCCTAAACCTCTTCGGGATATATGACCATGTCAGACCGCAGCTTCACGACCATCGAAAATCAGTGGATCACCCTGAAGGACGGCACGCGGCTCGCCGCGCGCATCTGGATGCCGGATGGCGCGGAGAAGGATCCCGTGCCTGCCGTTTTCGAGTTCCTGCCCTACCGCAAGCGCGACGGGACAAGCCCGCGTGACGAATCCACCTACCCGGTTTTCGCTGCAGCCGGGATCGCCGGCGTGCGCGTCGATATAAGAGGCTCCGGCGAATCCAGCGGCATCATCGATGGCGAATATACCGAGCTCGAGCTTGCCAATGCCTGCGAGCTGATCGCCTGGATCGCGGCGCAGCCCTGGTCGAACGGCTCGGTCGGCATGATGGGCATTTCCTGGGGCGGCTTCAATTGCCTGCAGGTCGCGGCCCTGAAGCCTCCGGCGCTGAAGGCGGTCATTTCGATCGCCTCCACGGTCGACCGCTATAATGACGATATCCATTACAAGAACGGCTGCCACCTCTCCGCCCAGCTTTCCTGGGCGGCGACCATGCTCGGCTACCAATCGCGCTCGCCCGACCCGGCCATCGTCGGCGACGATTGGCGGAATATGTGGCTGGAGCGCCTGGAGCAGGAACCCTTCTTCATGGAGGAATGGCTCCAGCATCAGCGCCGCGACGACTTCTGGCGACACGGCTCGATCTGCGAGGATTTTGCGAGCTTCGATATTCCCGCCATCGTCATTGCCGGCTGGGCTGACGGTTATCGCAATACGCCACTGCTGGCGGTCGCAGGGCTCGGGGATAAGGCCAAGGCGCTGATCGGCCCATGGGTCCATAAATATCCGCATTTCGCCTGGCCGAAGCCGCGGGTCGATTTCCATGGAGAAGCCATCGCCTGGTGGAACCGCTGGCTGCGTGGCGAGCGCAACGGCGCCGAGACCATGCCATCGGTGCGTGCCTACATTCTCGATGCCATAAAGCCAGCCATGCGCCGCGATTTCGACCCCGGCTTCTGGATTGCCAAGAAAGAGTGGCAGCGGCCGGAGATGCAGTGCTTCTATGTCGAGCAATTCGGCGCGCTGATGGAAGGCATGCCGATCCCGCACGCGCCGGAACATCCCGTTTATCTGCGCTCACCGCTCGACACGGGCACCGCTTCGGGCGAATGGTTCACTCTGAAGCCGGATGCGGAAATGGCGATCGATCAGCGCGTCGACGACGCCGGGTCGCTGACCTTCCAGACCGCGCCCCTGGTCGAGGATTACGACTATCTCGGCCGCCCCGTTGTCACCTTGACGCTACGGTGCGATGCCGAAACCGCCAATCTCTGCGCGAGGCTCGTCGACATCCATCCGGACGGCACCGCAACGCGCGTCTCTTTCGGCGTGCTCAATCTCGCCCATCGCAATGGCAATGCCGCGCCGGAGCCCTTGAGCAAAGGCCAACAGGTTAGAGTGACCTTAACGCTTGATGCCTGCGGCTATCGTTTCCGCAAGGGGCATCGCATTCGCCTGTCGCTGTCGACGGCCTATTGGCCGATGGTGCTGCCGCCGCCGGAAGATCCTGGGCTGACGATCGATATCGCTTCCATCGGCCTTGCTTTGCCCAAGCTCGGCGCGCATGAGATCATCGACATCAAGCAGCCCGACAATCCCGATCCGTTGCCGAAATATATCGAACACGCACCCGCCTCCACAAAGCGGCAGGTGGTGCGCGATCTCTCGGCCGGCGTCACCCGCTATGAAATTCATGAGGATACCGGCCTTTCCGAGCATCCCAGAACGGGACTTTCCACACGGCAGCTGCGCGAAGAGGTCTGGTCGATCGCGCCAAACGATCCGCTATCGATGACGGGTGTTTCAACATGGACCTGCGATATGAGTCGCCCGGGCTGGTTCGTTCGCACGGTGGCGACATCCTCCATATCCTGCACGGCGAAGGACTGGGTGATCAGCGCCTCGGTCGTTGCCTATGAGGGCGAGACCGAGATCTTTCGGAAGACCTTCGAGGAAAAACGTATCGCCCGCGACCTGATGTAGCTCAGTGCGACCCCGCAAACCGGCTTGCCGCCGCGCATATGGCGGCAAAACCGGCGCGCGCGCCATCGCTCATATGCCGTGCCCGCAGCCAGGCATGCACCATCTGCGGCTCCTCGCGGAACCAGACTTCGACGCCCGCCTGTACGAGACGCGCCACATAGTTGCGGCCGTCGTCGCGCAGCGGATCGTAATGCGCAACGGTAATGAAGGTTGGCGGAAGGCCGGCCACGGAGGACGAGGCAAGCGGCTCGGAGACCGGATCGCCTTCCGGCGCCTGCAGAATAGTGCGGTAATAAGCGACATCGGCCGTCGTCAGGCCCGGCGCCTCGGCCATCTCCTCATAGGAGCCGGAGACAAGATCGCCGCCGAGCGCGGGATAGATCAGGATCTGACCGACAATGCCTGAAAGCCCCTCGGCATTCGCTCGCACGGCCAGCCCTGCCGCGAGATTACCGCCGGCGCTATCGCCGATCAGCACGACGGACTTCTCCTCGGCGAGCAGATGCTTGAGGACACTGAAACAGTCATCCGTCTGTGCCGGCCAGCGATATTCCGGTGCTAGACGGTAATCGACGGAGATCAGCTCGGCGCCGGCATGATCGGCAATCTCGGCGCAGATCGCATGATGGCTTTCAAGCGAACCGACGACGAAACCGCCACCGTGGAGATAGAGCAGCTTCGTTGTCGTGAGGATATTGGCGGGCTTGTAACGCCTGACGGGAATCGTTCCGGATACAAGATCATCCGCGGTCTGCATGCCCTCCGGTAAAGGGCGATCGAAACGAGCGCAGAGCGCGTCATACCATTGGCGCTGCTGTGCGATGGAGACCGTTACCGCATCCGGTGGATAGAAGGAATCGCAGATATCCATGAACTCCAGGATGCCGGCTTCACTCGGCATGGGACGGTCAACAGGGGTCATCGGATATCCTCGATTCGTGCCAATGGATCGAGACTAGGCGGCCGCGCAACCGAACGCTTATCTGCCCACGGCCAGCACCGCCGCGATGGCGACATCCTTACCGGAAGCTGCGAGGGTCAATCAGCCGCAAATACGCTACTTGACGGCAAGGAAAAGCCCGTCGGCATCTGCATGCATTGCGCGTTGGACCAAGTCAGCGCTGCGAGCGCGAGTGCCGCGCCAATCACAAGCCTAATCATAAGCTCTTCTTCCATCCCCGTTTGACGCGGCCCGCGAGGTCACAAATGCCTCGCGGGTCGGTTGCTTCATTTAGTAAACCTGTGCCGTCGGGCGAAACAGGATTTCGTTGATATCGACGTCTTGCGGCTGGCTTATGGCGAAGGCCACGGTGCTGGCAAATGCCTCCGGCGATATGGCGCCCTTATAGACTTCGGTGATGCGGGCAGCGACATCCGGATCGGTGATCGTGTCCGGCAGCTCGGTTGCGACCGCACCGGGCGAGATGATCGTCGTGCGGATATTGTAAGGCTTTACCTCCTGGCGCAGGCCCTCGGACAGCGCGCGTACGGCATGCTTCGTCGCCGAGTAGACGGCGCCGCCCGGCCCGACCTTGTGCCCGGCCACCGAGGCAACGTTGATGATATGCCCGCTCTTCTGCTCCTTCATGTAAGGAAGAACAGCGGCAATCCCGTAGAGCACGCCCTTGATGTTGACATCGATCATCCGGTCCCATTCCTCGATGTGAAGACGCTCAAGCATCGAACTCGGCATGAGGCCGGCATTGTTGATCAGCACGTCGACGCGACCGTTTCGCTGTACGGCATGGTCCACGAGCGCCTTGACCTGCGCGCAATCCGCGACGTCCGTCTGGACGACCGCATCTTCGCTCAGCGAAAGCTCTTTTGCGAGCGCGCGCAGGCGATCGATACGCCGTGCGCCGAGAACGAGTCTGGCTCCATCCTTGGCGAGGCGGCGAGCGGCTGCTTCACCGAGGCCACTGCTGGCGCCCGTGATGACAACGACCTTGTCCTGGATACCTTCTGCCATGATCTTCGACCTCATTTTCCCTGATATTGCGCGTCCGTCACATGCTCCATCCAATCCACTACCTTGCCGTCGACATGCTCCTGGATGGCGATGTGGGTCATGGCTGTCGTCGGCGAGGCGCCATGCCAGTGCTTCTCGCCCGGCTCGAACCAGACGACGTCTCCAGGGCGGATCTCCTCGATCGGCCCGCCCTCGCGCTGAACGAGACCGAAGCCGGCGGTGACGATCAAGGTCTGGCCGCGCGGATGGGTATGCCACGCAGTCCTAGCACCGGGTTCGAATGTGACGCTGCCGGCCGCAGCTCGCCGCGCGTCATTGGCGGCAAAGACCGGGTCGATGCGTACGGTGCCGGTGAACCAGTCCGAAGGACCTTTGCCGGATGGCTGTGTCCCGTTTCTCTTGATATCCATGATGACATCCTTTCCTGCGATGAGCCGCAATGGCTCGACCATATGAGGCTAATCTAGCCTCCAAATTTCAGAGCAGTAGTGGGTCACGCCCGCATAGACTTATGAACGGCAGCGATAAATGCCGTTTTTCGCTGTGACTGGCTGAAACACCGGAACGCCTGCTGGCGCAGGATATCAGCCCTTCGCTTCGTTGCTCGCGCTATGTTACTCCCTCATTCCGTGATAAGAGCATCGCCGGACATATGAGGGGTACTCATAGATGCTGCGCGAAAACGTCAACGACCTGCTGTTCTTCCTCGCGGTTGCCAGAGAGCGGAGTTTCACCCGGGCGGCGGCACAGCTGGGCGTTTCGCAATCGGCGCTCAGCCACACCGTGCGACAGCTCGAAGAGCGCATGGGCGTCAGGCTTTTGACGCGCACGACGCGCAGCGTCAGCCCGACACCGGCCGGAGAGCGCCTGCTGCAATCCCTGACGCCGCGTTTCCAGGAGATCGAAGCCGAGCTCTTCGCCGTTACCGAATTGCGCGAAAAGCCCGCCGGCACCATCCGGATCACCGCGGTCGACTATGCCGTCGATACCTATATCTGGCCGAAGCTTGCCCGCGTGCTGAAGGATTATCCCGACATCCATGTCGAGATCATCAACGATTACGGCCTGACCGACATTGTGGCAGAACGGTTCGATGCCGGCGTGCGTCTCGGCCAGACGGTCGCCAACGGCATGATCGCCGTGCGCATCGCTCCCGATCAGGCTTTCGCGGTGGTCGGCTCCCCGTCCTATTTCGGGGGACGCGACAAACCGCTCATCCCTCAAGATCTCACCGCTCATAAATGCATCAACCTCCGTCTTCCGACCCATGGCGGCAATTATATCTGGGAATTCGAAAAGGGCAGCGACGAACTGCGGGTGCGCGTCGACGGCCAGATGACATTTAACGGTATCCGACAGGTTCTGGCCGCCGCAGTCGCTGGCTATGGCTTGGCCTATGCGCCTCATGATCTGGTGCAGCCAGATATCGAAAGCGGTCGGCTCATTCGTGTGCTTGAGGATTGGTGCCCGCCTTGGACGGGCTACCATCTCTATTATCCGAGCCGCCGCCAGCCGTCCTCGGCATTTGCGGTGGTGCTGGAGGCGCTGCGCTATCGCGGCTGATGACCGGACTTACGACGCCATCAAGGCCCTGATGCTGCGATCTGCCGATTGTAGCAGCTCGAAAGCTTCGTAACGCCGCTCGTGCAACGCCCTGATGGCACCATCCGCCGGCTCGAACCTCTTCGCCAATCGCGACATGGTGGCCATGGCTTCCAAGAGCGAACCAGAATGCCCGCCAGCCGTGGCGCCGAGCATCGCCGCACCGAGAAGAACGGGCTCCTCCGTATCCGCGACAGCGACCGGCCGGCCTGTCGCATCCGCCAGAAGCTGACGCACGAGGCCGCTTTGGGCAGCGCCGCCGCTCGCTATGATGAGGTCGCAGGCGATGCCGTCCTGAGCCAGCTTTTCGAGCAGCTGCTTGAGGCCATAGCCGATGCCGCAGAGGCCGGCGATGTACAGAGCGACGAGATCGTCGATGCCAGTTTCCAGCCCGAGGCCGGAGATAACGGCGCGCGCATCGGGATCGGCATAGGGTGAGCGGTTGCCCATAAATTCGGGAACCACTTGGATGGATTGCGCGAGCTTCACGGCGTCGGACGCGTTTCCGCTTGCTTTCATGGCTTGCCGATCCAGCCAGGCGACCAGCGACAAGCCCTCGGCCTCCGCCTTCTGACGCGCTTCGCCGGATGCCGGATGCAGGGTAACGAGATGATCGATCGCCGCCCCTGCCGCAGATTGACCGCCTTCAGTCAACCAGAGACCTGGCACCATGGCCGAATAATAGGGTCCCCAAACGCCATCGACGAAGACGGCGCCATCACTCGACGCCATTGAGCAGGCCGATGTGCCGAAGATATAGGCGAGCCGGTTTCTGACATCCGCCTTGCCGTCCGGTCCCTGCCCGCCAAGCGTACCAACGCCGCCGGCATGCGCGTCGATGAGCGAGGCGCCGACGGGCGTGCCAACGGCAAGGCCAAGATCGCGGGCGGCGGTTTCGTTCAAGCCGTCGCCAAGCGCCGTACCCGGCTCGACGATCTCGGTGCCGATCCGCACAAAACCTTCGTCGGCCAGCTCACCAAGGCCGATATCCTTGAAATAATGCGCGTCCCAGCGCTTTTCGTGGGCGAGATAGGTCCACTTGCATGTCACCGTGCACATTGATCTCTGCAGCGAACCCGTCGCGCGCCAGGTCAGATAATCGGCGAGATCGAAGAAATGATCCGTTGCGGCGAAGGATTGCGGCAGGTTTCGCTTCAGCCAGAGCAGCTTCGGCGTCTCCATCTCGGGTGAGATGCGGCCGCCGACATAGCGCAGCACGGCATGGTTTCCGGCATTGATCTCCGCCGCCTCGCCGGCCGCGCGATGATCCATCCAGACGATGATGTTGCGACTGGCATCGCCCGATGGTCCCACAACCACGGGCCGACCATCCGCCTTGACCGCGACCAGTGAACAGGTTGCATCGAAGCCGATGCCCGAAACGTCATCGGCCGCTATCTTTGCCGTTGCGACAGCCTCTTTGACGCTGTCGCAGACGGCTCTCCATATCTGCTCGCTCGACTGCTCGACGATGCTGCCGGCTTCGTGCCAGATAGTGATCGACCGCTTCGCCGCAGCGAGGAGATGGCCACGCGCATCGAACACTCCAGCCCGGGCGCTGCCGGTGCCGACATCGATGCCGATGAAATAAGGTGTCGTCATCAGAGATCCGTACTCAAGGGCAGGATCACCAGATCCCGGATTACGATATTACGCGGTCTGGATAGCATGAAGACGACCGCCTCCGCCACTTCCGTCGCCTCCATGAGACCGCCCGCGGCGATCGCCTCGTCGAGCTTTGCCTGCGGCCAATCGCTGATCAGCGCCGTCACCACCGGCCCTGGCGCCACGGCGCCGACGCGGATGCCATGCTTGGCGACCTGACGCCGCACCGTGTGCGTGAATGCCTGAACGGCATGCTTGGACGCCGTGTAGATCGGCTCCCAGACCACCGGCACCAGGCCGGCGATCGAGCTGGTCATGATGATATCGCCCGTCTTGCGCTCGATCATGTGCGGCAGCACCATGCGGACCGAACGGAAGGCCGCGTTGATATTCAGATCCAGCATCCGGTCCCAGGCATCGGGATCGCCTTCCGCGACCTCTCCGCCGATATAGGCGCCGGCATTGGCATGGAAGATATCGAGTTTGCCAAACCTGTCGAGAATCTGCGGCAACATGGTCGCCACACTCTCGGGTTTCAGAAGATCGACGACGACGGGAAAGGCGTTCGGTCCTAGTTCGGCGCAAAGGCTTTTCAGGCTGTCCTCGGCCCGGTCGACGAGAGCGACGCTGGCGCCCTCGTTCAATAGCGATTTGGCGCATTCGAGGCCAATTCCGGACGCAGCCCCGGTGATGGCGGCAACCTTGCCGGCAAAATCCTGTCTCATATCAATCCTTACCTTCTTGAAGAAATCAGCCGCGCCCATGCGAGGCGCGGGAACGACGGGCGAGCGAGTCGACGATGACGGCAATGGCAAGAACTGCGCCAGTGATCATGTAGCGAAGTGCCGACGACAGATCGAGCATGGTGAGGCCGCTCGCGATCGACTGGATGACGATGATGCCGAGTAGTGCCGAATAGGCGCTGCCGCGGCCGCCGAAAAGACTGGTGCCGCCTATCACGGCCGCCGCGATCGCATTCAGATTGACATCGCCGGTGCCTGCCTGCTGGCTGGCCGAGGCGAGACGCGCTGCCGCGAGCACACCGCCAAGGGCTGCGAACATTGCGCAGAGAATGAAGGCGCTGGTATAGATCCTGCGTACATTGATACCGGCGCGGCGTGCCGCTTCGCGATTGCCGCCGACGGCAGACATCGACCGGCCCCATTGCGTGCGTGTCAGCGCATAATTCATGACGATGGCGAGCACAACGAACAGGGCGAACATCCAGGGAATGCCGCGATCCTGATTGAGATAGAAGGCGACGAATTCCAAGGCCACGGTGATCACAGCCGCCTTCGCCAGCAATCCGCCGATGGACGGTGCCGAAAGGTTTGCCTGCTTGCGTCGCCGCACGGCGCTCAAGCCGCTGACCAGCATGACCACGCCCGGAATAAGCGCGAAGACATAGGCAAGAGGACGGGGGATCACCAGAAGCTGGCCGAAATTCACGATGGCCGAGCCATAGGGCAAATTGATCGAGCCGGTGGCGCCGAGCAGATAGAGCTGCATGCCGAGCACGGCGAGAAGGCCGGCCAATGTGGCAACGAAGCTCGGCATACCCAACCGGTTGAACAGCACGGCATAGATGGCGCCAATCACGCCGCCGACAACCAGCGCCGCCAGGATCGCCAAGGCCACCGGCCAGCCCTCGTTCACCCAGAGCATGCCGACCATGGCCGAAGCGAAGCCACTGATCGAGCCGACGGAAAGATCGATTTCGCCGACCATCAGCACGCAGACGATGCCGAGCGAGATGATGCCGACGGTCGAGGCGTCGAACAGCAGGTTGGCGAGGTTGTTGCTGGAAAGGAAGGTGGGGTTCAGCGTGCCGAACACCGTCCAGATGATAACGAGGCCGACGACGACGGGCAGCGAGCCCAAATCGCCGGAACGCACCTTGTCGATGGAGGAGCGAATGGTCGCGCCAAGCCCGGTATCATGGTTGACGCGGACGTCGCTGCGGTCGAGCAGCAGGGTGGATTGCTTGCCATTCTCGCTCATGGCTGGCCCCCTTCTCTGTGTTCCTGTTGGGCCTGACGGCGCACAGCGCGCCGCGACACCGCGTTTTCCGTGGCTCCGGTGATGGCGCTGACGAGTTCCTGATTTGACGTATCGGGATAGAAGATCCCGTTGTTGCGGCCGAGGCGCAGCACGACGATACGGTCGGCGACGGCGCGCACATCCTCCATATTGTGGCTGATCATGATGACGCCGAGCCCCTTGTCGCGGACACGCTCGATGAGGTTCAGCACCTCGGCGGTTTGTGCCACGCCAAGGGCGGCGGTCGGCTCGTCTAGCATGATGAGTTTCGGCTCGAGCAGCAGCGAGCGGGCGATCGCCACCGTCTGTCGCTGGCCGCCCGAAAGCGATGCTATCGGGATGCGCACGCTTGGGATGCGCGCTGCAAGCTCGTTGAGCAATGTCCAGGCGCGAACCTCCATGGCGGTTTCGTCGAGCTTCAAAGGGCTCAGCTCCCGGCCGAGAAAGATGTTCGCGACGACATCGAGGTTCTCGCAAAGCGCCAGATCCTGAAACACCGTGGCAATGCCGAGATCAAGTGCGGTTGCTGGATCGCTGAGCGTCACCTGTTTGCCGCGGAATGTGATCGTGCCGGCACTCGGCTGATGGACGCCGGCCAGAACCTTGACGAGCGTCGATTTGCCGGCGCCATTGTCGCCGACAAGCGCCACGACCTCACCGGCATGCACATCGAGGTTGATATCCGTCAGTGCCGAGACGGCGCCGAAATGTTTGGAGATCCCTTTGAGGCTGAGCACCAGCTCGCCGTCAGGGGCTCTGTGATCGGAAGCGTCACTCATGACTCGCCACCTTCTCGGGTTAAAATGCTATGGGTCTCCGGCCGCCGAAGCGGCCGGATGGAGATAGGACAAGGCTCAGCTGCCGATGCCAAGCTTCTTGCAGCCATCGGCATAACGGTCATTGCAGAGCTGTGCTGGCGTCTGGATCGGCTTGCCGTTGACGCTCTTGTCGATGATCTCAGCCTTCAGGTTTTCGGAGGTGACCAGCGCCGGCGTAAAGAGCTTGGTCGGCGTGTCGAAGAGCTTCGTGTCGGCCTTCGGCGTTCCGCCCGAGAGCAGTTCGATCGCGACATTGGCGGCGGCGGCGGCAACAATCTCGCTCGGCTTGGAGATGGTGTTGTACTGATCGCCGGAAATGATGAGCTGCAGGCCGGCGATGGTGGCGTCGTTGCCTGTCACCGGCGGCACCGGATCGTAGCCGGCGGCCTTGAAGGCGGCGACAGCGGCACCACCGGTGCCGTCATTGGCAGCAACGACGCCGAGGATCTTCTTGCCGAAGCGAGTGATCTGGCCGCTTGCCCATTGCTGCGCCTTCGGCGGCGCCCATTCCGGCGTGTCGAACTCCGCAAGCACCGGATAGCCGCCGTCGGCGAGACCGGCGTGGATGCCCTTCTTGATCAGGCCCGCGGCAGCATCCGTCGGCGAGCCGTTGATTTCGAGAAGGCCGCCGTCGCCCGCCTTCACGCCCTTGGCTTTCAGATGATCGACCAGCGACTTGGCGATCATCTTGCCGATTTCTTCGTTGTTGAAGGAGACATAATAGTCGGCAGCGGCCGACGGGATCGGGCGATCGTAGGCGATGACGCGAACGCCCTGACTCTGCGCCAGCTTCACCAAGGAAGCGGCGGCTGTGGAATCCACCGGGTCGAGCACGATTGCCTTCGCACCCTGCGAGATCGCCGAATTGAACTGCTGCTGCTGACGCGAGGCGTCGCCATTGGCATTTTGATAGATGACCTTGCAGCGGGCGCAGAGCTTCTTCATTTCCGCCTGGAAGCCAGGAAAATCATGCTCTTCATAGCGAGTGGAGCTCTGGTCGGGCATCAGGAAGGCAACGGTCGCATCCGTCACCTTAGCGGATTGCGCGAAGGCGGACGTGCCGGCCAGACCGGCCGCGAGCACGGCTGCGCCGGCGATTTTCAGTGCGAAATGGTTCATTGGAATTTCTCCGTTCCAAATGGTAATGGTTTCCCTCGATCATCACGGCTGTCCGCACGCGATGCTCTTGTTTGATTGTCCGCAAACAACGGCCATCAGACCGACGCAGCGGTAATTTTGAACAAGCCTTCTCCTTCGGACGGCAAAGATGCCTGCCCGTTCGCCTGCCCTGAACTTTGTCTCTCCTCCCTGTCCTCCCTTTTTAGGCGGCCTCCACCGCGCGTGCGTGCTGTGCCAAGAGCGACCTGAACCGGGAGGGCGCCATGCCCTTCTGATCCAGAAAACGCCGATTGAAGTTCGAGATATTGTTGAAGCCTGCCGCAAAGCAGATGTCGGTGATCGTCATTTCGGCCTTGCTCATCAGCAGATGGCAAGCGAAGTTGATGCGCAGCCGGTTGACATATTGCACCAGCGCCATGCCGGTATGGCGGCGAAAGCTGCGCGAAAAGGCGCTCGGGCTTTGGCCGGTCAATTCGGCCAGATCGCATTCGCTGAACGGCTCGGTCAGGTGCGCATTGATGTAAGCCAGCGCTTGATTGACGCCCGCCGACATGAAGCCGGATGGGTCCGGCTGATAACCGGCGCTGGCGAGCGTGCGCGTGCCTTCGGCCCGGCTCATCGCGTCAAGAATATTCATGAAAAGTTCGATGCGGCGGATGCCTGACGCTTCGACCAGTTCGCCAAGGATCGGGCCGACTATCGACGCTGTCGCGGGCGTGAAGAGCGCACCGCGGCGACTCGTCTCCAGGATGCCGACACAGGCCGACAGTTCCGGAAAAACCTTGCTGGCATCGGCAAAGAAGGATTCGGAAAATTGCAGCACGCGGCAGCGCAGCGGCAGGGTGACACCGGCAGGCACGTCGCTGACCCAATTATGCGGCAGGTTTGGTCCCGTCAGCACCAGATTGCCCGGTTCGAACTCACCGATGAAGTCGCCGATGAAATATTGGCCCGTCGTCGCGACGACGTGGTGGATTTCATATTCGGGATGGAAATGCCAGCGAACCGTGCGGTAGGGATAGCCGTGTTCCCACGCCTTGAAGGATTCTCCGCTACCGATCGCGACCACTTCCAAATCCGGGTTCATCGGCAAGCCTCCTTTCATCCGTCCGCACTGCAACGGTTGCGGCGCCTCCTCCCAGAGGCCATCACGTCTTCTATGTGGTAAACCTACCCCTCATAAGCGCCTGCCGCTACTACGCCTTGTACGCTCGACTGATACTTTTTTGACTTGAAGGGTGACTTATTTGGCGAAATGTGCAGTGCGGCATTGGCGCAGCGATGCCGAAGGGTTGATATCCGGTATCGAGCGCCGAGATTTTCGCTTTAATCTGAGGCGTCAAGGGTGTGTTCGGCGGGCGCTTGGGGTCCGCCGGTTTCGTTATTTCTGCTTCCCTTGATCGTGATGCCACTTGATGGCGAAGAACATGCCCGTGCCTAACACGAGAACCTTGAAGAGAATGAAGACTATAGGGAACCAATCCCACATTTCAGATATTTCCAGGCTAGTTGACACTATTTATCGTGAGGAGCACCACCTCAAAACTGCTGCTCCAGCCGCTTTATTTTTTGTTCAAACCATCGTCGAATCCAACTTCGATCATAATATTCCCGTCCACATGACATAGTAGTGCTATCGTCCATCTCGCCGCGGCGGTCATCAATTCGAGATGAAGCCCACAGACCTTAGCTCGCTGAGTGCGGCGTCTCGGTTGCCGACAGGCGGACGAGCTTACCTTCCTCGGCCTTGTAGAAATATTGGCTCGCAACCAACCAGCCCTTCAGCGGCCTTAATGGCGGAATGCAGGTCGCCAGCATGAACGGTCCCGTCAGAAGGAAATGAACCCAGACCGGCGCCGAGAATGCGACCTCCAGCCAGACGCCGAGAAGGACGCTCGGGACGCAGGCAAAACAGATGACAAAGAAAGCCGGCCCATCGGCGGGATCCGCGAAGGAATAGTCGAGACCACATGCTTCGCACTGCTTGCGAAGGGTCAGAAACCCATCGAACAAACGTCCTTGCCCGCAACGCGGGCAACGACAACGAAGGCCGGTCTGCAGCGGGCTCAACGGGGGATAATCGGCATCCATGACAGCATCACTCCTGAATCATTTTCCAAGGGCAAGCAATCAATAGCCAGATTGCATGCATTCAATATAGATATAATGAATACATTCGATACGTCCATTTGGCAGAATGACGCAGCGGCAACCTCGGCAATGAAGGGAATGGGGGCGCTAAGGAGCCTGCGCCCCTCCGATCAATGGCAATATTGCGCTGGAGATTAGAAGAAGGAAGCGGTCAATTCCGGCGGCCCCTGCAGCGCATGTGCCATGAAACTCAACGCACCTTTCAAGGCTTCGCGGCCTATCGGGCCACCAAGACAAACGCGCACGGCCTCAGGTGCCACGCCGTCCACCGTGAAGGCGTCGCTTGCGACAACGCAGATACCTGCATTGCGCATATGGCTGCCAAAGGTGGCGCGCGTCCAGCCGCCACCAAGCGGCAGCCAGATGTTGAAACTGATGGGATCAGCCCGATAGCTGCCTGATGGCAATATGTCAGCAACCATCTCCTGGCGGGCGGCGGCCTCCGTGCGAATGAAACGCAGGATGCCATCGGCGGTACCATCTTCAATCCAGCGCGTCGCAAGCGCCATGTTGAGCGGCGACGCCATGACATTGTTGCTCCGCATCGCACTCACGAAGGGCCATATCGACCGGGTGTCCGGCGCTACGACAAAAGCGAGGCGCAACCCTGCACCAATGCACTTCGCCAATCCACCGATATGCCAGGTCAGATCCGGTGCGATTGCAGCCATTGGCGCTGGCGCATCCAGCGGAATGAAGCCATAGGCATCATCCTCGATGATCGGCACGCGATATTTGCGGGCAATCGCGGCAATCGCCTCGCGCCGCGCCTGCGGAATCGTCAGCGTCGTCGGATTCTGCAGTGTCGGGTTAAGGTAAAGCGCCTTCGGTCGCAGGCGTTCACAGCTTTCTTCAAATGCTTCCGGCAAGACACCTTCATCATCCATCGCCAGGCCCGAGAGATTGAGCCGGAGCTGCGCCGCAATCGAACGCATGCCGGGATACGTGATATTCTCCGAAAGCACGGTTTCGCCAGGCTTGGCCAAAAGGCCAAAGATCGCCAGCAAGGCCGGGTGCGCGCCCGGTGTTATGAAGATGCGTTCCTGTGCCGGGGTGAGGCCCCGGCGGCTGAGCCAGGTTGCGGCAGCCTCCTTGTCCACAGCCAGCCCGCCAAATCCCTGATATCGCAGCAAGGGAATAAGATCGACCGCTACAGCCGACATGCCCTCCTGCATGCGAGCAAGAAGATCCGGATCGCTCGGTTCCGGCGGGAGATTCATCGAAAAATCAATCGCGGAGGCACGGCGCGGATCGGAAGCGACGTCGAGAGCAAAACTTCGGCGCTCCCTCTCCTGTCTGCCGGTCACGAACGTCCCGCGTCCGACATGGGAATCTACAAGCCCACGCTTCTGCGCTTCGACGTAGCCGCGCGCAACCGTCGTAAAATCGATGTTGAGACGCCTGGCAAGCGCACGTTGCGGCGGGAGCCTGTCGCCGGCAACAAGAACGCCGCTGCGCAAGTCCATCTCGATCAGGTCGGCTATGGCAATGTAGCGGGGGCTGGAGGAGCGGCTGAGATCGGGATGCCAGTCTTTCATTTCATGCTCCGCACGAGACCGGACGTGAACCGAAACTCCGGCCGGCATTGATTGCATATCATTGCATACAATTCCCGCTATGTGGAGCTATTGGCCCCACTTTTTCATCCCCGCGAAGACTAAATTCCGCAATATTTTCGATCCGGGAATGCCTTGAACCAGCCGATGCTCCCGTATTGACAGCATGACAAAGCATTTGACCAACTCGGCAGTCATAAAACCCAGGAATCTATATTCCGGTTATCGCCATTCGTTCCTGCAAGCGCGGCACGCCGGTTTTGGGCCGGCGTGCCGATCATATGGCAAGGTTCCATCAAGGATGGGACGTCTCGCTCATTTTTCTTGAGCGCCGGCGGCTTTTGCTTTCGCTTGATCATCCATCAGTTCGTACCACATGGCGTTGAGGACGGCGAAGGCTGCGGCGAGAGGAAAGCCGAGAAGCCAGGCAAAGTACCACATACAAAATCTCCTTGTGGATCAGTAGGCGTGACCGCTCTTGTCGTTGACCGTCTGCTCATCAACCTTGCCCCACAGCACGCGATAGACCCACGCGGTGTAAGCCAGGATCATCGGCAGGAAGATGATGGTGACGACAAGCATGATGAACAGCGTCAAGTGGCTGGACGATGCATCCCAAACGGTCAGGCTTGAGCGCGGATCGAGCGAGGACGGTAAGAGGAAGGGAAACATCGATAGACCCACGGTCGAGATAATGCCGAAGATGGCAAGTTTGCTGAAGAGCAGCACGGTCACCTCACGGCGGCCAAGCATCGCAAGCAAAGCTGCCGCGGCACCGACGAAGCCGAGAACCGGAGCAATCATCATCCACGGATGGGCACTATAATTGACGAGCCATGCCCCGGCACTGTGCTCGACCGTCTTCAGGAGCGGATTGGACGGGCCTTCGACATCGACAGCGCTTGCAATGTGATAACCATCAATGCCCATCCACAGGAACAGGCCACCAAGCGCAAACAGCACGATGATTGCCAGGGCCGCCAAAGTGCCATAGCGGCGCGCACGTTCGGCAACGATGCCATCCGTCTTCACCTGCAGCCAGGCTGCGCCATGCATGACGAGCATCGCGACTGACAGAAGGCCACAAAGTAGAGCATACGGATTCAGAAGGGCGAAGAACGACCCCTCATAATAGATGCGCATATCATCATCGAAGCGGAAGGGCACGCCCTGCAGCACATTGCCGACGGCGACGCCGAAGATCAGCGACGGAATGAAGCCGCCGATGAACAAGGCCCAGTCCCAGCCCGCCTTCCAGCCGGCGCTATCGCGCTTGGAACGGTATTTGAACGCAACCGGCCGCAGGATGAGCGCGAAGAGGATGGCAAACATCGCCAGGTAGAAACCGGAGAAGGAGACCGCGTAAAGCGGCGGCCAGGCGGCGAAGATTGCGCCACCCCCGAGGATCAGCCAGACCTGATTTCCTTCCCAAGTCGCGCCGATCGAGTTGATGGCGATGCGCCGTTCCGTATCGGTCTTTGCGACGAATGGCAGCAGCGTGCCGACGCCGAGGTCGAAGCCATCGGTGACGGCAAAGCCGATCAAAAGCACGCCGAGAAGCAGCCACCAGATGATACGCAGGGTCTCATAGTCGATCAATTCATGCAGAATCATGGCAGGTCACTCCGCAGCCGGAACGAGGTTTTCGGAAATCAGCTTGGCCTCCGGCTCGTTGTCCGCTTCGGGACCATTGCGGATCGCCTTGATCATCAGCGTCATCTCGATGACGATGAGGACCGTGTAGAGCGCGGCAAAGCCGAGGATGGTGAGAAGCACCGTGCCGGCGCCAAGATTGGAGACGGCCGCAGCTGTCGGCAGCACACCTTCGATGATCCACGGCTGACGACCAAATTCCGCAACGACCCAGCCAAGCTCGATGGCGACCCAGGGCAGCGGAATGGCGAAGACCGCGATCCTCAACAGCAGCGGATATCGATCCAGTTTCCGCCGTGCCGAAAGCCAGAAGAAGACCGTCATCAGCAGGATGAAGAACATCCCAAGGCCGACCATGATGCGGAATGACCAGAAGAGCGTCGGCACATTCGGAATGGTGTCGCGAGCGGCTTGCGCGATCTGCTCCTCCGTCGCCTGGCGTGGATCGTCGACATAGCGCTTGAGCAGCAGAGCATAACCGAGCTCGTGGCCGATATCCTCGAAGGAGGTGCGTGCAGTGGCCACATCCTGCGAGGCCTCGCCGGGCGTCGCCGGCTTGGCAGCGCGAACCTTCATCAGCGCATCATAGGCCTTGATGCCCTGACGAATATGGTTCTTGGCCTGTTCCTCGAGCTTGTCGATGCCGGGGATTTCCGTCGTCAGCGATCGCGTGCCGATCAGACCCATGGCCCATGGAATGTGAATGGCATAATGGGTCTCGCGGGCTTCCTGATCTGGAAAGCCGAAGGCAGTGAAGGCGGCCGGCGCCGGTTCGGTCTTCCACATGGCTTCGATTGCCGCGAGCTTCATCTTCTGATGCTCGGTCGTCAGATAGCCGCTCTCGTCGCCCAGCACGACGACCGACAGCGCCGAAGCGAGACCGAAAGACGCGGCAACCGTCATCGAGCGCTTCGCGAGCTCGACGCTGCGGCCATTCACGAGATACCAGGCCGAGACGCCGAGCACGAAGACCGAGGCACAGACGTAGCCGGCCGAGACGGTGTGAACGAATTTCGCCTGCGCCACCGGATTGAAGACGACGTCGAAGAAACTGACGATCTCCATGCGCATGGTCTGCGGATTGAGCGCGGAGCCTGCCGGGTTCTGCATCCAGCCATTGGCGATCAGGATCCACAGCGCCGAGAAATTCGAGCCGAGTGCGACAGCCCAGGTGGCGACCAGATGGCCGACTTTCGACAGCTTGTCCCAGCCGAAGAAGAACAGACCGACAAAGGTCGCCTCGAGGAAGAAGGCCATCAATCCCTCGATCGCCAGCGGCGCGCCAAAAATATCGCCGACATAATAGCTGTAGTAGCTCCAGTTCATGCCGAACTGGAATTCCATCACGATGCCGGTGGCGACGCCGAGCACGAAGTTGATGCCGAAGAGCGTCCCCCAGAACTTCGTCATCTGCCGCCAAATCTGGCGGCCCGTCATGACATAGGTCGTTTCCATGATGGCAAGCAGCACGGAAAGACCGAGCGTCAGCGGCACGAATAAAAAATGATACAGCGCCGTCATGGCGAACTGCAGGCGCGACAGCGCCACGATATCGAGTTCCATAGTCTTTCTCCCACCCCCTACGGTGTGTCTGACAGGAATGCGGCGCCATTCGACGCGCCGCGGGCATGTTGATTGCCCCTCAATCCGGCCGCAGCCGATCGAGAAGCATTTCGAATTCAGGCGTTCCGCGTTGCGCCATGGCGACGATGCGCCCGTCGTCCAGAGCGACGATCCGATCGGCCAGAGCTGCCTCGCGACGAATGTGTGTTGCAATGACGAGACTGCGCCCATCGGCCACCGGGGCCAGTCGAGCAAGCACGGCACGGGCCGTAGCGGCATCGAGGCCTTCCGTCGGCTCATCGAGAAGCCAGAGCGGCGTATCGCGCAGCAGGAGCCTTGCAAGCGCCAGCCGGCGAAGCTGACCGCCGGAGAGGCCGCTGCCGCCTTCGCCGAGGCGCGTTGAAAGGCCATGAGGGAGTGCGTCGATGTCGTCGAGCAAGCCGACCGTTGCGAGAGCATCGCGCAGCCGGTTGTTGTCCGCATGAGGCGCTGCCAGCTTCAGATTGCCTCGCACCGTGTCTCGAAACACGTCGCTCCGTTGCGTCAGCGTCGCGGCAGCTTGACGAGCCACCGCGCCGCTCGTCGCGGCGATCTCGCCCGCCAGCAGAGCCAGCAACGTCGATTTGCCGACGCCGCTTTCACCCACGACCGCCAGCCGTTCGCTGACCGGCAGCGACAGGGAAAGATCGTTCAGGACCGGGCGGGAAGCTCCCTCGTGTCCGGCGACGACAGCGCTGAGCTGAAAGGCGTAGCCGGCGACCGGTTCAACCCGTGGCATGGGAGCGGCGGGCGGGCTCAATCGAGGCGCAATGCGCCTTGCGGCAAGCAAGGTTCGCCCGAGTTCGAGCGCCCCTCGTCTAAGAGCGGCAAAAGGTTCCGTGGCAGCGAAGGCGATGAGCAGCGCGAAGGCGGCGGCAGGAGCGCCAATCGTTCCCTGCTTGGCAAGCAGGGCAACCACAAGCAGCGTTATCGTCAACAGGAATGTCGAGCCAAATGAAAAGCCAGCTGCGACGCCACTGTCGATCCTATTCAAGGCGCTGTCAGCCTCCGCCAATCGCTGATCCGCTTCGACGATCGCCGCCTGTTGCGCCTGCAGCTGTCCAGCCATCGTCAGATCGGTTTGGCCGGCAACAAGATCGACAACCCGGGCACGCAATGCTTCCATCGCGTGGGCGCGGCGACGGCCCGGCTTCAGCGCCAGACGCGCCGCGACGAGGGAGAGACCGAGACAGAGCGCGACAAGCCACAGCCCTGCCATGACGCCGAACGATGGATCGATGAAACAGAGCGCTATCGTCACTGCAATAGCGGCAAGAATGGCGACAATAGCCGGCACCAGCACACGCAGATAGAGGGAATCGAGCGCATCGACATCATTCGTCAGGCGGAACAGCAGCTTTGCCGGCCGGCGGATCATGGTCGCAGCTGCGGAAGGCTCCGCCCAGCCGCGAAACAACCTCTCGCGCAAGGCGGCAAGAACCCTGAGGGCCGCATCATGCGTAATGAGCCGCTCGCCGTATCGCGCAGCTGTTCGGCCGATGGCGAGCAGGCGTATGCCGGCCGACGGCATAAACACGTCGAAAGCCGCGGCACTCGCGACCGTCAGGCCGGCAAAGGCCGAGGCGGTGATGAACCAGCCGGACAGCCCCAGCAATCCGCCGCCGGCAAGCATGGCCAGCACGGACAAGCCGGCACCGAGAGCAAGGCTCGCGCCACGCTCGACCCAGAATAGCGTGACCAACGGGAGGAGAGACTTGAAGGAGGTCTTCATCATGCCGCCGCCCTCCGCGCCGGCCTATCGAGCCGGACGATGCGATCCATTCGCGCTGCAAGCACGGGATCGTGCGTGGCAACGATCAGGATGCGGCCCTTGGCGAGCGCGAGCAGCGTATCCGTGACTGCGGCGGCAGTCTGCGCATCAAGATGAGCGGTCGGCTCGTCCGCTAGGATTATATCGGCTCGCTCATCAACCATCATCCGCGCCAGCATCAGCCTCAGCGCCTCGCCGCCGGAAAGACCGAGCCCTCCCTCGCCGACCGCAGCTACCCGCTCCGGCGTAAACACCTTATCGAGAGCAACGCCTTCGAGCGCTGAAGCAACGGCAGGAGCATCGATGCCGTCGCGTCTTAGAGCAATATTGCGCATGACGCTGCCGGCAAAGATATGCGGTGACTGACCTATCCAAGCCATGCGACGGCGCAATGCATCGGCTGTGTCGTCACGCAGCGGGACGCCGCCGATCCTGATGACACCGGCCTCGTATCGCGCAAGACCCGCAATCAGCGACAGAAGCGTGGTCTTGCCCGAGCCACTGGCACCCCAGAGCGCTACATGTTCCCCGGCCGTGATCGAGAGATCGAAATGATCGATTGCGGCGTCTCGTTCCGGCGTATGGCGGAAGGCCAGCGCTTCGATCTCAACACCGGCCTCGCCTGCCGGCATGGGTGACGGCATGTCTGTGCCGCCGAGAATGGTCTGGCGCGATGATGCGAGTTCCTTCAGTGCCGAAAGTGCCGCCTCCCCGCTGGCACGGTCATGCCAAACTGCGGACAGCTCCCGAAGCGGCTCGAAAAAGGCGGGCGCAAGCAGCAGAATGAAGAGCCCTTGCGTCAATGTGAGGCGACCGTCCCAGGTGCCGACTTCGATCGAGCCCAAGAGGCTGAAGCCGACATAAACGGCTGTCGCGGCAACGCCGAGCGCGGCGAAGAATTCGAGCACCGCCGAAGACAGAAATGCGATCCTCAACACAGCCATGGTACGCAGCCGCAGCGAGGCCGCATCGGCGCGCAGGCGCCGGGCCGTGAGATCGACGGCATCGAGCGCGCGAATGGTCGCGAGGCCGCGAAGACGATCGAGCAGGAAGGCATTGATGCCGCCGGTTTCGGCAAGCTGCTTCTCGCTGGCGGCTTTTGCGCGCCAGCCGATCAATGCCATGAAAATCGGGATGAGCGGCGCGCAAAGCGCGAGAATCAGTGCCGCCAGCCAGGAAATCGGCAGGATGCAGATGAGCATTACCAGCGGCACTAGGCTCGCTCTCATGCGGGTCGGCCGGAAGCGCGCGAGATAAGGAACGACCGCTTCGGCCTGCTCGCCCAGCACACTTGCCGCCAAACCGGATGCCGGCCTCGCACCATCGAGGGGGGAACGTGCAGCAAGCGCTGCAGCCGCCGCCGCACGCTGCGTGCTCAGCTCCCGGCGCGCAGCGACAAATGCGAGCCGCCCGCCCGCCGAATCTAGACAGGCCCGCAGGACGCCGATACCCGCAACGACGGCGGCGGGAACCGCGACCTCGCCGACACCGCCACCTTCGCTGATCGCGCCGACACCGACCGCAAGCATTGCCGCCTGACCGATCCATCCAAGAGAAGACAGGCAGAGCAGCGCCGATGCAAGGCGGAGGCCGCGACACTTTGCAGCCATCGGCTCCTTCGCCGCCTTGCCGATAGTCAAACTCTCCGACGCAGGCGAGTTCGCAAGCTTGCGTCTTTCCAACATTCCATCGGTGGCGGAGGAGGCTGTCACGTGAGCCCGTCCTTTCCAAGTCAGTGTCATCAAGGAGGGTTCGCCGACCAATAAAGATCGAATGAACTGCATTGCAGACCACCAATCTGTCGTTGAACCCAGAACGCACTTACCGCGATCGACGATATCGGAGCCCCAATATGACCGGCTTTCTGCCTCTTGTCAGCGACAAGAATAGCAGTGCCCGTCTCGCCGATGGGTTGATTCCGTGGCAAGCTGTTCGCGACATGGTTCTAAGGCAGATTGTGCACTGCGCAAAAGCGTGCAGGATGTCGCAGGGCTTCGCCGCAGCCATGTCAGATTGACGCAGAAGCCCATGATATTTCTAGGCTGTTGCGATGGTGGCGCCCCATCGTTCGGCGGCTAAACCGTTTGCACTGCAGCAATTTTCCCCGATCCTGCCACCTCTTCGGGAAGCATGTATCCACGGCCGCTCACGATCCGATCGGAGGTGAAAACCGCGACCATTTGACCTCTATTACGGTAAACTTCACGCCAGGCTGGCGAATCACCCGATCGAATCGACCGCGCCGACGGTGAAATGAACAGTCATCGGCGGAGGGCCTACAGATAGGTACGGCTTGCATCACGCCGGCAACGAGACTTGACGGAGGCCGCCATTATAGATGTGTTGGGTACTCGTTTGCTTGTCCGGGCAAGTTTAACCGGAAAGATTGCAAGCGGCGCCGAAGAACGCCTTCGGGCCGAGACGTTTTGGGAGAATGCGATGTACGACAAGATCATTTGCGCAATTGGGTTGGGCTCGCGCGAGCGCGCCGAACGCCTATTGCGGACGTCTCAGGCACTTTTATCTCCAGGCGGTGAATTGACGGTCGCGCATGTTATCGAGCGTTTCCCCTCGGGACGCGAAAGCCCCGACGATTGGGCTGTTTCAGTGATCACCGAGGCTGAGGAGAAGCTCGATGCTCTGTGTAGGCGTCTCGGCGTTACCGCCTCCGTCGACGTACGCATGGGCACGGCATCGAAGACGCTGCTGACCGTCGCCAAAGAGAAGGAGGCCGACCTCATCATTCTTGCGACGCATACCTCCGATATTATCGATCGCATATTTGGGTCGACGGTCGAATATGTCATACGCCATGCAGAATGTTCCGTCCTTGTCGAGCGAGCCGACAAATCGCATGACGATACGACAAGGAAAACGGCAACAGCGAAGAAGGCATAGCGCTCCGTCAGATCGGCATATCATGCAGGATTCTGTCGAGATATAGCGTGGTTACGATTTGCGCTGGCCCGCAGTGATGCTACATAGCCGCTCCGACCCTAAATCCCAGAAGAGTTACCAAGACAAGCCGAATGACCGAATCCGCCATCACCTGGAGCATCGCCGGCCTGACAGCCCTCGGTGTTGTCACACGTCCATTCCGATGGCCGGAAGCGATCTGGGCTGTTCTCGGCGCAGCACTTCTCGTTGCGCTGCGGCTCATCGGCCCTGCCGATGTATGGACAGGTATATCCAAAGGATTCGATGTCTATCTCTTCCTGATCGGCATGATGCTGCTGTCGGAGCTGGCGCGGCGCGAAGGGCTCTTCGACTGGGTGGCGGCTATCGCCACCTCGCATGCCAGGGGCTCTCCTCGCCGGCTGTTCGTGCTCGTCTATATCGTCGGCGTGGTCGTGACGGTATTTCTGTCGAATGACGCAACCGCCGTCGTACTTACGCCGGCCGTCTACGCAGCCTGCCGTGCGGCGCGGGTGAAGGACCCCATGCCATATCTGCTGGTCTGCGCCTTCATTGCGAATGCCGCGAGCTTCGTGCTGCCGATCTCCAATCCAGCCAATCTGGTCATCTTCGCCGGCGGCGAGATGCCGCCCCTGTCGCGCTGGATGCAGACCTTCCTGCTGCCATCAATCGTGTCGATCATCGTTACCTTCGTCTGTCTCTATTGGACGCAGCGCCATGCACTGGCCGAAGACACGATCGCCCGCGAGGTTGGACAACCCGCCCTTTCCCGCAGCGCCAAGCTGGCAGGATGGGGGCTGATAGTCACAGCCCTCATTCTGATCGTGGCGTCGGCCATGAACGTCGATCTCGGCATCCCGACATTTGTCGCGGGCCTCCTCACGACCGTCATCGTTCTCGCGCTTACGCGGCAAAACCCGCTGAAGACGGTTCGTGGCATCAGCTGGAGTGTAATACCTCTGGTTGCGGGCCTTTTCGTGATTGTCGAGGCGGTCAATCACACCGGGCTCACCGCTCTGCTGTCCCAAAAGCTGGCATTGCTGGCGGCTCAATCGCAGACACAGGCGGTTGGCGTTGCCGGGCTTTCCGTTGCCATCGTCTCCAACCTCGTCAACAATTTGCCGGCCGGTCTTTTCGCCGGCAGCGCGGTGCAGGCCGCCCATGTTCCTGATTCCATTGCCGGCGCGGTGCTGATCGGCGTCGATCTCGGACCCAACCTCTCCGTTACGGGCTCGCTCGCCACAATCCTCTGGCTTGCCGCTCTTCGCCGCGAAGGGCTCCACATGGGAGCACTGGCGTTTCTGGGGATCGGCGCTCTCGTGATGTTTCCCGCTTTGATCCTCTCGCTTGCCGCTCTCGCACTGATCTGACCGCGAACAACATCGGGTTTATAGACGACCGGTCGATTATTTGTTACGGACCGCTCATGATGACGAAGAAGAAATCAGAGCTGACTCGGAGCCATATTCTCGCAATCGGGCGGGAGCTGGTGCTGCGCAAGGGTTTCGGAGGCGTAGGCCTGAAGGAGCTGCTCGAACAGAGCGCCGTGCCGAAAGGCTCGTTCTATTACTATTTCGCATCCAAGGAGGCCTTCGGCTGCGCCTTGTTGAAGCAATATTGCTCCGACTATGCGGAGCGGCTCGACGCGCTCTTCGGCTGGAAGGGCAATGGCCGCCAGCGCTTGATGCATTATTGGGATGCCTGGCTTTCCGATGGCAATACGGCCAGCCTCGCCGACCGGTGCCTGGTCGTAAAGCTGGCCGCCGAGATCTCCGATCTCTCCGACAATATGCGCGTGATCCTGCTCGGCGGCGTCGAGGACCTCATTCGCCGCATTACCAAAACAATCACCGAGGGACGCGAGGACGGTTCGATCTCACCATCCTGCATCCCGGAAAAGACGGCGCGTTCGCTCTATAGCCTGTGGCTCGGGGCAGCAATCCTGGCGAAGCTCGGAAAAGACAAGACACCGCTCGACCAGGCCATGCTTGCCACTGAGCAAGCCCTTTCGGCACCCGGCGGCCTTTGATCCAAAGCAGGACCTGCATGTCAACACACAAGGAAAATACAATGCGCAGTGCCATCCACGATGTCTTCGGCGATCCGGCTGCGGTCCTTTATCTAGCCGACATGCCGCTGCCGGAGCCCGCCGCCGGAGACGTGCGCATTCGCACCATTCTCTCCCCCATCCACAATCATGACCTTTGGACCGTGCGCGGCGCCTATGGCTACAAGCCGGTTTTGCCCGCCATTGGCGGCAGCGAAGCGGTCGGCTTCGTCGATGCCGTCGGACCTGACGTCGACAAGGCATTGATCGGCAAACGGGTCGTTGCGGCCGGTGTCCATGGCACTTGGGCCGAACAATTCACGGCACCGGCAGCAAGCCTCGTTCCGGTGCCGGACGTGATTTCCGACGAAGCCGCGGCGCAACTGATCGCCATGCCGTTCAGCGCTATCTCGCTTTTGGAATTCCTCAATGTCGAGCGCGGCGATTGGATCATCCAGAACGCAGCGAATGGGGCTGTCGGCAAAACCTTGGCCATGCTGGCACACAGCCGCGGCATACACATGATCAATCTCGTTCGACGAGACGGCGGCATCGATGAGCTATCAGCATTCGGCATCGGCAATGCCGTCTCGACCGCGGCGCCCGATTGGAAGGCGACGGTGCGCGCCATGATCGGCGACGCGCCGATCCGTGCCGCAGTCGATTCCGTCGGGGGTGTTGCAAGCAACGACCTGGCAGACCTGCTGGGCGAAAACGGCCTTTTGGTTTCCTTCGGCACCGCGGCCGGCAAACCGATGCAGATCGCCTCGAGGGCCGTCATCTTCAAACAGCTCACGATCAAGGGCTTCTGGGGTATCAAGATCAGCGCCGCCATGCCGGCGGAAGAGCGCCGACGGCTGATCAGCGAGCTAATCTCCCGCGTCGCCTCAGGTGAGGTCAAGCTGCCCGTGGAGGCAGCTTACGACATTGCGGAGATTGCGGAAGCCGTGAAATCCTCGCTGGCGCCCGGCAAGACCGGCAAGGTTCTGCTGAAACTGCTATAGGTCTCTCTGCGCCGTGTCATAGCAGCCGCCGCAGGGAACTGAGGCGGCTTCATGGTGCGGGCCAGATCGATTGCCGTCACCGCGAGCGATCGCCTAAAAAATTCATGAAATTGCTCTTGTACCTCTAGTTACTAGAGGCTGTAGCAATGGTTCCGGTAGAAAATCTGGAACCGAAACATGACGCCGACAACACAACAGAGCCGCTATCGCGTAGAGGGCATGGATTGCGCTTCATGCGCTGCGAAAATCGACACCGCCATTCGCCGACTGCAGGGCGTCGAGGATGTTTCCGTCTCGGTCACCGCAGGCACGATGACGGTCAGGCATCAGAGCGATCCGGAGCTGTTGCCCAACATAACCAAGCGGGTCATGGGACTGGGCTACAAGGTTTTCCCGCTGCCGCAGAGCAATGCCGCCGTGTCAAAGATCGAAGAGAGCGGCCATGCTTGCGGGTGTGGACACGATCATCACACGGATAAGTCCAGTGGCCACGGCCATGACCATGCAGGCCACGAGCATGAGCATGATCACGGCGACCACGATCATGGCGCCGGGCATCAACATGATCATGCCGGTCACATCAACACCTCTGAAGAGCGCGATGGCTCGGTTGTCGGCCTTCACGGTCACGATCACGGACCGACCACCGGGCCGTGGTGGAAATCCGCCAAAGGCCGCCTGACGATCGCCAGTGGTGTAGCGCTTACTGTCGCCTGGGGTGTCGGCAAGCTGATACCGGCATGGGATATGTGGATATTCACTGCGGCCATGCTCGTCGGCTTGGTGCCGATCGCAAGACGCGCCTTTATGGCCGCAAGAATGGGAACGCCGTTCTCGATCGAGATGCTGATGACGATTGCGGCCGTTGGCGCCGTAATCATCGGCGCCAGTGAGGAAGCTGCTACCGTGGTCTTCCTGTTCCTGATCGGCGAGCTGCTGGAAGGTGTCGCCGCCGGCAAGGCGCGCGCGAGCATTCAGTCCCTGACGGATCTGGTGCCCAAAACCGCTCTCCTTGAAGAAAATGGCAAGACCCGTGAAGTGCATGCCGAAAGCCTTGCCGTCGGCGCCATCATCCTGGTTCGCCCGGGCGACCGCATTCCGGCCGACGGCGTGATCCTTTCCGGCGAAAGCGCCATCGACGAGGCGCCGGTGACAGGCGAAAGCACGCCGGTGCGCAAGGGCGTGGATGCAGCCGTCTTTGCGGGCACGGTCAATGGCGATGCCGCCCTGCGCGTCCGCGTAACGGCGGCAGCATCGGACAATACCATCGCCCGCGTCGTCAAGCTCGTCGAGGAAGCGCAGGAATCGAAGGCTCCGACCGAGCGTTTCATCGATCGCTTCTCGCGCTATTACACGCCTGGGGTCGTCGTTGTCGGTGCGCTCGTCGCGGTTATTCCGCCTTTACTTCTGGGCGCCAGCTGGAGCGAATGGGTCTATAAGGGCCTGGCAATCCTGCTGATCGGTTGCCCCTGCGCCCTGGTCATCTCGACGCCGGCGGCAATCGCAGCGTCACTGTCTTCAGGCGCCCGCCGCGGTCTGTTGCTGAAGGGCGGCGCCGTGCTCGAAAACATCGGCAAGGTCACCGCTGTTGCTTTCGACAAGACCGGCACGCTGACCGAAGGCAAGCCCAAGGTCACCGATATCGTCGGTCTAAGCATGAATGAAACGGACGTGCTACGGCTGGCAGCCGCGCTCGAAACTGGATCGAGCCATCCACTCGCCCGCGCCATCCTCGACCGCGCGGCTGAAGCTGAAACGGATATCCCTCAGGTCATCGACGCGAAAACCATCGGCGGCAAAGGTGTGAGCGGCACGGTCGATGGTTTGGACGTTTTCCTTGGATCGCCGCAGGCAGCCGCCGATCGCGTATCATTGACCTCGGAGCAATCGGCTCGGATCGCCGCGCTCAACGATGAAGGGAAAACGGTTTCCGTCATCGTTGCAAAGGGTACGGCGGCCGGCCTGCTCGCCATGCGCGACGAACCGCGCGCCGATACGGCTGCAGGCCTTAAGGCTCTTGCCGATGCGGGCATCAAGACCATCATGCTGACGGGTGACAACCAGCGCACGGCGCGGGCTATCGGCAAGACACTCGGCATAGAGGTTCGCGCGCAACTGCTGCCAGAAGACAAGCAAAGGATTGTCGGCGAGCTGAAGCAGCAAGGCTTTCATGTCGCCAAGGTCGGTGACGGCATCAACGATGCGCCGGCACTCGCAGCCGCCGATGTCGGGATTGCCATGGGTGGAGGCACCGACGTTGCGCTGGAAACGGCGGATGCCGCCGTGCTGCACGGCCGCGTCGGCGATGTCATCGAGATGATCGATCTTTCCAAGCGTACGATGAGCAATATCGGCCAGAACATCACCATCGCGCTCGGCCTCAAGGGCGTGTTTCTGGTGACCACGATCGTTGGTATCACCGGGCTCTGGCCGGCAATCCTCGCCGACACCGGCGCAACGGTGCTGGTGACAATGAATGCGCTACGCTTGCTCGCGCTTCGGCCTCGCCGGGTGGCCGCCTAGGCTATTCACGGACGCCGATCGATAGGTCGGCACCATACGGACCGGGAGGACCTTATCTCGCCTGCCCGGTCTTGCCGTTATGCAACCCTCAGGATGCGGATCGGCGCAGAAGCGTGGCCTCCTTCCAGCCAAGCTCCGGAGCGATCAGCGTTACGAAGTCATGGATGATCTGCCGATATTCCTCATCATGAAATTCGTAGGGCAGCTCCAGCCGGAATTCGTTGACATGAGGCAAGATCGGATCTTTGCGCAGGCGTTCAAGAATTTCATCCGAAGAGCCGACGATATCGCGGGCGAAAAGCGTGCGACGTTCGCCCTGAGGTGAAAGCGTGCGCTCATAGCGGCCGGCGGCATAGTCGGTGTAGCGTTTGCGGGTGATCGCATCCGCGCTGTCGAAGGGCACGATGACTCGTCCGAGCGCCACCCGCCTCGTATCGCCGCCAGACGCGCGATAGGTTTCCAGCTGTCGCGATTGAGCAACGAAGAAATCGTCGGTCTGCTCGCCCGTGGTGACATTGCCGATCAGCAGATTGAAGCCGCTGCGTCCGGCCCATTCGGCAGATCGCAATGAGCCGCCGCCATACCAGATGCGATCGATCAGCCCCTTCGCATAAGGCTGAAGCCGCGGACGCTGCGGGCCGAATGGCGTCTTGATGAGCGTATCCTGATTGCCGAGATAGGCGCCTCTCAGATTGTCGGCAAAGCGCAGCACCCGCTGATGGGAGAAATCGTGGTTTTCCCAGTCCCCATCGAAAGCAAGCGGCCCGATCAGATCCGCGTGCAGCGGCCGGCCGGCACTCAAGCCGATGTTCAACCGTCCGCGCGACAGTACATCCACGGTCGCCAAATCCTCGGCAAGCCGGTACGGGCTTTCGTAGCCGATGGGTATGACGGCGGTACCAAGCTCGATGTGGCGCGTGCGCTGCGTCGCCGCAGCGAGGAAGGCGCTGGCTGAGGAAATGCCGGGCTCCAAGTGCCGCTGGCGAACCCAGGCGCTGTTGAAACCCCTCTGCTCTCCGTATTCGAGCAATTGCAAGGTCTGTTCCAGACCGGCTAGCGGATCTTCATCCGGATAGTTTCCAGGTGTGAGAAAGCCGATATGGCTGATCGATGGGGCTTGGCGGCTCATGCGGCTGTCTCCTCAAAATTTCGGTAGGCCCGGCGGATTGGTTTCCGACCTCGGCAAGGCTTCTTCGGCAAGGTGCCAATGGTCGAGGATCTTGGCGTAGGTACCATCCTTGATCAGCCCGTTCGTTGCGATGGTGAGCGCCGCCGCGAGACCGCTGCCCTTGCGCGTGGTGATTGCGACATCCGAGCGATCCGGCCAGCCGGCACTCAGCGTACCCACGCGCTTGATGTCCTTGTCGCGGGCAGCGATGTAAACAAGCTGGGCATGCGGCTGCACGATGACATCGGCGCGGTTGGACCGCAGAGCCAGAAGGCTCGCCGCATCGTCATCATAATATTGCAGCTCGATCGGCTTCAGGCCGGCTTTGACATCCACGTCGCTCCATTTCAGCAGGATGCGCTCCTGATTGGTGCCGGCGCCGACGATGATGCGCAAGCCGGCAGCATCCTTCGGTTCCTTGATACCAGTGATCTTGCTGTCACTCTTGACAAAGAAGCCGTGCAGGCCCTGCCGATAGGTGGAGAAATCGAACTTCTCCTTGCGCTGCTCGGTGACGCCGACATTGGAGATGACGGCGTCGTATTTGCCCGAGGTCAGCCCAAGCGGCCAGTCGATCCACGCGACCGGGACAAGCTCGAGCTTCAAGCCGAGCGCGTCGGCAACGGCATAGGCGTAATCTGGATCGGCGCCGACAACCGTCTTGGCATCCGTCGCATAGGTCGCAAGCGGCGGACCGCCCGGCGCGACTGCCACGGTGAATGTGCCTGATGTGACGAACTTAAAATCCTTTGGGATAGCGGCAATCGCCGCGTCGTTTTTCGCCGCGTGAAGACGTCCTGGCTGTTCCGGGCTCAGATCGAAATCTTCGGCCGCCGTTACCGGAGCAAGGCCGGTCAAGGTAAGCGCCACTGCGGCCGCCAGCATAGTTTTGAAGTTAATGCGGATAATCACGGAACCTGTATCTCCATTTGAGATGGATGGGAACGGACCGGCGTGAGCCCCACTGACGCCGGTCCGCCCGACCAACATTACGAACCGCTCTTCGGCAGGCCCGCAGGGTTGGTCTTGGATTGATCGACCGCTTCGGCTGTCAGGCTCCAGCGCTTCAGCACTTCGCCATACTTGCCGTTCTTGATCAGATCGTTGAGTGCGAGGGTGACCGCATCGGCAAGGCCTGCGCCCTTCTTCGTCGTAACCGCGATTTCGGCCGTCAGCGGCCAACCGCCCGAGACGGTGCCGACAAGCTTCCTCGTGCCGTTGATGGCGGCCTTATAGGCCTGTGTCGCATTCGGATTGAACTCGACATCGGCACGACCGGACTGCAAGGCAAGATCGGCGGCGGCGCGGTCGTCGTAATATTGAACCTCGATAGGTTTCAGGCCGGCTGCCACATTCTGCCGGTCCCATTCCAGAATGATCTTCTCCTGATTGGTGCCGGCCCCGGTAATGACCTTCAGACCTGCAACATCCTTGGGCTCCTTGATCGAGGTGATCTTACTGTCGGCCTTCACGTAAAAGCCGAGCACGTCCCTGCGATAGGTGGAGAAATCGAACTTCAGCTTGCGCTCTTCCGTGACCGTCACGTTGGAAATGACGGCATCATATTTTCCTGAGGAGACGCCGAGCGGCCAGTCCTCCCAGGCGACCGGTACCAGGTCGAGCTGCAGGCCGAGGGAGTCGGCGAGCAACTGCGCGATATCGGGATCGGTGCCGACGACCGTTTTCGCGTCGGTCGCATAGGTGGCGATCGGAGGGTCCCACGGGTTGATCGCGACTGTGAACTTGCCGGGATTGACGAACTTGAAGCCCGGCGCAATCGCCTTGATCGCTGCCTCGTCCTTCTCGGCTCGGATGCGATTGGATGTATCCGGGCTCAGGTTGAACTTTTCGGCCGCAATCGTCGGCGTCCCACTCATCGCTACCGCCGTTAGAACGCCGGCAACGATATATCTTGCTCTCTCAATGAATGTCATTTCCCTTCTCCTTTTTCAATTATAAGTTGTTGATGCTGCTATAATGATCCCGACGCCTGCTGCGTCAGAGCGTCGAATGCTTGCCTGCGACTGCTAGAGAACCTTGGCGAGGAAAGCGCGCGTGCGCGCATGTCTCGCGTCGTTGAGGATCTGTGTGGGCGTACCGGCTTCGATAATGTGGCCGCCCTCCATGAAGACGATGCTATCGGCGACCTCGCGAGCAAAGCCGATCTCGTGGGTGACGATGACGAGCGTCGTGCCGGTGCGCGCAAGCTCCTTGATCACATCGAGCACTTCGCCAACGAGTTCAGGATCAAGTGCCGAGGTCGGCTCGTCGAAAAGAAGGACCTTCGGTCGCAGTGCCAAGGCGCGGGCGATGGCAACACGCTGCTGCTGGCCGCCGGAAAGCTGGCGGGGATAGGCATCGATCTTGTCGCTGAGGCCGACGCGCGCGAGAAGCTCTTGCGCATAGGCGGTCGCTTCGTCGCGGCTCACCCCGCGTACCTGGATGGGTGCCTCGATAATGTTTTCTAAAACAGTGAGATGCGGGAACAAATTAAAGTTCTGGAAAACCATACCGATGTCGGTCCGGCGCTTCAGAATGTCCTTTTCCTTGAGTTCATAGAGCACCTCGCCCTTCTGGGTGTAGCCGACCAGCTCGCCGTCGACGGAGATGAAGCCGCTGTCGACGCGCTCCAGATGATTGATGGCGCGCAGCAGCGTCGATTTACCCGAACCCGACGGACCGATAATGGCCGTGACGCTGCCGGCAGAAAGGTTAAGCTCGACATCGTCGAGAACTTTCAGTGTGCCGAAGCTCTTCGAAATGCCGCGGATGCGAACGGCACCGCCCCTGGCACGAAGATCCGTCACGCTCCGAAAAGCGGCGAGTGCCTCGGTGTCCGATCTGGCGCCTGCCGCGGAGGCAGGCAGTGGCCGCTGAAAGCGCCGGAAGAATGCCTGAAACGGCAACGGCGTCGGATTGCGCACCGCGCCCTTGGAGAAATAACGCTCGATATAGTGCTGGGCGATCGACAGCACCGTCATGATGACGAGATACCAGACCGTTGCCACCATCAACAGCGGAATGACTTCCAGATTGCGGCGATAGATGACCTGCACCGTGTAGAAGAGTTCCGGCAAGGCGAGCACGTAGACCATGGAGGTGCTTTTGGCGAGGCCGATGATCTCGTTGAAGCCCGTGGGCAGGATGGAGCGCATCGCCTGCGGCAGAACGATGCGAAACGCCTGACGGCGGCGCGACAGGCCGAGGGACGCAGCCGCCTCCAGTTGACCCTGGTCGACTGACAGAATGCCGCCGCGCACGATTTCGGCAAAGAAGGCCGACTGGTTCAGCGTCAGTCCGAGAAAGGCTGCCGCAAAGGGCGTCAGGAGCTGCGTGGTCGGATAATCGAACAGAACCTTGTCGGTGAACGGAACGCCGACGCTAATAGTTTCATAGAGATAGCCGAGATTGTTGAGAACCAGAAGCAGCACGATCATCGGGATCGAACGCAGCAGCCAGATGTAACCCCAAGAGAGGCTCGCAAGCAGCGGCGACTTCGAGACGCGCGCCAGCGCCAATGCCGTTCCGAGGATTGAGCCTGACACCGCCGCAAGCGCCGTCAGCAGCAGCGTCCTGCCAAGGCCAACCAGCACCGGCTCCGCAAAGAACCACTCGGCGAAGACACCCCAGCCCCATCGCGGATTGGTAAAGGTGGAGTAGAGGACGACCGCTATGACGAGGGCAGCAAAGATCGTGCCGACGGTTCGCCCAGGGTGCCTCGCCGGCACAATGCGATAACGCGAATAATCTGTCTTCGTCTCGGCGGCGCCAGTGCCTCGATCGACACCCGCAAAATCCGTCGTCAGCGCCATGATGCTTACCCCTTATGATTGTCGTTGATCCGCAATGCGTTACCGGCCGGCGGCCGCCAAGCGCTGCTGCGAGCCGGAGGTTTCGGCGATATAGGCCAGAGCCAAATGGCTGATATCTTTCTCGAAAGGCAGGCTCTTGTAGACTTCCGGATCGACGGAGGTATCGAACAGGGCTGTGTAGCCGTTGTTGAGATAAAGGCCGACCGCCTCGGGTTGGCGAAAACCTGTGGTCAGGTAGATGCGGCGATAGCCCTGCCGCGCCGCCTGGGCCTCCAGTTCTACCAGCAGCCTACGCGCCAATCCCTGGCGACGGAGATCGTGCCGCGTCCAAATCCGTTTGAATTCGGCGGTTTGGTCGTCATAGTGCTTGAAAGCGCCGCCGCCGATCGTCTCCCCGTTTCGGAGCAAGAGCAGAAAATTGCCATGCGGCGGTGCAAAGGCCTCCGGCGGATAGCGGTTGAGTTCGGCAGCCGCCCCTTCAGCGTTGAAATAGTTGCCGTAGCGGCTGTCATATTCATGGATCAGTTCGTCGATCAGCGGCTTGGCGCGCGGGTCCAATGTGGTCGTATAAAGAAACGTGTCGCTCATGTCGTTCGTCACCCGTTGTCATTCGCGAGGAAGGTTTCGGCGAGCCGCACCCAGTAGCGGGCTGCCGGCGCGATGATGGCGTCGTTGAAATCGTAGCGGGCGCTGTGCAGCGGCGCGCTGTCACCATTGCCGACGAAGAGGTAGCTTCCGGGCTTTGCCTCGAGCAGGAAGGCAAAGTCTTCGCTTGCCGTCCGCGGCCGGAAATCCGCCTCCACGGCAGCGGCTCCAAGCGCCCGCAAGGCGACATTGCGGGCAAATTCAGTCTCCTCGGCATGATTGACGAGTGCGGGAAAACCGAGATGGTAATCGACTTCCGCCACGGCGCCAAAGCTTTCCGCCTGCGCGCGCGCCAAAGCAGGAATTCGCTCCTGCAATCTGGCACGGACAGTCTCATTGTAGGCGCGCATGGTCAGCTTCATCTCCACGCTTTCCGGGATGACGTTCGAAGCCGAACCGGCGTGAATGGAGCCGACCGTCGCGACCGCCATTTCCTGAGGATCGATATTGCGCGAGACGACGCTTTGCAGGGCCGTGATGAAGGAGGCCGAAGCCAGCACCGGATCGACCGCACGATGCGGCTCGGCACCATGCCCGCCCTTTCCGACGATCTTGATGACCGCCTTGTCGACGGAAGCCATCGCCGGGCCGGCAACGAAGCCGAACTGTCCCGTCGGCACACCGGGCCAATTGTGCAGGCCGAAGACCGCATCGACCGGGAAGCGATCGAAAAGTCCCTCCGACAACATCTTGCGCGCACCTGCGCCGATCTCCTCGGCCGGCTGGAATATCAGCCGCAGCGTGCCACTGAAATTGCCGCTTTCGGCGAGATAGCGGGCAGCGGCCAGTAGGATCGATGTATGTCCGTCGTGACCGCAGGCGTGCATGACGCCGGGATTGCTGCTTGCATAATCAACTCCGGTCGCCTCTTCGATCGGCAAAGCATCCATGTCGGCACGGATGCCGATACTGCGGTTGCCATTGCCCCGCCTCAGGGTCGCGACCACGCCGGTACCGGCGATACCTGCTGCGACGTCGTAGCCCCATTCCGCAAGCAACGAGGCCACCTTCTTGGCGGTGCGATGCTCCTGAAAGGCGAGTTCGGGATATTGATGCAGGTCATGCCTGAGCGCGACGATCTCATCGAGATAGGCGGCAATCCCTGCCTCGATCGGATCGGCAATCAAAGCGGTCTTGATGATGGCGTTCATGGTGATCGTCCTGGCTCAAGCGCCTACGGCCTTTGCGGGTTCGATGTCGACAGCCTCTGCCGCATAACGGCTTTCGCGATATGGCAGTCCAAGGTGATCGCGGAGCGTCTCGCCTTTCAAAGCGGGATCGAAATAGCCGCGCTCGGTCAGGATCGGCAGGACATGCCTGGAGAAATCGTCGAAGCCTTCACCGATCACCGGGAAGCCGAGGATGAAGCCATCCGCGGCCTCTCCTTCCACCCAGCGGATGATCTCATTGGCAATGTGCTCGGCCATGCCGATGAAGGAGGTTCGCGGCGTCGCCGCATCGAGCGCTACCTCGCGTAAGGTGAGACCCTTCTCGCGCGCCGTCTTCTTGATGCGATCGGTCGTGGCCCGGAAATTGTTGCGTCCGATATCGCCGAGATCGGGGAATGGCTCATCCAACGGATAGGCGCGGAAATCGTGATGATCGAAGAAGCGGCCAAGATAGGCGAGCGCCTCCTCGATCGTGACGAGGTTTCGGATCGCCTGATACTTAGCTTCCGCCTCCTCCTGCGTTGCGCCGACGATCGGCCCTATGCCGGGGAAGATGCCGACATCGGCGGCTCTGCGGCCATGCGCGATCGCGGATTGTTTGACCTGCTTGTAGAAGGTCTTCGCGTCTTCGAGCGGTCCGCCATTGGTGAAGACCGCATCCGCGTGCTTGCCGGCCAGCCGGATACCGGAATCGGAGGCGCCCGCCTGGAATACCACCGGCTGGCCTTGCTTGGAACGGCCGATATTGAGGGGACCCTCAATGCGGAAGAACCGACCCTTGTGGTTCAGGCGATGCAGCTTGGATTTGTCGGCGTAGACGCCGGTCTTACGGTCGCGCACGAAGGCATCGTCGTCCCAGGAGTCCCATAGCCCCTTGATCGCATCGAGATACTCGTCGGCGATCTCGTAGCGCAATTCATGCTCGGGATGCTCGCGGCTATAGTTGCGGCCGGAGCCTTCGAGCGGAGACGTCACGGCGTTCCAGCCGGCGCGGCCGCCGCTGATGAGATCGAGCGAGGCAAATTGGCGGGCGATGGTGAAGGGATCGCTGTAAGAGGTCGAGACCGTGCCCACGAGGCCGAGCTTCGTTGTAAAGGCGGCAAGCGCTGACAGAATGGTCAGCGGCTCGAAGCGATTGAGGAAATGCGGGATCGATTGCTCGTTGATATAGAGTCCGTCCGCGACGAAAGCGAAGGCAATACCGGCCTCTTCGGCCTTGCGGGCCGTCTTGACGAAGAAGTTCAGATTGGTGCTGGCATCGACCGGGACGCTCGGATGCTTCCAGGCATTCATGTGGCCGCCGGGGCCTTGCAGCATGATACCAAAGGTGACGTGTTTTTGAGCCATGATGATCCTCCTGGGACAGGCCGCTCAGGCAACGAGGGAAAGGCGTTCTTTGGCGAGCAATTCTATGGAGTTGAGCCGTTCGGTCGCGGTCAGCGCCGGCGTGTCGAGCACGAATTCCTCGACGCCGTATCGGTGATGGAGCGCGTCAAGCTCGGCGCGGATCTGCGCCGCCGTGCCATGCAGCACGCTCGGCGCCTTCTCCTCGGTCCGGAAGTCCGCGAAGCCCGCCTGACGCGCGAATTCCGCCGCCTGTTCCTGGGTGCCGACATTGACGCTCTGGCCGTTGGGCAGGAAGAGCTTGACGATGCGCAACTGGCCGACGCGCTCACGGGCATGAGCCTCGCTTTCGGCAGCGAAGGCTGCGAGCGCCAGGATCGGCACCTTGCCGCCCGTCGCATTCGCGTAGGCCTCGAAGGTATTGCGCAGATTTTCCGGATCGCCGTTCAGATGGCCGGCAAACACTAGCTTCCAGCCCTTCTCTGCGGCGAGCTTCGCGCTCTCGACGCTGGCGCCGAGAAGGAAGCGCTCCGGCGCGCGCGGCGGAAACGGCGTGGCCAGCGCGCCATCGGAATGAGGATCGGCCGCGAGATAGGTGTTGATATCGGAAAGCTGCTCGGCAAAGTCCGGCTTCTTTTCTTGATCGTAGGCGCGCTGCAGCGCGCGGGTCGACAGTGGAAATCCGCCTGGCGCCTTGCCGACACCGAGATCGACACGGCCGGGGGCCAGCGAGGCGAGGAGATTGAAGGCTTCGGCAACCTTATAGGCGCTGTAATGCTGCAGCATGACGCCGCCGGAGCCGAGACGGATCTTCGAGGTCCTGGCCAGAAGGTAGGCAATCAGAACTTCCGGAGCCGAACTTGCGAGGTTCGCCATGTTGTGATGCTCGGCGACCCAGAAGCGATGATAGCCAAGTTCCTCGGCCCGAATGGCCAAGCGAGCCGTGGCGCCGAGCGCATCGGTGGCACTGAGCCCCTGTTCGATCGGGCTCTTGTCAAGAAGGCTAAGAAGGTAAGACATGCCGTTTCATCCATGTTTGCACCCAATGCCGACCATGGGGCACTGTAGTCTATAAAAAACATAGATTTTAAGTTATTTAAGAAACAGCTTTCTTTTTCTTTCGCCGGATGCGGAAAAAATCAGCAGTGACCAAAAGCGGCATCGATGGGTGCCGCTGTAGGTTTCAATGACAGGATCGAGCGCCTGATACTGCGCCTGTTCAGAGGAAAGCGCAGCGTCAGGCCGTTAAACCGTGTTACCGATTATTTTGACGGGCTGTGACGTCTCTCACACGCAAAAAAGGCGCAATCGACTGCGATTGAACGCAATAGATTGCCAAAACCCGCAAATCAGTTCACCTTTCAGTCATGCCCGATATCGCACGACCATTCGTGACCGATGATGATCCCGACCGGGACATCCGCTGCCAGGACGCGCTGCAAGCCGCTTTTCGAGAGTTGCTGAGTGCTGCGACCCTGGCGGGATGGTCGGAGCGTGAAGTCGCCTTGGCGATTGCCGAGCTTGCAGACAAGCATTTGCTCTCGCTTGAGACCCATGACAACACCGACGCCCTCATCGCGCTGTTGCGGCGAATGACCTAGTCAGCCAACCGTCCACCTGCGGGAGGATCGATCGTTGCGGTGCTTAATGCATGCCGCCGCCACCCTCCTTGAGATCGACATTGCTCAGGATCAGCGCAAGCGGAATGGCGCAGAGCACGACCAGCATCAGCACATGGAATACATCGATATAGGCGAGGAAGCTCGATTGAGTCTGTACCTGCTGCCCTATCCACGCCGTCGCCTGCGCCTGGGCATCCGCCATGGTCGCACCTTTCTCGGCAAAATAGCGCGTCATGGTTCGCAGCGTCTCCTGATAGGCCGGTGACGATGGCGTGACATGCTCCACCAGGCGGCTCTGGTGCCACTGCTCGCGATGCGCCAGGACATTTGACGCGATGCAGACGCCGATGGAGCCGCCAATGTTGCGTGCGGCATTGATCATGGCCGATGCCTGATTGGTTTGCTCAGGCTTCAAACCGTAGTAGGAGGCGGAGGTGATCGGGATGAAGATCAGGGGCAGGCCAAGCCCGATATAGAGGCGAGACCAGACGAAGAAGCCGAAGTTCAGACCGGGATAGAGCCGCGTCAGCTGCCACATGGACATCGCAATGATCGCCGCACCGATGGCGATCAGATACTTCGGCTGGACCCAGGAATTCACACGACCGGCAACGAACATCATGACCATGGTCACAATCCCACCCGGCGAGAGCGCCAGGCCTGCCCAGGTCGCCGTATATCCGTAGTTCTGCTGCACGACCTCGGGGATGAACTGCGTCGTCGCAATCAGGATTGCGCCGGTTGCCATCATTACGATGAAACAGGAGCCGAATTGCCGGGTGCCGAGCAGCCATCCATCGATGATCGGGTTTGCCTTCGTCAGAACCCACGGTATGGCAGCCAGGAAGGCCAGAACACATATGGCGACCATGACGATGATGAAGTTGGAACCGAACCAGTCATCGGTCTGTCCCCGATCCAGGACGAGCTCCAGCGAACCGAGAAAGGTTGCCACCAGCAGAAAGCCGATGAGATCGAAGCGAACGCCCTTCTTGCGGAATTCCTCACGCATGGCCCTCGTCTTCGGAGTTTCCTTCAACAGCAGATAGACGAGCACGAAGGCGAATATGCCGACGGGACCATTGATGAGGAAGCACCAGTGCCAGGAGAGGTTGTCGGAGAGATAACCGCCCAGGGTCGGTCCGATGACCGGCGCGACGACCACGGCGACACCGAAGAGCGCAAAAGCCTGACCGCGTTTTGCCGGCGGAAACGCATCGGCAAGGATCGCCTGCGAGGTCGGCACCATGCCGCCGCCGGCAAAACCCTGTATGACACGGAAAATCAACAGCACCTGGAGATTCCACGATAGACCGCACAGAACAGAAGCGATCGTGAATGTCACCAGGCACAGGAGATAGAACCGACGGCGTCCGAACCGTTCGGCGAAATAGCTGCTGGCAACCAGCACGATGGCATTGGAAACGAGATACGTCGTGACCACCCATGAAGCTTCGTCGGAGCTGACGGCGAGCCCGCCCGAAATGTAGCGCAGCGCCACGTTGGCAATCGTGGTGTCGAGCACTTCCATGAAGGTTGCCAGCGACACGACCATGGCAATCAGCCAGGGATTCGTGACTTGTGCGGATGACGCTCCTCTTCCACTCGCCGCTGCGCCTGCACCGCTCATCTCGCTCAGCTCCTCGGGCGCACCGTCACTGTCGGCACCACGGACATGCCGGGACCGATTGCAACATCAGCGGGCCATCTGTCGACGATGATCTTGACCGGCACGCGCTGCGTGACCTTGACGTAATTGCCGGTCGCGTTTTCCGCTGGCAGCAGCGAAAAGGCGGTGCCGGAGCCCGGCTGAACCGAGGCCACCTTGCCGTGGAGCGTGTGATTGGGATAGGCATCGATCGTGATGTCCACCGGCTGACCCGGCCGCATGTCGGTGAGCTGCGTCTCCTTGAAGTTCGCCGTAATCCAGACATCGTCGGGAACGAATGTCGAGATCGCCTGTCCCGCCTCCACATACTGCCCCTTGGCGCCGGCAAGGCGCACGATGCGTCCTGGCTGGGCCGCCGTGATCGTCGTGTAACTAAGGTTCTGCTGCGCTTCTTCGGCTTGGGCCTGTGCCTGCTTGAGGCTGGCGAGCGCACTGGATTTTTGCGCCTCGGCAACGGCCTTGTTCTTCTGCGCCGAGATGATGTTCGCCTGCATCTGGGCGAGGCTCGCCTGATCCTGCTGCAGGGTTGCCGTAGCCTGCTGCACGGCCTGCACGCTGCCGGAGCCGGTCTTGACCAGTTGCTGCTGGCGATTGGATTCCTGCTGTGCAAATTGCAGAGCGGCGGTGGCGGAATTCTGTTGCGCCTTGGCGACGTCGACGGCGGCGCTCGCTGCCTCGATCTGCGCGCCGGCGCTGTCGACCGAGGCCTTCGCCACCTCTACCTGCCCGTTCGCCTGATCGAGCGCGATCTGATAGTCACGCGGATCGATCCTCAAGATGACATCGCCGGCTTTGACGGACTGGTTATCGGTTACCGGAACCTCGGCAACATAGCCGGATACTTTGGCGGCAACCGAAAAGCTGCGCGCATCGACAAAGGCATCATCCGTCGACTCATAGGGATGGAAATAGATCTTCCAGACGAACCATGCCGCTACGATCAGTGCAAGCAACACGACAATGCCGAGCAGAATGGAGAAGGGATGACGGCGAATGAAGGAGGGGCGCTTTTCAGCCGTTGCATCATTTTGGCGACCGGCGTCATCAACAGGCTGCTGTTTCAGCCGATCCGGCTTGGTTTCCGCAATATTGGGTTGATTATCAGCCATGACATGACCTTTGCTGTTCTGCAGTTGCGTCTGGAGAGGATTGTCAGTGCCGCAGAAAACTTCGGATCTTTTTGAGATCCCGAATGAAGGTGAGCCGGTTTTTTTCCCTCTCGTCCGCTTCCCTGATCCGCAGGAGCGCCGAAGGATGAATGGTCACTAGGACATCGAGTTTTCGCGACGGATGCAGAATCTGGCCGCGGTCGCGCATGACCTTAACTTTCGAGCCGAGCAGCGAGGATACGGCCGTCGCCCCAAGCGCGACGACAAGTTTCGGCTTTAGCAATTCGAGCTCTGCTCCCAGCCACCAGGCGCAGCGCTGCACCTCGCCGGCATTGGGCCTGGCATGCAATCGCTTCTTGCCACGCATCTGATATTTGAAATGCTTCACGGCGTTGGTGACATAGCAGCGGTCTCGATCCACGCCGGCTTCTTCAAGGCATTCATCAAGGAGCCGGCCCGCCGGTCCGACAAAAGGCCGGCCGGCCACATCCTCCTTGTCGCCCGGCTGTTCGCCGACCAGCACGATGTCGGCCCGGGCCGGCCCTTCGCCGAACACCAGATGAGTGGCGTTGCGATAGAGATCGCAGCGTGTGCAGGATCGAGCATCTTCATGCAGATTATCAAGTGTCTCTGCATTCGCATGCTCATAAGTGAGCGATGGGCCTGCGCCGGCCGAAGGAAATCTATCGAGCATTGGGGGCTCGCTATGGTTCCAGATTCTACGACGATCAACTAATCGTCCTTCTGTTTGTTCCATGCGGGATTCTCATCAAAAGGGAACACCCTCCCCAGGTGCTCGTTAAGACAGTGAGACCACGAGAACGGAGAACCCGCCATGAACAGCGAAAGTAAAACCGGCTCCTTTGCATTGACCGCATTCTTCGACGACGAATATGAAGCGGAAGCTGCAGCCCAGGCGTTGATGGATGCCGGTATCCCGAAGGACGCGATCACCATGACACCGGGCAACCGGCCCGATACCTCACCGACCGATCACATCGGTTTTCTGGATGCATTGACGGGCATCTTCTTTCATGAGGAGCAGCGTGCCGCCTATGCAGCCGCCCTCGAACGAGGAGGAACGCTCGTCACGGTGCAGGAAATGAATGAGGCGCAGCATAATATCGCGCTGCCGATTCTGGCGGAAAGAGGCCAGATCGATCTCAACGAGCGCGAAAGCGCCAGTTAGGCGGCGGGGCTTTCGCCTTCCTGTGGGAATGACCGACGCCGACTAGAGTTCAGGATCTCGACGAGGTCCTGAGCGGCGGTATCCGTGTCGGCTTCGCTCCGCCGAAAAGGTGCTAGCCCTGTCGTCTTCGTGAATTCAGACAAACAATTCCTATTATATTCTATAAAAATAGTTTGCTATTTCTATCGATCCCGCCCCCGATTTCGCTAGGTTCTACGCATTGCATTCAGGGAACCGCCGGAAAATCTGATCCGGCCAAGGGGACTAATCATGAAGTTCAATACACTGATCGCTGCGGCCGTCTTAGGTCTCGCCAGCATTTCCATGGCGGCCAGCGCGGCCGCTGCCGACAAGAAGGTCGTCGTCGCCTATCAGACTGATGCCCTGCCCTCCTCGGTCGCCATCGCCAATGGCGATTTCGCGAAGGAGACCGGCTACGAAATCGACTTCCGCAAATTCAATTCCGGGGCGGAGATCTTCGCCGCTATCGCATCCGGCGACGTCCAGATCGGCTATGTCGGCTCAAGCCCGTTTGCCGCTGCCGCCTCGCGCGGGCTGGAGGTGAAGGCATTCTACCTCTCGTCCATCTCCGGCGTCGATGAAGCTCTGGTGGTACGCAATGGCTCCGGCATCAACACGCTTGCCGATCTGAAGGGCAAGAAGCTCGCGGCAGCCCCCGTTTCCACCGACCACTATCAGCTGCTCGCCCTCATCAAGTCTCTTGGCTTGAGCGAAAAGGACGTACAGGTCTTTGCCATCTCGCAGCCGGAAATCGTCGCAAGCTACAATCGCGGCGATATCGACGGCGGCTTCGTCTGGGACCCGGCACTCACTGAGCTGAAGAAGAACGGCAAAGTCCTGGTGACCTCCAAAGATGTCGCCGACAAGGGCGCTCCGACATTTTCCGCCTGGGTCGCAACCTCGAAATTCGCAGCAGACAACCCGAAGTTCCTGAAGGCCTATGCCTCGGTGATCAACAAATACTACGCCTCGTTCGCAGCCGATAAAGCGGCGTGGGGACCGGATAGCGACAACGCCAAGGCGCTTGCCAAGCTTCTGGGCGGCACGGCAGACCAGCAGGCAGCAGCGCTGAAAAACCTCACTCTGCTGACGCCCGACGTGCAAGCATCGGCCGCCTGGCTCGGTGGCGGCGATCAGTCCGGCGCGGCAAAAATCCTCAAGGACACGGCCGCCTTCCTGAAGATCCAGGGAAAAGTCTCCGAAGTCCTGCCGAACTACGGCGCGTTCGTCACCGCCGATGCGCTTGTCAGCGCAAGCAACTGATCCTCCCCGGCGCCGGCGCGCTTGTCACGCCGGCGCCGCAATATCGAGAGAACCCATGCTTCAAGTCGACCATGCAAGCGTCTTCTTTGCAGCGCGTGACGGCAGGACCGTTCACGCGCTCGATCGCGTTTCCTTCAACATTCCCGAACGCGGCATCGTCGTGGCGCTTGGCGCATCCGGCTGCGGCAAATCTACTCTGCTCAATGCGATCGCCGGCTTCCTGCCGTTGTCCGAGGGGAAGATCACGCTCGACGGCAGGCCTGTTTCCAGGCCAGGCGCTGATCGCGGCGTCGTGTTCCAGAAGGATTCGCTGCTGCCATGGAAGTCCGTCATCGACAACGTGGCTCTCGGCCTGCAATTTGCCGGACTGGGCAAGCGGGAACGCCGCGATCGAGCATCCGAGCTTTTGCGGCTGGTGGGCCTCACCGACTTTGCCAATGCTCTACCCTATGAATTGTCGGGCGGCATGCGCCAGCGGGTCGGCATTGCACGGGCGCTCGCCCCTGATCCGGATATCCTGCTGATGGACGAACCATTCGGCGCGCTCGACAGCCTGACGCGCGAGCAGATGCAGGAGCTTCTGGTTTCCATCTGGGCCAGAACCGACAAGCGCATTTTCTTCATTACCCACTCGATCGAGGAGGCGTTGTTTCTCGGCACGGAGGTTCTGGTTATGTCTCCGAGGCCGGGGCGTGTCGTCGCGCGTTTCGAGCTTGATTTCGTGCATCGTTTTGCCGCCAGCGGCGATACGAGAGCGATCCTGTCTTCTCCCGAATTCGGCAATCTTCGGGACGAAATTCGCACCATCCTCCACAGTGCTGACAACATCAGGAGTGCGGCATGAGCGACATCATCGAAACGCACTCCGCCACCGTTTCTCAAAGGGAAACACAACCGAAGCTGGTTCGTGTTCCCGGCTTCGGCGTTGGCGAGAAACCCACCGTCGCCATCAGCATTGCGACTGCAATCGTCTGCCTGGCATTGTGGTGGCTCGTCGCCAAGCTCGGCCTGGTATCTCATCTCTTTCTGCCTCGCCCCGATGAGGTGCTGGCGCAGATCGGCGTTGTCTATCGCGACGGCTATGCGGGTGCCTCGCTTTCCGAACATATATCGGCAAGCCTGTTCCGCATCGTCGTCGCCGCGGCCATCGCGATCGGGGTCGGCATTCCTGTCGGTCTGCTGATGGGCCTCAACCGCTGGGCAAAGGGAATTCTCGATACGCCCATCGAATTTTATTGGCCGCTTCCGCCCCTTTCCTACCTGCCGCTGATGATCATATGGCTCGGGATCGGTGAGACCTCGAAGATTACCCTCCTCGTGCTCGCCATGTTCGCGCCGATTTGCCTGTCGGCCCAAGCCGGCGTTCGTTCGCTGCCCCTGGAGCGGGTCAATGCCGCGCGGTCTCTCGGCGCGAACCGGCTGCACCTTTTCTTCAACGTCGTCCTGCCTTCGGCCCTGCCGGAAATCCTGACCGGTATCCGGATCGCCTTCGGCATCGGCTGGGGAACGCTGGTGGCAGCCGAACTCATTGCTTCGACCCGCGGCGTTGGCTTCATGATCATGTCGGCATCACAGTTCCTTGCCACCGACGTCGTTTTCGTCGGCATCGGCATCATTGCGGTCTGCGCCTTCGCCTTCTCGACCGCCGTCCGCATTCTTGAAGCCGTGCTCGTCCCTTGGAAGGGTAAGCTTTAGACGCAAGGAAGGTGAGCCGAGGATTGATCACGGCTCGCTTCGCTACAAATCCCCTATCAATTCAGACGGACCGACAGGCGCAGGCATGAGCGATAGCAGCGAATTTCTCTGGTACATCCCGAATGACGTCAAACCGGGCCATCGCGGCGATTCCGCCGTCGAGAACCATAACAGCCTGGAGACGCTCGCGAGCCATGCCAAGGCGCTGGAGGATCACGGCTGGAAGGGTGCATTGATCGGCACCGGCTGGGGCCGGCCCGACACCTTCACCGTGGCGGCCGCACTTGCTGCGCGCACCACCAGCTTCGAGCCGCTCATCGCAATCCGTCCAGGCTATTGGCGCCCGGCGCACTTCGCCTCCGCTGCTGCCACGCTGGATCAGCTGAGCGGCGGCCGGGTGCGCATCAACATCGTTTCCGGCAAGGACAATCTTGCCGCTTATGGCGACAGCGAAGGCGATCAAGCCCACCGCTATGGGCGCACCAAAGAATTCATGCGGCTTACCCGCAAGCTCTGGACCGAAGAGAATGTCACCTATGAGGGAGAACACTTTCGCGTCAGAGAATCCACGGCGGCTCCGCGTATCGAGCCTCGCGGTGAACGTCTGCATCCCAAGCTCTATTTCGGCGGCGCTTCGGATGCTGCGGAACGCGTTTCCGCCACGGAGGCAGATGTTCAGCTTTTCTGGGGCGAGCCACTCGCCGACATCGCGGAGCGGATCAGCCGGCTGAGGGCGCTAAGCAGAGATCTTGATCGCGATCTGCCGCCGCTAGAATTCGGACTGCGCATTACGACGCTGGTGCGCGACACAACGGAGCAGGCCTGGACCGATGCCGAGGCGAAAGTCGCCGAGATGGCTAAGAATAAGGGCGTCGGCTGGAACGATCACCGGCAATCGATCGCAGTGGGCCAGAAACGACTGTTCGATCTCGCCGCGCGCGGCGATGTGCTTGACGACAATCTCTATACCGCACCGGGCAAGTTCGGCGGCGGCGGTGCCGGCACAACCTGGCTGGTCGGCTCGCCAGAGGATGTCGCCAGCTCCCTGCGCAAGTACCGCGATCTCGGCATCACGCATTTCGTTCTTTCGGACACACCCTACCTCTCGGAAATAAAGCGGCAGGGTAAGCAACTGCTGCCGCTGTTGCGCGTCTGAAGGCGTGGCGCGACGAATCAACTGAGACATAGGAATTTCGATTTCACGGCTGGCCGGGATCGGTCGCCGGGGTTTCATAACGTCTTTGAATTATTTATAGTCGAGGCTAAACATCATTACATGACTCTTAATCAAGAGGGAGATGAGCCGCCTTGACGAAATTGCCTGCCGCCCTGGAAAGCCGTCTTTCTTCGACCGAGATCGAGACGCATGCCGAGGCCTTTCAGAAAAGCCGAGACGATCGACGCACGGAATTGATGGAGGATTACGTCGAGCTCATCGCCGATCTGATAGAACATGCCGGTGAAGCGCGCCAGACCGATATTGCACAGAGGCTGGGAGTGACGCAGCCGACGGTTGCAAAAATGCTCAAGCGGCTCGCGGAGGAAAACCTGATCACGCAGCGCCCCTATCGTGGCGTGTTCCTGACTGAAGAAGGGCAGCGCCTGGCGGTGGCAACCCGCCGGCGTCATGAGATCGTCGAGGCCGTCCTTTGCCGTCTCGGCGTCGATCCTGATACGGCAAGAAATGATGCCGAGGGCATCGAACACCATGTCAGCGAAAAGACCCTAGAAGCCTTCGAGCGTTTTTTAAAGACATGACTGCCCCTGCATCGGATCAACCCGATAGCGATCGCGCTAGAGAGCCGTTTGGGGCACAGTTTTGACAAGAATGAGTTGAAAAGAAGCGGACAGTGACTGTCCGGCTTGACCGGCCACTTGATATCAACGCAAGGTTTACCAATGCTCGCTAAGCAGAATTTAGCGAACTGCCGGCTTTCCATTTCGCATACTGACTTTTGTTGCCGGTGCAGGGAATCATGATGAACGCCCAGGACTTCAGCAGCACCGTTTTCGACCTTGCCCCCGTCGCCATGTGGCTGGAGGATTTCAGCGGCGTCAAGGAGCAGTTCGAACTCTGGCGTGCGGAAGGCGTGACGGACCTGCGTTCCCATCTGCTCGCCGACGTGCAGCGCGTCGGGTCCTGCTCGCAAAAGATCAAGCTTCTTGCCGTCAATGCCAGGACGCTGGAGCTCTTCGAGGCGCCGTCCTTCGAGACGCTCGTCGGAAGTCTTTCGCGGGTCTTCCGGGACGAGATGCTGCAAAGCCATGTGAACGAGCTTGTGGCGCTCTGGGAAGGCAAGACCGAGTTTTCCGGTACCGCAATCAACTATTCCCTCGGCGGCAAACGGCTCGACATCCTGCTACGCGGCGTCATCCTGCCGGGCCACGAGACCTCCTGGAACAGATTGCTGCTGACGACAGAAGACGTGACGGCCCGCGAGGAGGCGAGACGGCAGGAAGAGCGGCAGCGCCGCTATGCCGAAGGCATGTTCGAGCATTCGCCGGTTTCCCTTTGGGTCGAGGATTTCAGCCGGATCAAGATCCTGCTCGATGAGATCCGCCACCGAGGCATCGTCGACTTTCAGGTATTTCTCGACGTGCATCCGGAATTCGTACAGCAATGCATGAGCGAGATCAGCGTGCTCGATGTCAATCAGGCAACGCTCGATCTCTTCTGCGCACCGGACCGCCAGACCCTGCATCAGCGGATCGGTGAAGTGTTCCGCGATGACATGGAGAAGCATTTTCGGGGGCAATTGGTGGAATTGTGGAACAGTCGCCTTTTCCATCAGCGTGAGGTGCTGAACTACGCGCTCGACGGATCGGAGCGTCACGTCCTCCTGCAGTTTTCGGTCTTTCCCGGTTACGAGGACGACTGGTCCCTGGTGCAGGTGGCGCTTACCGATATTACCGCGCGCAAGAAAGCGGAAGCCTACCTCGAATATCTCGGCAAGCACGATGTGCTCACCAGACTTTACAACCGCGCCTTCTATATGGAGGAGCTCAACAGATTGGAGCGCAAATCGCTTCGGCCGGTATCGGCCATCATTCTCGATCTGAACGGCCTGAAGGAGTCCAATGACGAGAGCGGCCACGATGCTGGCGACGCGCTGCTGCGCCGCATGGGCGAGGTGCTGAACAGCGTCGTCTCCCTGCCGAACCACGCCGCCCGCATCGGCGGCGACGAATTTGCCGTTCTCATGCCGGGCGCCGATGAAATCGCGGCTGCCGCGATGGTCGAGACGATCAACGAACTGCTGAAGATCAACAATCAGTTCTATTCCAGCGCGCCCCTCAGCGTCTCCATCGGCATTGCCACGAGCTTGCCCGGCGAAACCATGGAGGCCATGATCAAGCGCGCGGATCTCGGCATGTACGAACAAAAGAAGGCTCATTACGCCGCAGCGGCCACCATAGGCCCACATCAGGCAAAGCACGGCGCCTGACGCTCCGGCAGAGAAAATAGCCCGCATAAGCCATTGAACAGTTGAGTTTCATGCGTCCGATCGCCCGGAGCAAAAAACGCGACTTCTCATTTGGCTTTCTGGAAAAGATGGAGTTTTGACATGGACGATCAAACGACCAATATCGTCGTCGCCACTCGCTCGGCACTCGACCAGGCCTCGGCACTCGCGGTTCAATATGGATTTTCGCTTCTCGGCGCGATCATTCTTCTGATCGGTGGCTGGCTTCTTGCGGGCATTATCAGCCGGTCGGCCTACCGTGTCATCTCGCGCATTCGCGGCATAGACGAAACGCTCGCGAGCTTCTTCCAGAATGTCTTGCACTACAGCTTGCTTATCCTTGTCTTCATCACCGTCCTTGGCCAGTTCGGCGTTCAGACCGCCTCCATCATCGCCGCTCTCGGCGCTGCCGGCCTGGCGATCGGCCTGGCACTGCAAGGCACGCTTCAAAACATCGCCGCCGGCATCATGCTGCTGATCCTGCGGCCATTCCGGGTCGGCGAATATATCGAGACCGCGAACGTCAAAGGTTACATCAAGGAGATCGGGCTCTTCGCGACGGAGATGAGGACGGCCGACGGCCTCTATCTGATGGCGCCGAACTCGACGCTCTGGAACACGCCCATCATCAACCACAGCCGCGAGCCGGACCGCCGCCAGCAATTGTCCGTTGCCATGGGTGAGAAAATCGACATCGATCTTGCCCGCAAAACAATCCTCGATATCCTGAAAGCGGATCAGCGCATCAAGACCACACCCGCACCGAAGGTTTTTCTCGACGAGCTGGCCGTCGATCAAGCCGTGCTCAACATCGAATATTGGGCGATCACCTCGTCCTGGTCTGATGTCCGGCACGATGTCATCTCGAAGCTCAAGGCTAAGCTTGCCGAGCCCGACATAACGATCAAATCGCCGACGGAAGCGACAGGATCCGCTGACTGAGTTCTCCGGTGCAACGCTAAGCCTGCCGCCGGCAGGGAGTTGAACCAGCGGCAGGCTTCGCGAGGTCATGACACCTCGAGCAAGATCGATGTCCTGCCCGCTCTAAACTTCCGCGAGGGACATTTGTTCCCCACCGAGATATGCAAAGGGCCGAACTTAGAAACCTCGGGTATCTACCATTTGATACGGTAGTCCAAGCGTACATTGCCAGCCGGTGTCAAAGTCTGCGGATCGGCGAAGGAGGCCGAGAAATTGAGGTTCGGCGCCAAAGGCTGCTGAAACGAGACCATGCTCGAAAAGACGCTGCCCACGTCCTTCAGATTGCCGATCGCAGATAAGGACGTTCCCGTCCAAGGAACAGCAACGGTAACGGCTTGTGTCGCGGTAACGGAATTTGCCGCATTCCGCGTGCCCGCGTAATTTACGTTCAGCGACCTCGACGTGCTCATGTCCAGATTTTCCGACACTGTCCAGCTTCGCGAGCGCTCGAGGCAAAGCGTTCCCGTGCTATTGAGAGTGTCCACCCTCACGGAGACTTCGCGACGCCACACGGTCGAAAAGCGCTTGTGATCGTCGATCGCCGTGCCCCAGAGCGTTGCCAGGCTGCTGCTTCGCAAGATCGCGCCGGTGGCAGCGCTACCAAGGCCAAGATCCATGCCGGCACTAACATCCCAGGCCATCGGCAGCCGGAAACCAAGCGTCGTCTTATATATTCGCGGCGCCACTTTGACCGGCGACCAGATCATCAGATCGCTGGCTTTGGTGACCTGCGGCAAGCTGACACTCGCAAGAAGACCAAGAACGCCGCGAAGAATGTGTTTTGACTTGAAGCCCATGTTAAAGCCCGCATTCTCTATACCCCGACCTCATGATGTTCAGGGCGCAACAAGGCAACAGCCAGCGCGGAACAACGCCGCATTCTGGCTTCGGATTGATTTTGTTCGGTTAAGCGCCAGCAAGATAGCGACGCATCGGAGCCAAGATTTACGGCGTCCGGTCGAAGGGAATGACGCTGCTTCCAATCAAGCAGCACCCTTCACCGAAAAAGAATCCCATCCGGGGTCACGCTTGTAAACCCCTTGCCCTCGAGTTTTTTGCTGCGTTGCACACATGTCGCACCTGCGACGCCGCAGCATGAAAGCGACATCATCGCGAGCGGCCAGGAAAATCAGCCTTGGCCGGATAGCCAATTCGTCATTGAAGGATGATCACATTCCCGCGAGCGGCAGGGGCGCGAACCATAGAAACGGTGATTCACCCTACGCGGAGCCCAGCCTTCTTCAGAATCGGAAGCACCCGATCGCAGAAATAAGGCAGTTCCTGCGTGTAGTTGACGAAGGACAAGGCGATGCCGGCATAGCCTTGCCCGGCAATGGCGATCATCTCTTCGGCAATGCGCTGCGGCGTGCCGATCAGCGGGTAGCTGCCCGCGCCGCCGGCAAAGCGCTGCCGGTAGTGGTCATAGGCCTCGCGATCATGGGACTGCGAGAACTCTTTTTTGCCGGCCATGTGTTGGTCGACGGCAGCGTGATCGGTCATCGTCACGGCATAGCGGGTATAATAGTCTTCCGCCTCCGTCTGTGTCTCGCGGCAGACGACGTGACAGACGGTATAAACGCCGACCTGCCTGCCTTTTCCTTCCGCCCGTGCGGCGATATCAGCCACATGCTTCCCGGCGTCATCGATCTCGGTGAAGGTGGTGAAAAGATAGTCGCAATGCGCCGCGGCAAAGTCTCGGCCGGGGCCGCCGAAAGCCGCATTCATCGTCACCGGCCGCGGCGCCTGCAGGCTTGCGGGACGGCTGACGGCTTCCTTCAAATGGTAATAGGTGCCGGCATAGTCAAAGGGCTCATCCGAGGCATAGAGCCTCTCGACGATTTCGAGCCATTCGGCTGCCTGGTCGTAGCCCTTTTCGACGAGCGGCACGCCGAACATGCCGAACTCCTTCGGGTTCCAGCCACAGACAATGTTCAGTCCCGCCCGCCCCTGGCTGATATGGTCGACTGTCGCAAGCGACTTGGCGGCATAAAGGGGATGGACGATCGGCACGTGCACCGTCATGAAGAGGCCGATCTGCTCGGTCGCAGCCGACAGCGCAGCCGCCCAGGTGAAGGTCTCGAACGACCATTCGCGCACGCGGTTCTTGCCCCCAAAACCGCGCCAGCGGGCGATCGGTAGAAAGAACTCAAGCCCCGCCCGATCCGCAATCTGCGCCGCCGTCAGATTGTCCTGCCACCCTGCCGTCCAGCGCTCCGGCACGTCGGTAATGGCAAGGCCGCCATCCGCGTTGGTCGAAAAAACACCGAGCTTCAGCCGGTTCGGCCCCTTCAGCGGATGCATCTTCATGGCGGCTTTCTCCTCCCGAGTTCACCTCGCGCCTATCCTGCAAATCCGCAGCGACCCGATAGGGAATGTGTGAGCATTGCAATGAAGAATTTCAAGCTTAAAATTTTTGATCAGCGCATAACAATCAATCACGAGACGAGGCTCTTTCGTCTCGCTTGTTGCGATGCCATGCGCTTGTCACCAGCGAAAAATGGACCACCATGCCGATCCAGCTCGCGATGTGTGAGGTCGCACAATGCCTTCACCTCTCCCGCTGAAGCCTGCGTGAAGGCATCGTCGAAGCTATCGGCCAGGTCCAGAGCCACGTCACGCAGCAGGCGAGGAATCCATTTGCCCCTGCCCGACCATTTGCCTCGTCCCAGCAGCATAAGGTCGGCCAAAGGTTGATAGAGTTGCGCGGCAATCGCGCGTGCCTCCGAGGCCGCCGGCTCTCCATGCAGGTCATCGAGAAGATCGGTGATCTGGTATTTCAAAGCATTCAGCTTCTTACCTTCCAGCTCTGGTGGGCTGGCACGGAGGATGTCGGCTGCATAGACTTTCCAGATCTGCCCCTTGTCCGGATTGGGCCCGAGGATCCGGCCCGTCGCAACCATATGAATGATGACAGGGTAGCCGCGCGCAATATCGCTCTCGAAGAAACAGCTGAGCGTCTCCGGGTCGTGAACAAACACTTCGAATGGGAGCTCGCCTTCGATAAAGGTTTCGCGCCAAGCGGTTTCCAGCCGATCAAAGACCACGACCAGATCAATGTCGGAGCCCTTTCTTCCCTCACCTCGTATGATCGGCCCTGAGGCAAAGGCAAAGGAATAGCCAGGAAAGCGGCTGGCGAGAACCGAGCGTGTCGCCTGCATTGCCGTTTCGAATATGCTCATCTCGCTCTCCAAACATCAATTGTCTTGCTGGTCCGATACACTCGCTAAAATCCGAGCAGGCAGGCATCGCTCCGTAGGCCGAACGGCGCTTCGCTGCCGCCATACTTGGCCGACAGCTGGCTGAAATACTACGAAGCCAGGGGCAGCTCAAAGCTTCGCTTCAGCGTTTCCATCGGCACATCGGTCTTGACGTTCAATACGCTCGGGATACGAGTCAAGTGGTCGGCCTGAAAGCGCCAATAGCTATGAAGATCGGCCGTCACGATGCGCAGGATGGCATCACATTCTCCCGTGGTCAGATAACATTCCATGACTTCGGGAAACCGTCTGACAGCCTCCGCGAATTGCAGGGTGACCTGTGCATCCTGCGTCTTGAACCAGACGCGTGCAAACACGGTGAGGCCCGCACCCACCTTTGCCGGGTCCAGAACGGCAACGTAGCGATCGATAATGCCAGCATCCTCCAGCAATCGCACGCGGCGAAGACAGGGTGATGGCGACAGCCCCACTTCCTTCGCGAGGTCCACATTGGAGATGCGTCCGTCGCGCTGTAGCACCCGGAGGATACGCCGATCGATCTCGTCCAAAGTGGCTGACACAATATAGCTCCTACTGCCGATTAAGTGGTATAATATGCCAAACTCTCTCGTATTATTGAACTCTTCGCAAGCTCATTGCGCAAGGATTGGCCTATCGTTCCAGCCGTCAACATGGAAACGGAAGCCGATGTCGAAAAAGCTCAAGAAAGTCGTGCTCGCCTATTCCGGAGGACTGGACACATCCATCATCCTGAAATGGCTGCAGCAAACCTACGACTGCGAAGTCGTGACCTTTACCGCCGACCTTGGCCAGGGCGAGGAGCTTGAGCCTGCCCGCCGAAAGGCCGAGCAATTGGGCGTGACAGATATCAGGATCGAGGATGTCCGCGAGGAATTCGTTCGGGATTTCGTCTTCCCGATGTTCCGGGCAAACACACTCTATGAGGGGCAGTATCTCCTCGGCTCCTCCATCGCCCGCCCCCTGATCGCCCAGCATCTCATCAATATCGCACGCGAGGTGGGTGCCGATGCCATTGCCCACGGCTCCACAGGCAAGGGCAATGATCAGGTGCGTTTCGAACTGGCGGCCAATGCGCTCGACCCGTCGATCACGATCATCGCGCCATGGCGCGAGTGGGCCATCCAATCGCGCACCCAGCTGATCGAATATGCCGAAGCGCATCAAATTCCCGTGCCGAAGGACACGCGCGGCGAGGCTCCTTTTTCGACCGACGCGAATCTCCTGCACACCTCCACCGAGGGCAAGGTCCTGGAAGACCCGGCTGAAATCGCGCCATCCCATATCTATCACCGCACCGTCGATCCTCTAGATGCACCAAACGAGCCGGAAATCGTCGTCATCGGCTTTGAAAAGGGCGATGCGGTTTCCCTGAATGGAGAAGCGATGACGCCCGCAGGCCTCCTGACGAAGCTCAACCAATTGGGCGGCAGGCATGGGATAGGCAGGATCGATCTCGTCGAGAACCGTTTCGTCGGAATGAAATCGCGCGGCGTTTACGAAACCCCGGGCGGCACGATCCTGCTCGCCGCCCATCGCGGCATCGAATCCATCACGCTCGACCGCGCCGCTGCACATTTGAAGGACGAGATCATGCCCCGCTACGCTGCGCTGATCTACAACGGATTTTGGTATTCTCCCGAGCGGGAAATGCTGCAGGCATTGATCGATCGGAGCCAAATCCATGTCAGCGGCGAAGTGACACTCCGGCTCTATAAGGGCTCAGCCAGCGTGATCGCGCGTACCTCGCCCACCTCGCTCTACTCGACCGACCTCGTCACCTTCGAGGAAAGCTCCGGAGCATACGATCACCACGACGCGGAAGGTTTCATCAAACTCAATGGCCTACGTCTGAAGAGCTGGGCAATGCGAAACGCCAGGATGGCGGCATCACAAGATGCAGCTGTGAGACACAGATAGGTCCAGCTACATAATTCATGCCCATCGGTCCTGCGTCCATTGTTTTCAAACCTGCTGTAGCCGACCGCTATTGACCTCAACTGCACTTGAGGTTGCAGAGTGATTAGGCACGAGGAGGTCGGATCGGCAATGAAGATATTGAAAGACGAGGATTTATGCCCTGCCGCAGCCATGCGTGGGGCAATCGATGCCTTGGAAGCAGCCTTCCGAGCCAAGGCGGCCGGCAAGTTGGTGTCCCCGCCCCGGCATCAGGTCTCCTTTCCCAATCGTGGAGACATCGTGTTCACGGTCGGCGGCATCGATGGCGAGCGGCCGCTTGCCGGCTTTCGCGCCTACGAGACCTTTGCCGGCGGGCAGCATTCACAAGTCGTCGCTGTTTGGCGTGCCGACACGGCTGAACTGCAGGGCGTCATCTTGGGCGAACGGCTCGGCCAGATCAGGACAGGGGCAATCGGAGGCATAGCCATCCGCCACCTCAGCACTCCCGCCGCCCGCACGGTCGGCATCATTGGCAGTGGCGCGCAGGCGCGAACGCAGCTCATTGCCGCTGTTGCCGTTCGCGACATAGGCTCTGTCCGGGTCTTCAGCCGAAACCCGAGAAACTGTGCCGCCTTCGCTGAAGAGATGCAATTGGAACTCGGCATTGCCGTTGAACCGGTTACAAGTGCTGCAAAAGCCGTGGCCGATGCCGATATCGTGTTATGCGCAACAAGCAGCGACAGGCCGGTGATCGATGCTTCGGAGTTAAAAGTCGGCGTCCACATCAATACGATCGGCCCGAAGACGCTGAAGGGACATGAACTCGGCCTGGATGTCGCGAACATGGCCAGCATCATCGCTACGGATTCTCCTGAGCAAACGCGCGCCTATGCGTCCCCATTTTTCCTTTCCGGAACCATGCACGAGGAGCGAATGCTCGATCTTGCTGCCATAGTCGCCGGCCATGCTGCCGGCAGAACATCTCCTCTCGACACCACGCTCTTCTGTTCGGTCGGCCTCGCGGGCACGGAAGTCGTCGTAGCATCGGCCATATTCGACATGATCTGACATTCGGCCGGAAATCACACGGCTGAGCCTCGAAACTCCTCAGCCGTCCCAGCCAACGATCGTCAGCCTCGGCCAGACTGCAATCCAGCGATTGACTTTCTGCTCGTAGATCGCCTGCGTGATCTGCTTCTTGTTGGGGCGCACGACGCCATTCAGCAGATCGGAAAGACCGAACGGAGCACAATAATCCAGACGACCGTGACTATTGGAACGCAATCCCGCGGCGGTTGCCGTAGTCGGAAAAGTGGTGATGGCGTCCAGGGTCGATTTGTAAGGCGGGATCGGGTATCCGAACTTCGCCTCGTACCAGCAATGAACCCGGGCTTCATTCTTCACATCGATCCAAACCGGCAAATCGGGAAACATCCCGCGGATCCGAGCGGCATGATCGGCCTCCGCTTGTTCAGACAGATCATCGGCATCGAAATAAACAATGTCGAGGTCATTGATCCCATGAGACAGAGGCAGCCCGAAGGCATGATTCCAAACGGTCTGGGCAACGGCTCCTGCCACCAGCCAGCAATCTGGCAGTGCAATCTCATCCCAGCGCCGGAGAAGCGACATGAGCAAAGCGCTCTTGAAGACGATATCCTCCAGTTCGGCATGTTCACTTATCGTCATTGCCCCCACCCCACTGGAAATGGCCCTGCGGCCATGGTGTATGGCCTTGCCTCCTGTATTTAAGCACGATTCTCGGCTTTAATTGTAGACTTGGTCGCTGTATCCGACTGGCTCTCATCGGCTTTGCGTGCAAGCCGGAGCAGCCGATCCATTTCGCCGTGCGAATTCAAAAGGACGACCGGCACTTGCGGCCCATACAGGTCGATACTTCGAACAAACAGAGGCGCATATTTCCTCTCGAAATTCCAGATATAGGAGAGGAAAGCCCTATCTGGCAGAGGTTCAGGGCAACCTTCGGCCATTGCAGGGCGAACTGTTCCATAGTGCCGCGAAACCCTCTTCGCCAGACCCAATAATGCGACACGCCTCGGCACTCGAACCCAAAGGACGAGATCGGTGCGCGACAATCTCAGATCAAAGGTGGATGCGCCACTGCCATCCATGACCCACCTCTCCCGTCGCGCCAGCTCGAAGATAATCGACCGTTGCTCACCCTTTTCGCGCTCTTTCCAACCGGGCAGCCATCGGACGTCCCGGTCCAGCGATTGAAACTCCAAACCGAATGTAGTCGCAATCTTCTGGGAATAGGTCGTCTTGCCGCCTCCGGAGCAGCCAATGACAAGTACCCTGTTGGCGCCGGCAAGTAATGCAGCAGCTTCGGGCAGCAAAACATAGTTTGGCAAAGGTTCCTCCCGTCCGACACGAATGTCTAAGTCGCGCGACACTATTCTATCAGCGGGGCGCTCCGGCCCGTTCGGATGTCCACGCACTCCAAATAAAAATCGTTTTGAACGCCCAACGATTCAAATCCATTTAGATTGGCTCATCTGCGACGAATTTTTCGCCTCGCAGCAGCAGACGCAAATCAGCGCTGCGGCATCATCTACGATTGCGGTGTGACCTCGCTCAACAGCCAATCCCGAAACAGTGTCGCAGTCTCGTTCGTCTGCTTCTTTTCCGGCATGACCACGTAATAGCTGTTCTCGGTCGGCATCGGCAGATTAAACAGCGGGAGAAGCGTGCCAGCCTTGAGCTCATCCTCGATCAGATAGGTCGGCAAAAGCGCCACACCGAGCCCGGCGATGGCTGCGGCGATGATCATGGAAAACTGGTCGAAGCGCGCGCCGGGATAGGCATTCTCCGTCGGCAGCTCCTGCAGATCGAACCATTGCGCCCACAGCTTCGGGCGCGTCGTCAGATGCAGCAGCGGGGCTCCCGATAGTTCTTCCGGCGAGATCAGACCCAGCCGTCCGGCAAGCTCCCGGCTGGCGACGGGGAGAACGGTTTCGTTACAAAGAAAAGTCGCGACGGCTCCCGCCCATGCCGGCAGGCCGTAGTGAATGGCGAGATCGAAATTATCCTCGTCAAAATTGAAGGGCTTGGAGCGTGATTCCACGGTGATGGCGACATCGCGATGTTCGTCGAGAAACCGGCCGAGACGCGGCACCAGCCAGCGCGTGCCAAAGGTCGGCAAGGTCGCGACCTTCAGCGATAGTTTCATCTGACCGGCGGCAACAGCGCCGATCATCAGCCGCTCGGAGCGCAGAAGCAGATCCTTCACCTCCGGCAACAGCCGAAGCCCGGCCTCAGACAGGACGACCCGCTGACGGACACGTTCGAACAACTTCAGGCCCGTCTGCTGCTCCAGATCGCTGATCTGACGGCTGACGGCGCTTTGGGTCAGGTTGAGTTCTTCAGCGGCACGCGAAAAATTCTGATGGCGCGCAGCACATTCGAATGCCTGAAGATTGACGATGTCAGGGATAAGGCGCCGACGCATGATCATTCCATTTTCGCATCAAGTTAGAATTCTCTCTCACAACACCAGCCGTCCAACAAGAGATATTCTGCGAGATAAGAATGACATAGTCTTTCAGGAAGAGATCGCACATGAAGCCTGATCACGTCTCGACCGGCGATATTCGCAGCGCTTTTTCAGCCGCCATGTCGGCGATGTATCGCGAAGAAGTTCCCGCCTACGGCACGCTCATGGAGCTGGTCGCCCGCGTCAATGACGAAACGCTGGCGGCACAGCCCAAGCTGAAGGAGCGCCTTGAGGCGACGGACTATCTCGATCGCATCTCGGAGGAACGGCACGGCGCCATCCGGCTCGGCACCGCGGCGGAGCTGGCAATGATGGCACGCGTCTTCGCCGTCATGGGCATGTATCCGGTCGGCTACTACGATCTTTCGACCGCCGGCGTGCCGGTTCATTCGACCGCATTCCGCCCGATCGGCGATGGGGAGCTGAAGCGCAATCCCTTCCGCGTCTTCACCTCGCTGCTGCGGCTCGATCTGATTGCCGATGAAGATCTTCGCAAGGCGGCCGCAGACATTCTCGCTAAGCGCCAGATTTTCACCGATGGCGCCGTCGCACTCACCGAAAAGGCCGAGCGTGAAGGCGGCCTGACCATGGCCGACGCTAGCCAGTTCGTCGACGAGGTGCTGGAGACTTTCCGCTGGCATGACGAAGCCAATGTCGATGCCGGCATGTACCATCGCCTCCATGATGCCCATCGCCTGATTGCCGATGTCGTGTCCTTCAAGGGGCCGCACATCAACCATCTGACGCCGCGCACGCTGGATATCGATCGCGTCCAGGCGCTGATGCCCGATTACGACATCGCCCCCAAGGCCGTTGTCGAGGGGCCGCCCACGCGGGCCTGCCCGATCCTGCTGCGCCAGACCTCGTTCAAGGCGCTCGAAGAGCCGGTCTCTTTCCGCAATGCCGATGGCGTCTGGGAAGCGGGCTCGCACACCGCCCGCTTCGGCGAGATCGAGCAACGCGGCATTGCGCTGACGCCGAAGGGCCGCGCGCTTTATGACAAGCTGCTCGATCAGTCGCGCAAGATCGTACGCCCCGCAGCCGACGGATCGAATGCGCGCGATTATGAGGCCGCTCTCGCTCAAAGCTTTGCCGACTTCCCGGACGACTGGGCGGCAATCCGCGCCGAAGGCCTCGGCTATTTCACCTATTCGCTGACAGCCAAGGGCAAGACTGCCGCAACGAGCTATGGGGATATCGACGCGCTGATCGACCAGGGCCTCGTCCAGTTCGACCCCATCGTCTACGAGGATTTCCTCCCCGTCAGTGCTGCCGGCATTTTCCAGTCCAATCTCGGCGATGGTGCGCAGCAGGACTTCGTCGCCAGCCCGAACCAGCAGCGCTTCGAAGCCGATATCGGCATGAAGGTGCTAAACGAATTCGACCATTACGCCGGCATCGAACAGGCATCGATCGACGCCTGCCTACGGGCATTATCCAAACAAGATGCCGCCGAGTGAGATGATGCGGCGATATCAGCCGCGCGCCACCCGGATCAAGACAAGTGGAGTTTCAAACGATGAACATTGCAGCCAAGACCACATCCGTTGCAGCCGAAGCTGCCGCCATTCTCGAAAAGCTCGGCGTCGACAAGGTGCTTTATACTGAGGGCGATATGCCCTCCTATTCCCCGGTCACCGGCGAGAAGATCGGCAGCCTCAAGACCGTTTCTGCCGATGAAGCAGCGAAGAAAATCGAGAAGGCGCATGCAGCGTTCCGCGCTTGGCGCCTCGTGCCGGCCCCGAAGCGCGGCGAACTGGTGCGTCTGCTTGGCGAAGAGCTGCGCGCCGCCAAGGACGATCTTGGCCGGCTGGTATCGATCGAAGCCGGCAAGATCCGCTCCGAAGGCCTCGGTGAAGTGCAGGAAATGATCGACATCTGCGATTTCGCCGTCGGTCTTTCCCGCCAGCTTTACGGCCTCACAATCGCAACCGAACGCCCGGGCCATCGCATGATGGAAACCTGGCATCCGCTCGGTGTCGTCGGCATCATCTCCGCCTTCAATTTCCCGGTCGCGGTCTGGTCGTGGAATGCGGCGCTGGCGCTGATCTGCGGCGATGCCGTCGTCTGGAAGCCCTCGGAAAAGACGCCGCTGACCGCCCTTGCCTCGCAGGCAATCCTCGATCGTGCACTTGCCCGCTTCGGCGACGCGCCGGAAGGTCTTTCGCAGGTACTGATCGGCGATCGTGCGATCGGCGAAATCCTGGTCGACCATCCGAAGGTGCCGCTCGTTTCGGCAACCGGATCGACGCGCATGGGCCGTGAGGTCGGACCGCGGCTTGCCAAGCGCTTTGCCCGCGCCATCCTCGAACTCGGCGGCAACAATGCCGGCATCGTCTGCCCCTCGGCCGATCTCGACATGGCATTACGCGCTATCGCTTTTGGCGCCATGGGTACGGCCGGCCAGCGCTGCACGACGCTGCGCCGTCTCTTCGTCCACAAAAGCGTCTACGATCAGCTCGTTCCGCGTCTGAAGAAGGCCTATCAGAGCGTATCGGTCGGCGATCCCCTGCACTCTTCCGCGCTCGTGGGCCCGCTGATCGACAAGGCGGCGTTCGACAACATGCAGAAGGCAATTGCGGAAGCAAAGGCGCATGGCGGCTCCGTCACCGGTGGCGAGCGTGTCGATGTCGGCCATGCCGACGGCTATTACGCAAAGCCGGCGCTGGTGGAAATGCCGAAGCAGGCCGGTCCGGTCATGGAAGAAACTTTCGCGCCCATCCTCTATGTCATGCCCTATGACGATTTCGACACCGTCATCGATGAGCACAATGCCGTTGCCGCCGGCCTGTCCTCCTCGATCTTCACGCGCGACATGCAGGAATCCGAGCGCTTCCTTGCCGCCGACGGCTCCGATTGCGGCATCGCCAACGTCAATATCGGCACCTCGGGCGCTGAAATCGGCGGTGCATTCGGCGGCGAGAAGGAAACCGGCGGCGGCCGCGAATCCGGCTCGGATGCCTGGAAGGCCTATATGCGCCGGGCGACCAACACCGTGAACTACTCCAAGGCCCTGCCGCTGGCGCAGGGTGTCTCCTTCGACATCGAGTAAGCTCCATGACGATCGCCACGAAAATCGAAGAGTCGGGCTTCAAGCCCGCTTCGCGGATCGCCTCCATCGGCGTCTCCACCATTCTTCAGATCGGCGCGCGCGCCGGCGCGATGAAGCGTGACGGCCTGCCTGTCATCATTCTCGGTGCGGGCGAACCGGATTTCGATACGCCCGACAATGTGAAGGAAGCGGCCAAGGCCGCCATCGATCGGGGCGAAACGAAATATACCGCGCTCGACGGCACGCCGGAGCTGAAGAAGGCGATCGCCGGAAAGTTCAAGCGCGAGAACGGCGTCGACTACGCGCTCGATGAAATCACCGTGGCGACGGGTGCCAAACAGATCCTGTTCAACGCCTTCATGGCGTCGATCAATCCCGGCGACGAAGTCATCATCCCGACGCCCTATTGGACCTCCTATTCCGATATCGTTGAGATCTGCGGCGGCGTACCCGTTCTGATCCCCTGCGATGCCAAAGCCGGCTTTCGCCTGAAGGCGGATCAGCTCGAGAAGGCCATTACGCCGAAGACACGATGGCTGCTTCTCAATTCGCCGTCGAACCCGTCGGGTGCAGCCTATTCCGAGGCCGATTATCGGCCGCTGATCGAGGTGCTGCAGCGTCATCCGCATGTCTGGCTGATGGTCGACGATATGTATGAGCATATCGTCTATGAGGGCTTTGAGTTCACCACGCCCGTCGCGATCGAGCCGAGCCTCAAGAGCCGGACGCTGACGGTCAACGGCGTTTCCAAGGCCTATGCCATGACCGGTTGGCGCATTGGCTACGCCGGTGGCCCGAAGGCTCTCATCAAGGCGATGGCGGTCATTCAGAGCCAGGCGACCTCCTGCCCCTCTTCCGTCAGCCAGGCGGCGGCCGTTGCTGCACTCAATGGCCCGCAGGACTTTCTTGAGGGTCGCAAGGCAAGTTTCCAGCGTCGGCGCGATCTGGTGGTTGGTCGGCTGAACGCCATTGAAGGCCTGGATTGCCTTATGCCGGAAGGCGCCTTCTACACATTCTCCGGCTGCGCCGGCGTGCTTGGAACGACAACGCCATCGGGAAAGATGATCGAGACGGATGCGGATTTCTGCGTCTATCTACTGGACGAAGCCCATGTAGCCGTCGTGCCCGGCTCAGCCTTCGGATTGTCGTCCTATTTCCGTATTTCCTACGCGACGTCGGAAGCCGATCTCGTCGAAGCCCTTGATCGTATCGAAAGGGCCTGCGCGGTGCTCCGGCGCTAGAACAGTTGCGGCAGACGCGCAAGACGGCTGCCCATCCGGAATTGCGTGAAAACAAAGAGATAGAGCATTTCCATAATTCCGTTTAAAAACGGGAATGCTTCAATCATCGCGTAAAACGCCGGAAGTCTTCGCATCATGATACCACGCCTCGTTTCGGCGAAAGACAGTTTGCAACATCAGACAGGCGCCTTCGCCCGTCGACTATCAGCACTCGGCTTTCAAGGAGATGTTGAGACGGATGACGGCGCGCGGACGGTCGCCTCGACCGACAATTCCATCTATCAGGTCAAGCCGACGGCAATTCTCTATCCGCGCGGCGTCGATGACCTGAAGATCATCGCCAAAGCCATATCCGAACCTGCCTTTTTCGATCTTGTCATCGCCCCGCGCGGTGGTGGCACCGGCACGAACGGCCAATCGCTAACCTCGGGCATCGTCGTCGACTGCTCCAGGCACATGAACCGGATCCTGGAGATCGATCCGGTCCGAAAGATCGCCCGTGTCGAGGCCGGTGTCGTCAAGGATCAGCTCAATAAGGCGCTGAAACCATACGGGCTGTTCTTCGCGCCCGAGCTTTCCACCTCCAACCGCGCCACGATCGGCGGCATGATTTCCACCGATGCCTGCGGCCAGGGCTCGTGTCTCTACGGCAAGACCAGCAACCATGTTCTGGGGCTGCATGTGGTGCTCTCAGACGCTACCGACTGGTGGTCGCGCCCGCTCGCCGAGGCCGAGCTGAACGAGATCAAGGCGCGTGATGATCGGATCGGCGAAATTCACCGCGTCGTCGATGCGATCGCCAGGGACAAAAGCGAGCTGATCGCGGCGACCTTTCCGAAGCTCAATCGCTACATGACCGGCTACGATCTCGCCCATATCAGGCGCGACGACGACCGCTTCGATCTCAATGCGGTGCTGTGCGGATCGGAAGGCACGCTTGCTTTGATTGCCGAGGCCGAACTCAAGGTGCTGCCGATCCCGGCACAATCGGCCCTCATCAACATCCGCTATGATGATTTCAACACGGCGCTGGAGGATGCCAGGCGGCTGGTAGCGCTGAAGGTGGCCTCGGTCGAGACAGTCGACGAGAAGGTGCTGGGTCTCGCCAAGGGCGACATAGTCTGGAGCGGCATCGCCCGCTTCTTTCCGGAGGATGCGTCCGGCGCCGCCAATGGCATCAACATCGTTGAGGTGCTGGCTGATGATCGAGACGAGCTGGAACCCAAGCTGACATACGTGACTGCCGCCCTCGATGACCGCTCTTCAGCGCGCCACAAGGGTTATACGATCGCACGCGAAAAGGCCGAGATCGAAGCAATCTGGTCGATGCGCAAACGCGCCGTCGGCCTGCTCGGCAATGTCGAAGGACCGGTGCGGCCAGTGCCCTTCGTCGAGGACACCGCCGTTCCGCCCGAACATTTGGCTGCCTATATAAGGGAATTCCGCGCCCTTCTCGACGCCGAAGGGCTGGATTACGGCATGTTCGGCCATGTCGATGCCGGCGTGCTCCATGTTCGCCCGGCGCTCGATCTTACTCGGGCCGACCATCACCCGCTCGTCCGCAAGATCAGCGACGGCGTTGTTGCGCTTACCCGCAAATATGGCGGCGTGCTCTGGGGAGAGCATGGCAAGGGCGTGCGCTCGGAATATGTGCCTGCTTATTTCGGGGACCTTTATCCCAGCCTGCAGGACATCAAGCGCGCGTTTGATCCGGAAGATCGCCTCAATCCCGGCAAGATTGCCTCTGGCTTATCCCGCCCGTTACTGAAGATCGATGAAGTGTCACTGCGCGGAGACTTCGATCGAGCCATCGGCAACGACATCCGTGCCGCCTTCGACAATGCAGCCTATTGCAACGGTAATGGCGCCTGTTTCGATTTCGACGCGACAAGCCCGATGTGCCCCTCCTTCAAGGCGACCGGCGACCGGCGCTATTCGCCAAAGGGCCGCGCGGCGCTGATGCGCGAATGGCTGCGCATGCTGGCGGAGCGGAAGATCGACCCGCGGCGCGAGGCGGAAGTGCTACGTCGCGCCAATCCTTTCGGCAATCTCTTGCGGCGAGTGGTCAACTCGCTCAATCCGGCCAATCGCGACGACTTTTCCCATGAGGTGCGGGCGGCAATGGACACCTGCCTCGCCTGCAAGGCCTGCGCCGGCCAATGTCCCGTCAAGGTCAGCGTCCCGGCTTTTCGATCGAAATTCCTGGAGCTCTATTACGGTCGATACCTTAGGCCGCTGAAGGACCCAATCGTTGCGGCCATCGAAACGACCCTGCCGCTGATGGCGCGCTTCAAGCCCGGCTACAATCTGCTCACCGGGTCGACCGTCGGCCAGGCCTTGATGCGGCTTGCCGGTCTCACCGCGCTTCCCGCGATGCCTGCAGTATCGCTCGAACGGGAAGCCGCTCGTCTCCGCGTGCGGGTTGCTACTCCGGAACTGTTGGGAAACCTCTCCGCAGAGGAGCGAGCCCAAGCGGTCGTCATCGTTGCCGATGTCTTCTCCACCTATTTCGATCCGGCCGTCGTCATCGCAGCGCTCAAGCTCGCCCTGAAAATGGGTTTCAAGCCGTGGCTCGCCGGATCACAGAACAACGGCAAGGCCTTGCATGTGCACGGCTATCTCGGTCGCTTCGAGAAAGCGGCGGCGAAATCGCGAGATTATCTCGATCGCATCTCGCAAATGGGCATTCCACTTGTCGGCATCGATCCGTCAATGACGCTGACCTATCGCAGCGAATATGCGGCTCTGCCATCCGCCAAGCTGCACGCGCCGGTGCTGCTGCTTCAGGAATGGCTTGCGGCCAATATTGACCGAATATCAGCATCAGAGGCTGTGCCGCACGAACGCTTCACGCTGCTTGCCCACTGCACGGAGAGAACGAATGCACCGGCTGCTCTCAAGCAATGGTCCGTGCTCTTCAGGAAATTGGGGATCAAGCTCGACATGGCCGATGCCGGCTGCTGTGGCATGGCCGGCACCTTCGGCCATGAGGTGCGCAATCGCGCCATTTCGGAAAAGCTCTACGCGATGAGCTGGCAGGAAAAGATCGCCGAAAACGGCAATCAGACGGTGGTGGTTATGGCGACCGGCTTTTCCTGTCGTTCACAGGTCGCCAAGATCGATCATCAGACCATCCCGCACCCGATCGAGATCCTCGAGCGGCTGATTGATTAGCCTTCAGAAAGTTTCCTCAACGGCCGAAATACATGTGGCGCCCGAAGGCGCCACGTACAAAACATCAAATAAAGTAACCGCTTAGACGGCTTCTCTCATCCTGATTTTTTCCAGGCTGTAAACCTGCCCGAAGCGATTGGCGAGGAAGTCGCCGAGATCGATTTCTTCCTGGCAGACGAAGCCCTTGGAGGGCAGTTTGCCCTGGGCCAGCAGATCGAGCACGGTGGTGATGCCAGCTGCGGTGGTGATCTGGATGGCGCTCATCTTCTTGCCCGCAACAATGCCTGCATAGACCTTGTTGGCATAAGTCTCCTGCATGTAGCGGCCGTCGCGCCAACCGCAGACGGTGACGAAAACGACGACCACGTCCTGCATGGTGGCAGGCAGTGCGTTCTCGAAGAGATCCTTCAGCACATCGCGCCGGTTCTTGAGGTTGAGGTCGTTGAGCAGCGCCTTGATAATGGCCTGGTGGCCGGGATAGCGGATGGTGCGGTAGTTCATCGTGCGCACGCGGCCAGCTAGCGTCGTGGCGAGCGTGCCGAGGCCGCCTGACGTGTTGAAGGCTTCATAGGTGACGCCGTCGAGCGAAAATTCCTCGCGCTCTTCCATGGCCGGCACGGTGACAAGCTTGCCTTCGACGATCGCTTCGCAGGGCTCGATATATTCGTTGATGAGGCCGTCGGTGCTCCAGGTCAAATTGTAGTTCAGGGCATTGGATGGATATTGCGGCAGCGCGCCGACGCGCATACGCACGCTGTCGAGGCTGTCGAAGCGCTTGGCAAGATCATTGGCGACGATCGAGATGAAGCCCGGCGCAAGTCCGCATTGCGGGATGAAGGCAGTATTTGCTCCCTGAGCCAGTTCCTCGACCTTCTTGGTCGTCGCGACGTCTTCGGTGAGGTCGAGATAATGGACGGCGGCTTCAAGTGCCGCTTCCGCGACGAAGCCTGTGAGATGGAACGGTGCGGCCGACAGAACGGCGAACTTGCCCTTCAGAACGCCAACGAGCCCGGCGCGGTCGGCAATATCGACGGCGGCGGTGGAAATCGCAGGATGGTGGTCGATCTTGTCCAGCTGTTCCTGGCTGCGGTCGGCGACAACGACCGTGTAATCACCCGTTTCGGCCAGCATCAGAGCGATCGCCCCACCGATCTTGCCCGCGCCGATGACCACTATGTCTTTCATATGACTCCCCTGCATTTCATTGATAAGATTTTTATAAGTGTAGGTAGGAGTTGAACGATTCATAGCGACAAAAGACGCAATTCGTTGTACAAATCTATACAAACTGACGAATAGAATTTGCAAAATGCAGGAGCCGCCATGCAGGTCACCGATAAGGACCGCGAACTGATCGCCTTGCTCGGCCAGAATGCCCGGATGCCCGTCGCGACTCTCGCCAAGAAGCTGTCGCTGTCGCGCACCACCGTTCAGGCGAGGCTGGAACGGCTGGAGCGGGAGGGTGTGATTGCGGGCTATGGTGTGCGGCTGTCGGAGACCTATCTGTCCGGCCTCATTCGGGCGCATGTGCTGATCACGATCGCGCCGAAAGCGCTGTCAGCCGTGACCGCATCGCTGAATGCTATCCCCGAGGTCACGACGCTTCATTCCGTCAGCGGCACATTCGATCTGATCGCTATCATCGCAGCACCCTCGATCTCCGAGCTGGATCAGCTGATCGACGGCATCGGCACCATCGACGGCGTCGAACGCACCCTGTCATCCATCATCCTTTCGACGCGGATCTCGCGTTGAAGATGACCGATCATGCGATCGATGCCGGCTCCATCTCCGGCGTGGTGGACAAGACTGCTTCCTTCAAAGCCTGCGAATAGGGATGCTGCGGATTATCGAGGACGGCGCGCGCACCGCCCTGTTCGACGATCTCGCCCTTCTTCATGATGATGATGCGATCGCTGATATAATAGGCGGTCGCCAGATCATGGGTGATGTAGATGATCGACAGCCCCAGCTCTTTCTTCAGCTGACCGAAGAGATTGACGATCGCCATTCTCAGCGAGGCATCGACCATCGAAACCGGCTCGTCGGCTACCAGCAAACGGGGCTGCGGTATGAGTGCGCGGGCAATGGCGGTTCGCTGCAGCTGGCCGCCCGAAAGCTCATGCGGAAACCGCCCCTTCACTTCGGCAAGCGTCAAGCCGATATGGGCAAGCGCCTCATCTGCAATACGCTCGACATCGACACGGCTTGGCCTTGGACCTGTGGGTGCAAAATTCCTTGCCGTTTCAAAAAGATATCGATCAACTCTCTTGAGCGGGTTGAACGCTTCGAACGGATTCTGAAGGACCGGCTGTACCTCCCGCATGAAGTCGCGGCGCTCGGACCGCCCGTGGATGGCCACGGCTCTGCCGCGAAAATTCAGGCTGCCCGATGTCGGCGCCGTCTGGCCGAGGATCATAGACGCAATCGTCGATTTGCCGGAGCCCGACTCGCCGACGATAGAAAGGATTTCCGGCTCTTCTCCCAGGCTCAGGCTGACATCGCGAACCGCCATGATATGACGACGACTAAGCATACCGCCCTGACGATAGATCTTGCTGACATGCGAGAGAGAAAGAAGGTCGCTCATCGCGCTCCTCCCGTCACCGCGAAACAGGCGACACGCCGGTCCGGCTCGACGCTCACCATAGGCGGCACTTCGCGGCTGCAGATATCTATGCGCTTCGGGCAACGCGGATGAAAACGACATCCTTCCGGCGGCATGGCGAGATTGGGCGGCCGTCCTTCCAGCGACGGCCGGGTCGAGGCATCACCGATCCGCGGCAGGCTTGCGACCAGATGCTGCGTATAGGGATGGAGCGGCAGCTGGAAAAGCTTGCGCGTCGGCGCCTCCTCCACCAACCGGCCGGCATAGACGATGCCGATACGATCGGAAACGGCGGCATGAACGCCCATATCATGGGTGACGAACAGGAAGGACGACCCCATCTCGCGCTGTATTTCGCGGATCATCTGGAGCACGTCGCGCTGGACGATGACATCGAGCGCCGTCGTCGGCTCGTCGGCGATGATGAATTCCGGCGTCAGGATGGTCGCAAGCGCGATCGTCATGCGCTGGCGCATGCCGCCCGACAATTCATGCGGATAGGCGTCGAGAAGATTCGCATCGAGCTTCAGCCGCTGAAGGTGAGCACCAACCCTATCGAAGAAGGTGCCGCGATCGGCCTTCATGTGGCGGAAGGCGAAATCCGTGAAGGAGTGCCGGATGCGGCGCACGGGATTGAGCACGTTCATCGATCCCTGCATGATATAGGAGAGATGCCGCCAGCGAAGCGATGCCCGCTGCTCCGCCGTCATGGCGTAAATGTCCTGAGTCCCATTGTTGAAATGGAATTTGACGGCACCGGAGACGACGCGCAGCGGCGGCCGGATGGCGCCCGCAATCGTCTTGATCAACGTCGTCTTGCCGCTGCTCGATTCACCGGCAACGCCATAGATCTCGCCGCGGCCGATCGACAGGCTGACATCGTCAACCGCCCGCACCTCGCGATCGACACCATAAAGGAAGGCCCGGTAATATGCCCTAAGGTTGTTGACCTCGACGACAGCCTCCATCCCTCAGCCTCCCATCCGGTTCAAACGACTGCGGGGGTCGTTATATTCATTCATTGACATCGACAGCAGGAAGAGCGCCATGAACAGCACCACGATGGCGGCAACCGGCGCTGCAACCCACCACCATGTTCCGGCGATCAGCGCCGAATGCGCATTGGCCCAGTAGATCATCATGCCCATGGTCGGCGTCTCGATATCGGTAAAGCCGAGCACCGCAAGCGTGATCTCCATGCCGATCGACCAGATCATGTTGTTCATCGTGGTGGCAAAAACGATCGGCAGCACATAGGGCAGATGCTCCTCGACGAGGATCTTGCGCATGCTCATGCCGGAATAGACGCTCTGCGTGGTGAAAGGCCGCGTCTTCAGGCTGATCGCCACGGAGCGGATCAGGCGCGCATCGTAGGACCAGCCGAGCGAGGCCATGACGATGATGAGCACCGTCCAGGTCATTTCATCCTTGAGCACGAAGTAGAACAGGATCAGTAGCGGAAACTGCGGAATGACCATGATGCTGTCATTGATCGCCATCAGCACACGATCGACGGCACCTCCGGCATAGCCGGCCACCAGCCCCACGACAAGCGAGATGATGCGCGAGAGAATGGCGACGCCGATGCCAAAATAGAGTGTGTTGCGAAGCGCTGTCGTCAGCTGCCAGAAGACATCCTGACCACGCGATGTGGTACCCAGCCAGTACTGCCCATCCGGCGGCATGTCGGGCGGCAGCAGATAAAGATCGGCCGGGCCATAGGGCGAGAAATAGGACAGGATCACCAGCCCGACGATGATGGCGAGCAACAGAAGACCGAAGAGGAATTCCATATTCTGGCGTGCGAGGTCACGAACGATCGTCAGCATGGCCTACTCCACCTTGATGCGCGGGTCGATCAGCGGACCCAATATGTCGATGATGAAGACAGCCGCGGCGACACCGACGATCGACAGCGCGCTAAGCCCAAGGACGAGACTGTAGTCGCCTGCGTGCACGGCCGAAATCAGGAGATTGCCGATACCGGGATAGCCGAAGACGATTTCTGTGATGACCGTGCCGTTGAAGACCGCGCCAAGGGACATGGCAAGGCCGGTGAACTGCGGCACCATGGCATTGCGGGCGATGTAGGAGCGCAGGATCTTGCGCTTCGGCACGCCACCGAGCTCGGCGAAAACGACGTAATCCTCGGTGATGATATTGGAGACGAGCGCCCGCATGCCGATCAGCCAGCCGCCTGTCCCGACAAGGATCAACGACAGTGCCGGCAGGATGGAGTGGCGAAGAATGTCAAGCACCAGCGCAACGGAGAGATTGAGGTTGGTGTTCATCTCATAACCGCCATTGATCGGCAGGATCGGCCAGACATAGCCGAAGAGAATGATGAGCACGAAGGCAAGGATGTAATAGGGGATCGGCTGCATGGCGATGAAAACCAGGCTGACAGCCTTCAGCACCGCGCTCTTGCGATAATATCCTGCGAGCGCGCCGATCATGTTGCCGAGAATAAAGGTAAGGATGACGGAAACAGTCATCAGGCCAATCGTCCAGGGCAACGCCCTCGCGATGATGGCGGAAACCGGCGTAGGGAATGCCGACAGCGACGGCCCGAGATCACCGGTCGCAAGACGCCCCCAGAAATGCAGATATTGCTGCCAAATGGTGCCCTCGAGACCGTAAAGCTCACGTAACGACTGCCGCATCAGCTCGACAGCGCGGGGATCGGATTGGCCCATCTGCTGAATGGTCCCGATGCTTTCCTCGACAGGATCGATCGGGGTCATATGGGTAATGAAGAACGTCGCGGAAATACCGAGGAAGACAACGAGCAGGAATTGGCCAAATCGTCTCAATACGAAAACTGGATAGGACGTCATGCCACCGTCTTCCTTACTGCTTGCGCTTCATCATCAATTCAAAAGATTCGCCGGACGTGCCTAGTGTCCGGCGAAAGGTGCCCGACGCGGCGATTGCCGCATCGGGGTCGGGAGAAATCAGGGCTGTGCCGGCTTCAGCTTGACCATCATCAACCGGGAGTTCGCCCAATTGGGTACGGGGTCAGTATAGGGGTCGGCAATGGTCGGATAGCCTTTCCAATAGGTCGTATCCATCGAAGTAAAGACGTTATAGGACATCAGCGGAATGGTCGGCATCTGCTGCGCAACCAGCTTCAGATAGTCCTTGCCAAGTTCGATGCCCTTCGGATCGTCGGCGCTGATGCGGCGGATGTTTTCGATGATCTTGTCGAGATCCGGATTGGACCAGCGCTGCCAGTTGCGCGGCGCCTGGTTCTCACCCTTCTTGGCGACAAACTGCGAATGCCAGCTGTCGAGGAAGAAGGACAGATCAGGATCGCCGCCCCAGGTCTCGACGCTCCACGCAATCGCAACCTGATAATTGCCGGGCTGCAATCCCGCCTGCCAGACGCTGGTGGATGGAGCAGCTTTGGAATCGATCCCGAAGGCTGCCCATTGCTGGGCGATCAGAGTGCCCGCGCGGGTGAACACCGAGCGAGTGTCGCCTTCGACCGTCAGGCGGATCTTGAACGGCTGCCCGTCAGGCGTCATCCATTTGCCGCCGACCTTCTTGAAGCCAGCCTTTTCCAATAGCTCGGCGGCGGCCTGCGGATCTGGCTTCCACCAGCCATAGCCGAAGGCAGCGCTGATGGCGGCCGGATCGGTCGGGATCTGATCCTTGTATTTCGGCTGCTTGCGCAGGATATCCGCAATCTGCTGACCGATCGTCGGATCATAGGGCTTGATCTTGCGCTTGCCCGTATCGATCTCGAAATTCTTCAGCCAATCCTGCATCGGCGCCTGATAATCCGTCATCGCGATCGCCGTTGGCGGAACGCCAAGTGCGGAGAGCGTGGCCGCGCCACGATAGCTCGCCATATCGACGGCCTTGATATCGATCAGCAGTGCCAGCGCCCAGCGCACATCGGCATTCTGGAACAGCGGGTCCTGATTGTTGAAGATCACGGCGGGCAGCGTCGGATCCGGATGGGCGAAGGGGAAACCGGGGAACCAGCTTTCGACCGTCTTCGACTTTTCCTTCAGCGTGAACATGCCTTCCGGCGTGTTGTCGTGAATGATATCGAGATTGTGCTCGAGCTGCGCGATCGTGCGCTTATCCGGCGGACCTGGATCGACATAGGTCACATATTTCGGGGCCGGTTCGCCGAAGCGGGCAAGCGAGGTGCGCTGCCAGTCGTCGCGCTTTTCCCAGGTGTACCATTTACCCTGCGGATCGAACGCCTTCAGCTTATAGGCGCCAAGCGAAACGGGATTGGCGAAATCGTAGCGAACCGGATCGGCCACCTTTTCGAAGACATGCTTCGGCATGATCCAGGCGCCGTTCCAGCGAACGGTGAAGATGGCGTGGAAACGGGAATTCGGCTTCTTAAGCTTGAAGACGACCGTATAAGGATCCGGCGCCTCGACGCTTGCAACCTGAACCGAGAAGGCCGCGCTCCAGTTCATGCCCGGATGGTCCATCTGGGTCTTGACGGTGTAGACCACATCGTCGGCGGTGAATTCGACGCCGTCACTCCAATAGAGGCCCTTGCGCAATTTCACCGTCATCTGGGTGAAATCGTCATTATATTGCGGCTTGTCGGAAGCAAGGGAATTGTCCCAAGCCGAACCGCCCAGACCTTTCTCCGGATCGATGTACCAGAGCGTGTCCATCGTCAGCTGCTGGAGGCCGGTCGAAACGCCGCCGCCGCCATTGACCCAGATGTTGAACCAGCCCGGATTCTTGATCGTTCCCTCAGGGTTTTCGACGATCAAGGTCTCCTTGCGGGGCAAGGCGGTATAATCTTGAGCCTTGGCTGCCGCTATGAGGCCGAACGTGGCCAGCGCGACGCCGAAGGCAAGCTTCTTCCACTGCTTCATGATCTCCTCCCATTTTTATCGACTGCGCGGCACACTCCAAGCAATGGTGGGTAGACCGCGATTTTCACCCCTTTTTCCCCGGCCAGCCGCTCAAAACAGCGTGCGGCGGTCCGGGCCTGCAACGGGTCGTCGGCCGCCTCCTCGCGACCATCAGACCGTTTTCGGTGCCGGAGTGCATACCCCGGTGGCAAAGCATCACACCGCGAGCCGGATCACGGTGTAGGATAGCGGCTTCAGCGTAGCGCGAAGCCGGCCATCCTCGATCTTGGCATCGCTTGTATTGGTCGGGACGACCGCGTTCGGATGCGCTGCCGTGTTGGTTGCCTGCAGATCGCTGTGGACCATTTCATGCTGTTCGACGACCCGGGCTCCGGCAAAGCCTTCGAGACGTGTATCTAGATCGAGCGCGCTGTCAGGATGCCGGTTGACGGCAAAGAGCGTGACCATTTTGCCGAGCTCATCGTGAACGGCCGACACATCAAGATAAGGCACATCATCGGCCTCGTCGCTGTCATAGGTCGGACCATCCGTGACAAGACGCAGCGCATAGCCGCGACCGTATTTCGAGGCGAAATAGAGCGGATAGTAAATCGTCTGCCGCCATGCGGGGCCGCCATCTTCCGTCATGATCGGCGCGATCACGTTGACAAGCTGGGCGATGCAGGCAATGCGAACACGATCAGAACGGCGAATGAAGGTATTGAGAATGCCGCCGACCTGCAGCACGTCCTCGAAATTATAGACATCTTCAAGCAGATGCGGCGCATCCGGCCATTCATCGCGGGCAAGGATCTCTTTATCCTGCTGGTTGGAGTGATACCAGACGTTCCACTCGTCGAAGGAAATGCCGATCGTCTTCTTCGACCGCTTCTTCGCCTTGATATAGTCGATGACGCCGCCGATGGTGACGATGTAGCGATCGAGTTTCTCGGCCTTGGCGAGATAGGCCAGCGTGTTCTTTTCGCGGTTGGCGAAATACATATGTAGCGAGATATGGTCGGCGCTGTCGTAGCACTGATCCAGGACCTCAGCTTCCCAATCGGGATAGGTCTTCATGTCGGAATTGGACGAGCCGCAGACGACGAGTTCGAGCGATTTATCAAAGCCGCGCATCGCCTTGGCAGTCTCATCGGCCAGGCGTCCGTATTCGTAAGCCGACTTGTGACCGACCTGCCAGGGACCGTCCATTTCATTGCCCAGGCACCAGAGCTTCACCCCATGCGGATCGGCCCAGCCGTGCTTGCGCCGCAGGTCCGACCAGTATGTGCCGCCTGGATGATTGCAATATTCAACGAAGTTTCTCGCCGCATCCAGCCCGCGCGAGCCAAGATTGACGGCAAGCATCGGTTTGGTATTGGCCTTCTTGCACCAATCGACGAATTCATTGACGCCAATCTGGTTGCTCTCGCGCGTCCGCCAGGCAAGATCGAGACGCACCGGCCGCTCGGAACGAGGTCCGACGCCATCTTCCCAATTATAGGCTGAAACGAAATTACCACCGGGATAGCGGCAGTAGGGCGAGTTGAGTTCGCGCACCAGCTCAATCACATCCTTACGAAATCCGTTCTCATCGGCAGTCGGATGGCTCGGCTCGTAGATGCCGCCATAAATCGCCCGGCCCAGATGCTCCAGAAAAGAGCTGTAAAGCCGATCATCGATGTCGGCGATTCGGAAATCACGGTGGACGATCACATGCGCCTTCACGGCCTTCCTCCCATATATATCAGATATTTCGTTCTTATACCTTGATCTTGATACACTTTTGGAAGGCCGTCAACATATTCAAGGCGGGAAATATCGCAAAAGTCACGGGTATAGCACCGGCTGGGCAATAAAATAGCCAGAAAAATCAGCAACTTATGAAAAATATGACTTATCGGAAATCGGCCCCGACAATATACTATGTATCATAAATTACGATACTATTGGGCCAAATCGATGCGCATGAGGATATCGCGGCCATAATTGCCGAAACCGCGGCCGAAAATATTGATGCCACCGGTGTTGCGCGCATCGTCGGCAATGCCGATCCGCAGGCGGATCGAGGAATGCTGGCCGATGGCGAGATCATCGATCGTTACATCGGAAGAGGCAACTCCGTCTATGAAAGTGCCCTTCTTGGAGATTCGCCAGGTCTTAAGCTTACCGTATTGAGAGCCTTCCAGCTTCCACCAGCTTGGCGTGAAGGCCCCGCGCTTGTCGCCATAATCGCCGGGAGACGTCCATGTGCCGACAGCAACGCCGTTGATCCAGACCGTGATGTCGGACGGCCAGTCCGGATTGGTGCCAGGCACTTCGGAGGACAACTCCATCGAGAATTCGATGGCATTGACATTCCTGTTCAAGATCTTGGCATTGTTCGGGAATTTATATTCGACATGGCCGCGCCCGAACCAGAGAAGACCAGCCTGCATGCGTTGCGGATCGAGAAAATAGTCGGGAACATCGAGCAGGCCGATGACGCCCTCGGTCGAGCACAGGCCGCATGGCGCATGCGTCTCGCAGCTCGTATAGAGGCCGATCGGCATGGCGACTTCGATCACGTCCTCATCATGCTTGAAGGCCTGATCCTCGAAGCTCAGCAGGATCTCGTCATAAAGCGCAGTGCAGATCTTCTGGTAGCCTTTACGCGCCTTCGCAGCCTTGGTTTCGACAAGGCCGGCCTCCTCGAGGATCATGATACCAGTCGCGACGGTCGATTGCGGCAAATCCAGTTCCCGGGCGATCTCGTTGACATTCAACGAGCCCCTTGCGCAGAGCAGCTTTAGCATATCGACGCGCGCCGGGGCCGAAAGCGCCCTGAAGACCGCAGCGTTCTCACCCGCATAAATTGTCAGAAAGCCGCGCTGCATGAAATCCTGAATTCCCCATCAATAGGTTTCATTTATATCAGGATTTTTGATTTCACAAGAGATATTACTGAAATGGCCCGGCCTGGCGTCTCCTGCGCACAATGAGAAGACGCCAGCCAGCTCACGAGCTGTACAACTCCCCGCGGCCGAATCCCCGACCGCCGCTCAGCCTCCAGTTTTACCGGCAAGTCTCTATTCGCTTCAGGGCAGCGGTAATGCCGGAGAGAGAGTAAGAATAGCTCGTCTCGGTGCCACGCTTCGAGGTTGCCTGCAGCTGCAGCTGCGCGCCGCCCTTCATGGCATTGACCATGGTCGGCTCCTGCGATTCGTTCCTTACCCAGCCGTGCCGGTCTTTTGTAAACATCGGGAATGTCTGGTCGCCGACCGTCGCCGTCATTTGTGCGCTGTCTTTCAGATCATAGCCCATTGCTGCTTCCGGAACCAGTTTGTCACCGGGAGACAAGCGGGAGACAATGAAGAAATTGTCGCCGTGGTCGACACTGGCGGGCTGCTGCGCAACCGGCCTGGATAAAACATAGCAACTGACGCTGTCGCCGGATTTATAAGAATATGCACCCCAATGATCGAATTGATCGATACGGACGGGCACTTCCGCATGCGCGATACCGGCGCTGAATGCGACGAAGACCAGAGCGGGGGCGAAATTTCTTGCAAACATAGTTTCCTGCCATTTCTTGTTTCAAGGACATTGAAAGCGAGAGATGCACTCACACGCGCGGCAGTTTCGGTGCGGTGCGTTATCCGATTGTTAATGTCTTCGTTAAAATTTGTTCATGTTAGGAAGCGCGCAAGAAACCATATGTGGGAAGAACACAACCTCGTCGACATTGACGATCAGTTCACAGTTTGCGCTGTTCCATCCGCTGCATCCATGCACATATAGCCGCCTGAACCTACGGCTTTTGTAAGCCATGCTATGAAGACGCAAGCAAGCGGCACCTTTGACGCGCCGGTTTCTGCATGGACATGCGTGATGCAAAAACAGGCCGTGCTAACCGGATATAATAGGATTGTACCATGAAGAAGATCGGTTTCCTTTCATTCGGCCACTGGACGCCCTCGCCCCAGTCGCAAACGCGGTCGGCAGCCGACACGCTGCTGCAATCGATCGATCTGGCGGTCGCGGCCGAGCAATTGGGCGCGGATGGCGCCTATTTTCGCGTGCATCATTTCGCACGTCAGCTCGCATCGCCCTTCCCGTTGCTGGCAGCTGTCGGCGCAAAGACCAGCCGCATCGAAACCGGCACCGCCGTCATCGACATGCGCTATGAAAATCCATTCTACATGGCCGAGGATGCGGGCGCTGCCGATCTTATCGCCGGCGGCAGGCTGCAGCTCGGCATCAGCCGCGGCTCGCCGGAACAGGTGATCGATGGCTGGCGCCACTTCGGCTATACGCCGATGGAGGGCGAAAGCGATGCCGATATGGGGCGCAGGCATGCCGAAGTGCTGCTCGATCTCTTGCGCGGTGAGGGATTTGCACAACCCAATCCGCGGCCGATGTTCCCCAATCCTCCCGGTCTCCTACGTCTAGAGCCGCATTCCGAAGGCTTGCGTGACCGGATCTGGTGGGGTGCGTCCTCCAATGCCACGGCCGTATGGGCGGCAAAGCTCGGCATGAACCTGCAAAGCTCGACCCTCAAGGACGACGAGACCGGCCAGCCCTTCCACGTCCAGCAGGCCGATCAGATCAGGCTCTATCGCGAGGCCTGGAAAGAAGCCGGACACAAGCGCGAGCCGCGGGTTTCGGTCAGCCGCAGCATCTTCGCGCTGGTGAACGATCTCGACCGCGCTTATTTCGGCCAGAGCGGCAAGGATGCTGACAAGATCGGCTTCATCGATGAAAAGACACGCGCCATTTTCGGCCGCAGCTATGCCGCAGAGCCGGATGTGCTGATCGAGGAGCTGGCAAAGGACGAGGCTATCGCTGCGGCCGACACACTGCTGCTGACGGTGCCGAACCAGCTTGGGGTCGACTATAACGCCCATGTCATCGAGAGCATCCTGACGCATGTCGCACCAGCACTCGGGTGGCGCTAGGACGGTCCTGAAACAGGAAGAGACAAAACTGACCGCCCGCGAAGTTGACCTTCGTGGGCGGTCGTTTCAGATTTTATCTGGTGCGGGCCACACGCTTGACGGATCAAGCTAAGGCGTTGTGACGCCGCAAGCCATAAAGTGCCGACAATACCAGCAGCGCAGTGACGGCAGAGAAAGCCACAAGCGGCCATGCGCTATCGCCATCCAGCGCAGTGACCGCCAGTGTCCCGGCAAGACTAACGATCAGACTCTGAATGCAGAAATAAAACGCCACGGCCGAGCCGGCGATATCGCCGAATTCCGCCAGAGCGCCGTTCGCCGTCACAGATCCTGCAAAGACGATACCGACCGCCATGATCCACATCGGCAGCACGAAACTTGCGAAGGACGGCACTGCGTAGAGTTGGCCAAGCGCAAGAGCTGCCGCACCGACAAGAAGCAATCCCATGCCCCGCGCAACGCAGCCCACAACACCCCATCTTTCGACAAACCATCCGGCAAAGCGTGCCGTCGCGATCATCACAACGGCAACCGTTGCAAAGGCGATGCTGAAACCGAGCTCGGAATAGCCGGCCCGGCCGATCAGCACGCGGGGAGCGGTCGAAAAGAATACGAAGAACGTCCCCATTCCCGCACTGAAGGCGAGCGTATAGGTCCAGAACGATCGGCTTCTGAAGATCGGCCAGATGGACCGGCGCGGCCCGATCAAGCCTTGAGGTCTCGTTTCATGCCATTTCGCCATGGCGTGAAAGGTCGCAGCCAATGCCAGAAGCGAAAGCAATATAAAGATGGCACGCCACCCGAACTGGTCGGCAATCATCGCTCCGGCTATGGGACCCAGCGCCGGCACGAAGGAGAGTATCGATCCAAACGTGGCGTAGATAATGGCCTGCTCCGGACGATTGCCGTAGACATCCCGCACGGTCGCGAAGGTCGCGACCAAAGCTGCCGACGCGCCTATAGCCTGCAGCAGGCGGCACAGCACGAAGACAGGTGCATCCCATGAAAGGGCAGCTCCGAGAGAGGCGGCGGCAAACAGAACGGCACCGAAAAGCAAGACCGGGCGGCGGCCGATACGATCCGAAAGCGGGCCGAACACCACCTGCCCGAGACCCAGCATAATCATATAGAGGCTCAGCGTCAGCTGGATCACCGCAGGCGTGGTGTTGAGAATGCCGGGCATCGACGGCACGACAGGAAGGTAGATATCCATGGCCAGCGAGGCGAGGATATCAAAAGGCGCCATCAGCAGCAGTGCCGCCGGCAGCGAGCAAGCCCAGGACGGGCGTATGTCAGACATGAGAAAATTCCGCTCGAAAGAGAGATCGGGCGGCGCCTGGCACTGGCATCAATGGGAATGAGTTCGACAGCACGCCGCAACAACAAAAGCTGTTGCGGCTTATCTATCTGCTGACTTGGAATTCCCCATGCCGATGGCCTCGTGGCGAGATACGTGATGACCACAGCGTTTAGCAGATGACATCGGACCAAGCAATGATGTTGCGACGGGCACCGTCGCAACCATCACCTGCAATGCGGTCAATTGCGCATCGAAAATGACGTGAAAATCTAATGAATTTTTAACCATGACTATGCCCTAACTACTTGTAATTTCTTTCTTGGAGCAGATTATGGTGCGCGCATCGAAAATGAACGAGCTGGATGATAGGCTCGACTTTGTTGGACTGGGACAGGATGCCAGGCAGGCTCTTTCGGAGCTGCAGCCGACTATCGAATCTGCTGTCAAAGGCTCTCTCGACACCTTTTACGAGAAGATCACCAAACATCCGGCGATGTCGAAATTCTTCTCGTCGCAACAGCATGTGCACCACGCCAAATCCAAGCAGCAGGACCATTGGAAGACGATCGCGTCAGGCAAATACGGACCCGATTATGTCGAAGCGGTCTCGGCGGTCGGCAGGACCCATGCCCGTCTCGGCCTCGAGCCGCGCTGGTATATTGGCGGCTACGCCTTGATCCTCGAAGGGATGGTGCGTTCGATCGTTGCGCAGCAGCTCAATGGTTTCATGCTGCGCAAGCATGAACAAGCTCTGTCACGGCGGTTGTCGGCGATCGTCAAGGCCGCCCTCGTTGACATGGATTACGGCATTTCGGTTTACCTGCAGGTGCTCGCCGATGAGCGCGACCGCGCAGAATCCGAGCGGGCCGCTGCACAGCGCGAGCAGGAACGCGCGCTTAATGCCCTCGGCGTAGCGCTGAACGGACTTGCGAACGGCGACCTGACGGCTGATATTACAGAAGCCCTTTCGGCCGAATTCGAGGTCCTGAAGAGCAACTACAACGAGTCGCTCGCATCCCTCGGCACTGCAATGCAGCGCATCGAAGATTCGGTGACACGCGTTCGCGACGAAGCCGGTTCGATCTCGTCTGCCGCTGACAACATGGCAAGGCGCACGGAACAGCAAGCCTCTGCGCTCGAGGAAAGTGCCGCTGCGATCGACCAGATCACCACCATTTCCGAACAGACCGCCGAACGGACGCGCGAAGTGCAGGCGATCGTCAAGGAATCCGCCTCGGAGGCGGAACGCTCGCGCGAGGTCGTACAGCAAGCCGTGTCCGCCATGGGCGATATCGAAACCTCGTCGCGCAGGATGACCGATATCATCTCCGTCATCGACGACATTGCCTTCCAGACGAACCTTCTGGCTTTGAACGCCGGCGTCGAGGCGGCGAGAGCGGGCGAACAGGGCAAGGGTTTCGCCGTCGTCGCGCAGGAAGTCCGCGAATTGGCGCAGCGTTCGGCGACCGCCGCAAAGGAAATCAAGGATCTGATCGACAGGTCATCCAACGATGTGCGTCGCGGCGTCGAACTGGTCAACAGAACCGGCGAGGCGCTGGCGCTGATCGGCAATCAGGTCGCTTCCATCGACCGGAATGTCGGCGCCATCGCTCGCTCGACGCAGGAACAGGCCGCCGGCATCAGCGAGATCAATTCCGCCGTCCGCAACATGGATCAGATGACCCAGCAGAATGTCGCGCTAATGGAAGAGACGAATGCCTCGACGCGGCACCTCGCCGATATCAGCAACGAGCTCGCTGGTCTTGTCGGACGGTTCAAGACCGTGCGTTCGGGAATGCGGACCGGGGCCGTCAGGCTGAAACTCGCAGGCTGAGACGGTCGCCGCACACCGCAATCATCCGCATTCCAACCATCATTTATCCCAAACGGCTCCGGATATGAATCCGGGGCTGTCTCCAACTATGCAGCCTCTCCCGGCATCTCTTCGATTTCCGCCAACAGCCATTGGCGAAACACCTTCATCGACGCCGTCTCCGCTCGCGATTTCAAGCGCGTCAGCCAATAGCTGCCGGTCATCGCGGTGATCTGGAACGGCTGCATGATCCTGCCGGCCTCGATGTCATGGGAAAACATCGCGACCGGCACCAGCGCGACGCCAACGCCGCGTGCTGCAGCCTCTACCAGCGTCAGCGACGAATCGAACATCCAGCCACGAAGATGCGGTGGCGCCAAGCCCGCCGCCCTGAACCAGAGCGACCATTCATCGACGCGATAGGATCGCAGCAGCTCGACATCGACGAGATCGGCAGGCGTGCGCAATCGCGCGCCGATATCCGGCGTGCAAACCGGGGAGAGCGGCGCATCCATAAGATGGATCGCTTCCGTTCCATGCCAAGCGCCGTCGCCGAAACGCAGGAAGAAATCCAATCCGTCGAGCACCATGTCGGCTCGGTTGTTGTTGGTCTTCAGGCGCAGATCGACATGCGGATGCTGCGCTTTGAAACTGCCGAGACGCGGCAGGAGCCAGCCGATCGCGAAAGTCCCGACGACGCCGATCGTCAGGATCTCGGCGAAATTTCCCTCCTCCAGCTGGCTGAGCGTGGCGCTCATACGGCGAAAGGCATCGGTCAGCACCGGCAGCAGCGCGTGCCCTTCATCGGTCAGCGCCAGACCGCGCGGCAGGCGTTTGAAAAGGGTTACACCGAGCACGTCTTCCAGCACCTTGACCTGATGGCTGATCGCCGTCTGCGTGACCCGGAGCTCGAGGCCAGCCCGCGTAAAACTGCAATGCCGCGCCGAGGCCTCAAAAACGCGCAGCGCGTTCAGCGGCAGCTGGGAAATATCCATTTGTGTCCTAAGACCAAGTTTTTCTCATGTCTAAGCCCAGAATTGATCGTTTGTCTAGGGCACGCAGCAGAGCCATAGTCTGCCTCGCAAGGTGATTTGCCAGATCCCAATGACGTCCACGGGCTCGATAGGCTCACCATTGCCCAACGCAAAATCGAAGTGGAAACGTGATGACGATCTTATTGTCGCGCCGGCAAAGCCTTGCCGGCAGCTTGCTTGCGCTGCCTGTTCTGGCGGGACTTAGCGCGGTTGGACGTACTGCAGACGACAATACGGGCGAGACGCAGCTCGCTGCGCTCGAAAGCAAGCATCCAGGGCGCATCTGCGTCAGCATTCTCGACATGGCGAGCGGCAAGCGCATCGAGCACCGCGCCGGCGAGCGCATCCTGATGTGCAGCACCTTCAAGGCATTGGCCGCAGCTCTGGTGCTTGCCCGCGTCGAAAAGGGCGATGAAAAGCTCGATCGGCGCATTCACTACGGGAAAAGCGATCTCATCGACTATTCTCCGGCGACCGAACCCAATGCCGGAGACAATGGCATGACGGTTGGCGAACTTTGTGCGGCCGCCGTGACGCTCAGCGACAATACCGCGGCCAATCTCTTGCTCGCGAGTTTCGGCGGCCCAGAAGCAATTACGACCTTCTGCCGCAGCATAGGCGACGAGATCACCCGCCTCGACCGCACCGAGCCGATGCTGAACTACCATGACACTCCGAACGATGAGCGCGACACGACGACAGCTTCGGCGATGCTGGAAAGCCTGCGGCGGCTTCTGTTCACCGATGTGCTGACGCCAGCCTCGCGATCGCAGCTCGCCGCCTGGCTGATCACCAACAAGACGGGTGACACCCGCCTGCGCGCCGGCCTTCCAAAGAACTGGCTGGTTGGCGACAAGACCGGGACAAACGGCGACAAAGCCGGCAATGCCAATGATATCGCGGTGCTGTGGCCAGCAAACCGTGCGCCCGTCATCGTAACAGCCTATTGCGAGATACCGGAAATCGCAGCCGACGAGCGCAATGCCATCATTGCCGAGATCGGCCGGATCGCTGCGGCGATCTGAGATCATACGCACCGGATAACAGCCGCCACCGGTCATCACCTCCTTTTCGACCATGCGATCCTGCACGGTCGATCATCACAATGAGGATATCATCTTGAATATACGTGCCAATTCCTTGCAGAAGTTCGGTATCGTCGCAGGCTGCCTTTTCTATGGGATCGGTGCCCACGCCGCCGAAGTCGATGACCGGGAGCAGCTGGAGCGAGCTGTCAACGAGATCATTCGTCCGCTCATGAAGGATAACGATGTGCCGGGCATGGCGATCGCGATTACCGTCAAGGGCAAGCGCTACATCTTCAACTATGGCGTCGCCTCGAAGGAGAGCGGCCAGAAGGTGACGAACGACACGATCTTCGAGCTCGGCTCCATCAGCAAGACCTTTACAGCAGCCCTTGGCTCCTACGCCCAGATCAGCGGAAAGCTCTCCTTCTCCGATAAGGCGACGAAATATATGCCGGAACTTGCGGGCAGCAGTTTCGACAAGATCAGCCTCCTCGATCTCGCCACATATTCGGCCGGCGGCCTGCCTCTGCAGTTCCCCAATGGAGTAACGGATCAGGACAAGATGGTTGCCTATTATCGCAACTGGCATCCTTCCTTCGCTCCCGGCACCCACAGGCAATACTCCAATCCCAGCATCGGCCTGTTCGGTTATCTGGCAGCGCAGGCCATGGGCGAGCCGTTTGACACGCTGATGCAGGACAAAATTCTTTCCGGTCTCAACCTCAAGCACACCTATATCCGCGTTCCACCGGCTGAGATGAGCAACTATGCCTATGGCTATTCGAAGCAGGGCAAGCCGATCCGCGTCAATGGCGGCGTTTTCGATACGCAGGCCTATGGCATCAAGACGGCCAGCGCCGACATGCTTGCCTTTCTCGAAGCGAATATGGGCGAAGCAAAGCTCGACGCCACACTTCGGCAGGCAATCGATGCGACGCATGTCGGCTATTATAAGGTCGATAACATGACGCAGGCGCTCGGTTGGGAGATCTACGCCTATCCGACGACGCTTGCCCGGCTGCTTGCCGGCAATTCGACCGATATGGCACGTGAGCCGCATAAGATCACCCGCCTCGATCCACCGCAGCAGCCGCGCAAGGATGTCCTTCTGAACAAGACGGGTTCGACGAACGGCTTCGGCGCTTATGCAGCCTTCATACCCGCGCGGCAGGTCGGCATCGTCCTGCTGGCAAACAGGAATTTTCCGATCCCTGCGCGCGTTTCGTCGGTCTACAAGATTTTGACCGCCGTCGAAAACCTGCCCGGATTGAGCGAGGCAAAATAGAGACCGGGCTCGAAGGTTTGGTCCGCTCCAACGAATGGCCGACTCCAGCAAAAGCTGACGGGTCGGCCAGTATCATTTCACACAGCGCCATTCGCCAAACCGCTGACATATATGACGAGATACCATGTCGTACATGTACGAAGCAGGCTGCTTCGAATGCGTTCGGACTGTCTGGTAGCGACGTATTTAGAACGTCGAGTTCGGTTCATGAAGAGCTCGCCACCGCTGGAGGCATCAGCCGGTGGCAAGTTCGCCCGCTTCCTGCCAATTGCGCAACAAGGCAAACAGCTCCTCGCGGTCCTTTACGTCGAGCTGCGGCACGCCTGGAACGCGAACGGGGCCGACCTTCAGGCCGGAATAGGTGACGGCCTCCTTGACGACGGTAACGTTTGTTCCGTTGCGGAACTTGGTGCGCATGCGTTCGAAGGGCTCGAGCTTGTTGACGATGGCGCGGGCAGCGGCAAAATCACCCTTCTCCAAAGCTGCATGCACAGCAAGCGACAGCTTCGGAGCAACATTGACGAGGCCGGAAGTGAAGCCCCTTGCGCCGGCGGCGGCGAATGTCGGGGCCCAACTCTCAGCGAGACCACAGACGAATAGCGCGCCATTCGGATCGGAAGCCGCGATCGCCCTTGAAAGCAGCATCAGATCCGTCGTCGCGAACTTGATGCCGGCTATATTGCCGTGGCCGGCCAGTCGAACCATGTCATCGACGCTGAACCCTTCGGCACGGACATAGGCAACGAGCGGGAGCGGCGAAGCTTCCGCCAGATCGCGAAAATAGTCGATCTGCGAGCCGGGTGCGGCGAACGGATCCACCGGTTGATGGGACATGACGGCGGAGGCGCCGATCGAGGCAGCATCCTTCGCCATCTGGACCGCCTCGCGCAATGAACGGCCGATCGCCGCCGTCACCGGCGCCTTGCCTTCGACACCCTTGATCGCAGCTTCGTGGACGCGGCGGATTTCTCCCGGCGTCAGCGCATAGAATTCGCCCGTATTGCCCGCTGCAACGATGTTATGAATCCCGGCAGCCGCTACCCGCTGATAGACCTGAGCGGTGACGCGTGGTTCCACTTCGCCACTTCCATCATAGGCCGTGACCGGAACACCGGAGACGCCGGTCAGCACCTGCCGCATGGTTTCAATGCTCATCTTCCTACCCTTACCCTTTATCATCCATCGAGACGCAAACGAGGAGACGTAAAGAAGACATCACCTCGCCTTCGCCTCATCCAATTCCCTAGACGCCCTGGAACATGCGGGCGCGTGCATTCAAGATATGTCGCTTCATGGCGTCGTGAGCCTCGGTTTCCTGCCGCGCGAAAATCGCCTGTACGATGACGGCATGCTCATCCTGAACACTGCGGATCTGCTCTGGCGTCCGCTTGAGGCTGAGGCTGCGGGTCACGGAATGACCGATGGCGAAGTGCGGCCGGAACAATTCGCGGACGGTGATATGGAACTGATTGCCGGTCGCGATCGCAATGGCGTCGTGCAGTTCCTGATCCTCTTCAGCACCAAGGCGGCCTTCGCCGAGACACTGTTCGATCTTTTGAAGCGCCAGTGTGATCCGTTCCCTATCGGCCGTCTGCCAGTTGCGCGCCGCAAGCTCGGCCGCCTCTGCCTCAAGCCCGGCGCGAAATTCGAAAAAGCGTTGGACATCGGCAAGCGATCCCACAGGTACCATTTTCAGGACCGAGGAATCCGGTCTTTGCCTCACATAGGAACCCGACCCCTTGCGCGACACGATCAAACCGTCCATGCGCAGCCGCTCCAGAGCGTCGCGCACAACAGGTCGCGACGCGCCGAACATTTCCGCGAGCTTGGCTTCCGCCGGCAGCCGCTCATTCACCGGAAAGGTTCCATCCGCGATCATGGCGACAATCCTCTCGTAGATGATATCGCCGAAGCGCGTCGCGCCCACACCGGAATCGTTGGCGACAGAGAGTTTCATCATCGTCCTTCATGAATGCCGGCCAGCGACAGCCATAGCGCATTTCCTGCGCGACAGGGCTACTAAATCTGTAAAAATCTGTCAACTCTTGTAATTATCTGAGAACGTAATATGGTCTCGACGCTGCGCCAGAGGGGTGCATGGCGACGGGGCGGGAGCCTGTCGCATCGGTCGAGGCAAAACCCGGCCGAAGTCAAAACGGGAGGGATTCGATGCGCGATGAAATATTGTCCCGCGGCGTGAGCAGACGTGCTGTCCTCGGCGGCATGGCGGGAATGGCAGCCCTATCTCTGGCCGGTCGGGTCAACGCCGCCGATGCAGGCGGCGAGGCGCCCGCCCTGGCTGCGCTTGTCAAGGATGGCAAGCTGCCGCCGCTGGCCGACCGGCTGCCGAAAAAGCCGATGGTAGTCACCCCTTACGAAAAAGTCGGCACTTATGGCGGCACCTTGCGACGTGGTCTGCGAGGCTCGTCTGACCATAACGGCATTCTGCGCATGGTGGGCAATCAAAGTCTGGTGCGCTGGAACCTTGAGTTCACTCAGGTCCTGCCGAACCTCGCCGAGCGTTGGGACGTCAATGCCGACGCCTCGCAATTCACCTTCTACCTTATTCAAGGTGCCCGCTGGTCCGACGGCCAGCCGTTCACGGCAGATGACGTCGTTTTCGCCATCGAGGACTGCGTCAAGAATACCGATCTCTATAGTGCGACGCCGGCTCAGCTGTCCGTTGCCGGCAAGGCAGTCGATGTCACGAAGATCGACGACTATACGGTGAAGTTCACCTTTGCCGCGCCGAACGCGCTTTATCTGGAAAATCTGGCAACTCCGCTTGGCCAGCATCCGACGCTGTTTCCGAAGCACTATTGCAGCCAGTTCCTGCCGAAATACAATCCGAACGTCACCGAAGATGCGAAGAAGGCCGGCGTCAGCAATTGGCCCGAACTCTTCCGCGCCCGCTGCGGCGACATCGAAATTCCCTCGCGCTGGGGCAATCCGGACAAGCCGACGCTCGATCCCTGGGTCGTCAAGGAACCCTATACAGGTGGCGCAACCCGCGTGGTCATGACCCGCAACCCATACTTCTGGCAGGTCGATACATCAGGCAACCAGCTTCCCTATGTCGACGAGATCAATTTCGGCATCTCGCAGGACGTAGAATCACTGATGCTGAACGTCATTTCCGGCAAGATCGATATTCAGGAGCGCCACATTAGCGTGCTCGCCAACAAGCCGACGCTCTCGCAGAACATGAAGAAGGGCGACTACCGCCTTCTCACCCTTGTCCCTTCGACCTCACAGCAATGCCAGATCTACTTCAACATCACTCATAAAGATCCGGCCATGCGCAAGATGTTTGCCGACAAATCGGTCCGACAGGCACTCTCGCTCGGGATCAACCGGCAGGAAATCATCGACATCGTCTATTTCGGCCAAAGCCAGCCCTACCAGGCTGGACCACGCCCGGAGCATCCCTGGTACAACGAGAAATATGCTCGCCAGTTCACCGACTACGATCCGGACAAGGCCGGCGCCATGCTGGACCAGGCCGGCTATGGCAAAAAGGATACGAACGGCTTCCGTTTGAGACCGGATGGTCAGAAAGTCTTCTTCGCCATCGATGTCATACCGACCCTCTATCCCGATCTGGTCGACGCTCTCGAACTGGTGAAAGCACATTGGGCGCAGATCGGCGTCGACATGAAGGTCAACACGATCGAGCGCGCGCTTTACTACACCCGTGGCGACGACAACGCCCATGATGCCCAGGTCTGGCCGGGACCTGGCGGTCTCGACCCAATGCTTGATCCGCGTGACTTTTTCGCCTTCCACCCGCAAGGCTCGCGCTACGCCATTCCGTGGTCGGTCTGGTACACATCGAACGGCAAACAGGGCGAAGAGCCGCCGGAAAGCCAAAAGAAGCGCATGAAGCTCTTCGATGAAGCGCGCTCGACAGCCGATCTCGACAAGCGCGGCGCCGTCATGAAGGAGATTTTTGACATCGCGGCCGAAGAGTTTGAAACCGTTGGACTTTGCCTTGCCGTCGGTGGCTTCGGCATCATCCGCAATAATCTGCACAATGTTCCCGAAAAGCAGCCGGACAGCTGGTCCTGGCCCAATCCGGGACCGGCCATGCCACAGCAATTCTTCTTCACTAGCTGATCACACCGATCAGGCGCCGCCTTTCATGGGCGGCGCTATCCTTCATGCGGAGCTGCCCCGTGGCAGCACTTACTGCGAGAAACAGCCATGCTGGCCTTCATCGGTAAACGCCTTTTGTGGATGATCCCATCCCTTTTCGCCATCAGCTTCCTTGCCTTCGTGCTGATTCAGCTGCCTCCCGGCGACTACGTGACGACCTATATCGCAACGCTCGCCTCCTCGAATGAAGTGGTCGACCAGAATACGGCCGCACAGCTGCGCGAACGCTTCGGCCTCGATCAGCCGATGCTCATCCAGTATCTGAAATGGATGTGGGGCATCCTTTCGCGCGGCGATTTCGGCATCTCCTTCGAATGGCAGCAGCCTGTCTCCGGCCTCATTTGGGAGCGCATGGCGCTGACGCTCATTCTGGCGCTCGCCGCGCTGATCGCCACCTGGGCGATCGCGCTGCCGATCGGCGTCTATTCCGCCGTCAAGAAATACTCGATCGGCGATTATTTCTTTACCGCCTTCACCTTTCTCGGACTTGCCATTCCCTCTTTCCTGCTGGCGCTCGTGCTGATGTATGTCGCCGCCGTCGAGTTCGGCCAGGATGTCGGCGGTCTGTTTTCTTCCGAATTCGAGACGGCACCCTGGAGCATCGCCAAGATGCTGGACCTCCTGTCGCATCTGTGGCTGCCGGTCGTCATTCTTGCCGTTTCGTCGACCGCAAGCCTCATTCGCGTCATGCGCGCGAACATGCTCGACGAGCTGCCGAAGCCCTATGTGACAACGGCTCGGGCAAAAGGCCTCTCTGAGTTTCGGTTACTGGTGAAATACCCGCTGCGCATCGCGCTCAATCCGTTCATCTCGACCATCGCCTGGCTGCTGCCCAATCTCATTTCCGGATCCGTCGTCGTCGCGATCGTCCTCAACCTGCCGACAGCGGCACCCTTGCTGCTGCAAGCCCTGATGGCGCAGGACATGTATCTCGCCGGTGCCTTCGTGCTTTTGATCTGCGCACTGACGCTGATCGGGTCACTCATCAGTGACATTCTGCTTGCCCTCGTCGATCCCCGCATCCGGTTGGAATAGGAGCAGCCCATGGCCGATATCGCCGTCACAAACCTGCGCCCTGACCGCAACGCGGTGGCATCGCAATGGCAGTTGATCTGGTGGGCATTCCGCCGCCACAAGCTCGCCATGATCGCCCTCGTCGTTACCGTGCTGATGTACATCGTTGCGATCGCGCCCGGATTCTTTGCGATCAATGACCCCAATCAGCAGAATGCTCGCGCAACCTTCCATCCACCGCAAAGGGTGCATTTCTTCGATACGGACAACGGCTTTTCCTTCGGGCTGCACTACTATCCGCTGAAGCTTACCCGCGATCCGGAGACGCTTGCGCCGATCTTCAAGGAAGATACGACCAAGCGCGTCTCCATCAGCCTGTTCGGGCGCGGCTATGAGTATTCCGTGCTCGGTCTCTTCACGAGCGACATCCATCTATTGGCATCCTCGGACAAGTCGACACCGCTTTTGCTGTTCGGGGCGGATCGGCTCGGTCGCGACGTGTTCAGCCGTACCGTTCAAGGTGCCCAGATTTCTCTGTCCATTGGCCTTGTCGGCGTGTTCTTCTCGCTCCTGCTCGGTATCGTTCTAGGAGGTATTTCAGGCTATTATGGCGGAAAGCTCGACTTCTTCATCCAACGCCTGATCGACTTCGTGCTGTCGCTGCCGACAATCCCGATCTGGCTCGCCATGGCGGCGGCCCTGCCGCAAGGCTGGCCGGCGGCACTGCAATATATGATGATCACGATCATTCTCTCGCTGACCGGCTGGGCGCAGCTTGCCCGCGTCGTGCGCGGCCGTTTCCTGTCGCTGCGAACGGAAGAGTTCGTCGCCGCGGCCAGGCTCGACGGCGCCAGCGAGGGGCGCATCATCTTTCGTCATATGCTGCCGAGCTTCGCCAGCCACATCATCGCCTCGATCACGCTTGCCGTACCGGCGATGATCCTGGCCGAGACATCCCTCTCCTTCCTGGGCCTCGGCCTGCAGCCGCCAACCATTTCCTGGGGCGTGCTGCTGCGCGAGGCGCAGAACATCCGCTCGATCGCAACCGCACCGTGGCTCTTCCTGCCGGGTGTCGCCGTCGTCATCGCCGTCATGGCTCTCAACCTTCTCGGCGACGGCTTGCGCGATGCGGCCGATCCCTACAACAAATGAGGCGGGCATGACCGATATCGTATCCATGAACACCGCTCGCCCTCTGCTGCAGGTCAAGAACCTCACCGTCGACTTTCCCTTGCGAACCGGCACGTTTCGCGCGGTCGACAATCTCTCCTTCGCCATCGAGCCGGGAAAAACGCTCTGCGTCGTCGGAGAAAGCGGCTCGGGCAAATCGGTGACCGCCCGCTCCATCCTGCAGATCGTCGATGCCCCCGGCCGCATCACCGGCGGTTCGATCATTCTGAATGACGCCAGCGGCAAATCGGTCGATCTCGTCAAGCTCAATCCGCGCGGGCGGCAGATCAGGTCGATCCGCGGGCGCGATATCGCCATGATCTTTCAGGAGCCGATGGCGTCGCTCTCGCCGGTCCATACGGTCGGCGACCAGATCATGGAGGCGCTGCGCCTCCATACGAAGATGAGCAAGGCCGAGGCACGCGCCGAGGCGATCTCGCTTCTGAAGCAGGTGGAAATCCCCTCTCCGGAAAAAGCGATCGACCGTTACGCTTTTCAATATTCGGGCGGCATGCGCCAGCGCGCCATGATCGCCATGGCGCTTGCCTGCAGGCCGCAGCTTCTGATCGCCGACGAGCCGACGACAGCGCTCGACGTGACCACGCAGGCCGAAATCCTCGATCTCATTGCCCGGCTGCAGAAGGCCAACGGCATGGCGGTGCTGTTCATCACCCACGACATGGGCGTGGTCGCTCAGATCGCTGACGACGTGCTCGTCATGCACAATGGCGTGGTCAAGGAATACGGCTCCGTCGAACAAATCTTCCACGCGCCGAAGGATGACTATACGCGCATGCTGATCGGTTCGGTGCTGAAGCTCGAGAGGAAGGCCGAAATCCGGCTGGCGCGACCGCCGCTCGATAGAGCCGCGGCCCCGATCCTCGAATTGCGCAATGTCTCGATGGCCTTCGGTGAGGTGCGCGCCCTCGATGATGTCTCGATCTCACTTTTGCCGCGCGAGACGCTTGGGATCGTCGGGGAAAGCGGATCGGGCAAAACGACGATGGGCCGCTCGATCATGCGCCTTATCGATCCGAGTGCAGGGGAAATTCTCTATCGCCGCGCCGATGGCGACGTCACCGATCTCGCAAGCGCCAAGGGGGCGGCCCTTGCGGCCGCGCGTCGCGAGCTGCGCATGGTGTTCCAGGACCCGTTCGGCTCGCTCAATCCGCGCATGACGGTCTCGCAAATTATCGGCGAGCCATTGCTCGTCAACGGCATCGCCAAAGGCCGGGCGCTCGACGAGCGGGTTTGCCATCTGATGGAGCAGGTCGGGCTCGATCCGAGAGCACGCGAGCGCTATCCCCATGCCTTTTCCGGCGGCCAGCGCCAGCGCATCGGCATTGCCCGTGCCATCACGCTCAATCCGCGCGTGATCGTCGCCGACGAGGCAACCTCCGCTCTCGATGTCTCCGTGCGCTCGCAGGTGCTCGATCTCCTGATGCGCCTGCAGGACGACCTTGGTCTTGCCTATATCTTCATCAGCCACGATATCGGCGTCATCCGCTACATGTGCGACCGCGTCGGCGTCATGTACAAAGGGCGCCTGGTCGAGGTCGGCGATGCCGACAAGGTCTGCAATTCACCCGAACATGCCTACACGCAAGCGCTGATCTCGGCGATCCCGCGCCCCGACCCTCGGGACCGGGACCGCTCACGACGCTTCCGCTATGTCGAGCCCGCAACCGTGAAGAACGGGAGCGCGGCGTGAGATTTCCGACGAGACCGGCCGTTCCGGGTTCGTGCCGATGTGGCAACGATTTCCCCACCTGCGGCAGCTCCCATGCCGCATTCATGTCAATCGATAGAAGGAAGATAAGATGAAGATCGACCGCATGCGGGTTTTCGTGACCCGCGACAAGGATCGCCCGCGCGTTATCGTGGCGCTGGATACGGATGACGGACTGACCGGCTGGGGCGAGTGCTACAACCACGGCCCCGATTTGGCGCTGCCGCCGATCCTCGACTATCTCTACGGTTTCCTCTCCGGCCAGGATCCGAGCCGCATCGACTATCTGGTCAATCTGCTGATCCAGCAGAGCCGCTTCCCGCCGGGCGCGCTTGGCCTTTCGGCCATTTCCGCGCTCGATCATTGCCTTTGGGACCTCTCGGCAAAGGCGCTTAATGTTCCGGTCTATAAGCTGCTCGGCGGCGCGGTGCGCGATCGCATCAAGGTCTATGCCGGCGTCTACACCGCACCGGACGCGCCGGCTGCCCGCGACGAGCTCGACCGGTTGAACGCTGAATGGGGCTTTACCGCCTTCAAGCTCAGCCCATGGCGCATCGACATGCACGCTCATCGCTGGGGCAATGTCGTCAAGGCATCGGCCGACTATTTCCGTTCGCTGCGCGAGACCGTGCGCGACGATTATGAGATCGCCTTCGACGCCCATGCGAAAATCTTCGAGCCGGTCGCCGCTCGCCAGCTCGGTAATGCGCTGGCTCCTTACGATCCGCTTTTCTACGAGGAGCCGCTGCGGCCCGAAAACATCGAGATGTGGGGCGAGCTGAAACAAGGCCTCAATTGCGTGCTCGCGACCGGCGAATCCCTTTATAATCGCAACGAGTTCCTGCGCCTGCTGCAGGTCAAGGGCGCCGACCTCATCCAGCCGGATATCTGCGTGGTCGGCGGCATCAGCGAGATGCGGCGCATCGCGACGCTCGCCGAGGCGCATTTCGTCGGCGTTGCTCCGCACAACCCGATGGGACCGCTCGCGACTGCCGTCAACGTGCATTTCTCGGCCGCCGCGCAGAACTTCAAAATCCTCGAATACAGGCTGCCGAAAGGCCAGGCCTATGTTTATGGCGGCAACGAAGTCGAGCAGCGACAGGGCGAAACCCGCTATGTCGTCGATCCCTATCTGCCGAAGGACGGCTACCTCGAGCTCAGGCCAGACCGACCCGGTTGGGGCGTCGACATGGACGAGAAGGCCATGGAAGAGGAGGGCTACATCCATTGGCAGCGGCGCGTGCCGAAGCGCCCGGATGGCTCCTACGCCTTTGCGTGAGCTCGCCATCAGCAGTCACTTGAAAATTGGGGCGGCCATCAGGCCGCCCCTCTCATTCGAAGAAAGCTTTCGCTGGGATAGGCGTAATCATTTCACGCGTGCTGCGCCTGAATTGCCGAGATCTTCAGGTCTAGGCGTGCGCGGCACCATGCGCCCAACCACGAGAACCAAAAGTGCCGCTGCCAGCAGGCAGGCCGCAAGGAAGAACATCGGCGCGATCGTGCTTCCTGTGGAATCCTTGATCCAGGGAACGACGTTCTGGGCGATAAAGCCGCCGAGATTGCCGACCGAATTGATGGCAGCAAGACCGGCGGCAGCCCCTGCCCCCTGCAGGAAGCGCGATGGCAGGCTCCAAAACACCGGCTGGCCTGCGAAGATACCGGCGGCTGCGATGGAAAGGAAAGCAAACTGCAGCGTATGGTCGGGAATAACGGCGGATAACACCAGGCTTACGGCACCGACCAGCGCGGGAATGACGATATAAGGCGTCTTGGAGTCGGTCTTGTCCGCCGCCGCCGGCACAGCATAGAGAGCGATTGCAACGAGAAGCCATGGAATGATGTTCAGGAAGCCGTTCGTCGTATTGCTGACGCCGAAATTCTTGACAATGGTCGGCAGCCAATAACTGAGACCATAGGCGGCGAGCGGAAAACCGATATAGCAAAGCGCCATCAGCAGCACGCGTGGATTAACCAGTGCCTTGAAGCCATCAGCGGCGTTCTGCTCCATATCCGAATTTTCCACCGCGAGCCGGTCCTTCAGCCATTTCTTTTCCGTATCGTCGAGGAACGGCGCCTTGGACGGCAGGTCTGGCAGATAAAACAGGGTGACGAAGCCGGCAAGGATGGCGGGAACACCGGTCACCAGGAAGACCCATTGCCAGCCCGCAATTCCATAAAGCCCATTCAAGTCCAGCAGCACGCCGCCGAGCGGCGCACCGATCGCATTGGCAAAGGCGCTGAAAATCATGAAAAGCCCGACCATCCTGCCGCGATAGGCAGATGGATACCAAAGGGTCAACAGATAGAGCACGCCTGGAAAGAATCCGGCCTCGCAGGCGCCCAGCAAGAAGCGGAGAACATAGAACATGGTCGCATTCTGCGTATAGGCAAGCGCGACCGTGACCGCTCCCCAAGAAATCAGAATGCGCGCAAACCACCTGCTGGCTCCAAACCTGTCGAGAAGCAGGTTGCTCGGCACCTCGAAGATGAAATAGCCGATAAAGAACAGCGACGCACCAAGACCATAGGCATATTCGCTCATGCCAAGCGCACCGACCATATCGAGCTTGGCGTAACTGACATTCTGACGATCGATATAGGCGATCAGATAGAGGATGCCCAGAAAGGGCATAAGCCTCCAGGTGATCTTGGAAATAAGTTGCTTTTCATCAATCACGCCTCTTCCTCCCTGAAAGATGGTTATGATTGATATAGATAGCGCAACTCAGCGTTTATCAATGCGCCGAGACATAAAGGTCGTTCCGCCGGTGGAATTCGCGACGGAAACAACGAGTCAGCTCTTTCGTAACGAGAATGCCGATCAGCCGGCGGCTCGCGCCTCAGGCGACGCGTTCGAACTGGGTGCGGATATGCTCGATATAGTGCTGGCCGGGCGATGGCGCCTTCACCATGGCGATCGCCGCCTTCTGCGGAACGCCGGTGAATTGACGTTCTTCGCCATTTCTGAAGCGGATATAAAGCCGCCCGTCATCCGGGCGGAAATAGACTGATTTGATGATTTTTGACGAAACCGGGAGCTCTTGCATGGGTCACCTTACCTTTGCCGGTTTTGTCGCATGAAAAGCGAAATATTGGGTGAAGCGACCTAGTTAATCAAAGATAGAGTTGCATCGCTCGATTTTATCGATTGCACCCAACACCTTAACGATCCTGCGACAAGGCATTCTCGGCATAGAGAGATGCAAACTCAGCACTCGGCGATATCGGCTTGATGATGTCGATCAAAACACCGTTCGGATCGGATGTTATGAAATGACGTTGACCGAAATCCTCGTTGCAGATGGCAAGCAGGATCGGCAGGCCAGCCGGCCGCAAGCGCTCGTGAACGGCATCGACATCGTCTACTTCGAAGTTGAGCAATAAGCCTGCGACCTTACCGCGTCCCCGCAGCGGAATCGTCTCGTGCTGCCCGTTTAGAATGGCGAGATTAATAGTGCTGTCTTCAGCCGACTGCAGATGGACGTACCAATCACTGGTGAAATTCTCCTGGAAGCCGAAATGCTTCACGTAGAAGGCCGCCGTCTCCTCGACGCGCTCCGTCATGATCACCGGATAATAGCTCGTTACCTTCATGCTTCACTTCCTCCCCCAAAAGACATACAATCTGCCTGTATTATTTCGGATAACATACAGGCTGCATGCATGCAAGATCCGCGCTCCAATCGTGAAAGAACCGAAAAGACCAAGGCCGCACTCATCGCGGCTGCACGGGTCTTGTTCGTGGAAAAGGGCTATGCCGAGACGTCAACGCCAGAGATCGTTGCGGCAGCCGGCATTACCCGCGGCGCGCTCTATCATCATTTTGAGGACAAGCGCGCGCTCTTTCGCGCTGTCGTCAGAGAGGAAGCCCTCGCCGTGAAAGCCGCTATAGAGAAGGCGACCCCTGATCAACTTGCGCCACGCGCTGCTCTTATTGCCGGTAGCAATGCATATCTCGACGCCATGCAAATTAACGGCCGCACCCGGCTTCTACTGATCGAGGGGCCGACCGTGCTGGGTTTTATGGAAATGAAACAACTGGACGAGGAAACGACGGCCCTCGCCCTAAAGGAGGGATTGGAAGTAGCGCTCAGTCACGGCCGCAAATCTGGTACTCCGGTCGACGCGCTTGCCGATATTCTATCGGCCGCCTTCGATCGGGCCGCTCTTGCGATCGATGCCGGCGGCGACGCTAACCGCTACCGTCAGGCGATCGGCCATATGATCGAACGGATCGCCGACTGACGCGCTCATTCGTCAACCTCTACCAGACCGTTGTGCGTGGAGCGATGAAATAGCAACCTAGCCGGCTGCCTGGAGCCACCGGCAACTGGCAGATACTTGTCGTCCGCATATTATTTGAGCACCCGGGTCGCTTGACACTTTTTTAGCCCCCTCCTATGATTTTTACCAATTGATCAAAAAGCAGGGGAACTGAAAATGACCAATGAAATCATACTGTCACGCCGTGCCGTCATAGCCTCCGGCATTGCCCTTGGCGTCAGCGCGCTGGCGCCGGCCGCACGCGCTGCCGCACCGCTCAAGGTGGCGGGCATCCATGCTTCGCCGGTCGAAAACGCCTGGAATTCCTGTCTTCACAAGGCGCTGCAGGACGCGGCCAAGGAAGGCGTTATCGAATACGTCTTTTCCGAGGGCGTCTCCGGCACGGACTATCCGCGCGCCATGCGCGAATATGCCGAACAGGGCAACAAGCTGATCATCGGCGAGGCCTATGCCGTCGAGAAGGAAGCGCGCCAGGTCGCCGCCGATTATCCGGATACCGCCTTCGTTCTCGGCTCCAGCGGCGAAGCAGCCGGCAGCAATTTCGGTGTCTTCGGCACCTGGAACTATGACGGCGCCTATCTCGCCGGCATGCTGGCGGGCAAGATGACCAAGTCGAACGTCGTCGGCTCCGTTGGCGCCATCCCGATCCCGGAAGTCAACATGCTGATCAATGCCTTTGCCGCCGGCGTCAAGGCGGTTAATCCCGACTGCAAGCATCTCGTCTCCTTCATCGGCACCTTCTTCGATCCGCCGAAGGCGCGCGAAGCCGGCCTCGCGCAGATCGACGCCGGCGCCGACGTTCTCTTCGGCGAACGCATCGGCACTGCGGATGCCGCCAAGGAGCGGCATATCAAATCGGTGGGATCGCTGATCGATTACACGCCGCGCTATCCGGATACCGTTTTTGCCAATGCCATGTGGTATTTCCGCCCCATTCTCAATGCCGCAATCGCCGATGTCGCCGCCGGCAAGCCGGTGGGCCGCAACTACACGGCCTATGGCCTGATGAAGGAAGGCGGAAGTGATATCGTCTATGTGAAGGGCACAGCACCAGCAGAGGCGGAAGCTGCAATGGAAAAGGTCCGTGCCGACATCAAGGCCGGCACCTTCGAAGTGCCGAAGGTAGCGGATCAGCCGAAGTAACTGCCCGGCGCGATCATGGGCAGCCCGTCATTCGCCGATGCCACGGAGCAGGCCGGCGCCATCAAATCCGGCACGCTTACCTGCGTGGATGCCATGCAGGCTGCGCTTGATGCCTGCGCCAAGCAAGGTGAGCTTGGCGCCATTACCTATGTCAATCCTGAAACAGGGCTTGCGGCAGCGCTCGCCTTGGATCAGGAGGCATCCGTACATCCAGACCGCTTTGCGGGGCGAGCCTTTGCCGGAGTGCCGACGGTCGCCAAGGATCTCGGCGGCCCCTTCCCGGGACTGCCGGTGACGGCTGGCTCTCGCCTGTTCGCCCACACCGGTCGGGGCGAGGACAGCGATTTAGCGCGACGTTTTCGCGATGCCGGCCTCTGCGCCTTCGGCTTGAGCACCAGCCCGGAATTCGGCTTCTCACTGGCCTCCGAACCGGCAATCGGCCCGATCTGCCGAAATCCGTTGGATCCTAGCAGAACTGCCGGCGGCTCATCAGGCGGTGCCGCGGCAGCGGTCGCCGCCGGTATCGTGGCGATCGCGCATGCAACGGATGCGGGCGGCTCGATCCGGGTGCCGGCCGCCTGCTGCGGCCTTGTCGGATTGAAGCCGACACGCGGCGCCGTGCCCGCCGGCCCCTCCTTCGGCAATCATCTCGGCGGCATCGCCAGCGAACTTGCGGTCACCCGCTCCGTGCGCGACACCGCAGCGATCTTCGATATTGTCCGGGGAAGGGCAAGAGGGCCGTACGCGGACATCGTTCAACACCCGGCCAAAACGGGCAAACTTCGCGTCGGTCTGCTTACCGATACCGGACAGCGCTACGCTATCGAGTCGGATCGGGCCCAAGCGGTGGAAGCAGCGGCCAGGTTCCTGGAAAGCCAAGGAAACGAGCTGATATTCATCCGTTGGGATGAGATGGACAGCGCCATCCAGGCCAGCGCCCGTGCCTTTGGTGATATCATCTCCGTCAATATCGCCGGCCTGATTGACGGTCTCAAACTGGACGTGCGCCTCGTGGAGACGATGACGCAAGCCTTCGTCATGCGTGGACGCGCCATGCCGGCAGCAGCCCTTTGGAGCTCCCTCAATGGCGCCGTGAAGGCCAGTCGCATTCTATGGGAGATCTTCGATAGGGTGGATGTCATCGTGATGCCCATGCTCGCCTCGGCGCCGCCATCCATCGGGTCCTTTCCGACAGATCATTCGGACACGGAATTGCACCTCGAGCGCATGACATCCTTTGCGCCTCTGGCCTCGCTCGCCAACATATCCGGCTTTCCGGCGATCACGCTTCCCTTCGGTGAAGATACGCAGGGATTGCCGCTGCCGATCCAGATGATGGCGCCCATGGGTGAGGATAAGCTGTTGCTGCAGCTTGCATCTGCGCTCGAGGCCGAGCAACGGTGGCAACACCGCTTCCCGATTGCAGGCTTCGCGACATGACCACAGCCGTTCTTACCATCGAAGGTGTCAGCAAGCGCTTCGGCAGCACCCTCGCCAATGACAATATCTCGCTGTCCTTGGCAAAAGGCGAGATCGTTGCCCTGCTCGGAGAAAACGGCGCCGGCAAGACGACGCTGATGAGTATCCTCTTCGGCCACTATGTGCCCGATACCGGCCGCATCCTGATCGACAATGTGGAACTGCCACAGGGCAAGCCTCGCGCCGCAATTCGGGCTGGTGTCGGTATGGTGCATCAGCATTTCTCGCTGGCGCCGAACCTGACGGTGCTCGACAACATCATGACTGGCACCGAGAGGTTGTGGTCGCTCACATCCCAAATTGCGGCGGCCCGCAACAAGCTTCTGGCGATCTCAGAACGTTTCGGCCTGAAGGTCGACCCCGATGCCCGCCTCGGCGATCTCTCGGTCGGCGAGCAGCAGCGGGTGGAAATCCTGAAAGCGCTCTACAATGATGCGCGCATCCTGATCCTCGACGAGCCGACCGCCGTTCTCACCCAGATCGAGGCGGAAAAGCTCTTCTCGACGCTGAAACAGATGGCCGCACAAGGCCTGTCTTTGATCTTCATCTCCCACAAGCTCGATGAAGTCATGGCCACGGCCGACCGTATCGTCGTCCTGCGTGGCGGCAAGGTTGCGGCCGAAAGGCAGGCATCTCAGACCAGCAAGGCCGAGCTTGCCGAACTTATGGTCGGACATCGCGTCACGCGCCCAACTCGCGAGAAAAGCATCCCCGGCGCTATTGCGCTCGAAGCCCGCGACATCACGCTCAAAAGCGGCGGCGTCGAGCGCCTGAAGAAGATCAGCTTTCATGTCCGCGCCGGCGAAGTTCTGGGCATTATCGGCGTGTCGGGTAACGGCCAGGCGCCCCTGGGGCAAATCCTGTCCGGCACCGCAAACCGTTCCTCCGGTGAACTCCTTCTGTTCGGCAAGCCCGTCGGCGATCTTGATGTGGCTGCGGTCATCGATGCAGGCATCGGTCGCATTCCGGAAGACCGAAATCGTGATGGTGCGATCGGCGAAATGGCGATCTGGGAGAATACCGTGCTCGAGCGCCTGTCTTCCTATTCGAAACATGGTCTGGTCGACCGCGGTGCCGGCATGGCCTTCGCGCAGGATATCATCGAGGCATTCGATGTGCGCGGCGGCAGTGCGGCAAGCCGCACCCGGCTGCTGTCTGGCGGCAATATGCAGAAGCTGATCCTCGGCCGCAATCTCCATGAGCGACCACGAATCCTCATCGCCGCCCAGCCGGCGCGCGGACTGGATGAAGGGGCCGTAGCCGCCGTTCACGGACGCATTCTGGAAGCGCGCCGACAGGGTACCGCCGTTCTATTGATCTCGGAGGATTTGGACGAAGTGATCGCCTTGGCCGATCGCATCCAGGCCATCGTCGGCGGTCGTCTTTCGGCACCAATCGATGCCGGTGAGGCCGATGCACGCCTGCTGGGATTGATGATGGCTGGTGAGTGGAAGGAAAGAAGCGGGGCCGAACATGCGATTTGAACGGCGCGAACACCGCCCACTCTACATGATGGTCCTGGCGCCGCCGCTTGCGGTCATCGCGGCCCTGGCGCTCGCCGGCATCTTGATCGCGATTGCCGGAGCGCCTGTCCTCGAAGCCTATCGGCGGATTTTGCTTGGGGCCTTCGGGTCGCGGCTTTCGGCAACGGAGACATTGACGCGTGCAACGCCATTGATCCTGACGGGTCTTGCTGCCGCCGTCGCCTTTCGTGCTCGCCTGTGGAACATCGGCGCCGAGGGGCAATTCTATTTCGGCGCCATTGCCGTTGCGGCTTTCGGGTCGAAAATACTTGCCGGGTTGCCCGGCTCGGTCCTTATTCCGCTGTTGATGATGATCGGCGCCATTGCCGGCATGATCCTGATCCTCGTGCCGCTATGGCTGCGGCTACGCTTTTCCGTCGATGAGGTCGTGACGAGCCTTATTTTGAATTTCATCGCCGTTCTCTTCGTCTCCATGCTGATCGACGGCGTGCTGAAGGACCCGACGGCATTCGGCTGGCCGCAATCCCAGGCGCTTGGCGATCACGCCATGCTGCCGAAGCTGATCGCCCGATCGCGCCTTCATATCGGCTTTACGATTGCAATCCTCATTGCTGCGATCGTTTATTTCATCCAGTCGCGCACGGTCTTCGGCATGCAGTCGCGAGCAGCCGGCCTCAATCCGTCAGGCGCCGTCTTCGCCGGCGTTCGCCTCGGCTCGACACTCGTCAAGGTCGCCTGTCTCTCGGGCGGGCTTGCCGGCCTTGCCGGCGCGATCGAAGTCATGGGCGTCAAAGGTTACGTCACGACCGATCTGTCGCCAGGCTTCGGCTATGCCGGCATCGTCGTTGCCATGCTTGCAAACCTCAACCCGCTCGGCGTCGTCCTTGCGGCGATCTTCACCGCAACCATGTTCGTCGGCGCCGACGGCATGAGCCGCAGCCTCGGCATCCCCACTTACATTGCCGACGTCACGGTTGCCCTGTCGCTGTTGACCATGCTCATCGCCTTGTTCTTCACGCAGTACAGGATCCGCCGATGAGCACGCTGGCCGATATCATTGCTTCAGCCGGACTTTGGGCTGCCGTGCTGCGGATTGCGACACCCTTGATCTTCGGCACACTTGGCGCGTTGCTTTGCGAGAGAGCCGGCGTTCTCAATCTCGGCATCGAGGGCATCATGACCTTCGGCGCGATGATCGGCTGGCTCTCCGTCTATCACGGCGCCGATTTATGGACCGGCCTACTGATCGCGGCAATCGCCGGCGGCATTTTCGGACTTCTGCATTCGGCCCTGACGGTGACGCTCGGCCTGTCGCAACATGTTTCAGGTCTCGGTGTGACGTTGTTTGCATCCAGTTTCAGTTACTATATCTTCCGGCTGATCGTTCCGGTCGCTGGGACGCCGCCGACCATCACGCCGTTCCAGCCGATCGCCATTCCCGGTCTTTCCACCTTGCCCTTCATCGGCCCGGCGCTTTTCACACAGACGACGCCGACCTATCTCGCAATCCTGGTCGCGCTGGTCATGGCCTATCTGATCTTTCGCACGCCCATCGGGCTTGCGATCCGCATGACGGGTGAGAACCCGCATGCGGCCGAGGCTCAAGGCCTCAACCCGATGAAGATCCGCTACGGCGCCATCATTACCGGCAGCGCGCTGATGGGCATGGGCGGCGCTTTCCTGACGCTTTCCGCCTTTAACAGCTTCTTTCCAACGATGGTGCAGGGCCGCGGCTGGATCTGCATCGCGCTCGTTGTCTTTTCGTCCTGGCGGCCGGGCCGGGCGCTGTTCGGCGCCCTGCTCTTCGCCTTCTTCGACGCTTTCCAGCTGCGCCTGCAGACGGCGGTGCAGGGTGTGCCCTATCAGATCTTCCTGATGACGCCCTATATCCTGTCCATCGTTGCCCTTGCCGTCATGAGCAGGCGTGCCCGCGTGCCACAGGCGCTGATGCAACCCTATCGCCGTGGTGAAAGATAATCCGAGGAACCGTTCATGTTCGATCTGATCATTCGCAATGCCAATCTGCCTGATGGCCGCAAGGGCATCGACATCGCGGTTAAGGACGGCAAGATCGCAGCAATCGAAGCCTCGATTGTCGCCGAGGCAAGGGAAGAAATCGACGCGACCAATCGGTTGGTGAGCCCGCCCTTTGTCGACCCGCATTTCCATATGGATGCGACGCTTTCGCTTGGCCTGCCGCGCATGAATAATTCCGGCACGCTTCTGGAGGGCATCGCGCTTTGGGGAGAGCTGCGCCCGATCGTAACGAAGGAGGAGCTTGTCGACCGCGCATTGCGCTACTGCGATCTCGCCGTCACCCAAGGCTTGCTCTTCATCCGCAGCCATGTCGACACTTCCGATCCGAAGCTAGTGACGGCCGAAGCGCTTCTGGAGGTGAAGGACAGGGTCAAGGCCTATATCGACCTGCAACTCGTCGCCTTCCCACAGGATGGATACTACCGCGCCAAGGACGGCGTTGCCTCCCTCTCGCGCGCACTCGATATGGGCGTCGATATCGTCGGCGGCATTCCGCATTTCGAGCGGACGATGGATGAGGGCAGAGCCTCGGTCGAGGCGCTTTGCAGGATCGCCGCAGATCGCGGCCTTCCCGTCGATATGCATTGCGACGAAACCGACGATCCGATGTCGCGTCACATCGAGACGCTGGCGGCAGAGACGGTCCGTTTCGGGCTACAGGGCCGCGTTGCCGGCTCACACCTGACCTCGATGCATTCGATGGACAATTACTATGTCTCCAAGCTCATCCCATTGATGGCAGAGGCGAAGATCAACGTCATCCCCAACCCACTCATCAACATCATGCTGCAAGGCCGCCATGACACCTATCCCAAGCGCCGCGGCATGACGCGCGTGCGCGAACTGATGGATGCCGGGCTCAATGTCTCCTTCGGCCATGATTGCGTGATGGACCCCTGGTATTCGATGGGCTCCGGCGACATGCTCGAGGTCGGCCACATGGCCATCCACGTCGCACAGATGGCCGGCATCGAAGACAAGAAGAAGATCTTCGACGCACTAACCGTCAACTCCGCCAAGACGCTCGGCCTTGAAGGTTACGGCCTGGAAAAGGGCTGCAATGCCGATTTCGTTGTGCTGCAGGCTGTCGACACGCAGGAGGCGCTGCGCCTGAAACCCAATCGCCTCGCCGTCATCAAGCGCGGCAAGATCATCGCCCGCTCGGCGCCGCGGATCGGCGAGCTTTTCCTCGATGGTCGACCGTCAAAGATTGATGGCGGGCTCGATTACGTCCCTGCATGCGGCTAACAGATCACCTCCTGAGCCACACGACCAACCGATGGGGCTTAGGTCTTGCTCTCACCCATCATGGGATCTCGTAACATTCTCGCTGCTTGATCCCCGATAGGCTCCGTGAAATTCCCTCCATCAACCGCTTTCCATTGCCTACCACCGCTAATTCGACATCCGCGTCATCACATATGCGCAACTGACATAAACTTCGCTTTACAACTAACATGTCAGTATGCTACGCACTGATCCCATAAGATCGGGAGGATCGGATGAGCGAGAATTTTGGCCTGTCGGCCGCCTTGGCAACACCCTTTGACGCGGATGGCGAGATTGCGATCCCAGGCGTGATCGAACAGGCGAAGCACTGCCTTGCCAATGGCTGCAAGAGCGTCACCCTTTTCGGCACCACAGGCGAAGGCGCGTCGATCGGCATGCAGGAGCGCAAACAGGTTCTGGCCGCCATGATCGCCGCCGGCATCAAGCCCAGGCAGATCGTCATGGGCGTACTGGTCGATGCCGCCGAGGATGCTGCTGCACAGGCTGGACAGGCCCTGGCGCAGGGTGTCCGCAACATTCTCCTCGCGCCGCCCTCCTACTTCAAGAATGTCAGCGACGACGGCCTCTTCAAATGGTTTTCGGCCGTTTTCACCATGCTGGGCACGCATGCCCGCGACGTGATCGTCTACAATATTCCGTCGGTGACGATGGTGCCGCTCTCCATTTCCCTCGTTGGTCGCCTGCGCGACGCATTTCCGGAGGTCGTCGTCGGCGTCAAGGACTCCTCAGGCGATTGGCCCTATACCGAGGAATTGCTGAAGACGCATGGCGATCTCATCATTCTGATCGGCGACGAGCGGCATCTGGCCCGCGGCGTTCGGCTCGGCGGACAGGGAGCAATCTCCGGCATGGCAAATCTCCTTCCTCGCGAAGTTCAGGCCATGGCGGAAAAGGGCATCGACGACGCCAATGTGGAGCGCTTCGTCGGGCAACTGCTGAACTATCCGGTCATCCCCTCGATCAAGGCCATTCTCGCCCGTTTGACTGACAACGATAGCTGGCTCGCTGTACGTCCGCCGCTCGTGGCATTGAACAGCCAAGATTCCGACACGCTCTTTGCTGCTTTCGGCGCACTGTTTCGCGCCAAAGCAGCCTAACCGATCAGCCGGAGCTGCCGATGGACGGACCAGGCGAACAGACGACGTTGAGAGAGAAAGCCTATGAGAGCTTCACGCGCCATCTTTTGGCACGCGACGTTCGTCCCGGGCAATTCATCTCGCAGCGGCGGCTTGTCGAACTGACGGGACTAACGCTCGGCGCGATCCGCGAATTGATCCCGCGCCTGGAAGCGGAAGGGCTGATCAAGACGGTTCCGCAGCGCGGATTGCAGATCGCCCATATCGATCTGGATCTGATCCGCGAAGCCTTCCAACTTCGTCTCTTTCTGGAAAAGGAAGCCGTCGCGCTTTTTACCCATTCAGCATCGGACGAGACGATTGCCAAGCTTTTGAAGGACCATCGCGATATCGCGGATGCCATTCGGGCCGGTGACAGCTCGCAGGAGCTAGAACTTCACGCGCAGTCGGTGGATTGGGGCATGCACGATGCCTTCATCGATGCGCTCGGCAACACGATCATCTCGAATGCCTATCGCGTCAATTCGATCAAGATGCGGCTGATCAGCCAGGACAGGTTCCGCATCAACGGCCATGTCGGTCCGGTCATGGAAGAGCATCTGAAAGTGCTCGAAGCCATTGAGAGGCGCTCAGCCGAAGAGGCGGTTACCGCGCTGGTAGCCCATATCGGCGGAGCGCGAGATCGCGCGTTAAAGATGTAAACAGTTTTAGATAACAGGCCGCGAATGAGGAGATTTTCGGCCAAAGGAGGAGGAACGCAATGTCATCGCCATTTTTCAATCCGACACGTCGCGGCTTCATGGCCGGCACCGCCGCACTCGGCGCGGCAAGCCTTTTCGGTGTCCGCACCGCCTCGGCAGCCGTCGACTGGAAGCGCTTTTCCGGCACGACGCTCGAAGTCAATCTGGTCAAGAGCCCGCGCAGTGAGACGATCCTCAAATATCTGAGCGAGTTCGAAGCCCTGACGGGCATCAAGGTTAATGCCGAGGCGACGCCCGAGCAGCAGCAGCGTCAGAAGACAACGATCGAGCTCAGCTCCGGCAAGCCAAGCTTCGACGTCGTCCATCTGAGCTACCATGTCCAGAAGCGCCAATTTGAAAAGGGCGGCTGGCTTGCCGATATCAGCGGCTTCATGAAGGACCCGTCGCTCACCGATCCCTCGCTGACGGAAAGCGATTTCGCCGAGGCCGGCCTGAAATTCGCCAAGGATTCCTCTGGCGTCATGCGCTCTCTGCCCTTCTCGGTAGACTATTGGATCGTCTACTGGAACAAGGCCCTATTCGAGAAGAAGGGCCTCGCCTATCCCGAAACCTTCGAAGATATGGCGAAAGCCGCCGAGGCGCTGACAGATAAATCGACCAATACCTACGGCTTCGTCGCCCGCGGCCTGAAGAATGCCAACGCGCCGGTCTGGACGACCTTCATGCTCGGCTATGGCACCACACCGCTTTCGGCTGACGGCAAGCTGCAGACGGAATCGCAGGGTGCCGTCGACGCCGCCAAGCTCTATCAGCGCCTGATGACGAAATCGGCACCTCCCGGTGTTTCCGGCTTCAACTGGGCGGAAGCGCAATCGGCCTTCCTGCAGGGCAAGATCGGCATGTGGGTGGATGGTGTCGGTTTTGCGCCGCCGATCGAAAACCCCGAAAAATCCCGTGTCGTCGGGCAAGTCGGCTACGGCGTCATGCCGAAGGGGCCGAACGCGCAGGCAGCGGCGACGACCGGCGACGGCCTCGGCGTGACGGCTGCCAGCCAGAAAAAGGAAGCGGCCTATCTCTTCTGCCAATGGGCGATCTCGCACGACATGGGCGCGCGCCTCCTGCAGGCCGGTGCCGGTGTTCCCTTCCGCCAGTCCATCCTGGAGGATCAGAAGGTGCGCGAGGGCGTGAAGATGCCGGGCGCCTGGCTCGATGCCGTCGCCGGCTCCGCGAAGGTCTCTCAGCTGGCGCTACCCGTTATCATCCCGGTCACTGAGTTCCGCGACATCTATGGTGTCGCGCTGACGAACATGATCGGCGGCGCAGATCCGGCAGCCGAACTGAAGACGGCAACCGCCCAGTTCGAGCCGGTTCTGGCGCGAAGCGAGGGATAATGGCCTCCGTGAGCATCGAAGATACTGCCGCAAAAGCAGCCGCAGGAAAGGGCAAGCCGCGAAGGCTTGCTCCCAACTACTGGCCCTTCGTCATCCCCGCATTGATCGTCATTGCCGCCGTCATCGTCTTCCCATGGGTCTTCACCCTCTGGATGAGCGTGAACAAGTGGACGCTCGGTCAATCGCAGAGTTTCGTCGGCTTGGACAATTATGTCCGGCTGGCGACCGACACGCGTTTTTGGGAATCCCTTTGGCACACGGTTCTCTATACCGTGCTCTCCGTCGTCGGCCCCTTGATCTTCGGAACGCTGGCGGCACTGATCTTCGATGCGAACTTTCCGCTGCGCGGGTTCCTGCGCGGCATCTTCGTCATGCCGATGATGGCAACTCCTGTCGCGGTGGCACTCGTCTGGACCATGATGTTCCATCCGCAACTCGGCGTGCTCAACTACTTGCTATCGCTTGTGGGCATCGGACCGCAGGAGTGGATCTACAATCAGGCGAGCGTCATCCCCTCCCTCGTCCTCGTCGAGGTCTGGCAGTGGACGCCGCTGGTCATGCTGATCGTGCTCGGCGGCCTCGCCTCCGTGCCGCGCGAACCCTATGAAAGCGCCGAAATCGACGGCGCCAATGCCTGGCAGAAGTTCCGCTACCTGACGCTGCCGATGATCTCGCCTTTCCTGATGATCGCCGTCATCATCCGTGGCATCGATGCGATCAAGAGCTTCGACATCATCTATGCGATGACGCAAGGCGGCCCGGGAACGGCATCCGAGACTATCAACATCTACCTCTATAACACCGCCTTTTCCTATTACGATATCGGCTATGGCTCGGCCATGGCAGTGGTGTTCCTCATCATCATCGTCGCGCTTTCCTTCATCCTCCTGATGATGCGGCAGCGAACCAAATGGACTGACGCGGAGGAACATTGAGATGAAGCGCTCGACACTCAACCGCATCGGCCTGTTCTTCGTGGCCCTGATCATCGTCTCGCCCGTAATTCTGTTCTTCCTCTGGATGATCTCGCTGTCGCTGAAATACGAGATCGATAACGGCGCCTACCCGCCGATCCTCATTCCGGATCGCATAGCCTGGGCGAACTACCTCAATGTCTTCCAGGAAAACAACTTCTTCCTCTATTTCTGGAACTCCATTCTCGTGACGGGGGCAGCCACCCTGCTCGCGCTCGTCATCGGCGTGCCGGCCGGCTACGGCATCGCGCGGCTGAAAGCAGAGAAGTCTGCCATCGTCATCATGATCGCCCGCATGACGCCGGGCCTATCCTTCCTCATCCCGCTGTTCCTGCTGTTTCAATGGCTCAATCTTTTGGGAACGCTCTGGCCGCAGATCATCATCCATCTCGTCGTCACAGTACCGATCGTCGTCTGGATCATGATCGGTTATTTCGAGACGACGCCGATGGAACTGGAGGAGGCGGCAAGCATCGATGGCGCCACCCCCTGGCAGGTCTTCCGGCTTGTCGCGCTACCGATCGCCCGGCCCGGCATCGTCGTCGCTTTCATTCTCTCGGTGATCTTCTCGTGGAACAATTTCGTCTTCGGTATCGTGCTTGCGAGCCGCGAGACCCGCACGCTGCCCGTCGCCGTCTACAACATGCTCTCCTTCGAGCAGGTGAGCTGGGGACCACTTGCGGCGGCGGCCTTGATCGTGACGCTGCCGGTGCTTGTGCTTACGATGTTCGCACAGCGGCAGATCATCGCCGGTCTGACGGCCGGCGCCGTCAAATGACGCAGCCTTTATCTTTTGGATAGGATCACATTCATGGCACCCGTCAATATACAGAGCATCCAGAAGCGCTACGGCCAGGTGAAGGTCATTCACGATATCAGCGTCGATATCGCCGATGGCGAATTCGTCGTCCTTGTCGGCCCTTCGGGCTGCGGCAAGTCCACCCTGCTGCGCATGATCGCCGGGCTCGAAGAGGTGAGCGACGGCGAAATCCACATCGGCCGGCGCGAGGTCAGCCATCTGCCGGCGCGCGACCGCGACATCGCGATGGTATTCCAGAACTACGCGCTCTATCCGCATATGACGGTCGCTGAAAACATGGGGTTTGCGCTGAAACTGAAAAAGGCAAACGCTTCGGAAATCGCGGCCAAGGTACAGAAGGCGGCAGCCATCCTTGGCCTCGAAAATCTGCTGGATCGCCTGCCTCGTCAGCTTTCCGGCGGTCAGCGCCAGCGCGTCGCCATGGGCCGCGCATTGGTGCGCGATCCTCAGGTCTTCTTGTTCGACGAGCCGCTCTCCAATCTCGATGCAAAGCTGCGCGTGCAAATGCGCGGCGAAATCAAGTCCATGCATCAGCGCATCGGCACGACGACGATCTACGTGACGCATGACCAGGTCGAGGCGATGACCATGGCCGACAAGATCGTCGTGCTGCATGGTGGCTTTATCGAACAGGTCGGCGCGCCGCTCGATCTCTATGACCGACCGGCCAATCTCTTCGTCGCCGGCTTCATCGGCTCGCCCTCGATGAACTTCATCGACGGCAGGATCGAGGAAGGCGCCTTCCGCAGCGACAAGGGCCTCATCTTGCCCCTGCCGGAAGGCTTTCCGATCGCGGAGCACGGTGGACGCCCACTTGTCTACGGTATCCGGCCCGAACATATCCGCGCAGCGGCAAGCGGTCTGCCGGCCCAGGTCGGCATTGTCGAAGGCACGGGATCCGAGATCTATGCCAAGCTCGATTGCGGCGGCGAGGAAATCTCCTGCCTGTTCCGCGAGCGGCTGAACATTCGCTTCGGCGACAAGATCGAAATCGCGATCGACCCGTCCAGCATCCATCTTTTCGACAAGGCGAGCGGAAAGCGGCTTTGAACGCTCCATCCATCTTTGACCCACCCTTCGGCGCGACCCAGCACGTTCTTTGTGTCGGCGCCGCCGTTCTGGATACGCTCTTCCGCGTCCGCACCCTTCCCCAAGGTCAGGGAAAGGTTTTGCCTTATGACATGCTCCAGATTGCGGAGGGCATGGCCTCCAGCGCCGCCTATGCCGTCGTGCGCCTGGGTGGCAAGGCAAGCCTGTGGGGTGCCGTGGGCCACGACGATATCGGCGAGCGCATTATCCGCGATCTGGATGCCACCGGCATCCATGTCGAGGGCATGCTGCGTGTGGAAGGCGCACGCTCTGCCGTCTCGACGATCCTGGTGGACGATGACGGCGAAAGGCTGATCGTCCCCTTCTACGATCCGAAACTGCACCATACCGTCAAGGAATTCACCGCAGAGGATATCGCCGCATTCGATACCGTCCTCGTTGATGTTCGCTGGCCGGCGCTGGCGCTGCAGGTTCTCAAAACTGCCAGGGCGATGGGCAAGCCGGCCGTTCTCGACGGCGACGTGGCGCCTGACGGCATCATCGAACAACTGGCGCCGGAAGCGACCCATATTGTTTTCTCCGAACCGGCTGCGCAGCGCCTGACGGGAACAAACGATGTGTCCGCGATGACGCAGCTTCTGAGACAGCGCTTCGATCATGCTTTCATCTGCGTGACGGCAGGGGCTGTCGGCAGCTACTGGTTCGACGAGCAAGACAACGCCGTCGCGCATTGCCCGACTATTTCCGTCAAGGCTATCGACACGCTCGCCGCCGGCGACATCTTCCACGGCGCCTTTGCCCTCGCAATGGCAGAAGGCATGCCGCCGGCAGACGCAATCCGCTTTTCCTCTATCGCCGCCGCCATTAAGTGCGAGTCCTTTGGAGGACGATCCGGCGCACCGACGCGAGCCGAGGTGATCCGCCGATCCTATTCACTTTGAAAGCCCGGACGCGGCGCTTACACGCGGCTGCATGAAGGGCAAGAAGAACCGGGGCGGATGTCCGCCCTCTTCCGATGACGACGATCGATGCAATCACTGAAAATCGAACACGCTCAAGCCTGTCGCCATTTCGTCGAGACCAAGCGGACGCGTGACCGGTGGTTCGGCTCTCGCCAGGCAGCCCTGCCGTTCGCATAGGCGACAGGCAGGACCGATCATGATCTGATTGTCACCCAGCGCCTTGCCATAGGCCACCTCGTCGCGATGGGCGATATCGCAGCCGAGCAGAAGCGCGGTGCGGCGCACCCTTTCGCCGAAATCGGCCCGCGGCCCCTTGATCGTTCGCGATACGGTCAGAAAACCAGCCCCATCAGGCATCTGGATAGCGTCCACCAATATCTGCCCGGGCTGTGCAAAAGCAGCATGGATATTGAGCTTCGGACAGCCGCCGCCGAAACGCGCCTGCGGAAAGCCTTGGGAGCCCGCCTTGCGCAGGCGATGGCCGGCATTGTCGATCTCCATCAGGAAAAACGGGATGCCGGATGCACCCGGACGCTGCAGGCTGGTCAGCCGCGTGGCTGCCTGCTCATAGGAGACGCCGAAGCGAGCGCCGAGGGCTTCGATATCATAATGCAGTCGCTGCGCTGCCGAGAGATAGGCTCCATATGGCATCAGAAGCGCATGGGACGCGTAGCGCGCCAGCTCGAAACGAGTGATGCGGTTGGCTTCTGGTGTCGAAAGCGTGAGGGAGCTCAGCTCGGCGGCGATCTCCTCGCGCAGGGCCAAAAGAGAGACTTCTGTCGCAATCTCCCGGATCTGATCGAAGGGCGACAGACGCTCCGACAGGAAAAGCCGCATGGAATGCCGGTCGTAGCGCCGACGTAAGCCGGGCATGGCGTGCACCGGCAACAGGCGTACCGCGACGCCATGCTCGGCCTTCAGCCATGCCTTCAATGCACCTGCCAGGTCGTCCCCGGGCGACAGGCGTTCATGGAAGGTCTCCGCAGCATCTTCGATGCGGGCAAAGAAATTCGGACGCGACTGCAGGCGATCGTGAACCTCGTCGAGCGGCAGGCGCGGTCCGGCAACCTCGGCAACCCTGCCCTCGCGGGCTAGAAGCTCGGCGAGATCGGACAGTCTTGCGGCCTGCTCGCGATAGGCGCGATAAAGCCGGATCATGCCGTTTGCCGCATTCGGCGCTGCTTCGGCGAGCTCGATCAGCTCCTGATCGCCGGGGATCTCGCCTGCCAGCAATGGATCGGCAAAGATTTCACGCAATTGCCCTGCGCTGCCGCCCTGCTCGCCCTGCAATTCGTCAAGATCAACCTTGTAGACCGCCGACAGCTTCAATAGCAGCTGCACGGTCAGCGGCCGCTGATTGCGCTCGATGAGGTTGAGATAGGACGGCGAGATATCAAGCGCCTGCGCCATCGTCGTCTGCGTCAGACCGAGGCCCATGCGGATACGCCGAACCCTCGCCCCGGCAAAGATCTTGCGCTCAACCATGTGTCATACCTTTTACAATTCTCGTGTCGTCAATCTTTTACAAGATTTACAATTTTACCGAAGGCCAATGTCAACAATAGCACATCATAACCCTTTTATCTAACGGCATTTTCTAGTTTTTCTCGCTCTTGCAGCGTTGATATTGTAAAAATAGTCATGCAATCGAAATCGATCTGAGGATCGAGAGGAAGTATCGGGGAGACTTGTATGACAGACTTTTACAAACTGGTTCCCAGCGCGCCCAATGGGCGCTTCGATGGCATCGACCGTCCTTATCAGGCCGCAGATGTGGAGCGCTTGCGCGGATCGATCACCATCCGCCATTCACTGGCCGAGATGGGTGCGAACCGCCTCTGGCAGCTCATTCACGAGGAGGATTTCGTCAATGCGCTCGGCGCGCTCTCCGGCAACCAGGCCATGCAGATGGTTCGCGCCGGTCTGAAGGCGATCTATCTCTCGGGATGGCAGGTTGCTGCCGATGCCAATACGGCCTCGGCCATGTACCCCGACCAATCGCTCTATCCTGCCAATGCAGGCCCGGAGCTGGCCAAGCGCATCAATCGCACGCTGCAACGCGCCGACCAGATCGAGACTGCCGAAGGCAAAGGGCTTTCCGTCGACACATGGTTTGCGCCGATTGTCGCCGATGCCGAAGCAGGCTTTGGCGGCCCCCTCAACGCTTTCGAGATCATGAAGGCCTATATCGAGGCGGGTGCCGCAGGCGTCCATTTCGAGGATCAGCTGGCATCGGAGAAGAAATGCGGCCATCTCGGCGGCAAGGTCCTCATTCCGACGGCGGCGCATATCCGCAATCTCAACGCGGCGCGGCTTGCCGCCGACGTCATGGGCGTGCCGACTCTCGTGGTTGCGCGTACCGACGCCGAGGCCGCCAAACTTCTGACCTCGGATATCGATGAGCGCGACCAGCCCTTTGTCGACTATGACGCCGGCCGCACGGTCGAAGGCTTCTATCAGGTCAGGAACGGCATCGAGCCCTGCATTGCCCGTGCCGTCGCCTATGCGCCGCATTGCGACCTCATATGGTGCGAGACGTCAAAGCCGGATCTGGAGCAGGCGCGTAAATTTGCCGAGGGCGTGCATCGGATCCATCCCGGCAAGCTGCTGGCTTACAATTGCTCGCCGTCCTTCAACTGGAAGAAGAACCTCGATGACGCGACGATCGCCAAGTTCCAGCGCGAGCTGGGCGCCATGGGCTACAAGTTCCAGTTCATTACGCTTGCCGGCTTCCACCAGCTGAATTTCGGCATGTTCGAGCTCGCCCGCGGCTACAAGGCTCGTCAGATGGCCGCCTATTCCGAACTGCAGGAAGCCGAATTTGCAGCCGAGGCGAATGGCTACACCGCCACCAAGCACCAGCGCGAAGTGGGCACCGGCTATTTCGATGCGGTCTCGCTGGCGATCACCGGCGGCCAGTCATCGACAACGGCCATGCACGGATCGACCGAGCATGCCCAGTTCAAACCGGCAGCAGAATGATATCAGGATCTATAGGAGGAGAATGACATGGCATCGATAGCACGCGTTCGCGAGAGAGCTGAGGAGCAATCTCTCACCATGAATGCCGATCAGCAGGCGGTCATCCGCATGCTGGCCAACGAGCTGCATCGCCTCAACCAGGCCGTCATGAATGCGGTCGAGGCCGGCGTTTCGGTCGAACTCGTCCGCTCGGCCCGCCACCATGGCGGCAATGGCAACTGGGGCGATCTGCTAATCCCCGTCGTCGTCGCCAAGGCTGCGCATCAGTCTTGACAAAGACAGTGTTGACCGAATGTTCGGGCCGCGCCGTCATCGACGGCCGGCCTGCCACTTAGTCCAGCCAGTTTTCGACACGGAGATCGCGGACGCGCTTGAACTCCCCGATATCGGCCGTTACCAGGACTGCCTCTACCGCATAGGCGTGGGCAGCAATCAGCAGGTCGTTTGGATCGATAGGCTTGCCGGCAACTTCCAGCTCGGCCCTGATGGCGCCGTATTCGGCATCGGCAGGAACATCGAGCGCGAGTACCGATATGCTTCCTAGGATGGCCTCGATATGCGCCAGTAACTTCGGCGATCCCTTTTTAGCGCAGCCATAGCGCAACTCTGCGGCCGTAACGATGCTGATACAAATTGCATCCGGCCCGACATCGGCGATGCGCCTGGCAACGGTACCCTTTGGGTTTCGCGCAAGTTCGGATACGATATTGGTATCCAGCATGTAGAGCTTACTCAAAGCTCAATTTCCTTCGCTGGCAGCAGAGTATCATCGATCTCGGGAAACTGATCCTCTGGCCCGAGAGGCTCCAAACTTGCCAAAACATCCAGCAAGCTCTTGCGGCGCACCGGCTCGATAATAAGCCGGTCTCCTTCCCGGTGGATCATCACCCGATCGCCAGGAAGTTCGAAGTCAGCCGGGATGCGTACGGCCTGACTCTTGTTGTTGCGAAACAGCTTGGCTTCTCGTGGCGGACTAGGTTCGTTATGTCGGAGATGGCGCACGCTAATCTCCCCATTTGCATATCCATCTGTATATGCAAGATAACGGACCTGATTTCAAGCCCGCTGAATCCAACGACACAAGTTACCTTTCCACGAAAGCCGTTGCTCAGGACTTCACGTCTGCGAAATCAGAGAATGCCTGCTTGACGACGTCCGCAGTGGCTCCGGAGGCCACCAGGGCTGCCAGCACAACTCTCGCCTGCCCCGGGCGCAGCGTCGAGGAATGGATTGCACCGGCCGCAGCAAGGTCATGCCCGCCACCACCGCCGCCATAGCTGGAAACGAGCAATCCATCCGGCACGCGGCTGGAAACCACGACGGGTACGCCGACATCGGCACACCGCCTGACGGCTTCGACCAGACGCGGATTGGCATTGCCGGAACCGAGAGCCGCCAGAACGATGCCATGGGCGTCGGCCCTGAGGCTCGCATCCACATACACGGAATCACAGCCAGGGTAGATTGCGACGACATCAATCCGCACGTTATCGAGCGGCGCCGCAAGGCGCGGGCTTGGGGGATTTTCGAGCGGCCGCGATTGACGGAAGGCGTCAGCAATATCCGAAGAATGCTTATAAAGCCCCCAGGCCGGCAGCAGACGGCCGCCGAAACAGACGAGCACGCCGCGTCCCGCATTGGCCGGATCGATGGCGGCGGCAACGGCAGCGGCAAGATTGCCAGGCCCGTCTGCCTTGGGATGATCAGCGGTAAATTGCGCACCGGTAAATACGACGGGCTTATTCAGGCCATGCTGCAGATGGACGAGCAGCGCCGTCTCTTCCATAGCGTCCGTGCCGTGCAGGATGACGATGCCGTTGATGGCGTCGTCGGCAAGCAATTCACCGACTTTGTCGCTGATCTCCTGCATGTCGGCGAGCGTCAGACTCGCCGAATCCTTCGCCATCAGCTCGATGGGTCGGAGGGCGACAGGCATGTCCGGGAGCAGCGCCAGCAGGCTTTCACCCGTCCGTGACGGCATGCTGGCGCCGCTATCGGTGCGTTCGCTTGCAATGGTGCCGCCGGTGGCAATGACTGCCACCAGCGGATTGACCTTTCCGCCCGTCACGCCTGGCCCCGCTCTGCCGCCAGCCGATAGATGCGGTCACGCAGCAGGTACCAGCCGATAACAAGAGCTGGCACGATCAGGATCAGCGAAGCGATCGTCCAGGTTCCGACCGGATAATCGAGCGCCATCAGCACCAGCACCGCGAAGAGGAAGACGAGCGTCAGGATACCGGTATAGGGCGCACCGAACATGCGGAAATCCGGACGGACCATCTCGCCACGCTTTGAGAGCTTCCAGAGCTTCAACTGGCACAATACGATCACGCCCCAAGCCGAAATGATACCGAGCGCCGAGATATTGAGGGCAATCTCGAAAGCGGCCGACGGAACGACGGCGTTCAGCGCCACGCCGATGACGGTCACAACAGCCGTCACGGCGATGCCGACATAGGGCACGCCTGCCTTGTTCATCTTGGCTAGCGCTGCCGGCGCTGAGCCCGAGACCGCCATCGAATGCAGAATACGACCGGTGGAATAGAGGCCGGCATTGAGCGACGACAGCACGGCCGTCAGCACGACAAGGTTCATGATGATATCTGCGCCTTGAATACCGATAGTCCCGAAGAAGGTGACGAACGGGCTCTCGCCTGCCTTGTAGGCCGTATAGGGCAGAAGCAGCGACAGAAGCAGGACCGAGCCGACATAGAAGATCAGCAGGCGGGCGACTACCGTGCGGATCGCGCCGGGCATGACCTTGCGCGGATCTTCGGTTTCGCCGGCGGTCGTGCCGATCAGCTCGATCGATGCATAGGCAAAGACCACACCTTGTATGATGACGAAGGCCGGCAAGATGCCATTGGGGAAGAAGCCACCGCTATCGCTGATGATGCTGAAGCCTGCCGAATGACCGGCAATCGGCGTACCGGAGACGACGAAATAGATGCCAATCACGAGGAAGCTGACTAGGGCCAGAACTTTGACAAGGCTGAACCAGAATTCGAGCTCCCCGAAGACCTTCACCGACAGGAGGTTCATGGCCAGCACGACCAGCAGCGCGATCAGCGCGAAAACCCACTGGTCGATTCCTGCGAGCCAGGGAACATAGTGCTTGAAGAAATTCATGTAGAGGGCGACGGCGGTCACATCGGCAACCGATGTCATGGCCCAGTTCAGCCAGTACATCCAGCCGACGGCAAAGGCCATCTTCTCGCCGTAGAACTCGCGGGCGTAAGAAACGAAGGAGCCGGAACTCGGGCGGTGCATGATGAGCTCGCCAAGCGCGCGCAGCACCAAAAAGGCGAAGAAACCGCAGAGCGCATAGACGAAGATGAGTGCCGGGCCGGCCGCCGCAAGGCGTCCGCCGGCGCCAAGGAAAAGACCGGTGCCGATCGCGCCGCCAATGGCGATCATCTGGATCTGCCGCGGCTTCAAGGCCTTGTGATAGCCAAGGTCCTCATTGACCGGCGGCCGGCGATCCGCCGGAATGTTCTGAATAGGTTCGACTGACATTGCTCCTCCCTCGAGCCGTTTGTCCATGAGCGGATCCGGGGTGCTGATGTTGCACCCGAGCGGATGCCATTGCCTTAATCTGGCCGTCGATCGAGCTTAACGACCGCCGGTCATGCTGTAATGCTGTATGACAGATTTCCTCTTAGACACAGAAATAACGACACGTCAAGCCAAGCGACGCTTATTGACGCGGCATGAGCTAAGGGATAACAGATTTCTAAATCTGTCATACAGCTTGACAGATTAGCTTGATTTCTATGTAGGAGGATAATGTGGTCAAGACGCGAAGCGAGTATGACCTGCTGGGCGAGAAGGATATTCCGGCTGAGGTCTATTGGGGGGTACACACGGCAAGAGCCGCGGAAAATTTCCAGGTGACGGGGACACCGATCGGCCGCTATGCGCATCTCATTCGAGGCTTGGCCTTCGTCAAGGAAGCAGCGGCTCTTGCCAATTACGAGTTGGGATTGCTGAGCGAAGACAAGCTCGATGCAATCGTGCGCGCTTGCCGCGAAATCCGCGCTGGCGAGCTTCACGACCAGTTCGTCGTCGACGTGATTCAAGGCGGCGCCGGCACGTCCACCAATATGAATGCCAATGAGGTCATCGCCAACCGCGCGCTCGAACTGCTCGGCCATGCCAAAGGCGACTATGCTCACCTTCACCCGAACGATCACGTCAATCTCAGCCAATCCACCAACGACGCCTATCCGACGGCCGTCAATGTTGCGCTCATCGAAGCGATCGACAATCTCGCGGCGGCAATGGAAACGCTGCAGGAAGCCTTCGAATGCAAGGCCAAGGAATTCGACAGCATTCTAAAGATCGGCCGCACGCAGCTGCAAGACGCCGTGCCGATGACGCTCGGCCAGGAATTCAGAACCTTTGCCGTGATGCTCGGGGAAGATCGATCCCGCCTGATCGAATCGGCCGCCCTTCTGCATGAGGTCAATCTCGGCGCGACTGCCATCGGCACCGGCCTCAATGCGCCCGTCGGCTATGCCGCCCTTGCCTGCAGCCACCTCGCCCGGCTGACGGGCCGCCCGCTGGTTACCGCCAGTGACCTCATCGAAGCAACGCAGGACCCTGGCGCCTTCGTCCATCTGTCCGGCGTACTGAAGCGCGTCGCGGTCAAGCTGTCGAAGACCTGCAACGACCTGCGCCTGCTCTCTTCCGGTCCTCGCGCCGGCATCGGCGAGATCACGCTGCCGGCGATGCAGGCCGGTTCGAGCATCATGCCCGGCAAGGTCAATCCTGTGATCCCTGAAATGGTCAACCAAGTGGCATTCTCCGTCATCGGCAACGACATCACCGTGACGATGGCGGCGGAAGCGGGCCAGCTGCAGCTCAATGCCTTCGAACCGATCATCGTGCGCTCGCTGTCGGAAAGCATCATGCATCTGACCGCCGCCTGCCATATTCTTGCCGAACGCTGCGTCGATGGCATCACGGCCAATCCGGCTCTCATGGCGCAGCGCCTGCAGGAATCAATCGGCCTTGCGACGGCACTCAATCCGTTGATCGGCTACCAGGCGGCGACTAAGGTTGCCCGCGAGGCGCTGGCAACAGGACGCACAGTGCCGGAAATCGTGCTGGACCATGGATATCTAACCGCGGAGGAGCTCTTCGAGGCACTACGGCCGGAACGGCTCGCCAACTTGCCCGCTGTTCTCAACGATACGGCTAATCCTGCCCGATGATCGTGGTCACCACCCGCTTGACCTGACCGAGATGGGCCTCCATCGCCGCGATGGCCCCCTCCTCCGATGCCGCCGTAATCGCTTCGACGATGCGGCGGTGCTCGACATTCGAGGCCACGCGGCGCTGCGCCATCATATTGACGAGCTCCGATTGGCGCATCAGTGCGTCGCGGGCATCCGCGACGATCTTGGCAAAGACGGCATTTCCCGAGGATTCGGCAATCATTGAATGGAATTCCGAATCCAGAGTCACCCACTTCAAGGGGTCTTCTTCCCGGTCCATCTCATCGCAAAGTTCAAGCAGGCGCGCCAGCTGCTGCGCCGTGCGCCGCAGCGCCGCCCAGCCGGCGGCAGGAACTTCGATGAAGGGACGCGCCTCGATCAGGTCGCGCGCGGAATAGCCGCCATAACGCAGCTCCGGACCTGGCGTCGCGGTGACGACATAGGTGCCGCTGCCGGTGCGGGTCTGGGTCAGCCCGAGTGTTTGAAGTGAACGGAGCGCCTCGCGAATGATCGGGCGGCTGACACCGTAACGCGTCGCAAGCTGCGACTCGGCGGGCAGCCGTATCCCAACCGCCAACCGTCCCGATGTTATCGCCGAACGAATATCTTCAAACACTGCCTCGGCGGCGTTTTTCCGACTGATCGGACTTGTATAAGATAACCAATCAGCCACCTCACTCATGACAACCAAACTTCACAAACATTTTTCGCTTGTCAAGGATCGGGTCACGAATTGGTGCGTGTTCGCCTGGCTCAAAGCCACCCAAAGTAACTGGCGTTATGTGGAGAATGTCATCGACGGCAACTCCTGCTTGATGTCTCCTTCATGGCAATATAAAGAAATCCTTATTCCTTTATATCGGAGCTGCACGTGCCCTTACCCCTCTTCGCCTTGTTTTTGGCTGCGTTTGCTTTCGGCACGACCGAGTTTGTTATCGCGGGCATTCTTCCGGACGTGGCGCAGGGTCTTGGTGTCTCGATCCCCTTTGCCGGCTATCTGGTTTCCGGCTATGCGCTGGGGATCGCACTTGGCGGGCCGCTTCTGACCATGGCGACACGACAGATTTCGCGCCGAACCATTCTGATCGCTCTGACGATCGCCTTTTGCATGGGCCAGATCGCCTGCGCGCTCGCACCTGATTTTGCTGCCATGCTCCTCTTCCGTGTTGCGACCGCCGTCGCCCACGGCGCCTATTTCGGCATCGCCATGGTGGTCGCGGTCGGCCTCGTGCCCCAGGCATTTCGCGGTCGCGCCGTGTCCGTGATCCTTGCAGGACTGACGGTCTCCAATATTGTCGGCGTTCCTCTTGGCGCGGCGATCGGTGGATTGTGGGGATGGCGGACGACGTTTTGGGCAATGACCTTGGTCGGTGTGGTCGCGCTTGCCGCGATATGGGTCCTGATCCCGCAGACGAAGACAGAATCTCAGCAATCCGGCCATTTGAGCGGAGAAGTGCGCGTTCTCGGCCGCCAGCAGGTCTGGACCTCCCTCATCATGATGCTCGCCTTGATGATCGGTCAGATGGTGCCGTTCACCTACATAACGCCGCTTCTGCGTGAGGTGACCGGCCTGGATGCCATGCTTATTCCGTGGGTTCTCCTGCTCAATGGCGTCGGAGCGACATTGGGTGTCTTTATTGGCGGCCGGCTGTCGGACTGGAAGCTGATGCCCTCGCTTATCGCCATGCTCGCCATCCAGTCCGCTATACTCGTCGTTCTATACCTGGTCAGCCCCTACCCCTTGCCGATGAGTGTGGCGATCTTCGTTTGGGGCGCCCTAAATTTCGCCATCGGTACCCCCATCCAGGCCCGCATCCTGATGTGGACTGCTGATGCGCCAGGTCTTGCTTCCTCACTCATTCCGTCCGGGTTCAATATCGGGATTGCGATCGCGGCAAGCGTCGGTGCCGCACTGCTCGAGAGCGGATATGGCTATCGCAGTTTGCCGGTGCTCGGCGCGATCACGCTTGCCCTGGCCTGCGTGGTTGCCATCCTCTCCGCGGCGCGCGAAAGGCGCAGCGGTGCAGTTCCTCCCAATGCGGCTCTTACGTAATTTCTATTGGAAGGCGGCGGCCCTCAACACCGGGGCCGCCGACACACAAGTCAGGCGATCAGCCCTTTCATGGGCAGGACGTGATCTGAGCCCGGGAAGACATCACGCGTCAATAGCGTCGGTGACGCGCCAAGCAGATCGACCGCGATCCCTTTGACGACGGCGCGCAGATCCGTCGTGGCGGCAAGATCACGACCATCGCGCAATTGCGCCTGCTTGAGACCGGGCCAGTCGGCAATCACTCGCCCGCCCTTGATCGCACCGCCAGCAAGGAAGGCGGCCGTTCCGGTGCCGTGGTCGGTGCCCTGGGTGCCGTTGACCTGCGCCGTCCGCCCGAATTCGGTTGCAACAAGAATGGCCGTATCCTTCCAGGCCGGACCAAGCTCCTGCTGGAAGGCGGCAAAGGAATTGTCGAGCCCGACAAGGAGCTTGTTCAGGCGATCCACCTCGCCGGCATGGGTATCCCATCCTTCGAAAGCCAGTGCCGCAACGCGAGGACCGTCGTCTTGAGCCAACAGGCGCGCGGCGCCTCTGGCCATCTGTTCCATGCCAGTGGGGTCGCCGGGGCCTCCCTTCGCCTTGACATCGAGGCCGGCGGCGATCTTACCGGTCGAAATGCCTTCAGCGAGGATTTTCGCAAAGAGCGGGTCGGTATGGTTATAGAGATCCATCAGCCGCGGTGGCAGATCATCGCTCACAGGCTGAAGGGTCGATGGCGACCAGCCGAGGACCGGCGCCTTGCCGCGAATGACGAGCGGTGCATTGGCGCCCACCGAGAGACCTCGGATTTCCGAAGTACCCGGTGAAACCTTATCGCCCTTCGGCAGTCCCTCGATCATCCGGTTCAGCCATCCGGATTCGACTCGACCGGGCATTTCGTAACCGGACTCCAGCACGTCCTGACCGTCGAAATGGGACCGGTCGCGATAGGGCGTCGCGCTGGCATGCACGACGGCCGCCTGCCCTGCGCGATAGAGCCTGTTGAAATTCGGCATCGATGGATGCAGCGCAAAGAAGCTGTCGAGCGGCAACGCCGCCCCGGGGCCGCTCGTCGTCATGGCGATCGACTGTCGCAAGGCTTGATAGTCGGGGTCACCAACGGGCGGGACAGCTGTCAAACCATCGAGCGCCCCGCGCAGGATGATGGCGATGAAGCGCGGGTCGCGTCCGCCGGCTGCGTGAGCGAAGCGCGGGATGAAGGCCCAGGCAAACAGGGCGCCGGAAGCGCCAAGCACGGCACGACGGGTAGGAGTCATGAGTTCGCAGGTCATGGTCAGCGCCTTTGAAATTCGGGGGAAAGATAAGCGATCGTCAGGCCCTGCTTGCGGGTTTCCGCACGCGATACCGCCTGTAGCGTATCGCTCGAAAGAAGCGGTCCCAGGCTGTCGGACACGAAACTGCGGGGATCGACCTGGGGCGGCACCGCATTGGCGATCATGTTGGCGACATCCATGCGCATGCTGAGGCTCTCGCTGGAGGCCCAGACATCGGCGGTATCGGCAAAACCATTGGGGCCGGCGGGCGCCCAGAAGGGCTGCCCCATCGCAGTCAATGCGCCGAGGATGACATTCGGCTTCGGTGTCTCGCCGCTTGCCCGCAAAAGCGCGGTCATGAATTCGAGCGGAGAGCGAACCTTCGAAAGTGTCGGGTTCCATGCATCCTCGGAACCCACGAGCGCCCGATAGACGGCCGAAAGATCGCCATCCGTCTTGCTGAAGGTCGCCGCAACGGTTTGCACAAGCCCTGGCGGCGGCGTATCGGCGACGAAATGCCGCACAAGCTTGGTAGCGATATGCTGCGCCGTTGCCGGATGGCGGGCGAGATCGCGTAGCGCTTCACGGCCCTGCCCTACGCCATTATCGGCATAGGTCAGACCGAGCAGCGTCTGATCGCCAGGCTCGTGGGCACCGGCATTGAAGACGAAGGTGCCGGGCGTCCCGAGCTTGCCGTCGGCGCGCGCGACCGTCCAGCCGGTGATGATCTTGGCAAGCGTCGTCACGTCGGTCTGCGTGTAGCCGCCGTTGACGCCAAGCGTGTGGAGTTCCAGCGTCTCGCGGGCGAGATTCTCATTGAGACCACGCTTCTTGTTGGCATTGGCTTTGGAGTTCGGTCCGATCGATTGCTGGTTGTCGAGATAGGCAAGCATCGCCGGATGGGTCTCGACGGCAAGCAGCATATCGGCGAAACGCCCGAAGACGTGCGGCCGGATCGCTTCGCGCTCGAAGGCGCCGGCAACGATATGCACCTCCTCGCTCTTCGACACGGCGACCGCGAAATGGTTTGCCCAGAACATGGCAAGCCGCTCGCCAAATCCGATCAATGGCTGCCGGATAGTGCCGTTGAAGCGGGCATCCACTTCCGCCAGCAGGACCTGCTGTGGAAGGTAAGGCATTGCGGGCTTTTCCAGCTTCTCGACTGCCTTGCCGATGGCAGCCGCCATGGCTTGGTTATTCGGCTGGGCCTGATTGTTCGGTTGAGTGGCCATTGCCTGATTGTTCTGCTGCCCTGGCATGGCGCCCGGAGGCTGCACCGGTGGCTTCTGCGGCGACGGCGGGCCTTGCATCTGCTTGTCCTGAGGCACGGCGGCGACAGCGGCTGCGGCCTGCTGTCTGGCCTCCTTGCGCTGTTCCTGGAATGCGTAGAGGGAAACGAGAAGATCGGCGGTCGATTGCAGCTGCGGGCCGATCGGAACCGGAACGAAGCGCTCGGTGATTTCTTCCAGCAGCGCGCCGCGCGGATCCGATGCGATCGACGTGGTGCCGTTGTGGTCCGCCCCTAGCCCAAAGCGGGAAAGGGCGAGCGCGGCATAAACATCATTGGACTGCTGGGCCATGACCTTGCCAACTCCTGCATCAAACATGCTCCTTTAACGCAGACCTGGTTTCGATCCGTCGCTCCGCAACTATGATCATTTTGTGGCAGCGGCCTTGGGCATGCTGCGGCGGACCAGGCTTTCCGCCAGCGCCCGACGCTCGTCGTAGGAAAGCCCTGCCGCAAAATCGACGGCACGCTGCTCCAGCTTCGCCCTCAAAGCGATGTCGGCATCGCGCGCCCTCGCCAGCGCGGCTGAGAGCGCCTCTTTATCCAGCGTCGGCTGCCCAAGAATGGAGGCGGCGTCGACCTTGGCCTGCTGCGCCTCGAGAATGATCTGACGTTCATCCTTGCGGGCTTCGTCGAGTGCCGCACGCAGAGCCTTCTTCTGCGCAGAAGGCAATTGCTCGCCGGCTAGCGGCATCATTCCGGCCCGCGCCTGCGTCTTGCGTATCCAGGTCAGCCCGCCCCCGGCCAATGCTCCGACCAGGAACGTATTCAGCACCAAAAGAAAAATGACCACTATTCGAAAGCTGCGTTCCGTCATTGGCTGTCCTGCTGCGCTAAACCCGCGTCCGGCCCTATATCGCCGAACATGGTCGCGGTTCCTTCGGAGACGACTGAGGTATCGGACGTCAAGCTCGGGGCCAAGACGGCAATGGCGATGCTGCCGGCAAGCGCACCGGCTACGCCGACCCCCACGAGGCCGATGCCGGCCGAGCCGAAGCGAAACCAGTTTCTTATCGTCAGGCGGCGAACGAGCTTTGCGAGAATTCGCTCTTCAAGGCCGGCGTGACGAGGCTTCACGACGTAGGTGTCGAGCAATGCATCCAGATCGGCCGCGCGCGCAAGCGTTTCGGCGGCGGCATGGCTCTTGGCAAAATCCCGTGCGGCAGCGCGCTCAGCCTGCGGCCATCGGCCGATATCGCCGCCATAGGCCGCGGTCAGCGCTTCGAACCGTTCGGCATTCATCGGACCCGCGATATTCTCAACCATCGCCCTCATCCTTCAACAAAAGCGCCTGCAAGGAGCGCCTTCCGCGCGCAAGCAGGCTTTCCAGTGCGTCGACGCTGACGTCCATGATCTCAGCTGCCTCGGCATTCGACAGCGCCTGATAGTAAACCAGAATGATCGCCTCGCGCTGCCTGGGCGCGATCATCTGCATGGCCCGCTCCACGCGCCTGGACGGATCGTCCTCGCTCATCAAGCCCGCATCCGGCGCCGGACCTTCATACTCGACATCGGTTGGATGCTCGGCAAGAACGTCCTTGCGACGCCGTAGGCGATCATAACAAAGGTTGGTCGCTACCCGATGCACCCAGGTGCTGAAACGGGCATTGCCCTGGCGCCAGCCGCCAGCATTGCGCCAGACGCGCAGCAATGTTTCCTGCGCCACATCCTCGGCCTCAGTCGCATCGCCAAGCATGCGTGTTGCAACGGCAACGATGCGCGGCAACTGCCGTGCTATCATCATGCGCATCGCCGGAACGTCGCCCGCAGCGATGCGACCGAGCAGGTCTTCATCCGGGTCGCCACTCTTGGGCGTGCGATCCCACTTCATCGACAATCGCTACCGCTCCAGTTTCCTGCGATACCCCCATGGCACGTGGGCCTTGAGCTCCCGGCCGGTAAACCCCGCCTCGCCCTCAACTTCGGCAAGCAACGCGACTTAGATCGCAGTATCTCGGTCAGCGTATCATCCTTCGACATCAAACACAGGCTCACAAGGATTGAACGCCGCATCTGCCGAATTCCGTCGCTTTCAGGTCGAGGGGTTTCGAATTTTCTTTCGAGCCCAAAGGCCCTCTATCAAGCAAACACAAAAGAGCCGGCTCACCCGGAGACAGGAGTTTCAACCTTCCTCACCCGGGCTTGCCGGCACTTCGCATGGCGGAATGCGAAAGCTCAGGCTCGATCAGAGCGTCAACAGGTCGCTCGTCGTCAGATCCTGTTCATTGTTCGCGTAGAAGCTTCCGAAATCCGGCATCTGCGATTGCTGCGCCTTCATGGCCTGCTCGAACTGGCTCTGCGTCAACGATCCGGAGCCGGATGTGTCGAGGCTCTTGAACAGCGACGTTGCCTGGTCTTCGCTTACATCCGAAGGACGGGCGGCCACGAATTCGGATTGGCTGACGTTGCCGTCGCCGTTCGTATCCATGGAGGAAAATGCGGCGGAGAGCTCGTCATCGCTCATCTGCCCGCCGCCCGGCGCGGGACGGCCGTGATGGCCTGCCTGCATGGCTTTTGCAAGCTGCGCCTCCGTGAGAGAGCCGGCATTGTCGGTGTCGAAGCTTTGGAACAATTGCTGCGCCTGGGTTTCGCTGACGTCCGACGGGCGTGCGGCCACGAATTCCGCTTCGCTGATATTGCCGTCGCCATTGGTGTCCATGGCGCTGATCGTATCGCTTTGGCTGCCATCCTGGCTGCCGGTTGCGGAAGTCTGCTGCGTACTTGACGTCGAACTGGTGGAGTTGCTGTTGGAATCCGATGTCGAGCCATCGCTGCCGATGCCGGCCTGCATGTTGAGAATCATGTTCATCAGCTGCGCGACGAGCTGTTCTGCCGAAGCGATCTGAGATTGATCGTCTGAAGACGAAGAGGAACTCGTGCCGGAAGAACTGCCCGACGAATTGCCGGAGGAGCTGTCGGACAGCAAGGACGCGATGGAATCATCAGCCGTCGACGCTGTAGAGCGCGAGGTCTGGTATTGATAATAATTGCTCGATGAGATCGAGTAGATGCTCGTCATTGGGGCCTCCAGATACGAGCGTTGAGAGGAACTCGGATGACTTATGCGTACGCGACTTGAACACGATCGATACCAGACCCGACCGCGTGAAGGCGGGAGCATGGTTTCGACAATCGATATGTGCGGATGGACTTGCGAACGCCGCCGATCAAACGCATCTTGCGCCCCAACTTGACCGATGCATCTTTTCCAGAGCAGGCGTCCCGGGATCACCCCGCCAATATGTATGTCGCCATCATGGCTATATTGGCATCTGCACATTTTCGATTTTCACTTCCCAACGTGGGGAAATTGCACAAGGAAACTTGCGCGTGGCTTATAGACGCTTGACGAACACATCCTGTTGCGATTTCCTTCCTCGATTTTTAGGGAATATATAAATTCCGCCACTCTGTTGAGGCATTGCTGGTATATGGGCTCCAGCACTGAGCGGCATTGATGGAAAAGAATACGAAGAAGAGGGGCACAGCTTGAACATCGGTTTCTGTGGAGAGGTGAATGAGGCGAACTAAGGAGGAGGCGGCGGAAACGAGGAGCGAGATTTTGCAATCCGCAAAAGCTCTGTTTCTCGACAAGGGCTACGAGAATGTGAGCCTGGAAGAGATAGCCGTAGTCGCCGGTGTCACACGGGGGGCAGTGCACTGGCATTTCAAGAACAAGCAAGGTCTGATGTTTGCGATTCGCGACGAGGCCCAGCAGCCGTTCAAGGATCTGGCGGAGCGGATGTCGAAAGAACTGCCGCCCAATCCGCTTGATCTCATCGCCGATACCATAGCTGCGATATTCGACGACATTCACAGCGATCCGCGCAAGCGCAGCATGTTGAAGGTGATGATGCATCTCGACATGGCATTTTGCGACGGGACGACAAGCCGGGCGAGCTCGTTCCGGCACGACATGCATGAAAATTTCGAACGCATTTTCACCCTGATGGATGAAAAGACGAAACTTCCGGCTCCCTGGACGCCGGATACGGCCGCTTCCGCTCTGACAGCAGTCATCGGCGGCCTGATCACCGAATGGACGCTCGACCGGGGCAGTTTCGAACTGGTTCCGTGTGGACAGATGTTCATAAAGATGGTGCTGAAGACCTGGTTCCCGCTGGCACAGACGCAGGAGCTGGCGATTACGGCGATCTGACGATACCGGAAAAAGCGTACAACGGTTTCCCCTTCGGAATTGAAGAGAACCAACGATAGCGGTTTCAAGCTTCTGCTGGGAGCCGAATCGATTGCCAGAAGCTGGAAATAAAAAAGGATCCGGAGGGAAAGCCAGATCCTTTGCTTTGATCGGAGGTCAACCGATCGATGAAAGAAGCCTGACGGATTGGAACGCCAGGCTTCTCATACCCGGCGCTAGGCCGGGTAATTCAATATTAGAAGCTACGCTCGAAGCGCAGGATACCAGCCCACTGATCCTTAGGCGAGCTGGAGGTTCCACTTCAGCTTTTCGTTGATCGGAACGCCAACGCCGCCCCAGACAGCCCAGTCACCCCAGCCGCACTTCGATGCATCGTTAACCGGGCAAGCCGAACGATCGAGGTTGGTGCCTGCGTACTTGTTGAGCTTGTCGCCGTCCGTGTTCCAGCCGCCCATCAAGAAGGCCGAGAAGGTACCGAAGTCAGCATCGACACGAGCCTTGATGGCGCCTTCTTCGACGATCGAGTCGTAACCGCCGACGACCTTGAAGCCCCATGCACCGGACTTGAAGCCGGCACCGGCAACGACGTCAGGAGCGTAGTGATTGCCCTTGTCGTCGGACCACCAGCTGGAGCCATAGGAAGCGCCCGAGCCGCTGGAGTTGCTGTCTTCAACCGAGACGACAGCCGTGAAGCCGTTGCCGGCATCGTAGCTGTAGGTCAACTGGTTGAGTTCGTACGGGCCGTCATAGATCACGTCGTCGTTGATGACGTCGCCGGCATAACCGATGTAGTAGTTATACTGCGAGTCGGCCTTACCGACGAGGAAGCCGCCGAGGCTGATGTTGGCGAACAGCAGCTTGGTGGAGGTCGAGTTGCCGTCGTTCCAGTCCCAACGGATGACCGTATTGGTCTTCAGCGGGCCGTATTCGGTGTCGGTCGCGGTGTCGACGCTCAGCTCGGCGCGGGTGTGCCAGAGCGTGCCATTCTTGCTGTTCGGGTTGTAGGCATCGTACCATTCGCCTTCGGTACGGACGCGGCCGCCGATCTTGAGGCAGGTTTCCGTGCCCGGAATGAAGAAGTAGCCAGCACCGTATGCGTCGCAGATGCGAACGTATTCCAGCGGCTCCGGCTCAGCAGCGACGATCGCGTCTGCTGCATGGGCACCGGATACTGCTGCCAGCGCAGCAGCGGAGCCGAGAAGAAGGCTCTTGATGTTCATTTTAAACTCCTGGTTGTATTATGCATTTCTATTTTACCGCGAGCGCAGAACTGGAGCATCACCCTGGAGATCGGTTTGGTCTAAACACGACCGGGCAGCCCGGCAAATACGCACCTGATGTTGGCTTGAGTCCCCTCGAACCTTCATGATTACCCCCGCGGTAAAAGGCTTTGAAATGCCTCTACCGATCCGGCCGATTGCTCGACCGTAAGACAACTTATGTCCTGACAGTGGATTTACAAACAGCCCGTATGTTTGTCAATTATATGAAGGGCGCTGAGGCGTTAGTCTTGGCTGCTGTTGCTTAAATGCAACTCGCGACCGCGGGCCATGGTGGCATCCGGCAAGGATGGCAAAGATGTCCCTGTTCACAAGAACGCCTGCCAGTCGGGTCGTCATCGCATTTAAGGCCAGCGCGATGTCGGCGGTCGATGACGCCATGGCAGGCCAATCCGGTCATGGCATGGCCATCGGAAATTCCGCGGCAAATGACCGGTCGGCTTGAGCAAAGATCAGCAATGAATTTCAACAATTCGCTACACACAGAAATGTTGAATTTTCCTAGATTCCGGCGACTCGCGCCATCGGAGAGGGAAAATCGCGAATGAATGAGAACCGGCTGATCTTCATAGCGACTCCCTGCTTCGGCGGCCTCGTCACCAAGGACTATATGCAGTCCATTTTCTCATTGATGCAGACGGGCGCGCAGGCAGGCATACAGCTGACGCTGGCCCTGCTCGGCAATGACGCCCTGATTACCCGCAGCCGAAACACGCTTGTCTCGTCTTTCCTGAACGATACGACGGCGACCCATATGCTCTTCATCGACGCCGACATCAGCTTCGAGCCTGATCAGGTCATGAGGCTGCTGGAAGCCGATAAGGACGTGGTCGCTGCCATGTATCCGATCAAGGATTATGATTGGGAGACGGCGGCCCGCATCAATTCAGCCGACGGCGAAACACTTGCGGCTGCCGCACTTCACTATGTCGGGACCCCGCTTGTCGGCGAGGTTGCAGAACGTGAAGGCGATTTCGTCAGCGCAGTCTATGCAGGCACCGGCATGCTTCTGATCAAGCGCAGCGTCATAGAAAGAATGATCGCGGCCTATCCGGAGCTGCGCTACAACGCAATCCACGCCTATCCCAGCACCAAACGCTCGCCCGGCACCCAATACGCCCTGTTCGAATGCATGGTCGAGGAGGGAACGGGAATCTATCTCAGCGAGGACTTCGCCTTCTGTCACCGCTGGCGAGCCCTCGGCGGCAAGATCTGGCTTGATACCGCGAGCAAGCTGTCCCATACCGGCCCTCATCGCTTCGTCGGCAATACCACACCGCGTTACTGAGGCGCGTCAAGTCAGCGCGATGATCCGCACGATAAAGTTGTAATTCGGCGCGCGCGGCAATGGTCAATCTCCCGAAAATGCGGCCATCGCTACGGGGTTGACAGAGGACAAGAGTAAGGCATAGCCTTTTCACATTCACCAGGGGGGTCCCGGCAAGGGGCTGAGATACTGCTGGACAACGAGGCTTTGCCTCCTGTGGCGCAGTGACCCGTTGAACCTGATCCAGTTCATACTGGCGTAGGGACGGTGCAAGCGCTCGATGGCTTCGGATTCCCGCCTGGATTCCATGCCGGCGGCTTTTCATCATTCCGGCTGATTGACTGGGTCTCCAACTGCAACTTGGAGCCTCAAACCATGAATATTGCCGCAAAGAATCTCACTCCGACTGTCACCACCGGCCCGCTGCCGGCATCCCGGAAAATCTATATCCCCGGGGAAATCCACACAGACATCCGCGTGCCGATGCGCGAAATCAGCGTCCATCCGACCTCGGGCGAACCGCCTGTCGTTGTCTATGATTCTTCCGGCCCCTATACGATCGAGGGCGCCGATATTCGCATCGAGCAGGGTCTGTTGCAGCTGCGCCGCGACTGGGTTCTCGCCCGCGGCGATGTCGAGGCTTATGAAGGCCGGCATGTGCGCCCTGAGGACAACGGTTTCGTCACCGGCGAACGGCTGACGCCGGAGTTTCCGGCCAAACGGCAGCCCCTGCGGGCAAAAGACGGCAAAGCGGTCACCCAACTTGCCTACGCGCGCGCCGGCATCATCACCCCGGAAATGGAATTCATCGCCATCCGCGAGAATCTCGGCCGCAAGGCGAAGGCAGAAGCCCTGATCCGCGATGGCGAAAGCTTCGGCGCCCATATTCCGGATCATGTCACCCCGGAATTCGTCCGCCAGGAGGTTGCCGCCGGCCGCGCGATCATCCCGGCCAACATCAATCATCCGGAAAGCGAGCCGATGATCATCGGCAGGAATTTCCTGGTGAAGATCAACGCCAATATCGGCAATTCCGCCGTCACCTCTTCCATGGCGGAGGAAGTCGAGAAAATGGTCTGGGCCGCGCGCTGGGGCGCCGATACCGTCATGGACCTTTCGACCGGCCGCAACATCCATAATATCCGTGAGTGGATCATCCGCAATTCGCCGCTGCCGATCGGCACGGTGCCGCTCTACCAGGCGCTGGAAAAGGTCGGCGGCATTGCCGAGGAGCTCACCTGGGAGGTCTATCGCGATACGCTGATCGAGCAGGCCGAACAGGGCGTCGACTATTTTACCATCCATGCCGGCGTGCGGCTGCATTACATTCCGCTGACCGTCAACCGCGTCACCGGCATCGTTTCGCGCGGCGGGTCGATCATGGCCAAATGGTGTCTTCATCATCATCGCGAGAGCTTCCTTTACGAGCATTTCGAGGAAATCTGTGATATCTGCCGGGCCTATGACGTCTCCTTCTCGCTCGGAGATGGCCTGCGACCGGGCTCGATTGCCGATGCCAACGACGACGCCCAATTTGCCGAACTCGAGACGCTTGGCGAGTTGACGAAGATCGCCTGGGCAAAAGACTGCCAGGTGATGATCGAAGGCCCCGGCCATGTGCCGATGCACAAGATCAAGGAGAACATGGACAAGCAGCTGGCCGTCTGCGGCGAGGCGCCCTTCTACACGCTCGGACCGCTGACGACGGATATCGCGCCTGGCTACGATCACATCACATCGGGCATCGGCGCCGCAATGATCGGCTGGTTCGGCACGGCGATGCTCTGCTACGTCACGCCGAAGGAGCACCTTGGTCTGCCTGATCGCAACGACGTCAAGACCGGCGTCATAACCTACAAGATCGCCGCTCATGCGGCCGACCTCGCCAAGGGGCATCCGGCCGCTCAAGTCCGCGACGACGCATTGTCGCGTGCAAGATTCGAGTTCCGCTGGGAGGACCAGTTTAACCTGTCGCTCGATCCGGATACTGCCCGCAGCTTCCACGACGAAACCCTGCCGAAGGAAGCCCACAAGGTTGCGCATTTCTGCTCGATGTGCGGGCCTAAATTCTGCTCGATGCGGATTTCGCACGACATCCGCGCGGAGGCACAGAAGGAAGGGCTGGAAGCGATGGCGGCGAAATATCGGGAGGGCGGCGATCTCTATATGCCGGTCGAAGCCCCTGCCCAGACGGCCGAGTGAGATGCGCATCCTTGTCAAAGGGGCCGGCGTTGCCGGCCTCACGGTCGCTCACGAGCTGATCCGGCACGGAGCGGAGGTCACGATCTCAGATCCAAGCCGGGATTTTCAGCGCGCCGCATCCTGGCTTGCCGGCGGCATGCTGGCACCTTGGTGCGAGCGGGAAAGCGCCGATGAGGCTGTGCTGACGCTCGGCCGTGACTCAGCCGATCGATGGGAAGCGATTCTGCCGGGCAAGATCACCCGCAATGGAACGCTCGTCGTCGCGCCGAACCGCGATCAAAACGAGCTGAAGCGATTCGCCAGCCGCACGACGGGCTATCGCTGGGTAGACGACGACGAAATCGCCTCCCTTGAGCCTTCGCTCGCCGGTCGGTTCCGCCAAGGCCTGCTCTTTCAACGGGAAGCGCATCTCGATCCGCGCGAGATCCTGCAATCATTGAAGGACGATCTATCTGCAAAAGGCGTCGCCTTTATCGACAAGCTCGTGGATGACCATAGCTTCTCTGAGATCGTCGACTGCACGGGGGCTGCCCGCATCGGCCGCATCCACGATTTGCGCGGGGTTCGCGGCGAAATGCTCTATCTGCAAAGCGACGAGGTCTCGCTTACGCGGCCCGTCCGCCTGCTGCATCCACGTTTTCCCGTCTATATCGTACCGCGCGACGGAGGCCTGTTCATGGTCGGCGCGACGATGATCGAGACCGACTTCAAAGGGCCGATCACCGCCCGTTCGCTGATGGAACTCTTGAACGCAGCCTATGCGCTGCACCCGGCCTTTGCCGAAGCCGCCGTGATCGAAACCGGCGCCGGCATCCGACCTGCCTTTCCCGACAATCTTCCCCGCGTAGCGCGCGAAGGAGGGACCGTTTTCGTCAACGGTCTTTATCGTCACGGCTTTCTGCTCGCGCCGGCGATGGCCGAAGAAGCAGCCGATCTCATCTTTTCCGGACACAACAACAGGAGCCGCCAATGCGCCTGATCATCAATGGCGAGACCCAGATTGTCGAAGCAACCACGCTCTCGCAGCTTCTCGCCGCGCTCGAATATGAGGGCGAATGGCTGGCAACCGCCGTCAACGGCGAGCTCATCCATAGCGACGAGCGTGATGACCACACCCTAACCGACGACGACAGGATCGAAATCCTCACTCCAATGCAAGGAGGTTGACCCGTGCTTGAACTCTATGGGACCCAAATCACATCGCACCTCCTTCTCGGCACGGCACGCTACCCCTCCCCGGCGGTGCTGGCGGAGGCCGTCAAACGTTCGCAAACCGGGATCGTGACCGTATCGCTACGCCGGGAAACCGCAGGAGGGCGCAACGGGGGCGCATTCTTCGAGATGATTCGCGAACTCGGCGTTCATGTCCTTCCCAATACCGCCGGCTGCCACGGCGTATCCGAGGCGGTACTGACGGCGAAAATGGCACGCGAAGTGTTTCGGACCAATTGGATCAAGCTCGAGGTAATCGGCAACCACGATACACTGCAACCCGACGTCTTCGCGCTGGTGGAAGCGACGAAAATCCTTGCCGACGAGGGATTTGAGGTCTTTCCCTACACGACGGACGATCTCGTCGTCGCCGAGCGGCTGCTGGAAGCCGGATGCAAGGTGCTGATGCCCTGGTGCGCCCCGATCGGAACGGCGGCGGGACCGCTCAATCTCTCCGCTCTGCGTTCGATGCGGGCGCATTTTGCCGAGGTGCCGCTAATCGTGGATGCCGGCATCGGCAGGCCTTCGCATGCGGCGACCGTCATGGAGCTCGGCTTCGATGCGGTGCTACTTAATACAGCGGTTGCCGGGGCTGGCGATCCGGCCGTGATGGCTGAGGCCTTCGCCAAGGCGATCGACGCCGGCAGACAGGCATTTGGCGCCGGCATGCTGGAGCCGCGCGATATGGCCGTGCCATCGACACCAGTGATCGGAAAGGCGGTGTTCGCGTGACGCTCGATCCCTTCTATCTCATTGTCGATAGTGCGGCTTGGATTTGGCGGTTGGTGCCGCTCGGCGTCAAACTGGTGCAGTTGCGCATCAAGGATCGCACCGAGACAGAGCTTCGCGCGGAAATTCGCGAAGCGAAGGCAGTTTGTGCCGTGCATGGATGCCAATTGATCGTCAACGACCATTGGCAACTGGCGATCGAGGAGAGCTGCGACTTCATCCATCTCGGCCAGGAAGATCTCGCTTCCGCCGATCTTTCCGCCATACGGAATGCCGGATTGAAACTAGGGCTTTCGACACATGACGAGGCGGAGCTGAAGACGGCGCTTGCTGCTGAACCCGATTATATAGCGCTAGGGCCGATCTATCCGACCGTGCTCAAGGTCATGCCCTGGGCACCCCAGGGTCTCGAGCGGATTGGCGAGTGGAAAGCTCACATCGGGAATCGGCCACTCGTCGCAATCGGCGGCCTGACGGTCGAACGCCTTGCCGGTGTATTCGAACACGGCGCTGATGTTGCAGCGGTCGTAACCGACATCACCCGCAATCCTGACCCCGAATCGCGAACGCTCGAATGGGTGGCGGCGACCCGGCAGATGCCTCCAAATTGACAAGATCGCGCCTCAGGAGCCCATGCAAGGGGTTATTTCAGCTGCTATTGCCCGATGAACGGGCCATTCATAGAATATTCAGCTGAACATAATCATGCTGAAGACGTTAATTAGATGACTCGCGCATTCGCTGAGCACAAAGACTGCTTTGGAGGTAGTCATGATAAAGAAGACGGTTCTTACGGTTTTGCTGGCCGCTACGGTCGTAGGCGGCGCATTGGCGCCCGTCAGCAGCGCACAGGCGCAGTATTACGACGGCCATCGCGGCGACTGGCGCGGCCATGACGATTGGCGTCGTCACCACCACCATGGCAATGGCGGCGCGATCGCCGGCGGTGTTGCCGCCGGTCTACTCGGCGGGCTGATCGTCGGCGGCGCCCTTGCCAACAGAGGCCCGGTTTACGAAGTCGCCCCACCGCCGCCGAGATGCTGGTACGAGGATCGCCGCGTCCAGAACGAGTATGACTATGGCTGGCATTACGAGCGCATTCGCGTTTGTAACTAAGCGATAAGCGATGCATCTGCCTGATTGGACGCATCGTTTCATGGGCGATTTGGATTTGCCGGCGGCCAAAACCGCCGGCAAAACTGTTTGAGGCTGGCGAATTATAGGCCGTGCGTCCTCGGATAGGGATTACGCTCCGGGTATATTCGCCCGACGAGGCTTTCAGACTCGGGTCGCCAGATTTCGACGAGCAAGGGATAACAGGGCACCGAATCGCTCGAATGCTCGCTGCCGCAATCGCCACCGGGACAAGCTGAAAGCGCGCCGACAAGATCGATCTCCGCGAAGAACTCAATAAAGTCGCCCGGCCGCACCGGGCTTGCCTTCATGAAGTATTGGTGCGTGTCGCGGGTAAAGCCCGTGCACATGAAGACATTCAGCACGTCGTGAACATGGAACTCCGCCTCCTGAATGGGGATGTTCATTTCCTTGGCGAGCGCGCGCGACAGGTTCGAATGGCAGCAATGGTGATAGTCGTCGCCTTTCAGCAGCCGGTTCGTATAGGGATCGCAGCGCGTGCCGATGACATCGTGGACGCCGGCTCCATCCGCGTCCCAGCCATACCAGCCAAGCGTATCATGCGTGATCGTCGCCATTGGGCGCAGATAGGGCAATGTGCTCCACAGCCGATCGCCGACACCGACATGGGTGGCATGCAAAGCCCGCGTCTTGCCGCTGAAAAAGCGCTCGGAAAGATCGGCAGCATTCCACAGATTGAGATCGCCGACCTGCGCGCCCTCGATGCTGACGATCCGAAAGAAATGTCCCTTCGGCACGCGAAAACTGCCACCTTCGCGCGGGGGCACGATGATCTCGGCAATCTTGGTCATGGTTTGCCTTGCCGCGCGCAGCACATCCATATCGACCGGCGGCAGCGTTCCGTTCGGGTAGACGACAACGGGTGGCTTGCCGCGCCGCTCTTCGGCATCGGTGGGTGCTGGCATATCGAAAATACTGTTCATGGCGGCTTTCATTCCTCACCGATCTGACAAGAAGACATTCGTCTCCGCAGCACTGTAAGGATACCAGCTCCTTGCGCAACGGTGATCGCGCTTGCGCTTTGACCAAGTCTTACTTAGCCTATTGGAATGCAACATCTCCCGCTTGCCTCCCTTCGCGCCTTCGAGGCTGCCATTCGCCATGAGAGTTTTGCCAAGGCGGCGGCCGAACTCAATCTCACGGCCGCGGGTGTGAGCCAGCATGTGCGCGCCCTCGAGGAATGGCTTACCACCAAGCTGTTTACGCGACATGCCCGTGGCGTAACGGCGACCATGGCCGGCCGCAGTTTCGGGGCAGCAGTGGCAAGCGGTCTCGGACATATCGATATCGCCGCCCGGCAACTGCGGCTTGCCGCAAGCAACAGGCCGGTCAGCGTGGCCTGTATCGCCTCCGTCGCCACCCGTTGGCTGATACCCCGGTTGCCCGCATTCAAGAAAGAATACCCCGAAATCCAGATCAATATCGTCTATGCACTGGATGCGAAGACACCGGAGGAGGCAAGCGTCGATCTTCTGATCCGTCACGGAACAAGACCTTCAACGCATGCCATCTCGCTATTGACGGCCGAAACGCGGCCGACCTGTTCGAGAGAATATGAGCGCCGTCACGGACCGATCGGGACGCCAGCCGATCTCCTTAATCTCGACCTCCTGCACGATGAAACGACGGCCGCATGGACACGCTGGTTCGCCCTCGAAGGTATCCACCAGCCTCCAAGGGCTGGCCCGATCTTTGCCGATTTCGGCTTGATGATCGGGTCCGTTATCGGCGGGCAAGGTGTAGGTCTCTGCCCCTCGGCCTTGATCTCGGATGAATTGGCCAATGGAACGCTGGTTGCCCTATCCAATACGGCTCTGGACACCGATAAATCTTATTGGCTGATCGAAGGTAACCATCTTTCCAACGATGCTGAAATGTTTCGCAACTGGCTGATTGCTGCCAATGCCGCAATCGCTTAGGCGTCAATCTGGACGACTCGAACTGCCCCTCGCCAAGATCATGGCGGCGACGGCTATACCCAATTCTCCACCCGAACGCCGGGCATGCGGGCGAACTCCTTCATGTTGTTCGTCACCACGATCAGTCCCTCGCTGCGGGCATGGGCTCCGATCTGCATGTCATGCGGACCACATGGGGTCCCTGCGCGTTCCAGCTCAGCTCGCACTTGTCCGTAGTGCGCAGCCGCCTTGTCGCCAAACGACAGAACCTCCAGACGCGCCACGAAATGTTCGATGGCAGTCAAGTTTTCCACGCGCCGAGCCGACTTCTCTGCACCGTAGTACAACTCACCAAGCGTTATACTCGATATGCAAAGCTGTTCCGCCAGCGCGTTGAACTTGTCCCGTACGGCGGGCGGATAAGTCTTCATTACATAAATACAAATATTCGTATCGAGCATATAGGTCAGCATCAGAAGGACTCGCGTTCTTCCGCCACTGGCTGTTCACGCTCGTCCAGAAAGTCGTCACTGACACGGGGGCCATGGAGGAAGAGATCATCCCATCGTTTGCCTTGGGGCACAATCACGCGGCTGCGGCCGATCTTGAGGATATCAACCTGATGTACGTCCTCGGGGAATGCCACAGCCTTGGGCAGACGCACAGCTTGGCTTCTGTTGCTGATGAATACAGTCGAACTCGTCATGTCCGGCTCCTGATTTTGGGATATGCAATTGGGATATACTTAGCTCTGTAGGCATGAGAAATCAAGACATCGCTCCCACAGGCGCCTATGCAGTTTAAGCCACGAGCGCTGGTTGGCTGGAGATATCTGAGCCAACTCGCCAACGTTCTCAAAGGCTTTCAGGGGTTACGGTCAGAAAGCGCACCGGGTCGAGATCAACGTCGGTATCGATCAGGCCGAGCCGCTTCAGCGTCAGATCGATGGCACGCCGGGCCTGAACTTCCGGAGCTTGGTCGAGAACGATCGTCATCAAACCCTCCTTCAGATAACCGCGCGTCGCATCGGACAATTCATGCCCGACCCAGAATACCGACCGCTGGCGATACCGGCGCAGAACCGTCGCAATCGCGGCATTGTCGCCGCCGGCGCTATAAAGGCCGATAATATCGGGATACCGGGCAAAGGCGTTGGTCAGCAGCTCGATCGTCTTCATTTCATCGTCCTCATCGAACATGACTTCGACGAAGCGATGCGATGGGTTCGCATGATCAAGCAGATAGTTGGAAAAGCCGCGGATACGCGCCTTGTGGTTCTCGTAAGCGCCGCTGTGGCAGAGTGCGACGAAAATGCCGGAGATATTCGACTGCATGCGCGCCATGTAGAAGGCAGCAGTGCGACCGGCCGCCTCATTGTCGATGCCGACGTAAGGCAGTTCCAGTGCTGGCCGCGTCATGATCTGCACGACAGGAATGCCGCCGCTTGCAGCCTTGCGGATGCTGCCGACCACATCGGGATGATCGGGCGCAACGACGATTAGGGCGGAGCGCCGTGCCTGTGGATTGGCGATATGACGCGAAAAATCGGCGGGATCGTCTTCTCTGGCGAAAGTCCGCTGGATCTGGATATCCTTGTCGAGCAAGACGGCGATGCGCTCGAAGGCGCGATTGAGCCTTGAATAGAAATAGGTTTCAGGCCGCAGCAGCACGACCTCGATGCGCACCAGACCGTGCCTGATCCCCGCAGGCGGCGTGCGGTAGCCGAGCCGCTTGGCCGCGATGAAGATCTTTTCCGCCGTTTCCGGCAAAACATTGCCGCGGCCATTGAGCGCACGCTCGACGGTGGCCGCTCCCACACCCGCCGCCGCCGCCACATCCTTCAACGTAACCTTGGCCACGCTTTCCTCATTTTCCAACCCGATGATCAGATTTGATCATGGATTCGCGGCAGATGAAAGAGGGGGAATATCAGCCGAAGCGAGCGACGAGAAAATCGATGGCGCTGCGCAGCATCGCCGTCGGGCGCCGATCCGGCGCATAGACAAGATGCATCGGTGTCGGCTGGTACGACCACAGAGGCAATACTGGCTCAAGCCGGCCGGCATCGAGATCGGCGGCCAGAAGCAGTTCCGGCTGCAGCACGATGCCGGCTCCGTGCAGAGCGGCAACGCGCAGAGCGCCGCCCTGATTGGCGGTGAACCTGCCCTTGATGGCGATCTCACGCGTTTCCCCGTCTGGACCGACGAGATGCCAGCGGCCCTGCAGTCGCCAGTAGGAATGGCCGAGGCACATATGATTGGCAAGCTCCTCGGGGCTTTGCGGCCTGCCGCACCGATCCAGATAATCCGGCGACGCCGCAAGAATGCGCCGATAGGGTTTTAACGGACGCGCCACGAGATTGGTATCGGTCAGGTCGCCGATATGGATGCCAAGTTCGTAGCCTTCGCCGATCAGATCATGCGGATTATTATCGAGCGCCAGATCGACGCTGACATCGAGGTTTTCATGCAGATAGTCGACAAGCGCCGGCACGAGGCTTTGCGTTCCGAAACTGACGGGGGCGACGAGCCGCAGGCGCCCGCGCGGCGCCGATTGCAGTTCGGAGGCCGATTGCTCGGCAAGCTCCACCTCCGCCAGCACCGTCTTGCAGCGCTCGAAATAAAGCTTGCCGACTTCGGTGAGCTGATGGCGACGCGTGGTGCGGTGAAGCAGGCGTGCACCAAGCCGCTGTTCGATCGTCCTGATATGCTTGGCAACCATGGCCGGCGACACGCGGCTTATGTCGGCAGCGGCGGCGAAACTGCCCTGCTCGACCACTCTGACGAACATCGTCATTCCCGCCAACTTGTCCATAATTGCATACCTATAGGTTCGGAATGAAGCAAATAGGAGCGTATTTATCGCCAGATGGTTTTGCAAGATAGTCCATAGGCGTCGAACATCCGGCGACAATTACTCAAGGAGTCACCATGCCCATCCTACGCTTGGAAATGCATCCCGGCCGCACACAAGACCAGAAGCGTGCTTTCGTTCGAGAAGCGACCAAAGCCGCCGTCGAAACGCTCGTCTGCCCGCCGGAATCGGTGGAAATCATCATCACCGAGATTTCGAAGGAGTCCTGGGCGGTGGCAGGAAAGCTGAAATCGGATAGCTGAAACGACCCGATTTCGTGATCGCGGCCTGGCGGTTTTTATTCGACCGTCAGGCCTCGTTTAGCGCCAGGCTCTGCCGCCCCCAGGTTTCGGCCCACTCCATCAGGCGCGCCATTTCCTGCTTGAGAGCATGCGAACGGATAATATCGGCGGCGTGGCTCAGATTGCTGCGCGGATTGTAGAATGCCTCGATCTCTTCGCCGCTTTCCCGCCTTGCCGTCTCCAGGCGGAGCTTTATTTCCTCGACTTCAGCCTTCACCGCAAAGTACCGCTTCATGACCTCGACAAGGTCTCGGTCGCCTGCACTGGTCTCCATGCGTACTCCATCCTACTTATTTTAGCGCCTTGCAATGATCCGATTCGAATGGCGAAATCTAGGTCATTGTTTAGCCGGCAAGATGAGTTGGAGAATGGCAGCCTCATCAGAAGTGCAACGAAGTGCATGAAATAGAGCGCGGATTCACGACCAGTTTTCCTTGACCGACTGCATCACGACATTGGTCGAAGTGCTTGCGACGAAAGGCAGGCTGGAAATCTTTTCGCCGAGAACGATGCGGTAGCGGCGAATATCGGAAGTCCGGACTTTCAAGAGATAGTCGAAGCGGCCGGCGATCATATGGCACTCTTCGATTTCCTTGATTTTCTTGATGGCATTGTTGAAGCTGAGCAAGGCCTCCTCACGAGTATCCGTGAGTTTCACTTCGGCAAAGGCGACGTGATCGAGGCCAAGCTTGATCGGATTGAGAATGGCCTTGAAGCCGTCGATATAACCGGAATCGATCAGTTTCTTGAGGCGTGCCTGGCAGGGAGTCTTGGAAAGACCAACCCGCTCGGAAAGCTCCGTGATCGACATGCGGCCGTCTTCGACGAGGGCGTCGAGGATCTTTTGGTCGAACTGGTCAATTTCACTGGATTTGGTCATTTTCGCAGGCATTCCTATTTGAAATGGCGTCTATTGAAGTTCAATATGACTGGAAAGCCGCAGTTTCAAGGCGGAATGCTTTCTTGGAATGAAGTATGTTCTGGCCGAAGCAACGGGAGGGCTGTGCGTGGCGATATCGCTGACATCGGCTCAAACCATTAGGCCCCTTGCACCTTGAGGTTATCATGACTGTCTCTGCCAAGCTTGCCACTGAAGAACCTGCTGCGGACGCTGCCCCATTTACGCAATTCGCACCGCCCATTCGCGAGCAAAGTCCGCTGCGCCAGGCAATTACCGCGGCTTACAGACGTCCTGAAACCGAATGCCTGCCCTTTCTCGTGGAAGCGGCGACCTTGCCGGGCGCCACGCGCGAAGCGGCAAAGAAGACAGCCAAAAAGCTGATCGAAGCGCTGCGCGCCAAGCACAGGGGCGACGGCGTCGAGGGGCTGGTGCAGGAATATTCCCTTTCCAGCCAGGAAGGCGTCGCACTGATGTGCCTTGCCGAGGCGCTGCTGCGCATTCCTGACACGGCAACCCGGGATGCGCTCATCCGCGACAAGATCGCCGGCGGTGACTGGAAATCGCATATCGGCGGTGGCCGCTCGATGTTCGTCAACGCCGCGACCTGGGGCCTCGTCGTGACCGGCAAATTGACCTCGACGGTCAACGAAGGCGGCCTTTCCGCCGCTCTGACAAAGCTGATTGCCCGCGCCGGCGAGCCCGTCATCCGCCGTGGCGTCGACATGGCCATGCGCATGATGGGCGAACAATTCGTCACCGGCGAGACGATCGATGAAGCATTGAAGCGTGCACGTGCGCTCGAAGCGAAGGGCTTCCGCTATTCTTACGACATGCTCGGCGAGGCGGCGACGACGCATGCCGATGCCGAGCGCTATTATCGCGACTATGAAAACGCCATCCATGCGATCGGCAAGGCCTCGGCCGGCCGCGGCATTTACGAAGGCCCCGGCATCTCCATCAAGCTCTCCGCGCTGCACCCGCGCTATTCTCGCTCGCAGGCCGACAGGGTGATGGGCGAGCTTCTGCCGAAGGTTAAGGCGCTGGCGCTGCTCTCGAAGGGCTACAATATCGGCCTGAACATCGACGCTGAGGAAGCCGACCGGCTGGAGTTGTCGCTCGATCTTCTGGAAGAGCTGTGCCTCGATCCGGATCTTTCCGGCTGGGACGGCATTGGCTTCGTCGTCCAGGCCTATGGCAAGCGCTGCCCCTTCGTCCTCGATTTCATCATCGATCTTGCCCGCCGCTCCGGGCATCGCCTCATGGTCCGTCTCGTCAAGGGCGCTTACTGGGATGCGGAGATCAAGCGCGCGCAGCTCGATGGCCTGGAAGGTTTCCCCGTCTATACCCGCAAGATCTATACAGACGTCTCTTACATCGCCTGCGCCAAGAAGCTGCTGGCCGCGGCCGACGTGGTCTTCCCGCAATTTGCCACCCACAACGCCCAGAGCCTGGCAACAATCTACCATATGGCTGGGGACGACTTTGAGGTCGGCAAATACGAATTCCAGTGCCTGCACGGCATGGGCGAGCCGCTCTACGAAGAAGTGGTTGGCGCACAGAAGCTTGATCGCCCCTGCCGGATCTACGCGCCAGTCGGCACGCACGAGACGCTGCTTGCCTATCTTGTCCGCCGCCTGCTCGAAAACGGCGCCAATTCCTCCTTCGTCCACAAGATCGCCGATCCTGCCGTCCCGGTATCCGAGCTGATCGCCGATCCCGTCGAGATCGTGCGCGCCATGACAGTGGTCGGCGCGCAGCACGACAAGATCGCTCTCCCAGCCGATTTGTTCGGTGGCGCGCGGCGGAATTCTGCCGGCGTCGATCTCTCCAATGAAACCGCGCTCACCGATCTCTCCGCGCAGCTGCAAGCCTCGGCAGCCAGAGACTGGACCGCCAAGCCACTTCTCGCCGACGGTTCCGAACGCGGCGTGGCCCGCGCAGTTCTCAATCCTGCCGACCATGCCGATCTCGTTGGCCATGTCACCGAACTGGAGCCGGAGGATGCGCCCGATGTCATGCGGCTTGCAGCCGCGGCAGCCGAGCGTTGGGCCGCGGTGAGCCCCGCAGAGCGGGCCGCCATCCTTGAGCGCGCCGCCGATCTCATGCAGAGCGAGATGCCCGCTCTCGTTGGCCTGACCATCCGCGAAGCCGGCAAATCGGCCGCAAATGCCGTCGGCGAAATCCGGGAAGCGATCGACTTCCTTCGCTATTATGCCGCTCAGGCCCGCCAGGTACTGAAGCCGGAAAGCGTGCCGCTCGGCCCTGTCGTCTGCATCAGCCCGTGGAACTTCCCGCTGGCGATCTTCACCGGACAGGTTGCGGCCGCTCTGGTCGCCGGCAATCCTGTCGTTGCCAAGCCGGCCGGCAATACGCCGCTGATTGCGGCCCAGGGCGTCCGCATCCTGCATGAGGCCGGCATCCCGCGCGATGTTCTGCAGTTCGCTCCCGGCAGCGGCAGAATGGGCGCAGCCCTCGTCGGCGCACCTGAAACCGCCGGCGTCATGTTTACAGGCTCGACGGAAGTCGCCCGCCTGATCCAGGCTCAGCTTGCCGAACGGCTCTCCAAATTCGACAAGCCGATCCCCCTCATCGCCGAAACCGGCGGACAGAACGGCATGATCGTCGATTCCTCGGCGCTTGCCGAACAGGTGGTCGGCGATGTCATCGCCTCGGCCTTCGACAGCGCGGGACAGCGCTGCTCGGCCCTGCGCGTCCTTTGCCTGCAGGAGGAAGTCGCCGATCGCACGCTGACCATGCTGCGCGGCGCTCTTCGCGAGCTCTCGGTCGGCCGGACCGACCGGCTTGCCGTCGATATCGGCCCTGTTATCGACGACAATGCCAAGCGCGGCATCGACGAGCATATCGAACGCATGCGCAAGCTCGGCTGCAATGTCGAACAGCTCGACCTGCCCGAAAGCGCTGCCAAGGGCACCTTCGTCGCTCCCACCATCATCGAGCTGAAGAAGCTGAGCGATCTGAAGCGCGAGGTGTTCGGCCCGGTCCTTCACATCATGCGCTATCAGCGCAAGGGGCTCGACAAGCTGATTGCCGATATCAATGCGTCCGGCTACGGCCTGACCTTCGGCCTGCATACCCGGCTTGACGACACGATCGCCCACGTCACGGAGCGCGTGCGGGCCGGCAATCTTTATGTCAACCGTAACATCATCGGCGCAGTCGTCGGCGTCCAGCCCTTTGGCGGCCGCGGTCTTTCCGGCACAGGCCCGAAGGCCGGCGGCCCGATGTATCTGCGCCGTCTCGTCGCCTCGCCGACCGAACCATTGCGTGATGCCTCGGTGCAACGCGATCCGGCGGCACAACAGTTCATCGCCTGGCTCGAAAACAAAGGCGCCGCGGATACGGCCAAACACGCCCGCGCGGTCGCCAGCCAGTCGTCGCTCGGCTTCAATACCGAGCTGCAAGGCCCGGTCGGCGAGCTGAACCTTTACGCGTTGCATCCGCGCGGCAGGATACTGCTAGCTCCGCAAACGGCACTTGGTTTGCATGTCCAAATCGCCGCAGGGCTCTCGACAGGCAATTCGATCATCATCGATGCGTCATCGGGCCTGCAGGGTGAGCTTCATGGTCTGCCTGCGCAGGTCGCAAACCGCATTTCCTGGACGAAAGACTGGACAGCGGATGGACCGTTTGCCGGCGCTCTCATCGAAGGTGAAGCTGCGCGCGTCCAGCAGGCGATCAAGACGATCTCGGCTATCCCCGGCCCGCTGATTCTCACACAGGCTGCGTCGAGCGAGGAAATTGCTGAGAACGCCGATGCCTATTGCCTCAACTGGCTGCTTGAAGAGGTGACGACATCGATCAACACGGCGGCTGCCGGCGGCAATGCCAGCCTGATGACGATCGGCTAACACCACCAACGATCTGAAATTGACGCGGTGGCCGGACCGGAAGGGTTCGGCCGCCATTTTTATCGGAAAACCCGGACCATCCTCGCCCTTCGAGGCTTCGCACCTCAGGGTGAGGATGGAGCGCACATCTCCACATAACACCGGTTCCCGCGGTAGCAAGCCAACTCTGTGTGCGGTCTTGCGCAGAAGGTTAGACCTCATGGTGAGGTGCGCAGGCTCCTGAGCTTGTCGAAGGGCCGGAGCCTCGAACCACGAGGGCGGGTGATGAAAGACCGCGCCCTGCATTTCGCCGCCTCATTCTCTTCAATGGTCAATGGAGAAATTTTTGAGAAAAGCTTTTCTCTAGTTGACTCTTGCACTGAGAAAAGCTTTTCTCATAAAAACTGACTGGGAGAAGACATCTGGAAAATCAGCGTGCGAAAAGCGGACGCGCAACGATCCATGACGTTGCGGCGGCTGCGGGCGTGAGCATTTCAACGGCATCCAAGGCCTTGAACAATACCGGCCGCATGGGCGACGAGACCCGCGAGAGGGTCAAACGTGCCGCCGCCGAAATCGGCTTCCGTCCGAATGCCTTGGCCAAGGGTTTGCTCAGCAATCGCACGTTCACGATCGGTCTTCTGACAAACGATACATATGGTCGCTTCACGCTGCCGGTCATGGCCGGCATCACGGAGGCACTCGTCGATCACGGCGTCTCGGTCTTCCTCTGCACGATCGAGGACGACCCGGCACTTGGAAAGGTTCATGTGGACGCCATGTTGGACAAGCATGTGGATGGTATCATCGCCTCGGGAAAGCGGATCGACCGCCGCCTGCCGGTAGATCTGTCCAATCTGCCGGTCCCGGTCATCTATGCATTCACCGAGGGCGCACCGGGAAGCGTCACCTTCTGCGCGGACGACTATCAGGGGGCTGCCCTTGCTGTCGAATGGTTGCAGGGGCTTGGCCGACGCCGGATTGCCCATGTGACTGGTCCTGAAAGCTTCGTTTCAGTGCGTGAGCGCGCCAAGGCCTATCGCGACCTCGCCGGAGACGGGCTGCCGGTCATGTACGGTACATGGTCCGAGGCTTGGGGACACGATGCTGTCGCACAGCTTTGGAGCGTGGCCGGAGCAAAGCCGGACGCGATCTTCTGCGGCAACGACCAGATCGCCCGCGCCGTCGTCGATGCGCTGCGCGAGCGCGGCGTGCGGGTGCCGGAGGATGTCTCGGTGGTCGGTTTCGACAATTGGGAGATCGTCGCCGCCCAGACCCGGCCGCCGCTGACGACGGTCGATATGAATCTCAAGGCGCTTGGCCGCGAGGCCGGGCTGACGGTTCTCGCCCTTGCCGAAGGGCGCAGCGTCGAACCCGGCATCAGAACTTTGCCCTGCGAGCTTATCGTGCGGCAATCATGCGGGGGAAGCCCCGGTCGTTGATTAAAGGAAAAGGGGCTGACGGGAGTAGCCCCCTGGGAGGAGAACATGATGAAGCGATTTCTGGCCGCAACCGGCCTTATATCCTTATGCCTTGCATCCGGTGCATCTGCCGAAAACATCTCCATGTGGGTTCGAAGCGGCATCGGCGATTCCTTCAAGAAGGTCGTCGAGGCCTATAATGCCGGCCATGAGGACAAGGTCACGCTGACCGAAGTGCCTTTTGCCGAACTCGTGCAAAAATATGCGACGGCCATTGCCGGCGGCCAGGCGCCCGACGCTCTGTCGATGGACCTCATCTATACGCCGGCTTTTGCCGCCGCCGGCCAGCTTGAAGACCTGACCGATTGGGCAAAGAGCCTGCCCTATTTCAATTCGCTGTCGCCCTCGCATGTGAAGCTCGGCACCTATGACGGTCACATCTATGGCTTGCCTCTCTCCGTCGAGACCTCGGTCTTTGCTTGGAACAAGGATCTCTACAAAAAGGCCGGCCTCGACCCTGAAAAGGCGCCGACCACATGGGAGGAGATTACGAGCAACGCCGAAAAGATCCGCGCGCTCGGCGGCGATACCTATGGCTTCTATTTCTCCGGCGGCGGCTGCGGCGGCTGCATGATCTTCACCTTTACGCCGCTCGTTTGGGGTGCCGGCGCCGACATTCTCTCGGAGGACGGCAAGAAGGCGACGCTCGACACGCCGCAAATGCGCAAGGCGGTCGACATCTACCGCAACATGGTCAAGAAGGATCTGGTGCCGGCGGGTGCCGCAAGCGACACGGGCGCCAACTTCCTCAGCATCAGCAACGGCAAGATCGGCCAGCAGAGCATCGGCGCCTTTTCGATCGGTACGCTGATCACGCAATATCCCGATATTCATTTCGGCGTGACGCTGATCCCCGGCGTCGACGGCAAGCCGTCTTCCTTTGCTGGTGGCGATAATTTCGTCATCTCCAAGGGCACGAAGAAGCTCGATGCGGTGAAGAAGTTCCTCGAATACACCTATTCGCTCGACGGACAGAAGATCATGGCGAAGTACGGCAGCCTGCCGACACGTGGTGATATCGCCGACCAGGTGCTGCAGGGCCTCGATCCGCGCATGCAGGTGGGCTTGAAGGCGATCGCCGTCGCCAAGACGCCCTATACGCTGCAGTTCAACGACCTGATCAACAGCGCCAACGGTCCCTGGGCAGGTTTTACCAACGCAGCCATCTTCGGAAGCGACGTCGATGGCGCGTTCTCCAATGCCCAGTCGGAGATGCAGTCGATCATCGACAACGCCCAACAATAGTAAACTCACCCGCGCCGGGGAGCTTTGGGCTCCCCGGTTCCTCCATCGTAATATCGGGAGCATTCCATGGCTGGCCCTGGAGCTATCGCAACCGCACGTCCCCGAAAGCGGCGACGACGTGCCAGTTGGCACGGGTTTGTCTATATCGCGCCGGCCATGGCGCTCGTTATCGTCTTCTTCGTGCTGCCCGTGGTCTTTACCTTCTGGATGAGCTTCCACAACTGGCCATTGCTCGGCAATCCCCGCTGGATCGGCTTCGGCAATTATATCCGCATGGTCTCCGATGTGCGCTTCATGGCGGCTTTACGCTTCACCGCCTATTACACCGTCATCGTGACCATCGCGATCTTCGCAATCGCCTTCCCGCTCGCCTTCTTCGTCGAAAAGCACCGGCCGTTCGTCGGCTTCTACCGCACGATCATCTTCCTTCCCGTCGTCGTTGGGCTTGCGACGGCGTCGCTGCTCTGGGTCTGGCTTGCCAATGTCGACGCCGGCTTTTTCGCGCCCGCCGCACTGGCACTCGGTCTTGTCGACAAGCGGCCGAACCTGCTTGCCGATTTCGACATGGCCTTTGCAACGATCATCGTCATGGTGGTCTGGAAGATCGCTGGCTTCACGATGATCATTCTGCTGACCGGCCTGCAGGCAATCCCTTCCGAATTAACCGAGGCAGCCCGCATCGATGGCGCCAAGCGCTGGCAGCGTTTCCGGCATCTGACCCTGCCGCTGATGCGCCGCACGATTGCGCTTGCGCTGATCATCTCCATCACCGGCTCGGTGCTCGCCTTTGACCAGTTCTACATCATGACATCAGGCGGCCCGCAGAACCGCATGATTTCGGTGGTCTATTACATCTTCAACCAGTCCTTCGTGTCCTTCAACCTCGGCTATGGCGCGGCACTCTCGATCGCCCTCCTCGTCATCCTGGTGCTGATCAGCATCGTCCAGCTCTGGCTGCTGCGCGTCGGGGAGGACAAGCCATGACCCAAACCATAACTACGGCAAAAGAGCGCCGCGCGCGGCGCAAGCTCTTAGATGGCATCGGCTATCACGGCATCGGCGTCGTCATCGTCATCTTCTTCTTCGCGCCGTTCGCGATCGCCTTGCTGTCGTCGTTCCGGCATGGAACCGAGGCGAGCCTGCCGCCGCTGCCGCCATGGCCGACAACCGGTTTCAGCTTCGACGCCTATCGTTCGCTCGATGGCTTTGGCGCCGGAGTCATCCAGCACACGCTGAACTCGCTTTTCGTCTCGGTCGCAACCGTGCTTCTGACCGTCATCGTCAGCCTGCTCGCCGGCTACGGCTTCTCGCGCTATCATTTCCCCTTCAAGGGCGCGCTCTTCATCCTGATCATCGCGACGCTGATGATCCCCTTCCAGTCGATCCTGACGCCGCTTTTCATCATCCTGGCAAGGCTCGGCCTCAACAACTCGCTGATCGGGTTGACGCTCGTCTATGTGACGCTGCAGCTTCCCTTTTCGGTCTTCATGATGCGCAACGCCTTCGACGCGGTGCCGAAGGAAATAGAAGAGGCCGCGCGCATCGACGGCGCGCGCGATCTGAAACTGCTTTTCCGTGTGCTCTTCCCATTGGTGCTGCCGGGTGTCGCAACCGTCGCGATCTTCGCCTTCCTCAATGCCTGGAACGAGTTCCTGGCAGCACTGGTGCTCCTGTCGAGCAACGAGAAATTCACCCTGCCGGTGCTGATGATCGCCGTCAGGACCGGCCGCCTTGGCGCCGTCAACTGGGGCGCGGTCCAGGCCGGCATCGCCGTCATGACTATCCCCTGCGTCATCGTCTTTCTGCTTCTGCAACGCTACTACATGCGCGGGCTGATGGCCGGTGCAGTGAAATAACCCTTTCAACAACGGATCGAACCCATGTCTGACAAAGAAAACCGCCAGTTCCGCCCCCTGCCCGTTCCGAATGTCGAACTGGCCGGCCTCTTCGGCGCCCGCCAGGATGCCATCTGCAATTCCACCGCGGCAACCCTGCTCGACCGCTGCGTCGAAGCTGGCATGATCCAGGCGATCGACGTCAGCCAGCCAAGCCCCGGCATCGTTATCCCCCTGCAGACCTGGTCGGGCTCGACACAGATGTTCTGGGACAGCGATCTCGGCAAGTCGATCGAAACCATCGCCTATTCGCTCTATCGTCGTCCCAACCCGGAGTTGGAGACTCGAGCAGACGCCATCATCGACATGTATGAAAAGCTGCAGCAGGAGGACGGCTATCTGAACGCCTGGTTCCAGCGCGTCCAGCCCGGCCGTCGCTGGACCAACCTGCGCGATCATCACGAACTTTATTGCGCAGGCCATCTGATCGAGGCGGCCGTCGCCTATTACCAGGCAACGGGCAAGCGCAAGCTGCTCGATATCATGAGCCGCTTTGCCGATTACATGATCACCGTCTTCGGCCATGGCGAAGGTCAGCTGCGTGGCTATTGCGGTCATGAAGAGGTGGAACTCGCCCTCGTCAAGCTCGGCCGCGTCACCGGCGAGAAGAAATATCTCGATCTCGCCAAATACTTCATCGACGAGCGCGGCCAGGAACCGCATTTCTTCACCGAGGAAGCGCTTCGCGACGGCCGCGATCCGAAGAATTTCATACAGAAGACCTACGAATACAGTCAGTCGCATCTGCCGGTACGCCAACAGACCAAAGTCGTCGGCCATGCGGTGCGCGCAATGTATCTCTATTCCGGCATGGCCGATATTGCCACGGAATATAACGACGATACGCTGACCTCGGCCCTTGAAACGCTCTGGGACGACCTGACGACCAAGCAGATGTATGTGACCGGCGGCATCGGGCCGGCAGCCTCGAACGAGGGCTTTACCGACTATTACGACCTGCCGAATGAAAGCGCCTATGCCGAGACCTGCGCCTCCGTCGGTCTGGTCTTCTGGGCCAACCGCATGCTCGGCCGCGGCCCGAACCGCCGCTATGCCGACATCATGGAAGTGGCGCTCTATAACGGCGCGATGGCAGGCCTGTCACAGGACGGCAAAACCTTCTTCTACGAAAACCCTCTGGAAAGCGCCGGCAAGCATCATCGCTGGATCTGGCATCATTGCCCCTGCTGCCCGCCGAATATCGCGCGTCTGCTCGCCTCCGTCGGCTCCTATATGTATGCCGCAGCCGACAACGAGATCGCCGTTCATCTCTACGGCGAGAGCAAAGCCCGCGTCCCTCTCGCCGGTGGTCTGACCGTGCAGCTTTCCCAAGAGACGCGCTATCCGTGGGACGGCGCGATTCGCTTCGAGGTCAATCCGGATCGCTCGGCTAGATTTGCCATTTCATTGCGCATTCCCGAATGGGCCGAGGGCGCGACGCTCGCAGTCAATGGCGCACCGGTCGATCCCGCAACGGTCACCGTTGATGGCTATGCTCGCATCGAGCGCGAGTGGCAGGCGGGCAACAGCGTCGACCTGACCCTTCCGCTGATCCCGCGCACGCTGTTTGCCAATCCAAAAGTCCGCCAGGATGCCGGGCGCGCGGCCCTGATGCGCGGCCCGCTCGTCTATTGCGTCGAAACCACCGACAATGGTCATGACCTCAACGGCATTTCGCTTTCCAGCGATCCGGCCTCCGCCAAGACGACGGAAATTGCCGCACTGGAGGGCGCGGTGGCGCTCGATGTTTCGGTCACGCGCGATGAGGCGGACTGGGGTTTCGACCTCTACCGGACGACACCCCCGAAAAGGGCTGCCTCCACCGCGCGTTTCGTGCCCTATCATCTCTGGGACAATCGCGATCCCGGGGAGATGCTGGTCTGGATCCGCGCCGATCAGCTGCAGCGCGGAGCCTGAGATGACGAAGAAGGGAATGCGCCTGACCGGCGTCCGCAAGAGTTTCGGCGGGCTTGAGGTCATCCATGGCATCGATCTTGACATACCCGAAGGCGCCTTTGTCGTCTTCGTCGGCCCGTCCGGCTGCGGCAAGTCGACGCTGCTGCGGATGATTGCCGGGCTGGAGGAAGTCACCGACGGCGAGATCGCCATCAAGGGCCGAGACGTCACTGATCTCGACCCATCAGAGCGCGGCATTGCCATGGTGTTCCAGTCCTATGCGCTCTATCCGCATATGAGCGTTCGCGACAATCTCGGCTTCGGGCTGAAAATGGCCCGAACCGATGCCTCCGAAATCGAAAGGCGCGTGCACTCCGCCGCCGCGATCCTCAAGATCGACCATCTCCTGGACCGCCGGCCGGGCCAGCTTTCCGGCGGCCAGCGCCAGCGTGTCGCCATCGGCCGCGCCATCGTTCGCGAGCCGGATGTCTTTCTCTTCGACGAGCCGCTTTCCAACCTCGATGCGGAGTTGCGCGTCTCGATGCGCATCGAAATTGCCCGGCTGCATCGCGAACTCGGCAATACGATGATCTATGTCACCCATGATCAGACCGAGGCCATGACGCTTGCCGACAGGATCGTCGTGCTGAGGGACGGCCGGATCGAACAGGTGGGCAGCCCCCGCGAGGTCTATGAAGATCCGGCCAACAGCTTTGTTGCCGGCTTCATCGGCTCGCCCAGAATGAACATGATCGAAGCCACATGGTCCGGTGATGAGACAGCGAGCGTCGGCAACGGCAGCATCAAGGTCGACCTCTCACAGACTAAGCCATCAGCGGGCGAAAAGATCCTGCTTGGCATGCGCCCCGAACATCTCATCGTCACGTCTGGCGCGGTCGATGCCTTGCAGGTCACGGTCGACGTCATCGAATATCTGGGCGGCACCCGCTATCTCTACTGCCAGACAGAGGACGGCCAGGCGATCATCGCCGAATATCGTGATGGGCCGGAGATCGGGCGCGGCGACACGCTCCATCTTTACTGCCCGTCTGAGCGCCGCCGCTATTTCAACAAGCAGGGAGAAAGGCTGCGTTAAGCGTTGTGATTGAGTTGACGCTCTTCACGAATAACGGCTTCAAGGTCGATATCGTCATCGTCCGTCATAGCCATTCGAGCATAGAAAGACGAAGCGGGTTCGCGACCGGCTTCACTAATCTCATAGGCTTCCAGGGCTCGTTCGACGATATCGACAATCGTCCGGTTCTCACGTCGAGCAAGCCGATGTGCGAGATCACGCGCCTTAGCACTACGAACCGACAATTTTGGTTCAGCCATGTTTATCTCTCATCGGGAACCAATATAGCGATACGACATCCAGCCATGAAGATGGCTGGATGTCTGCATATCAAGCCGCCTTGCTGACCCGTACCGGAATGGACTTATACGAAGGAGTGCCACTTTCCTTGTCCTGGTAGTCGATCGGGATCAGGCAATTTGCCTCGGGATAGTAGGCTGCGACGGAGCCCTCGGAAATATCGTAGGAAATCGCCGTCAGCTTCAAGAGCCGCTTGCCGCCTGAGGGAAGTGCGGTCTCGATCTCGACGAGATCGCCGTGCTCCAGCCCCTTTGCCTTCAAATCCTTATCGTTCATGAACAGCACGTCACGGCGGCCGAAGACGCCGCGATAGCGGTCGTCGAGACCGTAGATCGTCGTGTTGTACTGATCATGGCTGCGGATGGTGGCGAGCTTGAGGATAGTCCCATCCGAAAGCGAAATATCCTCGTTGAGGCCGGAAAACAGCTTGAACTCCGCCTTGCCGGAAGGCGTCTTCCAGACGCGCTCCGTCGGTCCGATCGGTAGGCGAAAGCCGCCCGGCACGCGGATGCGCTCATTGTAATCGGCAAAATCCGGATAGACGATTTCGATCTTGTCGCGGATCAGATCGTAGTCGGTGATGAGCTCCATCCAGGCGACCTTGCTGGTCGGCAGGGTGGCCTGCGCCATAGCGGCAACGATGGCCGGCTCCGAACGCAGCTGGTCGGAGGCCGGTTTCAGCCTGCCGCGCGACGCATGCACCATCGACATCGAATCCTCGATCGTCACCGATTGCGCGCCGGTCGCCTGAACGTCCTGCTCGGTGCGGCCGAGCACGGGGAACAAGAAGGATTCCTTGCCAATAAGCAGATTGGAGCGATTGAGCTTGGTGTTCATATGAACCGCAAGATCGAGCTTACGCATTGCCTGCGCGCAAAGTTCCGGATCGGGAAGCGCGATCGAGAAATTGCCACCGAGGCATAGCAGCACCTTGGAGCGTCCCTCCGCCATCGCCTGCATGGCGGCAACGGCATCGTGACCATGATGAGCCGGCGAGGTGAAACCGAAGGCACGTTCGATGCCTTCGATCAGCGCAGGAGTGGGTTTTTCGGTAATCCCGACGGTGCGATTGCCTTGCACGTTGGAATGACCGCGCAGCGGGCAGATGCCGGCGCCGGGCCTGCCGAAATTGCCGCGCAGCAGCAAGAGATTGGCGATCTGCTGAACATTCGCCGTGCCCTTGGCATGCTGGGTGATGCCCATGCCATAGGCCACGATAGTTGCCTTCGACTTGGCATAGATCTCTGCTACCCGCTCCAGATCAGCGCGGGCAAGACCAGAGACCCGCTCGATATCGGCCCACTCCGTCTGGTTGATATCAGCAACAAGGGCATCGAAGCCGGTGGTGTGTTCAGCGATGAAGGCATGATCGAGAACATCAGGTGACGTTTCAGCCAGCGCCAGAACCGCTTTCATGATGCCCTTGAGCGCGGCGGCATCGCCGCCGATCTTCACTTGATAATAGGACGAGGCGATCCGGGTCGAGCTGAAGGTTCCCATCTCGATCGGATCCTGCGGATCGGCAAAACGCTCCAGCGCCCGCTCCTTCAGCGGGTTGAAGACGATGATCGGCACGCCGCGGCGCGAGCATTCATGCAGCGTACCCATCATGCGCGGGTGATTGGTGCCGGGATTGTGCCCCATGGAGATGATCAGATCGCATTCGTCGAAGTCATCGAGCGAGACGGTGCCCTTGCCGATGCCGATCGATTGCGGCAGGCCGACGCTGGTCGCCTCGTGGCACATGTTCGAGCAATCAGGGAAATTGTTGGTGCCGTATTCACGGGCGAAGATCTGGAATAGGAAGGCAGCTTCGTTGGAAGCACGGCCGGATGTATAGAACTCGACCATATCCGGATCGGGCTGGCTGCGCATGACCTCGCCGATGCGGGCAAAGGCGTCTTCCCAGGCAATCGGCCGGTAGGTGTCGGATGCCCGGTCGTAGACCATCGGATGCGTCAACCGTCCGGAATTTTCCAGCTCATAGTCGCTCCAGGTCAGAAGTTCGCTGACCGTGTGCTCGGCAAAGAATTCCGGCGTCACGCGCTTGTTTGTTGCTTCCCAGGTGACTGCCTTGGCGCCGTTTTCGCAGAATTGGAAGGTGGAGGTATGCTCCTTGTCTGGCCAGGCACAGCCTGGGCAATCGAAGCCCGTGGGCTTGTTGGTGCGCAGGAGAAGACCGGGCGCCTCGGTGACATCCATCTGGTCGCGAACCGCCTTGGCAGTGGCTTTTAGCGCGCCCCAACCGCCGGCCGGGCTGTTATAGGGACGGATACCGGGGACTTCACGCTTTTGCGCCATCATACGCTCCTTTGGCTACCCAAACGGCTTCCTCCCAAAGGTCGGGCCTACAAGGAATAGGCTTGCGAGATCAGGGAGTAAAGCACAATCAAGCGACAGAAAATCAAACAATCACCAAGCGTGCTGGAGCTATGCGCTTGCACTAGTTCTTGAAGACCAGGCAGGAGCCGCCCTGCTGCCGGACCTGCGTGCAAACGGCATCCGCTTCCTCCCGCGTTTGCCGCGGAATGCGCGCCGCATAACGGACACGGCGGCCGAAGTCGGCATTGCGCTGCCGCACGATCAACGGCTTCTCCGTATTCAGCGGTGACGGCAGTTTTCTTATGTTTGCGGTAAACAGACGGCGAGCGGCATCCACCTGGAAATGCTCGGCCAATTGTGCGCCCCAAGGCGCCCAGGGCCGCTCCTGCTCCAAGGGAATGGGCTTCAGCCGCCGGCTCTGCGCAAGCGCGACGCAGGAATCGACAAACGGCTTGCTCTTATCCAGCACGGGGGCTGCGGTATCTGGCGGATCGTCGCGCCACTCCTCAACGCTGTGGGCGGTGATCGCGCTCACATAGTTGCGCGTCTCATAGGGAAGACCGCCGGAATTGAGGAAATTGGCAAGCCCAGCCTCGCCGGCATTATAAGCAGCCGCCGCTAATCCCAAATTGCCGAAGCGGTCCCGCAATTCATCAAGATAGGTGGCCGCCTTGCCGAGCGCTTCGAGCGCATCATAGCTGTCACGCACGCCACGCAGCCTGGCTGTTCCCGGCATGAATTGCGCGATGCCACGAGCGCCTTTAGGGCTGACTGCATCAGAGCGAAACAGGCTTTCGCGCCAGACCAACCGTGCCAGATAATCCGGTGGTAAATGGTTGGCATGTGCGAAATATTCGATGGCCGTGCAGAGATCGCGATTGTAGCTGTCCTTGCGCAGGCACAGCGTCTGACCCGTCTCCGTCGTCAGCGGTCCGGAAATGCAAACAAGTGGCGCGACACTCCATTCCGGTTGAGCTCTCGCGGGACTGACAGCAGAACCGTTAATGGCAAATGCGATCGCAAAAGCGACGATGATGCCGACCAAGCCTGCCCGATACTGCCTGCCTGCCATATAAGCGATATCCGTCCGAGACCAACCGATCGCAAATTCGCGGCCTCTTCATATCATCGATGGACGGAAGCGAAAACCTGTCACGCGATAGCCGGCGCGCAGGCTGTTATTGCGCGAGACGGCCGCCACGCATCGGCGCCGGCACGCCTGTCGTGCCGGGAAAGCTGATCGGCAAACCGCGCAGCACGCGGACGGCGAGAAAGGCAAAGCATTCAGCCTCTACCGCATCGCCGCGCCAGCCGAGGTCTTCGGCAAAGATCGGCTCGACGCCTGCTCGGCTTTTCAGCATCGACATGATTGTGGGATTGTGCCGGCCGCCGCCGCTGACGACGACCTTGGTGGGCCTGCGCGGCAGCAGGTCCAGCGCCTTGCCGACAGCGCTTGCGGTGAAGGCCGAAAGCGTGGCGGCGCCATCTTCCGGGCTGAGGCCATCGGCCATGGCGGCGCCGAAATCGAAACGATCCAGCGACTTCGGATAGGGTGCAGTCATATAGGGGTGCTGCAGCAGCCGCTCGAGCCGGGCTTCATCGACCTTGCCGGCAGCTCCAAGCGCGCCGTCACGGTCCATTTCGCCGAGCCCGCAGGACTTGATGAAATCATTGAGCGGCGCATTGGCCGGGCCGGTGTCGAAGGCAACGAAATTGCCGTCTCCATCCCACCAGGTGATATTGGCAACGCCGCCGAGATTGAGAATGGCTGCATCTCCTGCTGCGCCCGCCCCGCGCAGCAGCGCGGTATGATAGGCGGCAGCAAGCGGCGCACCCTGCCCGCCGGCACGCATGTCGGCCGAGCGGAAATCATAGGCGACCTTGGTGCCGAGAATGGAGCGCATCAGCTCGCCATCACCAAGCTGGCGCGTCTGGCCCAGCCGGTCCTTCTGCGGCGCGCGATGCAGCACTGTCTGGCCATGAAAACCGACGACGCCGATGTCTGCCATCGTCATGCCGTTCCCTTCCACCAATTCCCTCACCGCCTCCGACTGGGCTCGCGTCAGAGCCTCTTCGGCCGCCTTGAAGATCGCCGGTTCAGGTCCCTCGAAATTCCACGCCCGTGCCTGCCGCAGCGTCTCTTCCAGCAACTCCCGAATCCAGCTGGGATAGGGAGCCAGAACATAGGGGCCAAATTCCTCGATCCGCTCGCCGTCCGTCTTCAGCATCGCGACATCGATATTGCCGTCGAGGACGGTCCCGGTCATCAGACCGACTGCCCAGATTGGTTCCATGGTCAGGCTCCTATGCTGCGTTGACGAGATCGCTGACGGTCTGACGGAGCGCCAGAATGCCGCTGTCGAAATGGCGTGTCGGATGAATGCGGTTCGTAAGGAGGGTCCAGGCTTTGCCTTGGTCGAAATCAATCCAGAGGGCCACGCCTGTAAACCCCGTATGGCCAATCGTGCCGAGCGAGCAAAGAGTGCCGCCATGCCAGCCGTCATGGGGCCGTTCCCAGCCATGGGTGCGAGTGGCGGAAAGCGGTGTCCGCATCAGCGCGATCGACTGCGCCGACGCGCCGCTACCGTCAAGCAACCCCTTAGCAAAATCGAGAATCGCGTCCGCCGTTCCGAAGAGACCGGCATGGCCGGCTCCCTGCAATGCCGAACAATTGTCGTCATGAACCTCACCCGACAGAACACGGTGGCGCCAGGTGCAGTCTTCCGTTGCGGCGGCCAATTCCGGCGGCGCGGAAAAGGCAAATCCCGGCCCCGGATCCATGGCGCGGATTGTCTTTCTGTTCAGCCGCTCCAGCGCGAAGCCGAGCAGGATGAAGTTGATATCGGAATAGACCGGCGGGCCGGCGCGCCATTCGCGCTGCAGGATGAAGGTGCGCAGGAGGTCGGGGTCGCGGCCATAGGTGTAGATCGGCTCGACCGCCGGAAACGGTGTCTGATGTCCGAGGCATTGGCGGAACGTCACCTTTCGTTCCCAAGCCTCGGCGCTGTATTGGCGCAGGTCAGGCAGAAGTGTCGTCAACGGCGCGTCGAGGTCGATCGTGCCGGCTTCGGCCAGGGCGAGGATGCGCGGCGTGGTGAAAATAACCTTGGTGAGCGAGGCAAGATCGAACCAGGTATCGGCCAGCATCGGCCTGATATCAGGCACCGTCTGTGCCGAACCGACGGCGCGGACCTGCCTGATACCGTCGAGATCGATCATGCCAAGCACGCCGCCGGGGACGCGCCCTGCCGAAACCGATTGCTCGATCGGCGCGAAGGCTCGATCGAAACGCTCTTGAAACTGCATGCTCCTCCGCACTGCCATCTCGCCTCTCCTTAGCCGCTCAGGCTTCTGCCAGTGCGATGTGATCCGGCGCGAAACGGCGCCACTCGGGGACGGCAGGCTCGAAGCCCAAGGGGCGTACTAGCGACGGAACCTGGCGCGTGTCGAGCGTGAAGTTTTCCTTGCGCCGCGCAACCGTCGGAACCGCCGCGATCAACCGCCTGGTATAGGAATGCTTGGGCTCCGACAAGACCGAGGCGGCATCGCCGATCTCGACGATCTGGCCGGCATAGATCACCGCGATGCGATGGGCGATCCGCTCCACGACAGCCATGTCATGCGAGATGAAGAGATAGGCGAGACCGTATTCGCGCTGCAGTTCGATCAGCAATTCCAGAACTTGCGCCTGCACGGAGACGTCGAGCGCCGAAACCGCCTCGTCGAGCACGAGTACGGATGGGTTCAGCATCAGAGCGCGCGCGATGCAAAGCCGCTGACGCTGGCCGCCGGAAAATTCGTGCGGATAGCGCTCCAGCGCATTTTCCGGCAACCCCACCCGCTTCAGCAGCATCAGCATGCGTTCGCGCATCTCCACCGAAACGCGCACACCCGATGCAATCACCGGTTCGGCGAGGATGTTGTCGATACGAAGGCGCGGATTAAGGGAGGCATAAGGGTTCTGGAAGACCATTTGCACCGCGCTGGTGCGATCCGCCGCCTTCCCGGCCTTCGTCATGAAGGTGCCACGCGTCGATTTGACAAGGCCGAGGATCGCTCGCGCGGTGGTGGATTTGCCCGATCCGCTCTCGCCGACGATCGCCAGCGTCTCGCCCGGCATCAGGTCGAAACCAACGCCTTCTACGGCATGAACGGCGCCTGTCGGTCGACGCAGGAAACTGCCCTTGACCGGAAAACGGACGGTCAAGTCTTCCACTTTCAGCGCGGGCACGGAATGAGCATCGTCGCGTTGGAAATCGGCGCGGGCGGCCTGTCCGGAGGCGAAATGCGGCACCGAGTGCAAAAGATGCTGGGTGTATGGATGCGCGGGATGATCAAGAATCTGATTGAGCTCGCCCTGCTCGACCGCCTGGCCTGCCTGCATCACCATCACCTTGTCGGCAATGCCGGCGACGAGGCCGATATCGTGCGTGATGAAGATCATCGACATGCCGGTCTCGCGCTTCAACTCGGCAAGAAGTGCCATGATCTGCGCCTGCACGGTGACATCGAGCGCCGTCGTCGGCTCATCGGCAATCAATAGACGCGGATTGCAGGCAAGCGCCGTTGCGATCATCACGCGCTGCAACATGCCGCCGGAAAGCTGGTTCGGGCAATAGGTCAGACGGCGCGCGGCATCAGGAATGCGCACGCGATCCAAGGCATCCTTGGCGGCTGCCTTTGCCTGCTTACCAGTCAGGCCGCGGTGCAGCCGGAAGGATTCCTCGATCTGCGTCCCAATCGTCAGAACCGGATTGAGGGAGGTCATCGGCTCCTGGAAGATCATCCCGATCTCGGCACCGCGGATCTTCGTTAGCTCCGCTTCGCTGGCCTTTGTCAGATCCAAAACGCTGTTATCGGCGCGCTTAAGCTTGATCGAGCCGCCGGTAATGCGACCGCCGCCGAAATCGACCAGACGATTGATCGAAAGCGCCATGACGGATTTGCCCGAACCACTCTCGCCGACGATTGCCAGCGTCTCGCCGGCTTCGAGTTCGAAGCTGACGCCGCGCACGATGGGATTGGCCTCAGGATTGCGCCCAAAGCCGACGCTGAGATCAGAGACAGAAAGAAGCGGTGTCATACCGTCGCCCTCCGCATCTTCGGATCAAGGATATCGCGCAGGGCATCGCCGAGCAGGTTGAAGCCGAGAATGGAGATCATGATTGTCACGCCTGGGAAGATCAGCAGCCAGGGTGCCGTCTCCATGAGATTGCGGCTGTCGCTCAGCATCAAGCCCAATGACGAGGCCGGCGGCTGCGTTCCCAGGCCGAGGAAGCTCAGTCCGGCCTCGGTCAGTAACGACCAGGCAAGCGCCAGCGTCACCTGCACGGTCAGGGGTGCGACGAGATTGAGCAGGAGATGCCGCGTCAGGATATAGGACCGGCTGCTGCCGAAGGTGCGGGCGGCATCGACAAAATCGCGTGCCTTCAGCGAAAGGGCCGGGCCCCGCACCACGCGGGTAAAAATCGGCGTATAGACGATCGCAATCGCCGCAACGCTGGTCCAGGTGCCAGGCCCGACAATGGCGATGATCAGGAGTGCCAGCAGGATCGCCGGGAAGGCTAAAAGCACATCCATCGCCCGCATGATGACGCCATCCCAGCGCTTGCCGGACCATGCCGCCGTCAAGCCAAGCAACGTACCGAGCAAGGTCGCAAAGGCAACGGAGAAGAAGGCCACGGTAAAGGATTCGCCGATGCCATGCATCAGGCGGCTCGCGACATCGCGGCCGAAAAGATCCGTGCCCATCCAATAGGTGAGGCTCGGGGCGTGCAAGCGGTCGATCCTGTTCTGCGTCAGTGGGTCGTGCGGCGTGACACCGAGCGTGCCGAGAATGGCAAGCAGAATGTAGATGAGGACGATGACGCCGCCAATCCGACCGCTCGTATGTCCGAAAATAGCCTTGACGATCCGCATCAGCCTTCTCCCAGCCGAACGCGCGGATCAAGCGCAACATAGGCGAGATCGACGAGCAGATTGACGATCATGAAGTTGAAGGCAATGAACAGCACGCTGCCCTGCACCAGCGCATAATCGCGCTGCAGGATGGCATCGAGCACCATGCGGCCGAGCCCCGGCAGGGCATAAATCTGCTCGACCAGCACGGCGCCGCCGAGCAGGTAGCCGAATTCGACGCCGCTCAGCGTCACCACCGGGATCAACGCGTTCGGCAGGGCATGCCGCCAGATGACGCCACGCGCCGGCACGCCGCGGCTGCGGGCAGTACGGACATAATCATCGCTCAGGACATCGAGCATGGCGGAGCGCACGACACGCGTCACCGAGGCGGCAAAGGCAAAGCCAAGCGTCAATGCGGGCAGGATCATTTGGCCGAGATTTTCGAGCGGATTCTCCCAAAGAGGTGTGAATGCGCCCATGGTGGGCAACACGCCGAAGCCGGCCGACAAAGCATAGATGATCAGAAGCCCGAGAACGAAGTTCGGCGTGGACTGCCCGATCATGGCGACGATGCGCACGGCAAGATCGGACAGTTTTTCGTTGCGCGTGGCCGCAAAGACGCCCGCCGGCAGGCCGATCGCGAGCGCTATTATCATGGAGAGCAGTGCAAGCTCGAGCGTAAGCGGAAAGCGCTCCAGGATGATATCGAGCACCGGCTTGCCGTAGGTCACGGATATGCCGAGATTGCCCTGAAATACGCCGAGTAACCAACGCCAGTATTGGACGGGCCATGACTGATCGATACCGAAATAAGCCGCAAGGGCCTCTCGCTGTTCCGGTGTCAGCAGGCCCGCATTGGTTCCGAGCATCGCCGTAATCGCATCGCCCGGCACCAGCCGGATGGCGACGAAGACGAAGATGGACACGCCCAGCATGATCAGCGGGAATGTCATCAGCCGGCGCGTCAGATATGACATTGCAATTCCTCTAGAACAACTTCAGCTAAACGAAAACGTGAACTGACAGCTGAAATTGCTTAAAAACAAAGAGATAGAGCATTTCCATGACATAGATTGAAAGGGAAATGCTCTAGGTCCCGATCAGCGTTACTTGATCGTGACTTTGCTCAGACCGAACAGCGAACCGGTCGGCGTCGGCACGAAGCCCTCGACGTTCTTTTGCTCGGCCGTGTAGCCATAAGCCGTATAGAGCCAGATCCAGGGCGAGACTTCGGCAAGGTGCTTTTCGAACTCGGCAAAGATTTCCTTGCGCTTGGCCGGATCGGTTTCGGCGCGGCCCTTCTGCATCAGGCTGTCGAGCGTGTCGTCGATATAATTGGCGACCTTCTGCAGGTTGCCCGTCTTGGTCCAGTAACGATTGTACATCGAATAGGGGTCGGCACTACCGCCGTTCAGCGCAACGGCCATGTCGAAATTGCCCTTGAGCCAGGTGTCGACATAGACGTTCAGTTCCATCACCTTGATATCGAGCTTAATGCCGATTTCTGCGAGTTGCGACTGGATGACCTGCGCTTCGGCCGTGGCGGTCGGCGGCTCGCCAGTTGCGGCGATCACGGTAGCATAGAAGCCGTTGGCAAAGCCGGCATCGGCCATCAGCTTCTTCGCCTTGGCGACATCGCGCGTATAGCAAAAGAGCTTGCTGGGATCCGTCGCATAGAGCGGCATCGTCAGCGGCCCCGTCACCTTGCCTTCGCCAAGGGCCGCCGTATCCATCACGTCCTTGCGGTCGATAGCACAGGAAATCGCCTGGCGCACGGCCAGCTGATCCATGGGCTTACGCGATGGATTGAGCTGCAGAACGTTGTAGGAGAGCACCGGCGTGCGGGTGAGCTGCAGCTTCGGTTCCTTCGGCACCAGCGTTGCCACCAGCGGATCGTTCAACAGCGCGAAGTCGATCTGGCCCGTGCGCAGCGAGGCAAGGATCGCCGTTTCATCCGGCAACACGCTGATATTGATGCCATCGACGCCGGTGGCACCGCCGGCCCAATCCTTGTTGGCGCTCAGGATTTCCTTGGAATTCGGAACCCAGCTGTCGAGCTTGAAGGGGCCGGAGCCGATCGCCTTCGTGCCGATAGTGCCGGCGGTGATCTCGCTTGCCGGAACGATCGCCGCGTTGAGGCTCGTCATGGCCGTCAGAAGGGGAACGTCGGGCTGCGACAGATTGAAGACAACGGTATTGGCATCGGGCGTGTCGATGCTTGCAATCGACAGGAAGTTGGCCCGAGCGACCGCGCCGGTCGCCTGGTCGAGAATGCGCTGGAAGGAGGCCTTGACGTCGGCCGAGGTGACAGCTGCGCCGTTCTGGAATTTGGCCTTGGCATTGAGCTTAAAGGTCAGCTGCTTGCCGTCGGAGGAGAACTGCCAGCTCTCGGCCACGCCGGGCGCGATTTGCAGATTACTGTCGAGGCGAACGAGCGGCTCATAGACCAGTTCCAGCAGGCGAATGGACGAGAAGGCCGTCTGCTTATGCGGATCGAGCCCGGTCGCGTCCTGCGACCATGCCATGCGCAACGTCGCTGCCTGCGCCGGAATCGCGACGGCCGCCAGACCAATCCCCAAGGCCAGCGCTACACCCGAAATCAGCGTCTTTGCAAAATTCCCTTTCACTTTCAATCCTCCAATTTTTTTTAAATGTCCCCGGCCGATTTTAGCCTATTGATTGTCTCAAGCTGTTCTGGCGTTGATGGCCTTGCGCAGGAATCCATCAGCGTTTTGCAATGCCACGCGGGCTTCTTCAATGCCCATCCCGGTAATTTCCATGAGAATGGCAAGCTTGACGTCGTTACCGGTGAGATCAAGCACGCGGCGTGCCTCCTGCTGAGTACAACCGGTCGCCTGCATGACGATGCGCGAGGCGCGCGCCACGAGCTTCTTGTTGCTGGCGCTGACATCGACCATCAGGTTTTGGTAGCTCTTGCCGATGCGGATCATGCTTGCCGTCGTCAGCATATTGAGAATGAGTTTTTGCGCCGTACCCGACTTCAGCCTAGTCGAGCCGGTCAGGATTTCCGGACCGACAACAGGTGAGATCGCCAGATCGGCAATGCCGGCGATCATTGAGTTCGGGTTACAGGAGAGCGCAACCGTAAAGGCACCGATGCTCTTGGCGTAATTCAGGCCACCGATCACATAAGGCGTGCGGCCGCTGACCGCGATACCGACGACAACATCATCCTTGCTCAGCTTGATTCCCTCCAGCGCCTGGCGGCCCTGCGTGGGATCGTCCTCCGCACCCTCGATCGAGCGCCGCAGCGCATCCGGACCGCCGGCAATAAGGCCGACGACCATGTCCGGCGGCACACTGAAAGTCGGCGGGCATTCGGATGCGTCGAGAACGCCGAGACGGCCGCTCGTGCCGGCACCCATATAGATCAGCCGCCCGCCCTTCTGGAAGGCGGCGACGATCTGATTGACGGCGGCGGCGATGGCCGGGATCACCTTCTCGACGGCGAGCGGCACCGTCTGATCCTCATAGTTCATTTCACGCAGGATATCGAAGGTCGGCAGCAGATCGATATGCATCGTATTCGGATTGCGCCCCTCGGAAACCAACTGCTCCAGTTCGGATATCAACTTCTGCTCTGTCATGGGCCTGCTCGCGAAATAACGCTTCGATATCAATAAGTCGCAGTGGTAAGTTCGATCACTTCAATATCGAACACCCCGCAGCAAAGTTCGGCTTTCAGTCAGACGGCCGATCAAAATCAGCCAAGGCTCAGGCGGCCTTTTTCGGCTTCGCTCCCTGCCCATTCCCTGTTTACCTTGGTTAACACTATGTCTGATTATTCCTTTCGTCAATCTAAAAAGGAATAAAATATTCCACTCCTGCCGCGCAACTTCACCAACGCGATTATGCGACGGCAGCGCACGGCAGGAAGTGTGATTTGCCGACCACGCCTGCTAGCGCTGCGGGCCCAGATCGGTCAGCTTAATCGTAGAGATGGCATCATCGTGCTGATTGCTATTCAATATGGAAATAGCGATCATTCCGATCTGAAGATCGCCGGAAGATCAGCCGATACGTCGAGCGGTTGGAAATGCCGCAAGTTCTCGGTGATGACGGTCAGGTCATAAGCCCGTGCCGTCGCTGCAATGATAATGTCGCCGAGGCCGGGATTGTGGCCCTTGCTCAGGGCGTCGTCTTCCAGAGCGCCGGCAATGCGCGCAACGACCGTGTCCATGGGTAGGATACGGTCACTAAAACTGTCGGTGATGAAATCGAGCCAGTCAGAAAGGCGCTTGGCTCGCTCAGTTCCGCCACGACGATGAAGGGAGCGTATTCCCTTTTCGATCTCCGAGACTGACATTGCCGATAGAAAGAGCGCATCGGCTTCGCCCTGACTGTGGAACCAGATCCGGATGGCATCGGACGGCGACACCTTATCCGGCGCAAACCTGCTGATAATATTCGTATCGAGCAGGTACCCCGTCACAGATCAACGTCCCTCATTTTTGAGGAGTTTCGATCCGGATCGACACCACCGGGAAAGGTGAGCAGGAAATCCCCGAAATTCGGCCTTGGTTTCTCCAAAGCCTTCTTTGCGGCCTCAGCTGCTTCGACGGACACAAGCACGGCAGCGGGCTTCCCGTGGCGCGTGATGGTGACAAAATCACCGTTGGCGGCTTCATCGACCAGATTGGCAAAGCCTGCCTTTGCCTCGGCTACGCTGATTGTCGACATCAAGCCCTCAATCTAAAATGACCATATGTAGTCAAAATAGGGGTTGCCGTTGATGGAATCAAGAGGAAAGGAAAAGACGTTTATTGCATCCCGTGGTCATTCGGTTCGAGAACCGCAAATAGTCCGTCTTGCCAGAATGATCGCACCGGATACGGCGTCACCGTCGACGGGTTTCAAGCGACGGCGCACATCGGGCGAGAGCCACGGCTCAAGCGGACTTGCAAGACCGCCGAGCAGGCAGACGCGCGGCGCACCTTTCTCGAACAAGGTGCGCACCAGCGTATCGATATGGCCGGCCGCACTTTGCACGATCCGCCGTGCGGCAGCATCTCCCTGATCGGCATGGCGTAGGACCATGGGTGCAAGAGCGGCATAGTCCGTGGCCGAAGCCCGGTCCATCCAGGCGACCGCCTCCATCGGATCATTCTGGAAGCGCTGCATGATTTCGGCCAGCAATGCGGTCTTCTGTTCTCGACCGTCATGGGCACGCAGCGCAAGCTGAACTGCCTTCAGCCCGAGATAGGCGCCACTGCCTTCATCCGAAATCGGAAAACCGTAGCCGCCGACCCGCAATTGCCGTCCTTCGACGAGACCGAGGCCGATCGAACCCGTCCCCGCGATGACGATCGCACCATCGCGACCGGAATGGGCGCCGAGGCAGGCGCCCTCCCCATCGCTGATGAAATCGATACTGGCAAATGGGTGTTTTATCGCCTTCAACGCATCAAGCGCACCCTTGCGGCCGATGCCCGCCAGCCCGACGCCGACGTGGATGCGCCCGATATCGTCGGCACTCAACCGGGCTTCTTCTATTGCTGCGTCAAAGGCACGCGAAATCGACGCCCATGCTTCGGCGATCCCGAGCCTAGTCGTTGCCGGGCCGGACAATCCCTGCCCTAAAATCGTGCCTTCAGCATCCTCGATGCGGGCCCGGCAGCCAGTACCGCCGCCATCGATGCCGAGGAAATAAGGAGCGTTTTCCGATACGGCGGTCATGACGTCAGCCGTTCGATATCGGCGCCGCAGAGACGCAGCTTGCGGTCCAACTGCTCATAGCCACGGTCGAGATGATAGACGCGGTTGACGATGGTTTCGCCCTTGGACACGAGGGCGGCGAGAACCAGCGACACCGACGCCCTGAGATCCGTCGCCATCACCTGCGCGCCCTTGAGCGGCGCTCCGCCACGCACCAGTGCCGTCGTGCCCTGCAGGGTGATGTTGGCGCCCAGGCGCGTCAGCTCCGGCACATGCATGAAGCGGTTTTCGAATACCGTCTCACGGATCAGCGACGCGCCTTCAGCGCAGCAGGCGAGCGCCATGAACTGCGCCTGTAAATCCGTCGGGAAGCCCGGATAGGGTTCGGTGGTAATATCGGCTCCCTTGAGCGGGCCGTTCCTAGAGACGACCAGTCCGCGATCGCTCGGCCAGACGCTGACGCCCATGGCCTCAAGCGCCTGGACGACCGAAGCCAGATTTTCCAGCCGTGCATGGATAAGCTCGAGCTGACCGCCGGTGATCGCCGCCGCGACGGCATAGGTGCCGGCTTCTATGCGGTCAGGGATGCCGTGATGCTTGGCCGGACGCCAGTCGGTGTCACCATCGACGAGGATACGATGGGTCCCCGCCCCTTCGATCCGCGCACCCATCGCACTGAGGCAGGCAGCCAGATCGGCCACCTCCGGCTCGCGTGCCGCATTCAGGATCTCGGTTTCGCCCTTGGCCGCGCAGGCGGCCATCATGGCCGTTTCGGTCGCACCTACGGATGGCGAACTCAGCACGATCCGCGCCCCCTTCAGCCCATTCGATGCTGAAGCGACGATCAGACCACTTTCGATCGCGATATCGGCGCCCAGAGTGGCCAGGGCCTTGATGTGCATATCGACGGGCCGGGCGCCGATGGCACAGCCACCAGGAAGGGAAACACGCGCATGGCCGAAGCGCGCAAGCAGCGGCGCCAGCACCAGCACGGTCGCCCGCATGCGCCGGACCGTATCGTACGACGTCTCTTTAGAGACGATCTCGCTCGCATCGATCGTCGTGCCATGCGGCCCGCGTGCGATCTTGGCGCCGTGCAGCGCAATAACGCCGAGCATGTTCTCGACATCGCTGACAGCGGGCAGGTTTGTGAGCTCCAGCGGATGCGGGCTCAAGAGCGCCGCTGCGATCTGCGGCAAGGCGGCATTCTTGGCGCCGGCGATGGTCACCGCGCCCTGCAACCTTTTGCCGCCGGAGATGCGAAGTCTGTCCATGATGAAAATCCGTCGAGGAAAAGGTGAGGACGCCACTTGTCCTTCACGCCCTTCCTCCAAAGACTAATCGGCCATTCCAGAGTGTCAACCAGATTTGGAATTTTTTATTCCAACTTGCTGTGATAATGTCCGATCGCACGAAGCGAGATTGCCGAGCTAGAACCGGATGCTATTTTCGGTGCGCTCGTGTCGGGCGTAAAGCAGCCTTGATGGCTCGAAGGGACAAATGTCGATCTTAAGGAAAATCAGCGCGCAGCTCGAAACCATGGCCCCCGCCGATCGCCAGATCGGCCAGTTCATCATCGACAATCCCGACCAGATGCTGCGCCTTTCTTCCGCCGCGCTTGCTGTCGAAACGGGCCGCAGCCAGTCGAGCGTCGTGAAATTCAGCCAGAAGCTCGGCTATGCCGGCTATCAAGAGCTGAAGCTCGCCGTCAGCGAGGCGAAAGCGCAGGAATGGCAGGCGCCGGCCGGCATGATCCACGGCACTATCGAAGTGGGCGACGGCTATCTCACGATCCTGCAGAAGCTGCTCGGCAGCAAGATGCAGGCCATGCAGCAGACGATCTCAGTCAACAACGAAGCCGATATCGAAAAAGCGCTCGAGGCGCTTCATGATGCTCGGCGCATCCATCTGGCAGGCGTCGGCGCCTCATCGCTGGTCGCGCGCGACTTTTCCTACAAGCTGATGAAGCTCGGCCGCAACGTGCTGCACGACAGCGACAGCCATGTGCAGATGGCCAATGCATCGACGCTTGGGCCTGACGACCTGCTCTTTGCACTGTCCTATTCCGGCGCCAGCATCGAGACGCTGCGGATCGCCGAGCTGGCAAGCCAGCGCCAGGCGACGGTCATTGCCGTCACCGGACTGCAAGACAACCCGCTTGCCCGCGTCGCCGATATCTGCCTCCATACCGTCGGCGACGAGGATCGCGTCCGCTCCTCGGCGATCACCGCCCGCGATGCACAGCTGATGCTGACCGACCTGCTGTTCATTCTCCTGGTGCAGCGTCAGCCCGATGCCAATGATTATGTCCATAACAGCGAGACGGCCGTTTCCGTGCTGAAGGCCAAGCGTCTTTCATAAGATCGTGATCCGGTAATCAAGCTGTGACGACCGCGACCCTGTACGGTGGTGATTTCGAGACGTAGCTTGGCAATCCAAGCAAATCATTCCGGAGACACTCCATGGACCTTGGCCTCAAGGATAAAGTCGTTCTGATCACGGGCGGCTCGAAGGGCATAGGCTATGCCTGTGCTGAACTTTTCCTGCAGGAAGGCGCACGCATTGCGATCTGTTCGCGCTCGCAAGCTAATATCGATGCCGCCCTCTCCAGACTTTCGGGTGCGCGTGGCTATGCCGCCGATCTGATCTCCGACGAGCAGGCACTTGCCGTGGTGAACAAGGTCGAGTCCGATGTCGGCCCGATCGATATCCTCGTCAACAGCGCGGGTGCCGCGGCCCGCACGCCGGCGGATGAGCTGACGCCTACCATCTGGCGGGCTGCGATGGATGCGAAATATTTTTCCTACATTAACGTGATCGATCCCGTCATCAAACGCATGGGTGCGCGCGGTACGGGTGCCGTCATCAATATCATCGGCAACGGTGGCAAGATCGCCTCCTCTGTCCATCTGGCCGGCGGATCAGCCAATGCCGCCCTGATGCTCGCAAGCGTCGGGCTCGCCAATGCCTATGCCGGCAAGGGCGTGCGTGTCGTCGGCCTCAATCCCGGCCTCACCGAGACGGATCGCGTTGCTGAAGGCCTGAAGGCGGCGGCGAAGATCTCAGGCTCGACCGAAGAGGAAGCGCTAGCCGATGCCCTTAAGCGCATCCCGATCGGCCGCATGGCCGATCCTGCCGACATCGCCAATGTCGTCGCTTTCCTGAGTTCGGCCAAAGCAAGCTACGTCACCGGCGTCGTGATCAGCATGGACGGCGCGCAGGTGCCGGTCGTGGTGTGAAAGCGGGGTAGTGGCTTGGTCGCATCAGAATGACCGGACTCAACTTGATCCGGACCCTTTTCCATTGAAGAAGCGATGCATACGTGGTATCTAGATCAATCATCTAGAAAGATAGCGACCATGGCGTTGAGCATCAAGACCGAAGAAGCAGATCGGCTGGCGCGGGAATTGTCCCGACTGACCGGCGAAACCATGACCGACGCCATTACCCAAGCCATGCGCGAGCGGCTTGAGCGGCTACGTGCCGAACAGGACGCGCAGGGCGACTATATTGCGCGCATGAAAGCTTTCGTTCGCGGGCGCGCCGACCGCTACGATCGGCGACCCGTCACGAAACAGGAATGGGATGAAGCGGTCGGCGACACAGCTGAAGAACTCGATTTCCGCCGATGATGATCGTTGATGCGTCTGCCATCATTGCGATCATGTTCGAGGAGGCGGAAGCTGCAGACTGCATGGTGGCCCTCCAGACGGACGCTCAGCGTCTCATATCGGCTGTGAATTACGTCGAGGCCGGAACAGTCATGGCGGGCAGGGTCACAGAGGGAGACCGGCGCGAAGCGATTGCCGATCTGGACGAGTTTTTAACCGAGTTCCGCATCGAGATTGCCTCGATAGACGAAAACCTCGCGCGTGCCGCAATGAAGGCGCGTGTGGAATACGGCTTTGGTACGCGAGGCGGCCTGAATTTCGGTGATTGCTTTGCCTATGCCCTTGCCAAACGACATTCAGCCCCTCTGCTCTATGTCGGAGATGATTTTGCGTTGACCGATGTGCAATCCGCATTGACGAAGTGAATGACCAACTGGAAGCTGGAGGGCCGGTAACCTCGCGTTCCCGGCCTTCCAAAATGCGGAACCTCGCCCTGCCTCAGACCGCCGCCTTCCAGTCCAGCCCGATATCGAGCGTCGGCGCGCTATGCGTCAGCCAGCCGACGGAGATGAGATCGACGCCGGAGGCGGCGATTGCGGCAGCCGTCGCCGGCGTGATGCGGCCGGAGGCTTCGGTGATCGAGCGTCCGCCGACGATGTCGACAGCGGCTCGCAGTTGATCCGGCGTCATGTTGTCGAGCAGCACGGCGTCGATACCTTCCTGCATCGCTTCGCGAAGCTGCGCCAGCGTATCCACCTCGACCTCGATCTTGACCATATGACCGACGCCGGCTTTGGCTCGGCGGATGGCTTCAGTGATGCCGCCGGCAATGGCGACGTGATTGTCCTTGATCAACACGGCGTCATAAAGCGCGAAGCGATGGTTCATGCCGCCGCCGGCGCGAACTGCGTATTTTTCCAGCGCCCTGAGGCCCGGCGTCGTCTTGCGCGTGCAGACGATCGATGCCTTCGTGCCGGCGATCGCCTCGACGATGCTGCCGGTCACGGAGGCAATACCGGAGAGATGGCCAAGGAAATTGAGCGCGGTACGCTCTGCTGTTAGCAGGCCGCGAGACGGTCCTTCGATCGTCGCGATGACATCGCCTGCTTCTACCTTCGTACCATCAGGCACGTGACGGGTCATGGCGATAGTCGGATCCACGAGCTGGAAGGCCAGCTCGGAAGCATCGAGGCCCGCGACCACGCCCGGCTGGCGGGTGACCATAGCAACGCGGGACCGATGTTCCGCCGGGATGACGGCCGTGGATGTGACATCGCCGGCAAGGCCGAGATCCTCGACCAGCGCATTGCGCACCAGCGGCTCGACGATCAGGCGCGGGAGGGGAGCAAGCGGCATATCAGGCACTCCTTGCCATCGAATAAGGGACGACGGACCGGGCGATATCCAGGGCGTCGGACAGGTGCATCATGCGGCGCTGCGCATGTTGCAGTTTCAGCGGAAAATCCGTGCGGGCATGGGCGCCGCGCGATTCCATCCGGAGACTTGCGAAGACGGCGATCAGCAAGGCCACCAGCGCAGGGTCAGTTGCCGTGCTTTCATTCTCGCAAAGCGGCAGGAGGGCGGCAATGGCGCCATGAATGGCGCCGGCATTGCGCAGCACGCCGAGATGGCGCGAGACGATCGGCCGGACGGCCGCCGGGTCTGGCACGAATGCCTCCGGGAAATGTTTCGGCAAGCTTGCAGGGCACCCATCGCTACTTGCAATATCGTGCGCTGCCCGCATGCCCATAACCGCAGCCTCGAGCAGAGAATTGCTGGCAAGACGGTTGGCGCCGTGCAGGCCGGTGGAAGCCGCCTCGCCTACCACCCATAGGCCGGGAACCGAACTGCGGCCGTTCTCGTCGGTGGCAACGCCGCCCATGTGGTAGTGAACGGCCGGACGCACCGGGATGAGATCGCTCGCCGGATCGACGCCTGCCTCGTTGCAAAGGGCTTCGATCACCGGAAAGCGGCTGCCAAAGCGATTGCCGAGCGCAGCTCGCGCATCGAGAAAAACCCGACCGCCGCGGGCAATTTGCGCGCTAATGGCGCGCGCGACCACATCGCGCGGCGCAAGCTCGGCACCCTCAACGCCTGCCATGAAGCGCTCGCCGCTTTCATTGACGAGGAGCGCGCCTTCGCCGCGGACGGCTTCGCTGACAAGCGCCAGCGGGCGCCTGCGGCTGTCGAGCGCCGTCGGATGGAATTGGACGAACTCCATATCGGCAAGCCGCGCGCCCGCCCTTGCCGCAAGCGCAATTCCCTGTCCGAAATTGCCGACCGGGTTGGTCGTGGCATCGAACAGCCCGCCGATCCCGCCCGTAGCGAGAACGATGCGCGATGACTGTAGAACGACACTGCCCTTGCCGGTGAGGCACAGAAGGCCGGCGACACGATCGCCATCCAGCAACAGTCGCTGCGTCTGATAACCCTCGAGCACCGTGATCGATGGGGTACGGGCAACCGCCTCGGCAAGCGCGCGGACGATGGCGGCCCCCGAACCGTCGCCCTTGGAATGCACGATACGCCGAAACGAATGTGCAGCTTCGAGGCCGAGGGACAATTCGCCGGCATCGTTGCGGTCGAACTCGACGCCGAAGCGCTCCAGCGCCGCGATGGCGGCAGGTGCTTCGGCGACAATCCTTGCCGCGACCTTTGCGTCGCAGAGCCCGTCACCGGCGGCAAGCGTATCTGCGAGATGCAGGGCGGCACTATCGCCCTTGCCGATGCTGGCGGCGATACCCCCCTGCGCCCAGGCGCTCGACGTTTCCGCGCCGATCAAAGCACGGGTGACGATCACGGTCTGCTCGGGCGCCAGTGTCAGCGCCGTCATCAATCCGGCAAGGCCGCTGCCGACAACGACGATGCGGCCGCCAAGTTCTTCGAGGATTTCGCTCATATCGCCAGCATCCTTTCAACCGCCCGACGGGCATCGGCCGCAATCGCCGGGTCGACCGTCACCTCATGCTGCCCCTCTTCCAGGGCCTTGCGGATATTGCCAAGCGTGATGCGCTTCATGTGCGGGCAGAGATTGCAGGGTCGGATGAACTCGACATCCGGATGATGCACGGCGACATTATCGCTCATCGAACATTCGGTCAGGAGAACGACGCGCGACGGGCGCTTCTTGCCGACATAGTCGGACATGACGGCAGTCGAGCCGGCAAAGTCCGCCGCCTCGACGACATCGGGCGGGCATTCCGGATGCGCAAGCACCGTCACGCCGGGATAATTCTCACGGAGTTGGCGTATATCGTCCGCGGTGAAGAGTTCGTGGACTTCGCAATGCCCATGCCAGGCGATGAGCTCGACATTGGTTTCGCGCGCGACATTGCGGGCCAGATATTCGTCCGGAAGCATCAGCACCTTCGGCACGCCGAGCGACTCCACCACTTGCCGCGCATTGCCCGAGGTGCAGCAGATGTCGGAGGCAGCCTTCACGGCCGCCGACGTATTGACGTAGGTGACGACCGGAACGCCGGGATGGGCCTGACGCAGCAGCGCGATGTCCTCCGGCGTGATCGATTCCGCGAGGGAGCATCCGGCTTCCATGTCGGGGATCAGAACCGTCTTTTCTGGGTTCAGCAACTTGGCGGTCTCCGCCATGAAATGCACGCCGGCCAGCACGATTATATTGGCATCGACCTCCACGGCCTTGCGGGCGAGCGCGAGGCTGTCGCCGACGATATCGGCAACGCCATGGAAGATTTCCGGCGTCTGATAGTTGTGCGCGAGAATGACGGCATTGTGCCGCCGTTTCAATTCGAGGATCGCCTCAACGTCATCTTGAAACGTCAGCCATTCGGCTTTCGGGATGACGCGGCTGACACGGTCGTAAAGAGAGGATGCGGATACGGGAAGATTCATGGCCGGCTCCTTATTATACTCATTTTGAGTATATCGTGAGCAAATAGATATTCTCGATGTGAGCATATGTCAATTGCGGGAGAGTGGTAATTTCGTTCCGGCGAATTCTCGTTCCTCGAGGACTGCGCGGCGGAAGCGGAAGAGCTTGGCCGGACGGCCGCCGGTCTCGCTTTCAGTGCCGCCGGTTTCCTCGACCAGTTCCTGCTGCTCGATCAGCCGGCGGAAATTCTGCTTGTGCAATGTCAGCCCTGCCAACGCCTCGACGGTTTTCTGCAATTGCAGCAGCGTAAAATTTTCGGGCATGAGTTCGAAGACGACGGGCCGATATTTGATCTTGGCCCTAAGCCGCGCCATGCCGGTCGCAAGGATGCGGCGATGATCGGCAAACATCGATCGGCCGAAATTATGCTTGAGATCGCAACCCGCCTCGGTGACGAGACGTGCTTCGTAGAGCAGTTCATAGCGCTGCAGGACGAGATCCTCGTTCCATGCCGCACCATTCAGCCCGAAGTCGAAGTCGACGCGGCGGCGGCGCTGGCCGCTGCGCATCGCGTCCTCGCCGATCCAGGATGTGAGCCGAGCGGCGATATCGTCGAGGATCGGCGGCCGGCCATCTCGATGATCCTCCCAGGGAAGATATTCGTACCAGCCATGCCACCCCGGCATCCCGCCGCCGGGTGCCGCTTGCTCGCGCACCAGCCCCAGATAGCTGATGGAAATCGTGCGACCGCCGAGAATATCATTGTTTCGATCGCGATCGGCAAAGGTATAAAGCTGTTCCAGATAGCCGACAGGATGGGCCGTTTGCTCCTGAACCCATTCGCGCAATCCGCTTTGCAGCGTGCGATGTCCGAGCTCAAACGGGCCGGATGGCAAAGCATCGCCCGACCGCACCGTCATTACCCTCGGATCACTACCCGTAACGGCCGTCAGAACCGCAATCAGCTCCGCATGCGCAAGCCCGATGGTCAAGCGAACTCCATGAATTGTTTCCCTGGGACTTTGTCGCATGAAGCGAGGCGCAAGCCAATGCGGGTGCTGGCGCGCTCCACATCTACTGGCAAAATGAAGCGTATCGAATCAATCGTGGAAATAGCGATCTTTACTGACGAGATTCCACCAGGTTTCTTCCCGCATCGGTCAGCACGATAAAACCTTGCTCCCGCTCAACGAGACCAAGATCCATTGCATCCTCCCAGATGGGCAATCGGGGACAGCTCGTCCACCACGCATCCATGACCTCGCGATAAGGTCGCGGACCAGCTTTCAAAAAAACCAGGAGATCAATGACAAGGCTATTGGGCGCTTCCAATATCACCTCCCTAAGTGGTGAAGCGAAAATATAAACCCTCAGGCCATCATTGTCATGATGCGCTCGATGAGTTTTGGCGGCTGTTAGATTGCCGGCGGCATCGATCCTTGTTGGTGCCGCTGCAACCCTACAAGGCAGCCACGCAAATTTCGGGCCTAGCGGCTCACATAGTCTGGATACTGTTCGCAAATGAGATCGACGATCGACAAGGTGCCCGACAAATGCCGGCGCAAAGCAGCGACGGCAGCCTCCGCATCGGCCGAGCTGATAGCATCGACCACGGCTTGATGATCGACAATGATCTGCTCAAGCTTGCCGGGCATCGGCAGGTTGAGCATGCGCAGCCGGTCGAGATGCACGCTCTGGCGCCGAACCGTCGACCATAGGCCGAGAATGCCGGCACGCTCATAGAGAACGCGATGGAAATCCTTGTCGAGCATATCGAAGAGATCATAGGTTTCCTGTGACACCACATGCTTCTGTCGAGCCAGGATGCCTTCGAGGATTGCTGCGGTTTCCGCAGGCGAATCCGCAGCCAGCCTGCGAACAGCCTCCAGTTCGATCGACAATCGCAGGAAATGTGCCTCGGTCGCGTTGCGGATATCGATCCTCGCAACGACCGTCGCATATTGCGGATACACCTCCACCAACCCCTCCTCCTCAAGCCGGATCAGGGCATCGCGCACGGGCGTCTGGCTGACATTGAATTCGCTTTGCAGCGAGATGCGCGACAAGACCGTCGTTGGCGGCAGGCTCATCGAAAGAATGCGCGATCGCAGGATCTCGAGAATCTGAGGCCCAACTTGGCGGGAGCGATCGAGCGCGAATTCTTTCGGGTTGAGCTTCACTGGCGGCCTTTCTGATCGAGAGCGTTTGCTCATTAAACACAGTTCATGGCTTGATGCACTGATACATTAGTGCTTTAGTTGATCCAAGCCAACTTCGTTTTTGTTGGACCAATCGGGAGGAGCAAATGAGAGGATTTCTTCGCTGTCTGACCGCGGTCGGCATGGTGGTCGCAGGCAACTTTTCGGCCGGTGCGGCCGAAAAGACCGATATTTCGATCACGCGCCAGCCGGGCATTCTTTATCTCGCCAGCCATGTGATGGAGACGCAGAAGCTGATCGAGAAGCATGCGGCCGCCGATGGCCTTCAGGGCGTCAAAGTGGAATGGCGGACCTTCAGCGGTGGCGGCGCGCAGACCGACGCGCTGCTGTCCGGCAACGTCGACATCGTCAATACCGGCACCGGCAATCTGCTGCTGCTTTGGGACCGCACCCGAGGCAAGGTCAAGGGGATCGTCACCAATTCGGCCCAACCTGTCATCATGGTTTCGCGCGACCCGCGCATCCAGTCGCTTAAGGATATTCAACCGAACGACAAGATCGCCGTGCCGACGGTCGGCGTCTCCACGCAGGCAATCCTCTTACAGATGGCCGCCGCGCAAATGTATGGCGACGACCAGGTACACAAGTTCGACGCCAATACGGTGCAGCTTGGCCACCCCGATGCGATGGCAGCGCTCGCCAACCAGACCCATGAAGTCAAAAACCACTTCTCCGCCCCGCCCTTCCAATATTTGGAGCTGAAGCAGCCGGGCGTTCACAAAGTCATCGATTCTCGCGACATCATCGGCGGTGAGCTGACGCAAGGCACCTTCTTCACCACGACGCAGTTCGCAAGCGCCAACCCGACGATCATCAAGGCCGTGCGCGAGGCGACGGCTGAAGCAATCGACTTCATCAAGAAGGATCCGAAACCGGCCGTGGAAGCCTACAAGACCGTCAGCGGCGACAAGACCAGCGTCGAGGATCTTTTGGCGATCCTGAACGAGCCGCACATGATGGAGTTCCGCATGGATCCACAGGGAACCATGAAGTTCGCGGCGCACCTCCACAAGATCGGTACGCTGAAGACCATGCCCAAGGCCTGGACCGACTATTACCTGCCGGAAGCCGCCGATCTCAATGGCAACTGAGGCCTGCGGGCGGCGCGAATGCCGCCTTCAAGCCACCTCACGGAGAAGGTCCATGCTTCAGGCAAAAACGCGTACTGACATGCCGATGACGGAAACAATGACCGCAAAACCGCTCTTGAATGTCGACAGGGTAACGCTTCGCTACAAGACGCCGAACCTGCTGATCACCGCGACGGAAAATGTCAGCTTCTCCGTTGCCCAGTCCGATCGCTTCGTCCTCCTCGGCCCCTCAGGCTGCGGAAAATCGACGCTGCTGAAGGCAATCGGCGGCTATATGACACCGACGACGGGCCGCATCGAAATCAAGGGGCAACCGGTCAGGAGACCCGGCGCCGACCGCATGATGGTCTTTCAGGAATTCGACCAATTGCTGCCCTGGAAGACGGTCCTGGAAAACGTCATGTTCCCGCTGACGACGGCCCGCCGCCTGCCGCGCGGCGAAGCCGAGGCCATCGCCCGCGATTATATCGACAAGGTCAAGCTCACCCGCGCGGTCGACACTTACCCGCACATGCTGTCAGGCGGCATGAAGCAGCGTGTCGCCATTGCCCGCGGCATGGCGATGCAGCCCGATATCCTGCTGATGGACGAGCCTTTCGCCGCGCTCGATGCCCTCACCCGCCGACAGATGCAGGACGAACTCCTACAGCTCTGGGAAGACACGCGCTTCACCGTCATCTTCGTCACCCATTCAATCGCCGAGGCGATCAAGATCTCCAATCGCATCCTGCTGCTGTCGCCGCATCCCGGTCGGGTCAAGGCCGAAGTGCGCGAGGTGGAAGCCGTCCGTGACGATCCCGCTGCTGCCGCCAAGCTGGAACAGGAGATCCATCACATGCTGTTTGCCGAGCAGGGACACAGGGAGTAAACCATGAGCGCGCCACAGATCATCCTTGCTCCACAGACAACGGAAGTCGCCGGCCACATCGCAGCCGTCGAGCAAAAGCTCGGCACGATGGAACTCCTCTGGCAGTCGGGCCTGTTCCGCAAGTCATTGCTGATCGTTATCCTCGCCGTCATATGGGAGACCTATGCCCGGCATCTCGACAATCCGCTGCTGTTCCCGACGCTGAGCGACACGCTGACGGCGCTTTACGACCGGTTCGCCGATGGCGTCCTGCCGGCTCGCATCTGGACCACGCTGAAGATCCTGGTGACCGGTTACATCTCGGGAACAGCGCTCGCCGCCGTCCTGACGGTTGTTGCGATCAACACCCGCATCGGCACTGATTTCCTCGAAACCATGACGGCGATGTTCAATCCGCTGCCGGCCATCTCGCTGCTGCCGCTCGCCCTCATCTGGTTCGGGCTCGGACCGGCAAGCCTCATCTTCGTGCTCATACATTCCGTCCTATGGGCCGTCGCGCTCAACACGCATGCCGGCTTCCTCGGCGTCTCCCGCACCTTGCGCATGGTCGGCGCCAATTATGGGCTGACGGGACTTTCCTATGTCTTCCGCATCCTGATCCCCGCCGCCTTCCCGTCGATCCTCACGGGCCTGAAGATCGGCTGGGCCTTCTCCTGGCGCACGCTGATCGCAGCCGAGCTCGTCTTTGGCGTCTCCTCCGGCCAGGGCGGCCTCGGCTGGTTCATCTTCGAGAACCGCAATCTTCTCGACATCCCCTCGGTCTTTGCCGGCCTGCTGACTGTGATCGTCATCGGGCTTATTGTCGAAAACCTGGTTTTCCAAACGATCGAACGCCGCACCCTGCTAAAATGGGGCATGAAGGAATGACGCGGCGCACGCTTTTATCCCTTCGACCAACATTCGAATACAAGGCGCAACTACAATGAACAGCAGGAAGAAGCCCCAGGATTTACGCAGCGCCAGATGGTTCGCCCCGGATGACCTGAGAAGCTCGGGGCACCGCTCGCGCACCATGCAGATGGGCTATGCGCCGGAGGAATGGACGGATAAGCCCGTCATCGCCATCCTCAACACCTGGTCCGATGCCAATCCGTGCCACGCACATTTCAAGCATCGCGTGGAAGACGTGAAACGCGGTATTCTGCAGGCCGGTGGCTTTCCGCTGGAGCTACCGGCGCTGTCGCTGTCGGAAAGCTACGTGAAGCCGACGACCATGCTCTATCGCAACATGCTCGCGATGGAGGCCGAAGAGCTTTTGCGCTCGCATCCGGTCGACGGTGCCGTCCTGATGGGCGGCTGTGACAAGACCACGCCGGGTCTTGTCATGGGCGCGCTCTCCATGGGCCTGCCGATGATCTATCTGCCGGCCGGCCCGATGCTACGCGGCAATTACCGCGGCGAATATCTGGGGTCCGGATCCGACGCCTGGAAATTCTGGGACGAGCGCCGCGCCGGCACCATCTCGGAGAAGGAATGGGTCGATGTCGAGGCCGGCATCGCGCGCTCCTATGGTCATTGCATGACCATGGGTACGGCAAGCACGATGACGGCGATCGCGGAGGCACTGGGGCTAACGCTGCCCGGCGCAAGCTCGATTCCCGCGCCGGACGCCAATCATATCCGCATGTCGTCGGCCGTCGGCCGGCGTATCGTCGAGATGGTGTGGGAAGATCTCGTTCCCTCTAAAATCGTCACGCAAGCCGCCGTCAACAATGCCGTGGCGGTGGCGATGGCGACGGGCTGTTCCACCAATGCCGTCGTCCATCTGATTGCCATGGCACGCCGCGCCGGCACCAATCTCTCGCTCGACGATCTCGACAAGGCCGGACGCACGACGCCGGTGCTCGCCAATATCAGGCCAACAGGTAAGGCCTATCTGATGGAGGATTTCTATTATGCCGGCGGCCTGCGGGCGCTGATGGCGAAGCTATCTTCCAAGCTCGACCTCTCGGCGCTCACCGTATCCGGCATCACCCTCGGCGAAACGCTGGAAGGTGCGAAATGCTACAATGACGACGTGATCCGTTCGCTCGACAATCCGGTCTATCACGAGGGGTCGCTTGCGGTGCTGAAGGGCAATCTTGCGCCGACCGGCGCCGTCATCAAGCCCGCCGCCTGCGATCCGCGCTTTCACAAGCATCAGGGACCGGCACTCGTCTTCGACAGCTATCCGGAGATGAAGGCGGCGGTTGACGATGAAAATCTCGACATCACGCCCGATCACGTCATGGTGCTGCGCGGCGCCGGCCCGCAGGGTGGCCCAGGCATGCCGGAATGGGGCATGCTGCCGATCCCGAAGGCGCTGCTCAAGAAGGGGCACAGAGATATGCTCCGCCTCTCCGACGCCCGCATGAGCGGCACCAGCTACGGCGCCTGCATCCTGCACGTCTCGCCGGAATCGCATGTCGGTGGACCGCTGGCCCTTTTGCGCAACGGCGATATCGTCCGCCTCGATCTCGAGGCACGGCGCATCGACATGCTCGTTGACGGAGACGAATTGCAGCGCCGTCGCGATGCCTGGGTCAAGCCGGCGGAAAAATTCGGCCGCGGCTATGGCTGGATGTTCTCGCGCCATGTGGCGCAGGCCGATACCGGCTGCGATTTCGATTTCCTGGAAAACAGCTTCGGCCCGACGCCGGGCGAACCCGACATCTACTAATCACGAGGAATATATCGCATGAGCAATTATGTGCTGAGCAACGAGACGCGCGACAAGCTGATGGGCGTCGCAACACCGACGATCGCCACCGCGCTTTTCCGGCGCGGCTTGCGCAACCAGTTCATTCAGGATGTGCGCCCTCTTTCGTCGAAGAAGGCAAACATGGTCGGCCAGGCTTTCACGCTACGCTACATTCCGGCGCGCGAGGACCTGAACACGTTGGAAGTCTTCCGCAACCCCGAGCATCCGCAACGCGCCGCCGTCGAGCAATGCCCTCCCGGTTTCGTACTGGTCATGGATAGCCGCAAGGATGCGCGCGCCGCTTCGGCCGGCTCCATTCTTGTCTCGCGGCTGCAGGTGCGTGGCGTGGCCGGCGTCGTCACCGATGGCGGCTTCCGCGACAGCCCGGAAATCGCCGCCCTCGATATTCCCTCCTATCATCACCGCCCATCGGCGCCGACGAACCTGACGCTGCATCAGGCGATCGAAATCAACGGTCCGATCGGCTGTGGCGATGTCGCGGTGTTTCCCGGTGACGTTCTCGTCGGCGACAATGAGGGCGTCATCGTCATCCCGGCGCATCTCGCCGACGAGATTGCCACAGAGACCGTGGAAATGACGGCCTATGAGGATTTCGTCACCGAAGAAGTCATGAATGGCGCGACCATCATCGGCCTCTATCCGGCGACCAGCGACGCGCCGAAACAGAAGTTCGCGGAATGGCGGAAACAGAAGGGCCGCTAAGGCTTGATTAAATAGACGCAGCCGGTCACGCGCGGCTGGCTGCGTTTCTCAAGGCTATTCTTCCTTGACCAGCTTCAAAACGAGCTGCTGGAGATTACCGCCATCGCTGAATTCGACCTTATCGAAGTCACTATTGCGCCGCCGTTCCTTGTTGGAAATCTCACCGAGCCGCTTCGTCAGCTCCACGCGAATTTTGCTGCATTTCGGGTCGTCCGGGATGGAGAAGCCAACGCTCACAGCTTCGATCTCTTTGACCATATCCTTGATGAACCCACCATGCACACGCTCATGCGCCTCGACCCCGGCGATGAACTTCTGCCAGCTTTTGCGGATCGATGGCGGCAATTGCGCCGAAGGTTTCGGCAATGTGTAGGTGATGATCAGTTTCGGTACGTTGGCCGTGATCATGCAGGCACCATCCGGCTGCGGCTCGTATTTGCGTGTCCAGGTCAGCTTGAAATCGGTATGTGCAATCGCCCTCACCTTGGGTCCGAGCAAGGGGCCGCGCTCCCCGATGGAGTCGTAAAGCTCGCGCCCCGAGGTTCCGGTAATCGCATAGGTCTTGACCTTCTCGACCGCCTGCCACTCGGCGCGGGCCGTCATCGGCAAGGAAGCGATGCACATCGCCACTGCGAGCAATCGAAAATTCACTGTCACCAACATCCTCATATTCACGGCCTCGGGCGCCGCGACGCTATCCGTTGGCCCCGGCTATTTCAACGGGGATAGCGTGCTTCAAAATGCCGAGTTCTCCTCAAGCACTTCCTCGGCATCCTCCCGCTCCATCTCGAAGACCCTTTTTCCAATCGCGAAGCTGAAACCGTTGCGGGCGAAGGCAGACAATTCCTTTGCCTTGCGCTTCTCGTCGAGATCACCGCGCCGGAAAGGCCCGAAACCGCGTTTCCTGGCAAAGATGACGGCGGAATGGAGATCATCGACCTCTTCCACCGCCGCAACGACCGTTTCACCATCTATGCCCTTGGACGCGAGCTTGAAGGCAATGGCTTTCTTCGATTTGCCGGAACGAACAGCCGAGCGTGTGCTGATCTCGGCGAAGGCGACGTCATCAAGCACCTTCAGTTCATAGGCAAATTTCACCGCGAAATCGGCAAGCGCCTTGATCTGTGCGCCGCTGATATCCTCGAATTTCTGCTTCGCTTTCTTGGAAATCGCATCGAACAGCTGCTTCTCCGTCATCATCCGGCGCTCGAGACGATAGATGGTGGAGTTGCGTGCCCAGGAAAGCATGCGGCTTGTCGGCGTTTCATCCATGAAGGGAAGCATTCGGCGAGAGAAGAATCATCACGGAGAATTTTACGCAAGCCGAGCCACTCAGGCAATGAATGCGCTTGGTAATCATGGGATGATTGGTTATGCTCCTCTCGCGGCCAAGACGGTCAAACGCCGAGCGTCGAACCCCATCGACGGTGGAGGCCGTCTCAAACACCACATATTGCTATGGATCACGGAGCCTGCGGCTTTCCCGACAGCTTTGCCGATCGGGCACCGGCACTCCGTTCAGAGGAGGCAGGAATGGATTATCGCAAGCTCGGCCCAAGCGGGGCCGTCGTCACGGCCTATTGCCTTGGCACCATGACTTTCGGCGCGGAGGCAGACGAAGCCGCGTCGCACGGGCTTCTCGACGATTACTTCGCATGGGGCGGCAACTTCATCGACACCGCCGATGTCTACAGCGCCGGCAAGTCGGAAGAGATCATCGGCCGCTGGCTGAAGGCGCGTCCGACGGAAGCGCGCCAGGCCGTGATCGCCACCAAGGGCCGCTTTCCGATGGGCAATGGTCCGAACGATATCGGTCTTTCACGCCGGCATCTGGGTCAAGCCCTGGATGATTCGCTGCGACGTCTCGGCGTCGAGCATATCGATCTCTACCAGATGCATGCCTGGGATGCCCTGACCCCGATCGAGGAGACGTTGCGGTTTCTCGACGACGCCGTGCGCGCCGGCAAGATCGGCTATTACGGCTTCTCCAACTATGTCGGCTGGCACATCGCCAAGGCCGCCGAGATCGCCAAGGCACAGGGCTATACCCGGCCAGTGACGCTGCAGCCGCAATATAATCTGCTTGTCCGCGACATCGAGCTTGAGATCGTCGATGCCTGCCTCGATGCCGGCATGGGCCTGCTTCCCTGGTCGCCGCTCGGCGGTGGCTGGCTGACCGGGAAATACAAGCGCGACGAAATGCCGACCGGCGCCACAAGGCTTGGCGAAAACCCCAATCGTGGCAGCGAATCCTTTGCGCCGCGCAATGCGCAGGAGCGGACCTGGGCAATCATTGCCACCGTCGAGGAGATTGCCAAGGCGCGAGACGTGACCATGGCACAGGTGGCGCTTGCCTGGACGGCAGCAAGACCGGCGGTGACTTCAGTCATCCTCGGCGCCCGCACGCGTGAGCAGCTTGCCGACAATCTCGGCGCCGCCAAGCTGACGCTGACGGAGGCGGAGATGGATCGGCTGAACGAGGTGAGCGCGCCCCAACCCGCCGCCTATCCTTATGGCGAAAGCGGCCGGAACCAGCGCCATCGCAAGATCGAGGGTGGCCGTTAAGTTTCATGCGGCGGCGGAGCATTTGCCTGCTTCGCCGCCGTCGTTAAGATCGCCTGCCGTGTCAGACCAGGGGCGGGTTGAGTCTGGCGAAGCCCTCCTGACGCCGATAGGGAAAATAGGGATAGGGGGCCGTCATCTCACTGACCTTATCCAGCCTCTCGATCTGCTCTTTCGAAAGAGTCCAGCCGACCGCGCCGAGATTCTGCCGCAGCTGCTCTTCATTGCGCGCGCCGATGATGACGCTTGCGACCGTCGGCCGGCTCAAGAGCCAGTTGAGGGCGATTTGCGGCACGCTCTTCCCGATTTCACCAGCAATTTCGTCCAGCACATCGACAATATCGAACAGCGTCTCGTCATCGACGGGCGGGCCGAAGGTCGCCGTCTCATGAAGCCGGCTCTTTTCGGGCAATGGTTGACCGCGGCGGATCTTGCCCGTCAGCCTGCCCCATGCCAGCGGGCTCCAGACGAGGGCACCGACATTCTGATCGCGGCCCAACGGCATCAGCTCCCATTCGTAATCGCGGCCAGCGAGTGAATAATAGACCTGATGGGCGACATGGCGCACGTAGGCATGCTTCTCGGAGACGGCGAGCGATTTCATCAACTCCCAGCCGGCGAAGTTGGAGGCACCGATATAGCGGATCTTTCCCGCCTTCACGAGGTTATCGAGAGTGGAGAGCACTTCTTCGATGGGCGTCGAGGCGTCGAAGGCATGCAGCTGCAAAAGATCGATGTAATCGGTGCCGAGACGCCGCAAGGCGGCATCGACGGATTTGATCAGGCGCGAGCGCGAGCTGCCCCAATCGGCCGGTCCATCGCCCGCCGGCAGTGCTGTCTTGGTCGAGATCAGGACAGCATCCCGCCTGGCCCGGATCGCCTGACCAAGCACCTCTTCCGATGCGCCTGCCGAATAGACATCGGCCGTGTCGAAGAGATTGACGCCCGCCTCCAGGCAGATATCGACCAGACGGCGCGCTTCCGCCGCATCCGTCGAGCCCCAGGCGCTGAAGAGAGGTCCGCTACCGCCGAATGTGCCGGCGCCGAAACTGAGAACCGGAACGCGTAAGCCCGAGGCACCGAGATTTCTATATTCCATTGTCTGTCTCCTGTTGGTTCTTCAGATAGATAGACGCGGCGATAGAGATGATATAGATTGCCGGAGAGAAACTCATTTATGACTTCAATTCATCATGAGCCGCCAAGAGATCAACCGTTCCGGTGAAATGGAAGTCTTCGTGCGCGCCGTGGAACTCGGCGGCTTCACCGCTGCAGCCATAGCCTGCCGGATGACGCCTTCAGCCGTCAGCAAACTCGTCACGAGACTTGAAAAGCGCCTCGGTGCGCGGCTGATCCACCGTTCGACGCGGCGATTGCAGCTCACCCCAGAGGGATGCGCCTTCTTCGAGCGCAGCGTCGCCATTCTTGCCGATATTGCCGAAGCCGAACGCCATGCATCGGCGGGAGAGCAGGTGGCCGGCCATATCCGGATCAACACCAGCGGCTCCTTCGGCAATCATGTGCTGGCTCCGCTCGTTCCAAGTTTCATGGCGTTGCACCCGAATGTCTCGCTTGAGATCTTCCATACGGACCGGGTCATCGACCTGATGGAGGAGCGCGCCGATGTCGCCATCCGCGCCGGACCGCTGAAGAGCTCCAGCCTAACGGCCCGCAAGCTTGGGGCAACGCGAAATATCATTGTCGCCTCGCCTGATTATCTACGCAGGCATGGGACGCCGCGCTCCGCGGTCGAGCTGACAAAACATCGTCGCATCAGCTTTAGCTATTCCCGGGCGATCGAAGGCTGGCCTTTGCTAGATAATGGCGAGGTTGCGACGATCCCCGCTGCGCGCAGCCTGCAGGTGGGCGACGGCGAAGCCATGCGGCACCTTGCGCTTGCCGGCACAGGCCTGGCGCGGCTTGCCGCCTTCACCGTCAAATCGGATATCGCAGCCGGGCGGCTGCAGCCTGTGCTGGAAGAGCTCAATCCAGGCGACAGCGAAGAATTCCACGCCGTCTATATCGGCCAGGGCGGGCCGCTGCCGGCGCGCGTGCGCGCCTTGCTGGATTTTTTGCGCGAAAACGTTCACCTGTAAAAGCGACGCGGCCGTCAGGGCCGCATCGTGTCAGCTAAGACTCTTAATCACCACGCCGATCAGGCCGATGGCTGCCGAGTCTTGCGCAGATAGGGCAATACCGTGTCGAACGAGCCGAAGCGGGTAATGGCATCTTCGTTGGAGACTGCGGCGGTAATGATGACGTCCTCACCCTGCTGCCAGTTTGCCGGTGTTGCGACCTGATGCTTGGATGTCAGCTGGATCGAGTCGATCGCACGCAGGATTTCGCCGAAGTTGCGGCCTGTCGTCATCGGATAGGTGAGGATCAGCTTGATCTTCTTGTCCGGGCCGATGACGAAGACGGAGCGGACGGTGGCGTTGTCGGCGGGCGTGCGGCCCTCCGAGCTTTCACCGGCGCCTGCCGGCAGCATGTCATAGAGCTTGGCGACCTTCAGGTCCTTGTCGCCGATCAGCGGATAGTCGACATCGAAACCGGTCGCCGTCTTGATATCGTTCTTCCAGCGGCCATGGCTCTCGACCGGATCGACCGAGATGCCGATGATCTTGACGCCCCGCTTGCGGAATTCGCCTTCCAGGCCGGCCATTGCGCCGAGTTCCGTCGTACAGACCGGCGTAAAATTCTTCGGATGCGAGAAGAGCACTGCCCAGCCATTACCGATCCAATCATGGAACTGAATCTCGCCCTGCGTCGTCTCCGCCGTAAAATCCGGCGCGATATCGTTGATGCGCAAACTCATTGTCTTACCTCCAAAGAACATACCCCGGCACGCGCTTGGGATGGCGGCCAAAAGGCGAGAAGAAAAATTCGCAGCACAATGGCGTCGAATGTCCGATATGAAAAGCCCTTCTTTTAAATGGACGCCGCGATTGCCGCTGAAAACCCCTGCGGCCTGCGATGCCTGCTGCGCGCTTTCAGCATTTCAAGGAAGCCGTAACCGCTTGCCCAGCGCCCGAAACCGCTCGCTACGTTGATATGCCCGGCAAGACCGATATTGCGGACGTCCGAATTCCAGAGCCGTCCGAACATGCCAAGCCGGTCGAGGCTCATATAGATGTCGTTCAGGCTCCCGACCGTCATGCTGGGAAAAGGCAGCGTTTCGGTCGGCATGGTGCCGAAGGACAGATGTCCGGCGTGCAGGGTTTCCGTCACCGGAATATCGCAGGGCGCTACGAGTAGAGCGCCTTTGACCCTTCGTGCGGCCTGGCGGCCAGCCAATTTCGCTGTCAACACACAGCCAAGGCTATGGGCGACGACATAGGCTTCTCCGGCCTCTTCCAGCGCAGCTTCCAATTTCTCCATCCAGCTGCCGAGATTGGGAAAGTCCCAGTCATCCTGCTCGACGAGCCGAACGTCGGAATGATCCTGCAGCCAATAGCGCTGCCAATGCCCCTCGGCGGAGCCGAAAAGGCCGGGCACGATCAGTACTCTGGTCATGGAAGCCTCACGAGGAAAAGCGATCGAATGCAAAGCTTGCGACAGGAAATCAAAAATGCATCCCTTCAATGCCAAGGCGCGGGGGATGTACACCAATAGTAGATCTCGTAGTCGCGCGCGGAGAGCTCTCGCTCGCCAGGCTCGGGCCGATCGACGGACCGGATGCGTCCATCCTCATCCCGCAACGCACGCCCAGCGAAAATCGTCTTCAGGCGGCTAATGACATTCCATTTCATGTAACCCTCCATTTGGTTGATAGATCCGAGGCGGTTGAAGGCAATTTGTCCGTCAGCCCATCATTCGGCCGCAGCGAGCACCCTTACCGAATGCGGGAAGAAAGCCGAGAGCTCACCGACGACCTCATTGATCCGGTTGGCCAGCGGTTCCGAAGAGACCTTGTAGTCGATAAAATCACGATCCGACGCATAGACAGCGGTTGGCAGGGTGTGTGCCATGAAGAAGCCGAAGAGCGGCCGCAGCTGATGTTCCACCATCAGCGCGTGCCTGTCTCCGCCGCCGGTCGCGGTGATGATGATCGGCTTGGCGCGCAGCTCGTGTGGATCGATAAGGTCGATCAGATGCTTGAACAGCCCGGGGTAGGATCCCTTGAACGTCGGCGAACCGATAATCAGCGCATCCGATGAGACGATATCGTCGATCACGCCTTTCGCCTGGTCATCGAGATCCTTGCGCCACTGAGCGGCGCCGAGGGATGGACCAACATCGTGCAGATCATAGACCTTGGCTGAGAAGCCATATCGCTCAATTGCCAAATCCGCGACGGTCTGGACCAGCGCGTAGGTCTTCGACGGCCTGTTGAAGCTGCCGGCAATGCCGACGAGTTTGGGCACACTCATTCTCATCCCTTCCGGAGATCGCATGCATTTTCGATAATGCAAATATTGTCCATAAAAATAGTAGATTAAAAGAAACAGCGATCTCTGAAGGCACGGGAATTGGAAAATCTCTTTCTACGTTGCAACCAGCTGGACGGGGCGCGACAATGTCGGTGCGCGGGCCAAAAGCCTTAGCTCGGGCTATGTCATGGGTAAGAAGCCCGCGACATGGCGGGACGTGGCACACTGAAGACTGCGGCTGTCCTCTACCAGAGTCCGTCAGCTTTTAGCTGGATCGCAATGCAAAATGGCACCGTGTCGACGAAGTTCCTGAGGCCTTCGAGCTACATCATTGCGCCGCATATGCTTCAGCTTAAATCCGGCAGATTCTAGGCCGGCAGGCATGCCGGCCCGATCGGCTCAAAGGACTTGTAGGTCAGGATGAACTCCTGATGGCCAAGGCTTTCCGACTTCGTCGGTTTGCCACCGGCAACGTCCTGCAGAAGCGTGACGATCTCCTGGCCGACCTCATCAAGGCTTGCTCGTCCCTCGAGGATACGGCCAGCATCGACATCCATGTCTTCCTCCAGCCGGCGGTAGGTATCCGGATTGGCGCAGATCTTGATCACCGGCGAGATGGCCGAGCCTGAGACCGAGCCGCGACCGGTAACAAAGAACACCATGTGACAGCCGGATGCGATCATCTCGACAATTTCGGCATTGTCGGAAATATTCGGGAAGCCGAACCGCACCTCGCCATCAGGCACCACGTCCATCAGGTAAAGACCGCCACGCGGCGGAATATCACCGGGCTTGATCAGGCCGGCGATCGGCGATGCCCCCGACTTGGCGTAAGCGCCCATCGACTTCTCTTCGATCGTCGTCAGCCCACCATCGGCATTGCCCGGTGCAAAGCTGCCGTAGCCGAGCGTGGCATAGTAACGTGCCGCCTTGGCAACCGCCGCACGAAGCTCATTGGCGAGTTCGGGCGTGACCGCGCGATCGGCCATGATCTCCTCGCAGCCGATGAGCTCGCCGGTTTCCTCGAAAATGCAGGTAGCACCGGCCGCCACCAGAGAATCGAAAGCCCGGCCCGCCGCCGGATTGCCGGTAATCCCGCTCGTTCCGTCCGACCCTCCGCAAACCGTTCCGACGATCAGCTCGCTGATGTCCATCGGGACGCGCTCATCTTGGGCAAGCGCCTCAAGCTGCTTGCTTACCCAGACACGACCGGCCGCAATCGTGCTGCGCGTGCCGCCATCGTTCTGGATGGTCAGGGTCTTCACCGGCCTGCCGCTCTCCTCGATGATCTTGGATAGCGAGTATTTGTTGAAGCTTTCACAGCCGAGCGACAGCAGCAGAACCGCACCGATATTCGGATGGGTACAGAGCCGCTCCATCATCCTTTGCGCGTAGGCATTGGGAAAACAGCCGGGGAAGCCGATGAGATGAACCTCCTGCCCATCGAAAGCCGAGATGATCTGACGTCCGACGTGGTGGGCACATTCCACCAGATAGGCGACGGCGACGATATTGCGGATGCCTTTGCGGCCATCCGGCCGCAGATAGCCTTGCAAGGTCATTTTTTGATAACCTCCTGGATGTCGAAGAAGTGGCTCGATGTGTAGTCGCTCTTGACGTTGTGCACGTGGACGTGGTCACCGGGCGCGATCGGCGCGATGGCAGAGCCGATCGGAGCGCCGTATTTGTAGACTTTGGCGCCCGGTGCGACTTCATGCCGGGCGATCTTGTGACCTCGCGAAATCGTCTTTGCGAGCGTCACCTCCCGTTCCCCGACGCGAACACGTTCCCCTGCGGGAATATCCTCACGGCAGACGAAAACATTGTCTTTTTCCGAAAGCAGCAACAGCCGCGGGTCATCGGCATGTGTTAGCGGCGCGCCAGAGCCCATGACCTCACATCACCCCAAACGTCGCGAAGGCTTCGACTGTGCTCATGCCGTTGCGGATTGCCTCCGCCACCTTGTTTTCGGTACGCACCTTCTCCAGGGCAAGCGAAATCGCTTCCTTTTCGACCGCCTTCGGGATAACGAGAATGCCTTCGCGGTCGCCATAGAGCAGATCTCCGGGTTCGATGCGGACACCTTCGATTTCGATCGGCGTATTGTAGTCGATGACCTTGCCGCGCGGCCCCTGATCCTGCGCATAGATCCCGCGGGAAAAGGCCGGGAAGCCGAGCCGCTCGATTTCGCCGGCATCGCGCACATAACCGTCGAGAATGGCACCCGCGGCCTGCAGATGAGCGGCTCTCGTCGACATCAGACCGCCCCAAAGTGCGTAACGAAGCGACGAACCCGTGGCAATATAGACGTCGCCCGGCTTCAGCGAATCCAGCGCTTCGAACATGATGCCGAACGGCTTGTCAGCGAGCGGGCCGAAGGAGCCCTTCCCATCCGAGAAGACATCGGCCTCAAGCACCGGCATTGCGCGGCCGGCGATCTTCATGTCGTCGCGCAGAGGCTTGATACCGGCGGGGAGGAACTGTCGACGATGGCCAAGCGTATCAAGGATATCGCCGACGACAGCGGTAAAGAGCTCGGCTTTCAACACGCGGAACAGATCGGCATCGGTTGAATAGGTCGCTATGGTATCCATCGGGGAAACCTCCCTTCATTGCAATTTTTAGAAACCGACGACGGCGCCGCCGTCTACGATGATGGTCTGGCCGGTGATATAGCCGGCGGCAGGCGATGCGAGAAAAGCGCATGTCCAGCCGATTTCCTCAGCCGAGCCGAGGCGGTTCATCTGGATGCGGCCCATGATTTTGGCGCGGCGAGCCGGATCGTTGGCCGTAGCCTTCTGAAAGAGATCCGTATCGATCCAGCCGGGCGCCACGGCATTGACACGGATTCCTCGGCCGGCGAATTCGGCCGAAAGCCCGCGCACGGCACCCGTCAGCGCCGTCTTCGCCGTCGTATAGCCCATCACCAATGGCTGGCCGATGAAGGATGTCATGGACGCGGTGAAGAGCACGCAGCCGCTTCCTCTTGCGATCTGACCAGGCAGAAATTGCCGGGTCAGTTCCAGCGCGCCGCGAACATGGACATCCATGACTTCGTCGAAGTCGGCAATATCGGATTCCTCGAACGGCTTCTTCACCGTATTCCCGGCATTGTTGACGACGATATCGACAGGGCCGTGCGCCTCCTCCACTCCGGCCGCGAAAGCCTTGATCGAGGCAAGATCGCGAAGGTCGAGCTGTGCGGCTTTTGCCAGGGGGCCAATCGACGTCGCTGCTTCCTCGAGGAGATCCGACCTGCGGCCTGCCAGCACCACCTCAGCACCCGAGGCCGCGAGGCAACGCGCGATCGCGAGGCCCAGTCCGCTACCTCCGCCGGTTATCAGCGCGCGCTGCCCGTCCAGTCGGAACGCGCCATGCCAGTCGGGAAGCGCGGTTGGAGATTTCATACTTGCTTGCATATTCATCTTTCGACAATGACCTTCAAAACGTCGCGGTTCTTGTCCCAAAAGGGCAATGCACCTTCGGCCTCGGCGAAAGGTATGACCTTGGAAATGAGCGAGGCGGCACGATCGCCGATCGTCTCGAGGTAAGCGATCACCGCATCGAAATCGGACCTGGTCGCGTTGCGCGACCCCATGATATCCAACTCCTTGAGATTGAACATTTGCGTCTGATAGGTGACGGGCGCCTTGGCATAGCCGACATAGACGACGCGCCCGCAAAAGCCGGCCAGATCGATCGCCTGGCGAAAGGTTTCCGGGAGGCCGACCGCCTCGAAGGCCACATCGACGCCCTGATCATCAGTCAGTTCGACAATGCGCGCGGCGACATCTTCCATACCGGCATCGATTGTGTGACGAGCTCCGAACTGTTTTGCCAGCGCGGTCTTTTCCGAGCTGAGATCGACGGCGATCACTTCGGCTCCGCGAGCAACGGCTCCGATGACCACGCCCATGCCGATCATGCCGCAGCCCAGCACGACGATGCGATCACTCGACGAAACGCGGCCCCGCGCCACCGCATGGAAGCCTACCGATAGCGGCTCGACCAAGGCAAGAAAACGAGGATCGAGCGTGTCATTCAGAATCACCTTTTCCGCGGGAAGAACGATCTCTTCGGCAAGCCCGCCATCCTGCTGAACACCGAGCGTCCGATTGTAGCGGCAGGCATTCACGCGACCCTTGCGGCAGGAAGAGCAGGTGCCGCAACTGGTGTAGGGAAGGACGATGACGCGCCCTCCCGGTTGATAGGCGGACGAAACGCCCGAGCCCGTCTCGATGATCTCGCCACCGATCTCGTGACCGGGAATGCGCGGCAGCTCCACCAGCGGGTTGAGACCTCGAAACGTGTTGAGATCACTCCCGCAGATGCCGACATGGCGCACGGAAATACGGACATCGCCTTCCCCGAGCTGCGGGCGAGCGACATCGGTGAAACGGCTGACACCTTCACTTTCGATCAACAGGGCTTTCACGGGACGATACCTTTCCGGTTTGGGGGCGTGAACCGGACGCTTGCGCCCGGTTCGCTGGAAACAGTTCAGTTCAGGGTAGCGATGTCGGCCGGCAGGTCGACGCCGTTGTATTTCTTGTAGATCTCGTTGAGTTTGCCGGTCGCAAGGTTCTCGTCGACGAACTTGTCGAGCCGCTGCTTCAAGGCAGCCTCTCCCTTGCGGATGCCTATGGCATAGGGGAATACCTTGAGCACCATCTTCACCTCGAATTTCGACGCCGGATTGCGCTCGTTGGCCGCCTTCATGATTTGCGGCGACGTCGCCATCACATCGACCTGGCCGCTGACGAGTGCCGTGACCAGAGTGGCGTCGTCATCATAACGCACGATTTCCGATCCGTCGTTGACCTTCGTGACTTCCTTGTCGTTGACGCTGCCGCGCGTGGTGCCGATGCGCTTGCCCTTCAGGTCGGCCATGGTCTTGATGGTCTGGCCGGCAGGTGCCGCGACGACCGATTGGATCACACCATAGGGCTTTGAATAGTCGATGACCCGCTTGCGCTCGTCCGTCACGCTGAGCGACGCGATGACCATATCCGCCTTGCCCGTCTGCAGATAAGGAATGCGGTTGGGACTGGTCACCTGGACGATATCAAGCGGCTGACCCAGCTGCTCGGCAAGAAGCTTGGCAACTTCGACATCGGAGCCATAGGGTTGCATGTTGGCATCGATCATGCCGAACGGCGGCGAGCCGAGATCGAGGGCGATAAGGACCTTTTTCCGGGCCTGGATATCCGCAAGGGCGTCTGCCTGCGCATGGCTGGCGAACGTGCCCAGGATCGCAAGTGCGGTGGCTGCTAGAATATGACGGCGCTTCATGGTTCTCCTCCGATTTAATTTTGATTGCGTTTCGCTGCCCGTGGTCCTCAAAGCCCGTTGCCGACGAAACTGCGCAGTTCCTCGGTCTGAGGGGCATCGAGCAGGGCTGCCGGGCCATGCTCCCAGACCCTGCCGAGATGCATGTAAAGGACGTTGCTTGCCACTTTCCGGGCAAAAGCCATTTCATGGGTGACGAGGATCATCGTCATGCCGCCCCGCGCCAGGTTTTCGATGACCTTCAGCACCTCGCCGGTCAGCTGCGGATCAAGCGCGGACGTCACCTCGTCAAACAGCATGACTTGCGGCTGCATGGCCAGCGACCGGGCGATTGCAGCGCGCTGTTGCTGGCCGCCGGACAATTGCTCGGGGTAGAAAGAGGCTTTCTCGGCAAGTCCGACCCGACCGAGACAGTCGAGCGATATATCCCGGGCTTCGGCCTTGCTCAGCCTCTTGACGCAGGTCAGCGCCAGCGAAGCATTCTCGAGGACGGTCAGATGCGGAAACAGGTTATAGCTTTGGAAGACAATGCCAACGTCGCGGCGAAGCGCGCGTTTGTCGAGATCCGGCGAGTGGATCTTGTGCCCGCAAACCTCGATCTCGCCGCCTTGAATGGTCTCCAGCGCATCGATGCATCGCAAAGCGGTCGACTTGCCCGAACCGGACTGTCCGATGATGGCAACCACTTCGCCTGCATCGACCGAGAAGGAAACACCGTTCAGGACCTGCAGCGCGCCAAAGCTCTTGCGGACATCGGATAATCTAACGATTGGAGACATTCAGTTTCCTTTCCAGCTTCCGGCTGGCGAGCGTGAGCGGGAAGCAGATGGCGAAATAGATTGCGGCGACCACCATGAAGATGCTGAAGGGCTCGAAGGTGGAATTGTTGATCAGCTTGCCGGCCTGCGCGAGCTCGACAAAACCGATCGCCGAGGCAAGCGATGTGTTCTTAATCACCTGAACGAGGAAGCCCACCGTGGGTGGCGTCGCGATGCGCAGCGACTGGGGAAGAATGACCCGAGTCATGCGTTGCCAGCGCGAGAGACCAAGACATTCCGCGGCCTCCCATTGTGTCTTGGCAATCGACCGGATCGAGCCGCGCCATATCTCGGCAAGAAAGGCCGAAGTGTAGAGCGTGATCGCGACACCGGCCGCCAGCAAGGCCGGAAGATTGTTGAACCCGGCAATGCTGAGCCCGAAATAGACGATGAAAAGCAATACCAGAAGAGGCGTTCCCTGGATCAGTTGCACATAGATCGTCGCAGTCCAGCGAATGATGCGGCTCGGCGAGATCCGTGCCAGAGCCACGACGAAGCCGACCAAACCGCCGCCGATGAAACCGAGCGCCGACAATGCGAGCGTCCAGACGGCCGCCTCGAGCAGGAAGATGAACTGTGTCAGGCCGAAGGTGGGCATGGGGTCCTCCTCACAAGGCCGTGCCGAGCTTGCGCTGGCGCTTGAAAACCACGAAACCTACTCCAAGAAGCGCCCATCGCATGAGGAAGGACAGTGCCAGGTAGAGAGCACCGACGACGATGTAGGTCTCGAAGGACAGGAAGGTGTCGGACTGGATGCGGTTGGCGACTGCCGTCAACTCCTCCGCTGAAATCTGTGACGTGATCGACGACGCGAGCATGAGCAGCACGAATTGGCTGACGAGCGCCGGATAGACCCGTTCGACCGCCGGCTGGAGAATGACATGCCAGTAGGTTTGCGCAGGCGAAAGCCCGAGACACTCGGCCGCCTCGATCTGAGCCTTCGGAACGGCCTCGATGCCGGCACGCATGATCTCGCAGACATAGGCGCCGATGTTGATGACGAGCGCGATGGTGGCAGCGACATTGGCCGGAATGCGCAGGCCAAGCGTGGCGATGCCGAAATAGATGATGAACAGCTGCACCAGCAGCGGCGTATTGCGGATGACGTCGACATAGGCGCCGACGACCGTCTTCAGCATCGCCGAGCCGCTGGTCCGTGCGATCGCACAGAACGTGCCCAGCACAAACCCCGCGATAGTTGCCGCCACCGAAAGCTGAATCGTCAACCAGACGCCTTCGGCAAACTGATCCCAATAGGGAAGCAGGCCCTCGAAATCAAACGTGTAGCTCATGCGACGCCATCTTCCCGGCAGCGCCAATGAGCAACGAGATGTGCTGGTCTCATTCCCGAGCTATCCTCCCTAGCTTGAGACGGAATCTACACGGTTGAGGCGATCGATTTAAAGTGGTATTTTTTGTTTAAAAAACCAGAGAATCCAAATCTGCATGCGTTCTGAAAACCTCTTCAAACGGCAGTTCAACGAGTTCCTGCGCCACGTACAATCGGTCGGTCACGGCCACCCTCTTGGCTCGGAACGCGAGATCGGCCGAACCCTCGGCACCAGCAGAACGACGGTTCGCAAGTGCCTGGCGGCTGCGACGGAGAGCGGCCTTCTTTCCAAGGATAGGATAGTGCTGCGGCAGACGGAACCTTCCGAGCTCTATGATGAAGCAGAGACCATCCCGCCGACATTGATTGTCGAACGCGCTTTCCTGACATGGATACTCCAATCCGACAGCGGTCCGGGCCAGGCAATCAACGCGCTTCAGCTCGCGCGGCAGTTCGGCGTGTCGACGACGACGATTCGCGAGTTTCTGCAGAGCTTCCGGCATTTTGGCCTGATGGAGCGCGAAGCCGGCGGCAAATGGGTCTTCCGCGGCATGACGTTGGAATTCGCCAACGAGCTTTCCGATATCCGCGAAATTTTCGAAATGCGGTCCGTCATGCGCTTTGCGGAGCTCGATGACAGCGACCCGAGCTGGAACGAGCTACGCAGGCTGCGCACCGAGCATCTTGAGCTGCTGGAGACGATCGAGACCGACTATCACCGGTTCTCGCTTCTCGACGAGCAACTGCATCGCTTGATCAACAGCGCTTCCAGCAATCGCTTCGTCACCGAGTTCTACCACGTCATCTCGCTGATTTTCTTCTACCATTATCAATGGAACAAGAAAGACGAGCGCATTCGCAACGAAGCGGCTGTCTATCAGCATCTGGCTTATATCGATGCGATTCTCTCAAGAGACCAGAGGAAAATTAGCCAGACCTGCACGGCACATTTGAGCGAGGCGCGCCGGACATTGCTTGCAAGCATCACCCGGGAAACCTGAAAAAAGTCCACTCGAATAGCTGTCGGCAGACGATCTCCGGCAACCATCGGCAACACGACCGAAACCGGGTTCGCGATATTCGATACCACGGCGAAAGCAATGGAAAGGGGCGGCCATTGGATTCCGCTTCTATGCCGTTGTAGCTCGGAGAAAAGACGCCATCTACCACACGCAACGACCTGCTACTGAAGGGTCGATCCCGATCTGATGCCGGCTCTTGCGGCATAAGGATCGACAATGGAAAGCGCCCGGCTGAGAGCCTCGGCAAACCCATTAAGCGAAATGACGTAGCTTACATCACGACCCGTGTCGGTCGCCGCCAGCATCACGCGGAGGCTACGCCGCCGCTTTAGGCTGGTAATCATGGCTGCATCGAGCTTCAGCTCGACCGGACAGCCGCGCGAAGAAGCCGCACCGAACGACTGAGCCAGACCCAAAGCAGCTTCGTCACCCCGCGGCAGCCGCCCGCTTCGCAGATGCAGCCCCAGCGGCAAGGCCAGGATGCCCCTCAGACTCCCGCCGTCGGGAGTAAGCTCGATCGAAAGCACTGGCGCGTTTGTCTGCAGATCATACAGCGTATAAGAAATCGCATAATATGGCCGCGCATGCTCGGCAGTTCCCTGATTGACGATGGTCAGTGTCCAGTCGCCGTAACGCTCCTGCAATGTACCCGAACCGGCGGCGATGGTAGTCCGGCCAACCATCACAATCCTCCGCGCGGTCGATTTGCCAATATGGGCAAGCGTCTATCGGCTCGCCTTATGAGGGCGAACAACGCCCTCCCATTCATCTCCGCTCCCCGCACCATTATGCGCCCCACCTTACCTCTCGCTCCTCACAACCTAAGGTTATCTCGATAACAATAGCGTAAATTTCACGTCAACGCATCATAGATTTTATGTAGCGACAAGAATTACACTTTCATCATGTTCAATTGATATAACCTCCATCGGCCTTAACAAGCTATTTTTGCAGATTATACATAGAATATATGACCTCAAAATATGTCATTTAATTTGTATTATTAATTGTTACTTAAATTTTACTTATATTGAAAACAACAATGACAGACAAAATAGGTGTGCATGATATTGCAAAAGTCGCTCACGAATGGAGCGAGCAATGCACAAGCTCGGATTATCAAATAGGCAGACGATGCAATCTCGCACTGGAAACGAAGGCCTGGAGCGAGGCTGGCCGGAGGTCATTTGAATGACGGCTCCCAGAAAGGCACATCGACGACCTCTCTTGCCACCCTCGTGTCGGCAAGATCAGCACGATCGCTTTCCGGCAAAACACTGGCCGCCAACGATCCCGGCGGCAATGTCGGCAGCCGCAGCTCCGGTCCGTTCTGGCAGAAATTATGAAGCTGATACCGAGCAGGTTGATAGCGTGAGCTTCTCAAGGGTAATGCGCCGACGGCAGTTAGGCCGGAACCGGCTATTTTGCCGGCGGCAAGGAGACGTAAAGAATGAGACGGACCACATTGCGGCCAGATCTTTATTGGCGCGAAAACCTCGGCACGGATGCAATAAGTTCGCGCGTATAGGCATGGCGAGGCCGTTCGAAGACCTCCTCCACAGATCCAGCCTCGACGACCGCTCCCTGCTTCATGACGACGATCCGGTGGCTGATATGCTGGATCACCCCTAGATCATGCGAAATGAACATCATCGACAGGCCGAGCCTTGCCTGCAGATCGACCAATAGGTCCAGAACCTGGGCTTGCGTCGTGACGTCGAGTGCCGAAACGGGCTCGTCACAAATCAAAAGCTTCGGCGCGGCCGCAAGAGCCTGGGCGATCGATACGCGCTGGCGCTGGCCACCAGAAAGCGCAGTCGGCCTCCGGGCGAGCAAATCCGGCGGCAACCCGACCAGATCCATTAGACCGATAATCTTCTCGCGGCGCTCCGATCTGCCGAGACCGCCATGAAGCAGCAGAGGCTGCTCGATGATGCGCTCGACGGTGAAGCGTGGATTGAAGGAGCTCAGCGGGTCCTGGCTGATCGTTTGTATTCCGGCTCTGAGGGGGCGGCGCATGCGTTCGGAAAGCGCGCTCCACGGTCGTCCCTTATAGAACACCTCCCCTGCATTCGGCTGCTGCAGCGCCAGCGCGATCTTGCCGAGCGTCGTCTTGCCCGAACCGGATTCACCGACGACACCCAGCGTTTCGCCGTTATCGATATGAAGCGATACGTCGCTAACGGCGCGCAGAAGGCTGCCATCCGCGTGCCTGAAGCTCATCGATACATTGCGTATCTCCAGCAGACGCTCGCCCGAGCGAACAGGCTTCCGGAGCGGCAAGGGCGTATCCGGGGCGCTGAGGCGACGGCCGCGATTGGCCGCTGTCGGTACGGCTGCCAGGAGCCGCCGGGTGTAGTCATGTTGTGGATCTGACAGGACGCTGCGTGCCGGGCCTGTTTCCACTAGCTGGCCCTTTTGCATCACGGCGACCCGATCGGCGAGCTGCGCCGCAACAGAGAGATCATGCGTGATCAGGAGGATGCCGTGGCCGGCAGCGGCCAGTTCCTTGAAGATGGCGAGCACTCTTTTCTGGACGCTGACATCCAGCGCCGTCGTCGGTTCGTCGGCGACGAGCAAGCGCGGCTGGCCGGCAAGGGCTGAGGCAATCAATGCCCTTTGCCGCAATCCGCCGGACAATTGATGCGCATATTGCCCCATCCGCAAATCCGGCTCGGGAACGCCAACGCGTTCCAACAATTGCACGACATGTTGCGATACGAGCGAGCGTGGTGCCAGTCGATGCGTGAGGATGGGCTCGGCAATTTCGCGACCGACGGTCCTCAAGGGATCGAGCGATACGAGCGCGTCCTGAAGAATGAAACCGATTTCACGCCCGCGCACATGCCTCCAGGCTTTCTCCGACAGGCCGAGGAGGTTCAACGGGCCACCATCATGGACGGCCAGCTCCATCGTCTCGGCCTTTATCGTTGAACGTGGCCCGGCAAGACCGACAATCGCCCGGGCCGTTACCGATTTTCCGGATCCGGATTCGCCAACCAATGCGAAGATCTCGCCGGGTGCGATTTGCAGCGACAGGTCGCGAACCGCGTCCACTCGGCCCTGCGGGGTCTGAAAGGCCACATTCAACCCTTTGATCGCAAGCAGCTGGGACGGCTCGGAGGTAGCGGTCTGAAAGTTTCGCAGGCCGGACTGAATATTCATCGCAGATCTCCCGTTGCGAGAAGGGTCTGCAATCGACGGCCAAGGAGCGTGATCGAAATGACGGAAAGCGCGACCACCGTTGCCGGCAACAGGCTGGTCCAGGGCGCGATATCGAGAAAATTGCGGCCATTGGCGAGGAGCGCACCCCATTCCGCCGCCGGGGGCACGACGCCCAGGCCAAGGAAGCTCAAGGCCGAAGCGGACAGTACCGAACTCCCTACACCAACCGTCGCAAGGATGAGAAGCGGCCGGATGGCATTGGGGACGATATGCCGGCTGATGATCGTCCACGGATGCTCGCCAAGTGCCACAGCATGTTCGACATAGCCCGACAGCCTGATGTGAAGCACCTGCGAGCGGATTAGCCGGGCATAGCCGGCGATGCTGGCAAGCCCGACCGCCAAGAGCGTGTTGGCAGGCCCGCGGCCGAGAACGGCAATCACCAGCAGTGCAAGCAGCATTTCCGGAAAGGCAAGCAGGATATCGATGATGCGCAACAAAAGCCGGCCGATCGGCCTTGGAGCCAGTGCAGCCGTCGTCCCCAACACGATCCCGCCAAGACTGGCAATCAGGGTCGCACCGATGCCGATGGTCAGGGATTGCGAGGTGCCGTAAACCACCCGCGAAAACAAATCCCGGCCCAGTTCGTCGGTTCCAAACCAGTGTTGCCCATCAGGCGGCAGCAGGATCGCATTCGGATCGACTGCCTCGGGGTCGAGAGCAGAGAGCCATTGTGGCGCCCATACCGCAACACAAAGAACGACCACAAAGGCGAAGGGAACAAGCAGCCCGAAAGACAGCCAGACCGGGCGCCTGCGCCTGACGCGGCGCTGCTGCCCGCGTTCTGCCAGCACGACATCGCTCAAAGGCCTGTCCTCCTTAGACGTGGATCGATCAAAAGGTAGAAAGCGTCGACGAGCAGATTGACGATGACGAAGACAAGGGCAGACAGCATCACCAGACCGAGGATCAGCGGCATGTCGCGGGTCTTGATCGCCTGAAGCGTGATCTGCCCAATTCCCGAACGGCCGAATACCGACTCGGTCAGGATCGAGCCGCCGAGGGTACTGGCGAGCAATGTGCCGGTAAGGGTCGAGGCCGCCAGTGCCGCGTGCCGCAAACCATGCCTGACACGCAGGACGGTCTCGCCTACGCCGCGCGTCCGAACGGTCAGAGAAAATGGCTGGGACAGTGCCTCTTCCAGGCCGTCACGCAATACTTGGCTCAAGAGTGCGGCGAGCGGCAGGCTCAAGGCAATGGCGGGCAGCACAAGCGCCGATGGTCCGTCATTGCCGGTTACCGGAAACCATTCCAGCCTGAAGCTGAAGACCGTCAGCAGGACGATGCCGATCCAATAGACGGGCGTGCTCAGAAGGATCAGTTCTATTCCCGAGGACAGCAATGTCAGGCTTTTGCGACGGCCAGCGGTTGCCAAGGCCACGCTAATCGCCAGAAAAAGAGCAAGCACGATCGCGCTCCCGGCAAGCTGCAATGTCGGCGCCGCGGCTTCGTAGATCACCTCGGAAACGGGCTGGCGATATTGATAGCTTTGCCCGAAATCGCCGCTCAGAGCCTTGCCGATGTAGTGCGCATATTGTAGCGCCAGCGGCTGATCGAGGCCATATTGATGCACCAATGCAGCTCGTTCCGCCTCGTCGACGACATTCTCCCCGCCTGCCAATATCGCAACTGGATCGCCAGGAATGAGCTTCACGGCAATAAAGGCAATCGTTGCCGCACCCCAAAGCACGGCAACAATCACCCCGGTCCGCCGCACAGCGGTTTGGAAGAGCTTAGCGGTCCAGCCAGGCATCGTAGAAATTCGGCTTCGCATTGGTGGCCCAGGAAATGCCGTTCAGGCTCTTCGAGGCGCCGAGCTGATAGGCGGCCACGAAAAGTGGTACGGCATAGGCCTGCTCGATCACTTCCTTCTGTATCTCGGCGTAGAGTTTCTTGCGCTCGGCATCGGAAGCTCCGACCGCTCTCGTCAGCTTTTCATCGAGGCTTTTGACACGGGACGCATTCTGACCGGCTGGAGGAATATAGGCCGAATGGAATACCGTGCGCAGGATATCGGGCTCCGCACGCACATAGTAGAAGGACACGAGATCGTAATCATTGGCATTGGCGCGAGCGGTCCAGCCACCGGAATCGACCGGATCGAGCTGAAGATCAAAGCCCGCCTGCCGCACCTGATATTGAACGGCCTGCGCCAGGGTCACTTCCGTCGCGGCGAGCGAGGTGCTGTCGTAGACATAATGCAGGGTCAGCCGGCCGCCGTCCTTCTTGCGGACACCATCGGCGTCCTTCTGCGACCAGCCCGCTTCGTCAAGCAGCCGGTTGGCCTTTGTCAAATCGAAGCCCCATAAGCGGGAGATGTCATGGTCATAATAGAGCGTCGACGGGCCGAGGATATTGTCGGCCGGCTTCAAGGTTCCGAAGAAGGCGGCCTTGACCGCTGCGGGTCCATTGACGGCGCTCTGGAAAGCCTGCCGCACCTTCAAGTCCTGAAATGGTCCCTTCGAGGTGTTCAGGAAATAGGCGCTGTTGACGCCTGGGTTTTCCCGCGTCACCACCTGCAGCTTGCCGTTACCCTGAACCGAGCGATAATTTGCCGGCGGCACCGCGTCGATCGCCTGCAGCTGACCGCTTGCCAGCGCACCGAGACGCACGGAAGCCTCCGGCAGATATTTGAAGACGATCTGATCGAAATGGGCCGGCCCCTTATGCGCGGCATAGCCGGGACCCCAATTGTAATCCGCACGGCGGCTCAGCTTGCTTCCGCTGCCTTTGGTAAAATTGTCGAGCACGTAAGGACCCGATCCGATGACGGTATTCGTCGTGCCCTGGGCCTTTTGAAGATAGGTCGGAGACTGGATACCGAGATAGGGAAGGCTCAATCCCTGCAGCAAGGGAGCAAAGGATTGGCGATAACGGATCACAACCGTATGGCTATCCGGCGCCTCGATCTTGTCGATCGGTCCGAGCAGCGACTTGGCATAGCTCGATGTCGTCTTCGGATCGAGAATGCGATCGAAATTGAATTTGACGGCGGCTGCATCGAGCGGGGTGCCATCGCTGAATGTCACGCCTCGACGCAGATGGAAGGTATAGACGGTATTGTCGCCGCTGATGTCCCAGCTTTCTGCAAGCCACGGCGTGAACTTGTTGTCTTCGGCCTGCCCGACAAGCGAGTCGACGATATTGCGGGTAATCAATGCCGTGACGGAGTTGCCCGTGATCGACGGGTCGATAATGGAGGCATCCGTTGCCAATCCGACGTTGAGAGTGCCCCCATCGACCGGTTTTGCCGTATCGGATGCGGCATTTGCGGCAGCGCCCATCATCGTCAGAAAAGAAAATGCCAGGGCAATGCGGATCTTGCTTCGCCCGATAGTCGTCGCGCTTGAATGCGTTTTTCTCATATCCCGTCCCTATTTTGGCTGCCACGACATCGATCATGCGGCCAAGAGGGCACTCGATATCGCTTAGACTGAACGGCATCATATTTGTCTATAAAAATACTAGACTAAAGGCATTGTGATGCGTTTATGCAAAGACAGGCGGAAATCCGTTTCAAGATCGCAGAGGCCGTCGGCAGCGACCTGACCCCTGGCTCGTTCATTGGCGTTTGAATGATCTCGAGCAAGCTATGAGGCAGCTCAAAGCGATGCAGATGCCATACACCGTCGTCACCAAGAAGTTCGCCGATCAAGCCGGGATTGCGATGGACTATCTGAAGAAGCGGAAATGGTCGAACAAGCCCGGATGTCGCCGCCAAGGTGAAGGCCGCCCTTTAAAATCTGAATTTGGGGACGCGGTGAGCAACCGCGTCTCCTGCCTCAGCCCCATGTGCGTGAATGCCTCAATCAACGCTTTTGGACAGCTTGGCGAAAAAACTTGGCCGCGGGGGTGGGCAGAAAAACAATGCACGCTATTTGATGCATATGAGCGGGGAGAAATATTAGCTCTGTGGAGGAGGTCGTCCGGCACGAAGGAAGAGGATTCTCATGCCCAATTCAGTTTTGAATGCCCTTGGACAGCCACTTTACTATAGCGACACGTCGACAGGCTTCTTTTCCGCCACCGGCTCCGGCCCGGTGCTTAACGGCACCGCCGGCAATGACTCCATGTGGGGTGACGCCTCCGTCAACGTGACGATGATGGGCGGCACCGGCGACGATATCTACTATCTCTATTCCAGCATCAATCACGCCTATGAGGCGCCCAATGCCGGCGTCGATACCATCAATACCTGGATGGATTATACGCTGCCGGAAAATTTCGAAAATCTCACCGTCACCGGCAACAACCGTCATGCCTATGGCAATGACGCCGACAACATCATCACCGGCGGCAGCGGCAGCCAGACCATCGATGGCGGTGCCGGCAACGACGTGCTGACAGGCGGCGGCGGGGCCGACACCTTCATCGTCAGCAAGGGCAACGGCAGTGACCTCATCACTGATTTCAGCGATGACGACAAAGTCAGGCTCAATCAATATGGCCTGACATCGTTCGATCAGGTTGTCAGCCATTCCACGCAGGAAGGCGCCAATGTCCGGCTCGATCTCGGCAATGGCGAAAGCCTGGTCTTCGCCAACAAGACCATCTCCGACCTGCATGAAGACCAGTTTCAGCTCGGGCTCGATAGATCGTCGCTGACGCAGACCTTTTCGGATGATTTCAACACGCTCTCGCTGCACGAGGGAACGCAGGGCACCTGGGATGCGAAATATTCCTGGGCGCCGGACAAAGGCAGCAGCTTGAATGACGAGCTGCAATGGTACATCAATCCTTCTTATGCCCCGACCGCATCTGCAAACCCCTTTTCCGTCTCCGACGGCGTTCTGACGATCACGGCGAAGCAGACGCCGGATACCTTGAAATCGATCGTCGAGAACCACGATTATACGTCAGGCATTTTGACTACTCACTCCACCTTCTCGCAGACATACGGCTATTTCGAAATGCGGGCGGAGATGCCGCATAATCAGGGCGTCTGGCCTGCCTTCTGGCTGCTGCCGGAGGATGGCTCCTGGCCGCCGGAACTCGACGTGGTGGAAATGCGCGGGCAGAATCCGACCACAGTCAATGTAACGGTACATTCGAATGCCACCGGCGAGCACACGAAGACGTCTATTCCGGTGGAAGTGCCGAGCACCGATGGCTTTCACAATTACGGCGTGCTCTGGGACAAGGATCAGATCGTCTGGTATTTCGACGATGTTGCCGTTGCCCATGCCGATACGCCGGCCGATATGCACGGCCCGATGTATATGCTGGTCGACCTCGCCGTCGGCGGTGTCGCGGGCACGCCGACGGACGGCCTCCCGAATGGCTCCGAGATGAAGATCGACTATATCAAGGCCTATTCCCTGGACGATCATGCCACCCAGCTTGCCGCCTCATCCCAATCCGCGCATACGACGGATTGGCATATCTGACCGGCCCAAAACTCGATATTTTCCAGGGCGGCTGTTCGACGCAAATCGGGCGGCCACCGGGGAAATAACGCAGCTCAGTCGAGACCACCCTAATCCTCCCTGAATGCCCGCCTGATCTGATCGGTCATCGGCTTTGTCAGATAGGCAAGAACGCTTCTCTCGCCCGTCTGCAGAAAGGCCTCCACCGGCATGCCGGGCAATGGCGTCAGGGCTCCGAGCCTTTCCCATTCAGGCTTTGCCACCTTGACCCGTACGACATAGTAGCTTTGCCCCGAACGCTGATCCGTCGTCAGATCCGCCGAGATCGTATCGACATGCCCGTTCAATTCCGGGGTGATCCGCTGATTGAAGGCAGGAAAACGCAGAGAAACCGCCTGCCCCGCGGTAATCTGGTCGATATCCTGCGGAGCAAGTTTCAACTCTGCGACCAACGCGTCCTTATCCGGAACGATCTGCAGGATCGCTTCTGCCGGCGAGATCACCGCTCCCTCGGCATGGATGCTTAGCTGGTCGACGATGCCAGCCTGCGGTGCCTTGATGTCGATCCGCTTCAGATCATCTTCTGCCGCGATCAGACGCTCGGAAAACTGACCGCTATCGCTTTCAGCCTGGCGCAATTGCTCGGACACTTCCGAACTGCGATCGGCATCGATCTGCAGGATCTGCAGCTCGGTCTCCGCAATCCTGCCGCGGGTCTGGGCGATGGACGACACGAGGTTTCCGAGATCGCCGTTCAGCGAAGCGCTTTCACGCTGCAGCGAGTAGACCTTCGTCGCCGAAATGATGCCCTGATTGAGCAGGCCTTCGAGGCTTCCGAGCTCCTTGGCGATGAGCGCGATTTCCCGCCGCTTGCCCTCTTCCTGCGCAACAAGTCCCTCGATCTCCCGATTGAGTTGTTGAATGCGCTCGTGCAGCTGTGATTTCTGCCCGTCGCGCGATGCCTGTCGATCGAAAAAGAGCCGCCGCTCGCCGGCTAGAATGGCAGCGACATTCGCGTTTCCGGCGGACGAGAGGAGATCGGCCGGAAAGGCGATCTCTTGCTCGCCATCGCGCTCCGCCGTCAGGCGCGCCGTGCGGGCGGAAAGCTCGTTGAGCCGCTTGCGGATGATCGAGAGATTGGCTCTCGTCTGAGTGTCGTCAAGCCGGACGAGCACCTGGCCAGCAGCGACATGATCGCCGTTTTTCACCAGGATGGCACGGACAATGCCGCCCTTCAGGTGCTTCACTGGTTTGACATAGCTGTCGACGACGAGCGTGCCGGAGGCGACGACCGCACCGGCGATCTTCGTTGCGGCGGCAAGGCCGCCCATGACGCCGAATAACAGTAGAATGGCAACTATCACCAGCAGCGACAAGCGGCGGATCGTCCGTTCGGTCGATGGCGCGGCCTTGTCGATCATCCGTGCGTCTCCCCGCCGGCAATGGCCAGATGAGCCGTTCCGAGCTGCTTGGGCGACGGACCGAGGATGTCCTTCTTCGGCCCGAATGCCTGGACCTGGCCGCCGGCAACGATCATGACCGTATCGGCGGCGGCAAGAGCGCTCGGCCGATGGGCGATGACGATCGCAATGCCGCCTCTCTCCTTCACGCCTGCAAGCGCCGTCGTCAGTGCCGCCTCGCCTTCTGCATCCAGATTGGAATTCGGTTCGTCGAGAACCACCAGAAACGGATCGCCGTAAAGCGCCCTTGCCAGAGCGATACGCTGCCTTTGCCCGGCCGAAAGGCGCGATCCGCCTTCACCGATCTTCGTATCGAAGCCATCCGGAAGCTTGACGATCATGTCGTAGACACCTGCCGCCTTCGCCGCGGCGATGATCGGCTCGGTTCGCATGCCTTCGGCGAAACGTGAAATGTTCTCGGCGATCGAGCCATCGAAGAGATCCACATCCTGCGGCAGATAGCCGATATGCTGCCCAAGCTCGTCGCTATCCCATTGCGACAGCGCGGCACGATCCAGCCTCACCGTGCCGATGGCGACCGGCCAAAGGCCGCAAATCGCGCGGGCCAGCGAAGACTTGCCCGATGCGCTCGGGCCGATGATACCGAGCACCGTCCCGGCTGCTATCTTGAACGAGATGTTGCGCAGGATAAGGTCGCGGCCACCCGGAGAGGTCACGCTGATATTCTCGACGCTGAGCTCCCGCGATGGCGATGGCAAGGCGAATGCCTGTGGCTCAGGCGGCGCGGCATCAAGAAGTTTGGCAAGCCGCGTCCAGCCCTGGCGAGCGGCAACAAAGCCCTTCCACTGGGCAATTGCGAGCTCGACGGGCGCCAGCGCTCGCGTCAGCAGGATCGAGCTGGCGATGATAATGCCTCCCGTCGCTTCCTGACGAATGACGAGGATCGCGCCGACGGCGAGAACGCCGGACTGCAGCATCATGCGCGCGATCTTCGCGGCAATGGTCAGCGCTCCGACACGGGTGCTCGCTATCGCCTGATGCTTGAGATAACCCTCATTCATCGCGGCCCACTTCTCGGTTAGGCGGCCGGAAAATCCCATGGCAATTGCGACTTCCCAATTCCGCCGCGCCGCCTGGGCGAAGCCGAGACGCGCCGCCGAAGACTTGGCCGCCTCCAGGGCCGGTCTGCGCGACAGTATTTCGGCAGCCACGGTAATGACGACGAGCAGCAAGGCGCCGCACAAAGCAGTGAAGCCGATCCAGAAATGGAACAGAAAACAAAGGATCAGATAGAACGGCACCCACGGCAGGTCGAAAAGCGCGGTCGAGCCGCTGCCGGAGAGGAAGGAGCGGATCTGCTCCAGATCACGCACCGATTGCAGCCCATCGTCCGACGTCTGTTTTTTGCTCGGCAGGAACAGAAGCGCGCCAAAGACCTTCCTGTTTAAACGCTCGTCGAGCGACATTCCGATGCGCACAAGCAGCATGGATCGCAGGAATTCGATCACGCCCTGAAAAAGATAGAGGGTCACGACGATGATGACGAGACCGGACAGCGTCGGCAGGCTATGGCTCGGAATGACCCGATCATAGACCTGCAGCATGAAGAAGGAGCCGGTCAGCGCCAGCACGTTGATGGCGGCGCTCGCCAGGGCGATACCGATGAAAGCCTTGCGAAGCGCCGACAGCATCAGCGCAACGAATGTTTGCGGCGGGTCTTTCGGGACGGCAAGCACCTTGCGTCGATCCTCAACATTGGCCGTCGCGCACGGCAGGATTTACATGACGCCCAAAACACCGCCTCCCGCTCGGTGCGATGGACCTGCAAAGCGATCGGCTATGGCCTTCGCCATCATTCCCGCTTTACGCCTAACCTTCGGCGATCCCATGCAATTTAGGAAGTCGAAATCTATCCAGAACGGAGTTTCGGTGAACCTAACCTTATCGCGGAACGCCTTGTCCACTTGCGGGACAATTGCGCCATGAAATGGGGCGGCAGCCTGTTCCGGCAAGATGCCTGACCCATCATATTAGGATGAGCAGGCGGCGTCTTGCCGCCTGCGTCCCGCGTTCAATCGAATTTCTCCGTCGTATCCGCCTTGCCCTTGACCCAATAGCCGGATGCCTTGATCCAGCTCAGCGGGTAGCCGCGTTCTTCGACGAGGTAGGAGCGCAAGGCGCGCGTGACGGAAGCCTCAGCGGCAATCCAGACGAACGTGCCGGAAGCCACATCGATCGACTGAAGTATCTTCAGAAGCGAGGACGGATCCGTTGCCTCCGAGAGCGGCCGATATGCCCAGCGCATATCCAGCTGCGCACCGGTTTGAAATACTTGATGTTCACGCGCATCGGCAACCGCGGCGATCGCCGTTATGCGCGCACCAGGCCGCGCCTCTTCAATCCGGCGGCCGATGGCCGGCAGCGCCGTCTCGTCGCCGATCAGCAACCAATTCTCGATCTCTGTGGACACAACGGCCGAGCCGCGAGGGCCGCCGATCTCCAGCCTGTCGCCGACCGAAGCGTCGAGCGCCCATTGCGTGGCCGGTCCTGCCTCGTGGACGGCAAAATCGATGACGAGCGTTCGCGCCTCGGCGTCGTACTGGCGAGGCGTATAGTCGCGCCGCACCATTTCCTCGCCGGCGCTTGGCACCAGAACCTTGATGTGGTCGTCGGGCGCCAGGCTGACGAAATCGGCGAGATCTTCGCCGGCCAGCCGGATACGCAGCATGCCGGGGGTGATCCTGTCGATGGCCGTTACCGTCAGGGAGCGCCGCTTCAGTTCATGGCGCACGCGCTCGATCTTCGGAGCGGAGATGGCCGTGTTGGAATTATGGGGGGTATCCATGAGTGTCCTTTCGAGGCGCTTCGATCTCGATCCGCAGGACACAGTCGCGCAGACCGAAGCCGCAGAGCCGTTCGATCATACGCGTTGAGTGACGTTAACGCTTACGTGGCCGAGCGATGCCCGACCAATCTGCGTCCTCTATAGAAGAGGAATTCTCTTCACGCAACGAAAAGATGATAATTAAAGACAAGTTTTTCGAGATGCCGACAATCTTTGTTGTGGCAGATCGGCGCGGCCCTGCGAGCCGCGCCGATTTTCATTGGGTTTATTGCAGCGCCTTCTCCATCAAACGCGCCAGTCGCTCGGCAAAGGCACGCGGATCGGCAGGCTTGTCACCATCCAGAACACGGGCCTGATCGAGCAGCAGGAAAGCAGCATCGTCGCGCAAGGACGGCGCATCCGCCTTGGCGGCGATCGCCTTGACGACCGGATGATCCATGTTGATTTCGAGGATCGGCTTGGCGCCGGATTGCAAACGCCCAGCCCCCTGCAGGATCTTTTCGAGCTGGCGGTCGTAGCCCTGTTCGGACGCGACGAGGCAGACGGCGCTTTCGATCAGTCGATCGGAGGCGCGGACATCCGATACCTCATCGGCAAGCTTCTGCTTGGCGTAGTCGAGGAAGGCTTGGACTTCAGCGGGTGCGCTTTCGCTTTCAGGCTTATTCTCATCCTGCTTCTTGAACTGGGCAAGATCCGCGGAGCCTTGCGTGATCGACTTGAAGCTCTTGCCTTCGAATTCCGGGGCATTGGTGACCCAGAAGCTGTCGACGGAATCGGTGAGCAACAGGACTTCGATGCCGCGGGCACGAAAACCTTCGAGCTGGGGCGAAGCCTTCAGCTGCTCCAGGCTGCCGCCGACCAGATAATAGATCGACTGCTGACCTTCCTTCGCATCCCTGACGTAATCGGCAAGCGAGCGATAGCCATCTCCCGAGATAGTCGTGCGGAAGCGTGACAACGCCAGAAGCTGTGAGCGGCGCTCGAAGTCCTCGTAGAGGCCTTCCTTGATGAGGCTGCCGAAATTCTCCCAGATCTTCAGGAAGGCGTCATGGTCGCTCTCTGCCTGCTTCTCGATCGCCGTGATGATGCGGTTGGTCACACCTTTGCGGATCGCCGTCAGGATCGGGCTTTCCTGGATCATCTCGCGCGAGACGTTGAGCGGCAGGTCGGACGTATCGACCAGGCCGCGCACGAAGCGGAGATAACGCGGCAACAATTCCGCCTCGTCGGTAATGAAGACGCGCTTCACATAGAGCTTCATGCGGCCCTTGCGATCCGGATCGAAGAGATCGAAAGGCTGCGAGCCGGGCACGAAGGCGAGCGCCGAATATTCATGGCGGCCCTCGGCGCGGAAATGCACCGTCAGCGCCGGCTCGTCATACTGGCCGGAAACGCCGCGATAGAAATCGGTATATTCCTCGGCCGTGATGTCGTTCTTCGATTTCGTCCAGAGCGCGGTGCCGTCGGTCAACTGCGTCGCTTCCTCGCCCGGCTTCTCTGCGATCTTGATCGGCACCGGCACATGGCCGGATTGTTCCTTGACGATGCGCTCGACGCTCCAGCGCGAAGCATAGCTCTTGGCATCTTCCATCAGATGCAGCGTGATGCGGGTGCCGCGCGCCGGCGCCTCGCTGACGTCGACGGGCGCAACGCTGTAGCCGCCCTTGCCGTCCGAAGACCAGAGCCAGGCATCCTCGGCGCCCGCCCGGCGTGAAATAACATCGACGCGGTCGGCCACCATGAAGCAGGAATAGAAGCCAACGCCAAACTGGCCGATGAGCTGCGCGCCCTCGCCCTGCTTGTTGGCTTCGATGCGCTCCATGAAGGCACGCGTGCCAGAACGGGCGATCGTGCCAAGCGCCTCGATCATCTCGTCGCGGCTCATGCCGATGCCATTATCTTCTACGATGAGCTTGCTGCCATCGGCATCGAGCGTCAGCAGGATGCGGCTGTCGGGATCGTTGGCGAGCAGGCCGGGATGCGCGATCGCCTCGTAGCGCAGCTTCTCGCAGGCATCGGCCGCGTTCGAGATCAGCTCGCGCAGAAAGACATCCTTGTCCGAATAAACCGAGTGAACCATCATATGCAGAAGGCGGGCAACGTCGGCCGCGAAGACGTGGCTCTCGGCGGTATTTTCTGCGGTGGTGGTCGTCATAAGCGTCTAGTCTCCTGGGAATAAAAAAAGTCGCGCCGCACAGGTGGCGGAAGACGAGCGAAATTTCAAGCGTGCGTTGTTCCGACAAGCGCAAAACGATGCGAGAGGCTTGCCGTTCAGCAAATACAATCGTCAATTTGGCGCGTTGTTCCGGGCTTCGATCGAAACGACCCACAGGCGCCGCCTCACATCAAAAGCTCATGATTGCCATCCTCGCAGCGTTGCTATAATAACTTGAGTTTAATTTGAAGGATTATTGCGCGGGAGCGGCGCCGGAAGCAGCAAATGACGTTTCAGCCGAGAATGCAGAACAAGATCGGAGGCTTTTCCGTCATCGGTGGCATGCATCGCCGCTATTGGAACGGCATGGTCGCCGATATCTGGAACGTCAATTGTGCCGCACAGGCCGGCGGATATTATGTGGCACGCGATCCGCGCCTGTTCATTCTTCTGGAGCAGCGCGGCGCGGGCAAGACCAATGTCCGACCCTCGCCTCGCGCACAGGGCCAGCTGCAGGATCACGACAGCGGTCGCATCTCCTATATCCCTGCCGGCATGGAGCTCTGGGTCGACATGGCAGGCGTGGAGTTCGTGCGCCACCTTGATGTTCATTTCGATGCGGAGATGCTCAGCCAGCGCTTGATGGAAAACATCGATCCGGTACAGCTCGACCGGCCGCAGCTGCATTTCAACGACCCGCGAGTGATGGCACTCGCCGAACTTATCGCCGCCGAATGTGAAAACCCCGAGCCTTTGCATGACCTCTATGGTGACGGCCTGACGCTTTCGCTTTTGATCGACGTGCTGCAGGTACGCGGAACCCAGCCACGCAAACGCAGCGGCCTTGCTACCTGGCAGCTGCGGCGCGCGGTCGATTATATCGAAGAGAACTGCACGCGCGCCATCCGGCTGGAAGAACTGGCGGCGCTGACCGGCCTCTCGCAGTCGCATTTCAGCCACGCCTTCAAGGCGTCGACGGGTCTGCCGCCGCATCAATGGCAAACGCAGGCCAGGCTCGAACGGGCGAAGCAACTTCTTCTGAACAGCGAGATGCCGTTGACGACCGTCGCCGTCGAAACCGGCTTTGCCGATCAGGCGCATTTCACCCGTGTCTTCAGCAAGAATGTCGGCGCCGCGCCGGCCGGCTGGAAGCGCAGCAGGCTTGCCTGAAAACCACAGTCCGCGAGCAATTGTACGTTTTGCGGAGAATTGCCCAAAAACATTCAATTTCCCCCGTGACAGACAAGCCGCACCTGTAAATATGAGTTAACTGCTCATCTTATCGAGGGATCGGCCACGGGCCGAACGGGCGCAATTCGGGACGAATGACGGAAATGCAGGGATTGAAGCAGGACGTATCGCGAGCGCGGCTCATGGCGACGGGCGCAGCCATTATCGCGCTGCTGGCGGGCTCCAAGGTCATGGCGCAGGAAACGCCGACGGAGCTGCAGCCTTTGGTTATTCAGGGTTCGCAACAGAAGAGTGAAGACAGCGGCACCGCGCCGGTCAAGGGCTATGTCGCCAGGAAGACCACGGCAGGCTCAAAATCCGACACGCCAATCACCGAGGTACCGCAATCGGTTTCCGTCATCGGCCAGCAAGAAATGCAGGATCGCGGCATCACCAACAAGGTGGACGAGGCTCTGCGTTATACGCCCGGCGTCACCGCGCAGCCCTTCGGCAATGATGGCGATACCGACTGGTTCTACATTCGCGGCTTCGACGCGACGCAGAGCGGCGTCTTCATGAATGGCCTGACGCTCTATAGCTACGGCTTCGGCGGCTTCCAGATCGATCCGTACATGCTTGAGCGCGTCGAAGTGCTGAAGGGGCCTTCCTCAGTGCTTTATGGCGGCGCCAATCCGGGCGGCCTTGTCAACATGGTCCGCAAGGAGCCGACGGACAATCCTCAATATTCGACCGAGATCGGCATCAACAATCTTGGCAATGCCTTCGTCGGCTTCGACTTCTCCGACAAGCTTTCGGCCGACGGCGTCTATCGCTATCGCCTGACCGGCAAGATTGCCGGCGGCGATACCTATAGCGATGGCACCCACGATCTGCGCGGCTTCATCATGCCGCAGGTCACCATCTCGCCCGATGAGTCCACCAAGCTGACCGTCTTCGGCATGCTGAGCGGCCTCGACGAAATCCACAGCGGCAACGGCTTCTTCCCTTATGTCGGCACCGTTGTCGATGCGCCCTTCGGCAAAATCAAGCGCGATGCCTTCTATGGCGAGCGAAGCATCGATAATCTCAAATATGCCCAGCAGATGCTGGGTTACGAATTCTCGCACGATTTCGACGGCGGCTGGACCGTGTCGCAGAACGCGCGCTACGGTCACCTCTATAAGCGCGAGGAAGGCCCGTATCTGAACGGCTATGTCGACGGCAATCCGCTCAGCCCTGGTTATGACGATCCCAACTACATGCTGAACCGCATCGGCTTCTTCGAGCGCTCAAAGGTCGATACCTTCTCCGTCGACACGCGCGCGGAAAACAAGTTCGACACCGGCCCGATCAGCCATGATTTCCTGATCGGCACCGACTATTCGATCTATCGCCTCGACCAGATCCAGGCGTGCTGCGGCTCCAATCCGATCAGCGCCACCAACCCGGTCTATGGCACGCCGCAGGGGACCAACTTCGTCTACCTCAATCAGGTCATGACGCAGCAGCAACTCGGTATCTATACGCAGGACCAGATGCGCTTCGGCGATGGCTGGCTGGTGACCCTCAACGGCCGTTACGACTTTGTCGACACCAATTCCGACTCGAAGGTCGGCACGAGTTACAAGTCGAACGCATCAGCGCCAAGCGGCCGTGCGGGCCTCGCCTACGAGTTTTCCAACGGCATCACGCCCTATATCAGCGCCGGCACCTTCTTCAATCCGCTGATCGGCACCAGCGTCAGCGGCGGCGGCCTGACGCCGGAAAAGGGCGAGCAATACGAGGCCGGCATCAAGTACGAGCCTGACTTCATCGACGGCCTGTTCACGGCGTCCATCTTCCAGATTAACCGCAAGAACATGGCGCTGACCGATCCGGTCACCTTCCTGCAGCGCCAGGTCGGCGAGGTCCGCTCGCGCGGTGTCGAATTCGAAGGCAAGGTCAATCTGGATGATAATTGGAAGCTCCTCGGCTCCTATTCCTACACCGATCTGACGATCACCAAGGACCTCGACTCCTCCATCATCGGCAACTCACCCTATCTGGTGCCGAACTCCACCGCATCCTTGTGGCTCGACTATGCCTTCACGAGCGACGCGCTTGACGGCCTCAGCATCGGCGCCGGCGTGCGCTACCAGGGCAAGTCCTGGGCGGACCAGGCCAATACGCTGCGCGTACCTTCGGCAACGCTTTTCGACGCCGGCATCCGCTACGAGAAGAAGGGCTGGGGTGCCGCACTCAACGTCTCAAACCTGTTCGACAAGGAATATGTCTCGGGCTGCGCCGGCGAGAATGTCTGCGGCTACGGCGAAGCGAGAACCATCACCTTCAAGCTCAGCAAGAAATGGTAAGTTGAGGATAGAAGTATACTTTCGTTCTCGATCATGGCAAAGAGCCGAGGATTGTCGCAAGGCAATTCTCGAACTCGTTTCAAACCGAAGGCAATGCTTACACATGACGACGCAGTGGCTGCAGCGAATTTACCGCGTCGGCGCGGGGATGCCTGCCCGGCCACAGTGCCGCAGCCTGGTCAGCTATTTCCCATGACCGCAGGAAACGCTCATAAGCTGTCACGAAGACAATTCATTGCGATGGCAGCCGCAGGCGGGATCGCCGGCCTGACGCCGGCTCGCGCGGCGGCGAGCCCGCGTGTGGCGACGCTCGATTGGGCCATTCTGGAAACCCTGCTGGCGATCGGCGCAAATGTGGTTGCCGGCACCGAATTACTGCAATTCCGCGACGTTGCCGTGACCCCGGCCGTCCCCGCAGGCGTTGCCGATCTCGGGCTACGCGGCACGCCGAACTTCGAAGTCCTTTATGCATCCAGGCCAAATCTGATCTTCAATTCCAATTTCTATACCTGGGCCGACGATCGCATGCGACTGATCGCACCGGTCGAGAGCCACGCCATTTATCAACCCGGAACCAGCCCCTACCAGCTTTCGGAGCAGGCAACCCTTGCGATCGGCGAGCGGCTCGGACTTACGACCGGTCGCGCCCTCGTCGATAAGACGCGCGAAAAACTCGAAGCCTATCGCGCCAGTTTCAGCAAGGGCGATCACCGGCCGATCCTGCCGATCAATCTGGGCGACGCCAGGCACTTTCGCGTCTTCGGCTCCGATAGCATGTTCGGGGAAGTTCTCACCCGCACCGGCCTGACCAATGCCTGGCCGGATTTGACGAGTTATTCGGCAACCGCACCCGTCGGCATCGAACGGCTCGCCGCCATGCCGGATGCATGGATCGTTCTCATCCCGCCGCATCCGGGCGAAGCTCTGGCGGAACTCCAGCAAAGCGCATTCTGGAATGCGCTTCCGCCGGTACGGCAAGGTCGTGTCCTCATGCTCGGCTCGATCAATCCCTATGGTGCGCTGCCGGCAGCAGAACGCTTCGCCGATCTCCTTGCAGGAGGGCTCAACCGTGCATGGAACGATTGATCGGCCTGTGACTGCCCAAGGCAAATCGCTAGCACGCAACGGTGCTCTGCTCGGCGCCATCTGCATCCTTGCTTTTGCAACTCTGCTCTTGCTGCGGCCGCAGCTTGCCGCTGATGTACGCGAGGCAGCCGCACTCAATCATATCTTGCTCACCGAGAGCCTGCTGCCGCGCTCGGCTATCGCAATCATAGCCGGTGCGGCTCTCGGCCTTTCGGGCGCCTTGCTGCAAAGAGTCTTGCGCAATCCGATCGCCGACGCCTCGACGCTCGGGATCGCCGCCGGCTCGCAGCTGGCGATGACGATTGCTGTCGGGCTCTTTCCCTTGCTGATCGGCCTGCCAAGGGAAATCTCTGCCTTTGTCGGCGGGCTTTCGGCGGTCCTGATCGTTCTGGCATTGAGTTGGCGACGTGGTCTCGACCCGGTGACGGTGGCGCTATGCGGCATGATGGTGACGCTGGTAGCAACCGCACTTAGCGTCACGATCATTCTCGCGCGCGGCGAATATGCCATGTCCGTCTTCATCTGGGGCGCGGGCGCGCTGAACCAGCAAAACTGGGACGGCGTCATCACGCTCGCGCCGCGCCTAGTCGTCGGCTTTGCAGCCGTATTGGTACTGGTCCGTCCTCTGACGGTGATGGGCCTGGACGACGGCAGCGCCAAGAACCTCGGCCTTGCATTGCACAGCATGCGCCTCGCCATTCTGGCGCTTGCCGTCTGGCTGGCGGCTTCGGTGACGGCGCAGGTCGGCATCATCGGCTTTCTTGGGCTTGCAGCGCCTCACGTTGCCAGATTCTGCGGCGGCCGTCGCACCAGGCGGCTGCTGATCGCCTCCCCTATCGCCGGCGCCGGCCTGCTGTTCCTGACGGATTGTCTGGTGCAACTCCTCTCTCCGGGGTTCACTGATCTCGCTCCAACGGGAGCAGCGACCGCGCTCCTTGGCGGACCGCTCCTATTGCTGCTTCTGCGGCGCTTGCATTCCGGCAATGCGCTCCGCGCCGTTGGCGGTCCTCGGGCGCGGCTGACTATTGCAGCGCCGGGACGAGCGCTTGCCTTGCTTGCGCTCGGCTTCGTTCTCCTGATCCTCATTGTTCTGTCGGTCGGGCGCAGCTTCGATGGCTGGCACGTGGCGATCGGCAATCAGTTTCGGGAACTTCTGCCTTTCCGCCTGCCGCGCACCGTCGTTGCGGCAACTGCCGGCGCGATGCTCGCCGCAGCCGGCTTCATCATGCAGCGCCTCACCGCCAATCCGCTCGCAAGCCCCGAGGTCCTCGGAGTGAGCGCCGGCGGCGGTGCGGGCCTGACGATCGCACTCTTTCTCTTTGCATTCCCCTCGCCCGTCGTCACGATCACCGCAATGACGATCGGCGCGCTGATTGCGTTCCTTGCCATCATGGCATTCAGCGCGCGCGGCGGCTTCGACCCCGAGCGACTGCTGCTTTCTGGCGTCGCCATCGGCGCTCTCTGCATGGCAATCGTCACTGTCGTTCTCTCACGCGGCGATCTGCGCGCCTATCTCCTGCTGATCTGGCTGTCGGGCTCCACCAATCGGGCGGGCTCCTTCGAAGCCTGGACCGGCATCATTTCGCTTGTGCTCCTCATTCCGATCCTGCCGATCCTGCGGCGATGGTTCGATGTGCTGCCGCTCGGCGGCGACGTTTCACGCTCCATCGGCCTCTCGGTTGCGACAAGCCGCCTCACTCTGGCGGTTCTTGCGGCTCTCCTGACTGCGATCCCCTCTTTCCTCGTTGGCCCGCTCAGCCTGACCGGGCTGATCGCGCCGCATCTCGGGCGCCTCATCGGCTTCCGCGAGACAGTCAAGCAATTGACGGCCAGCCTGCTGCTTGGCGCCATGCTGCTGGTGCTGGCCGACTGGCTGTCACGAATGGTGATCTTTCCCTACGAGGTTCCCGTCGGCCTGTTCGCGGCCCTGATCGGCGGCCCCTATCTCATCTGGTTCCTGACCCGCAAGGAGACGAAAAAATGATGCATGCAAGGGATTTCACCGCTTCCGGCGTGGCAACCCACAAGGATGCCGGTCAATTGCTGGATCAGTTCTGCGCGCGTTTTGCCGAACATGTCACCATCACACGGAGCGAGGCCGGAGCCCGCCTCGATACCGTCATCGGCAGCGCTGACATCGCCGTCAGCAACGATCGTCTCGACATAAAGCTGCGTTGCCCGACGGCAGCCATGCTCTTCACGATCCGCAGCATGGTCGCCGAAAGCCTGTTCGAACTCTCTACCAGCCACACGCTCGCCCTCGATTGGGCTGACGGGCCGCAGCCGTCTGCCATACCGAACTTCCGCGAGATCAGCGTCGCCGATGCCTACGATATCACGCCGCATATGCGCCGCGTCGTCGTCGCGACCGAGGACGCCAGGCATTTCGTCGAGGGCGGCATGCATGTCCGCCTGCTCATCCCGCCGAAAGGCCGCGAGCCGGCCTGGCCGCATACGGAGCCGGACGGCCGCATCCATTGGCCGAAGGGCGATGATGCGCTGACCATCCGCGCCTATACGATACGCAGCATCGATCTTGACCGCGGCGAGATGAACATCGATTTCGTTGTGCATGAAGGCGACGATGTGCCGGGAGCGACGTGGGCGATGACCGCGCGCCCGGGCGATCGTGCCGGCCTGATCGGCCCCGGTGGTGGCGGCGTGCCGACAGCGCGCAAGCTCGTTCTCGCTGGCGACGAAACCGCGCTGCCCGCCATCGCCCGCATCGCAGCCTCCGTGCCTGCCGATGCCGAGCTGCGCATCTTTCTCGAGGTCCCCGATAAACAAGAAGAGCAGCCGCTGATATCAAGCGCATCGATGGATATCACCTGGCTGCATCGCAATGGCGTCGCCGCCGGGACGACGGATACGATTGAACGCATCCTGCGCGACGTCGTGCCCGCTGCCGAGCCCGATACCTTTGTCTGGGCCGCGTGCGAGCAGAAACAGGCCCGCGCCATCCGCACCTTCCTTAAGAGCGAGCTCGCCAGGGATACCGGCACCTTCAGCAGCGCGGCCTATTGGCGAAACTGCTGAAGAATTAACCAGAAAGCAACTAATGTGATCAAAATTTAGGCTGAATTCCAGTTCGCCTAATATTTCATCGAACGACACTTGCCCGCTTTGCTGCATTGCGCCATAAAGACGGCATGAGCCGTCTCGATCTGACCATTCTTGTGATCGATGAAAATGCGATCCGCGCCTCGATCATCGAGGAGGGGTTGCGGGAGGCTGGTCATGCGCGAGTGACGGTCATCCATGAAGTGCAGGGCGTCGCACGGACGATCGAGACGCTTCGCCCCGACGTCATCATTATCGATCTCGAAAATCCGAATCGCGACATGATGGAGCATCTGTTTCAGCTGACGCGGACGGTAGGACGACCGATCGCCATGTTCGTCGATCGCTCCGATACGGCCTCCATCGAGGCGGCCGTCGAGGCCGGGGTATCAGCCTATATCGTCGACGGCCTCAAGAAGGAACGGGTCAAGCCAATCCTCGACATGGCCGTCAGCCGCTTCAATGCCTTCAGCCGGCTGCAGCGGGAGCTGGCGGATGCCAAGTCGGCGCTTGAAGAACGCAAGATCGTCGAGCGCGCCAAGGGAATCCTGATGAAGATGCGCGGCCTTTCGGAAGACGAAGCCTTCGCGCTGCTGCGACAGACGGCCATGAACGAAAAGAAGAAGATGTCCGAGATCGCGCAAAGCGTCGTGACGGCAGCGGGGTTACTGATGTGAGCGTACTAGGCCCCATCTTGTCCGCCGCCCTGAGAGGAGAGGCACCGGAGTGAATATGAGAGTGCAAGCAGCCCGTTCCGCCAAAAGCCGACAGGCGGGCGACAGCAATCCTTCGGCGCCTGCCCAGATTACCAGCGAAGGCCCGCGCACATTGCGCGCCGGCTTCATTCCGCTTGTCGATGCGTCGGTCCTGATTGCGGCTGCGGAATTCGGCCTCGCCCGCAAGGAGGGGATCGCTCTCGATCTCGTCAAGGACGTTTCCTGGGCCAATGTCCGCGACCGGCTTGCCTTTCGCCAGTTCGACATCGCCCATATGCTCTCGCCGATGCCGGTCGCAGCCATGCTCGGGCTTGGCTCGAACCCCTCGCCCACGATTACCCCATTCTCTCTCGGTTGCGGCGGCAACGCCATCACCCTCTCGACGCGGCTGTTTGACCGCATGTGCGACGAAACAGGCCTTTCCGACCAGGCAAGCGCGTTGGAAAATTCGCAGGCGCTTGCGAAAGTGGTCGAAACCATGAAAGCGCGCGGAGAGCAGCCGCCGACGCTTGGCATGACCTATCCCTTCTCGTCGCATAATTACGAATTCCGCTATTGGCTGGCCGCCGGCGGCATCGATCCGGACCGGGACGTGAAGCTTGTCGTCGTGCCGCCACCTCTCACATCCGACGCGCTTGCCGCCGGAGCTATCGATGGCTTCTGCGTCGGCGCACCCTGGAACATGGTCGCATCCGAACGAGGCGTCGGCCGCATCGTCGCGGCCAAGCAGGATATCTGGCCCTCCGCACCCGAAAAGGTGATCGGCATGCGCCCGGAATGGGCCGAAAGCCATCCGGAAACCGTGTCGCGCCTTATCGTGGCGCTGGACGCAGCAGCGCGCTGGTGTGACCGGCCGGAAAATCATGACGCCCTTGCCGAAGCGCTTGCCGATCAGCGCTATATTGCAGCACCCGTGCACATCATCCGCCATGTGCTGGCGGGCGAATTCAACCTTGATGCCAGGGGCCATCGCCGCATCATCGACAGGTATTTCAGTTTCCATGGCCGCTTTGCCAACTATCCGCGCCCGAGCCACGCGCTTTGGATCTTCAGCCAGATGATACGCTGGGGGCAAAGCGCATTTTCCGAGCAGAACATGAAGATGGCGGCCTCGGCCTACCGTTCCGACCTCTATCGGCGGGCACTCGGCAGCGAGGCGTCTCCCGACGATGCCGATATCCGTATCGAGGGTGACCGGGATGGCGACCGCTTCATGGACGGCCATATTTTCGATCCAGCAGAGATCGCCGCCTATGTCGCCGGATTTGCCGTGAAAACGACAAGCGCGACGCAGTCTTCGAGCGACGACATCTAGCGTCCACTTATGCTGCTCTGCATAGAATAAGCGCAGGATCGAGAGCCGCATGAATGGCATCCGCTCAAAATATTTGCAGAAATCGCAACTGCCCGCAAAAGGAGCCATCGGACCATCCCCCTGAATAATCGAGCAATTACAATGCCATGATCTCGCCGTGAAAAACTGGCACGCGGCTTGCTTATTCAATTTCGCTTCGGTCAACGGCGATCGAAGCAAGCAATGCGCGGAAAACGCGCTCGCAAAGACATCGACGTCGCAAGGTTCTTGCCCCGAGGATTTCCTTCCTGTCCCGGGCTGCATCGACCGAGCGGCGTTTTTTTATGTCCGAAATCCACGCGTCACGAGCAAAACAAGGGGAAACTGCAAGTGAAGAAGATCCTGTCCGGTGGTGTTACGCGCCGAAACCTTTTGAAGACATCCGCCACGGCAGCCCTGATCGGCGCCGTCAGGACAGCCTTCCCTTCCGGCGCCTTCGCAGCAACGTCGGGACCGGAAGTGTCGGGGGTCAAGCTTGGCTACATTGCCCTGACGGATGCGGCTCCGTTGGTCATCGCCAAGGAAAAGGGCCTGTTCGAAAAGCACGGCCTACCAGACGCCGATGTCGCCAAACAGGCCTCCTGGGGCGCGACGCGCGACAATCTGGTGCTCGGCGGGGCAGCAAACGGCATCGATGGCGCCCATATTCTCTCGCCGCTCCCCTATCTCATGCATACAGGCAAGGTGACGCAGAACAACCAACCGGTGCCGATGGCGATCCTCGCCCGCCTCAACTACGACAGCCAGGGCATCTCCGTCGCCAAAGAATATGCAGAGACAGGCGTCCAGCTTGACGCATCCAAGCTGAAAGCGGCCTTCGACGCAAAAAGAGCAGCAGGCAAGGAGATCAAGGCGGCGATGACCTTCCCGGGCGGCACACATGATCTGTGGATCCGCTATTGGCTAGCCGCCGGCGGCATCCATCCCGACAAGGACGTCTCGACCATCGTCGTGCCGCCGCCGCAGATGGTGGCGAACATGAAGGTCGGCAACATGGACGTCTTCTGTGTCGGCGAGCCCTGGAACGAGCAGCTCGTCAACCAAGGCATCGGCTTCACCGCCTGTACGACCGGTGAGATCTGGAAGGGCCATCCGGAAAAAGCGCTCGGCATGCGCGCCGACTGGATCGAGAAGAATCCGAATGCCGCCAAAGCATTGCTGATGGCCGTCATGGAAGCCCAGCAATGGTGCGACAGCATGGACAACAAGGAGGAAATGGCGACCATCCTCGGCAAGCGGCAATGGTTCAATGTGCCGCCCAAGGACGTGCTGGGTCGCCTCAAGGGCGACATCAACTACGGCAACGGCCGCCTCGCCAAAGGTACCGATCTTTACATGAAATTCTGGAAGGGCGGCGTCTCCTATCCTTTCCAGAGCCACGACAGCTGGTTCATCACCGAAAACATCCGCTGGGGCAAGTTCGCGCCCAATACCGACATCAAGACGCTGATCGGCCAGGTCAACCGCCAGGACATCTGGCGCGATGCCGCCAAGGATCTCGGCGTCGCCGCATCGGACATTCCGGCATCAACCTCGCGCGGCAAGGAAACCTTCTTCGACGGCAAGGTTTTCGATCCGGAAAATCCCTCGGCCTACCTCGAAAGCCTCTCGATCAAGGTGGCGTCGTAATGCTCGGCACTCTCTTCCAAAAAGGATTCGTTCAATGTCGGTAACCGCCCGCAAACAGCAAGCCGCCGTTGCGCAAGCGCCCGCTCTCACAAAGAGCCATGTCGTGACATTGGCGGCCCGCCCGGCTCGGCGCATCGATCCAGGTCGCATCGCTGCTTCGGTCTTGCGTAGCGTCCTCCCGCCCCTGGTAGTCCTGGTACTTCTGCTTGGCATCTGGCAGCTGCTCTGTGAGCAGCCGGGCGCCAGCCTGCCGCCGCCTTCGCAAGTCTGGCAGGAGAGCTACGACCTCATCGTCTATCCGTTCTTTTACAATGGGCCGCAGGATATCGGACTTGCATGGCGCGTGCTCGTCTCCCTGCAGCGCGTCGCCTACGGCTTCGGCCTTGCGGCCGTTGCCGGCGTGCTGATCGGCGCGGTGATCGGCCAATCGGTCTGGGCGATGCGTGGCCTCGACCCGATCTTCCAGGTACTGCGCACCGTGCCGCCGCTTGCCTGGCTGCCGCTGTCGCTCGCGGCCTTCCAGAATTCCAACCCGTCGGCGATCTTCGTGATCTTCATCACCTCGATCTGGCCCGTCATCATCAACACGGCGGTCGGCGTTCGCAACATTCCGCAGGATTATCGCAACGTCGCCAAAGTGCTGCGGCTGAACCAGATCGAATTCTTCTTCCGCATCATGGTGCCGGCGGCCGCTCCTTACATCTTCACAGGTCTTCGCATCGGCGCCGGGCTTTCCTGGCTTGCGATCGTTGCTGCCGAGATGCTGACCGGCGGTGTCGGCATCGGCTTCTTCATCTGGGATGCGTGGAACTCGTCGCGCCTGCCCGACATCATCGTCGCACTCGCCTATATCGGCATCACCGGCTTTATCCTCGACCGCCTAGTCGCAGGCCTCGGTGCCTTCGTGACCCGCGGCATGACGAGCAATTGAGGAGAACCTGATGAGCGCCTATCTGAAGCTCGATCATATCGACAAATATTTCGACCGTGGCGTCCAGCGGGCCGAAGTCCTGAAGGGCATCGAACTCGTCATCGACAAGGGCGAATTCGTCTCGATCATCGGCCATTCCGGCTGCGGCAAGTCGACCCTTTTGAACCTCATTGCCGGCCTGACGCCGGTCTCTGCCGGCGCGGTGCTACTTGAGAACCGCGAGGTCAACGCACCCGGTCCGGATCGGGCCGTGGTCTTCCAGAACCACAGCCTTCTGCCCTGGCTCAGCGTTTACGAGAACGTCAATCTCGCCGTCTCGAAGGTATTTCGCGGCACGAAGAGCAAGGCCGAACGCCACGAGTGGGTGATGCGCAACCTCGATCTCGTGCAGATGGCCCATGCCAAGGACAAGCGTCCCTCGGAAATCTCCGGCGGCATGAAGCAACGCGTCGGCATCGCCCGGGCGCTCGCCATGCAGCCCAAGATCCTGCTGCTCGACGAGCCCTTCGGAGCGCTGGACGCCCTCACCCGCGCCCACCTTCAGGATGCCGTCATGGAAATCCATACCCGCCTCGGCAGCACGATGGTGATGATCACCCATGACGTCGACGAGGCGGTGCTGTTGTCCGACCGCATCGTCATGATGACCAACGGCCCGGCCGCTCATATCGGCGATATCCTCGAAGTGCCGATCGCGCGGCCACGCAACCGCATCGAGCTTGCGTCCGACAGAACCTACCTCAAATGCCGCGAGGCCGTGCTGAAGTTCCTCTACGAACGCCACCGCTTCGTCGAAGCCGCGGAGTGATACCATGACCCAGAAACTCGTCATCATCGGCAACGGCATGGCGCCAGGGCGCATGCTGGAGCACCTGCTGGAAAAGGCGCCAGATCTCTATGAAGTCACCATCTTCAACGCCGAGCCGCGCGTCAATTACGACCGCATCATGCTGTCGCCGGTTCTCTCGGGGGAGAAAGACTTTGAGCAGATCATCATCCACGGCGACGGCTGGTATATCAAGCACGGCATCACGCTCTACAAGGGGCACAAGATCGTCGCCATCGACCGGGTGGCAAAGACTGTCACCTCCGATCACGGTGTGACGGAGAGCTACGACAAGCTTGTCATCGCGACAGGCTCCGTGCCCTTCATCATTCCGGTTCCGGGCAAGGAACTGCGCGGGGTCATCACCTATCGCGATCTTGACGACGTACAGGCAATGCTGCTTGCGGCTCAGTCGCGCGAGAAGGCCGTTGTCATCGGCGGCGGTCTGCTCGGTCTGGAAGCCGCCGCCGGCCTCAGCCTGCGTGGAATGGATGTCACCGTTCTCCATGTGCAGCCGACGCTGATGGAACGCCAGCTCGATCCGGCCGCCGGCTATCTGCTGCAAAAGGCCGTCGAGGAGCGCGGCATCAAGGTCATCACCAAGGCCAACACCAAGGCGATTATCGGCGACGGCAAGGTCGAGGGGATCGAACTCGACGACGGACGCGTGATCCCCGCCACGCTCGTCGTCATGGCCGTCGGTATCCGCCCCAATGTCGGCCTTGCCAAGGAGGCAGGCATCGCCGTCAACCGCGGCATCGTCGTCGATGACGGCATGCAGACTTCGGACGGAAGCATCATGGCGCTCGGCGAATGTGCCGAGGTCGGCGGCATGGTCTATGGCCTCGTCGCCCCCCTCTACGAGATGGCGCGTGTGGCCGCCTCACATCTGGCCGGCGACACGAGCGCCGCCTTCGTGCACTCGGACACGCCGACGAAACTGAAAGTGACCGGCATCGACCTATTCTCGCTCGGCGACTTCGCCGACGGCGACGATCGCGAAGAGATCGTCCTGCGCGATGCGGCTGCCGGCGTCTACAAGCGCCTCGTGCTGAAGGATAACAGGATCATCGGCACCGTGCTTTACGGCGAGACGGCGGACGGCGCCTGGTTCAACGACCTGAAGAAGAAGGCGACCGATATCTCTGAGATGCGCGAGACCCTGATCTTCGGCCAGGCCTATCAGGGAGGGTCGCCGCTGGACCCTATGGCGGCCGTTGCAGCCTTGCCGGATGATGCGGAAATCTGCGGCTGCAACGGCGTCTGCAAGGGCAAGATCACTTCGACGATCACGGCCAAAGGCCTAACCTCACTCGACGACGTGCGCGCCCACACGAAAGCATCGGCCTCCTGCGGCTCGTGCACCGGCCTCGTCGAACAGCTGATGTCGATCACCCTTGGCGACAGCTACAACCCTGCCGCCGTCCAGCCGATGTGCACCTGCACCGAGCTCGGGCATGACGACGTCAGAAGACTGATAAAAGCCAAGGGGTTGAAGACCATTCCTGCCGTCATGCAGGAGCTTGAATGGAAGACTTCCTGCGGCTGCGCGAAATGCCGCCCCGCTCTGAATTACTACCTCGTCTGCGACTGGCCGGATGAATATGCCGATGACTACCAGTCGCGCTTCATCAATGAACGCGTGCACGCCAACATCCAGAAGGATGGCACCTATTCCGTGGTGCCGCGCATGTGGGGCGGCGTCACCAGTTCGAACGAGCTGCGGGCGATTGCCGACGTCGTCGACAAGTTCGAGATCCCGATGGTGAAGGTGACCGGCGGTCAGCGTATCGACCTTCTCGGCGTGCAGAAGGAGGATCTGCCGGCCGTCTGGGCCGATCTCGGCAAGGCCGGTTTCATCTCCGGCCAGGCCTATGCCAAGGGCCTACGCACGGTGAAGACCTGCGTCGGCTCCGACTGGTGCCGCTTCGGTACGCAGGATTCGACCGGCCTCGGCATCCGCATCGAGAAATTCATGTGGGGTTCCTGGACGCCGGCAAAGCTCAAGATGGCCGTCTCCGGCTGTCCGCGAAATTGCGCCGAGGCAACCTGCAAGGATATCGGCGTCATCTGCGTCGACAGCGGTTTCGAGATCCATTTCGCAGGCGCTGCCGGTCTCGACATCAAAGGCACGGAAGTGCTCGGCCTCGTGAAGACGGAGGACGAGGCGCTCGAGCACATCGTGGCGCTGACGCAGATGTACCGCGAGCAGGCCCGCTATCTCGAACGTATCTACAAATGGGCCAAGCGCATCGGTCTCGACGAGATCCGCCGCCAGATCATGGGCGATGCCGAAAAGCGCAAGGCCTATTACGAGCGCTTCGTTTTCAGCCAGAAATTCGCCCAGGTCGACCCCTGGTCCGAGCGCGTCTCCGGCAAGGACAAGCACGAGTTCAAGCCGATGGCGACAGTCGGCTTCCCGCAGGCCGCCGAGTAAGGAAATGAACATGACAACCTGGCATGCAATCGGCAACATCTCGGACATTCCTCTGCGCGGCGCACGGTGCGTGAAAACCCCGCAGGGCAAGATCGCCGTATTCCGCACGGCCGAAAACGAGGTCTTCGCCATCGAGGATCACTGCCCGCACAAAGGCGGCCCGCTCTCCCAAGGCATCGTTCACGGGAAAGCCGTGACTTGCCCGCTGCACAACTGGGTGATCTCGCTCGAAACCGGCAAGGCGCTTGGTGCAGACCAGGGCGAGGTGCGGACCATTCCCGTCCGCAACGAGGACGGCGCTCTCTCCATCGCGCTCGAAAGCCTGATGATGGCGGCGGAGTGAAGATGTTCGGAAGAAGTTACCCTCCTCTATCAGCTTTGCTGACATCTCCCCCACAAGGGGCAGGGCTATCGCATATGGAGGCGGACGAGCACCATAAGCTCCTTCTCCCCTTGGGGAGAAGGTGGCCCGAAGGGTCGGATGAGGGGGGTATCTATTTGAATTTATGGATTTTTATGGCCTTGGCGGGCACCCCCTCATCCGCCTGGCGGCACCTTCTCCCCGCTGGGGAGAAGGGGGACAGCGGCGATCTCCGCTCATATGCGATACCCCTGCCTTGTGGGGGAGATGTCCCGCAGGGACAGAGGGAGATATTCTCCCACGCTTTAAACTTCATGGACGCAACCCATGTCCATTGAAACCAAAACCACCTGCCCCTATTGCGGCGTCGGTTGCGGCGTTATCGCCAGCGTCGATGATGACGGCAAGGTCTCCGTGAAAGGCGACCCGGACCACCCTGCCAACTTCGGGCGTCTGTGCTCGAAAGGCTCCGCCCTTGCCGAGACGATCGATCTCGACGGACGCCTGCTCCATCCAGAAATTGCCGGCCAGAGAGCGAGCTGGGACGAGGCGCTTGATCTGGTCGCGAAACGCCTCAGTGAGACGATTGCCGAACACGGCCCTGATGCCGTTGCCTTCTACGTCTCCGGCCAGCTGCTGACGGAGGATTATTACGTCGCCAACAAGCTGATGAAGGGCTTCATCGGCTCGGGCAATATCGATACGAACTCGCGGCTGTGCATGTCGTCCTCCGTTGCCGGCCATCGTCGCGCCTTCGGCTCGGATACGGTGCCGGGCACTTACGAGGATATCGAGCTGGCCGACCTCGTCATCCTCACCGGCTCCAATCTCGCCTGGTGCCATCCGGTCATCTATCAGCGGCTGGCGGCCGCAAAGGCAGCACGGCCGACGATGAAGATCGTCGTCATCGATCCGCGCCGGACCATGACCTGCGATATCGCCGATCTGCATCTGGCGATCCGGCCGGATGGCGATGTCGCCCTGTTCCTGGGTCTCTTCGAGCATCTGATCACAAACAACACCATCGACCAGAATTACATTGCCGAGCACACCAGCGGCTTTGCCGAGGCTTTCGCCACCGCCAGCTCCATGTCGTTCAACCGCGTGCTCGAGCTGACCGGCTTGCCCGCGATGCAGCTTCGCGAATTCTACCGGCTGTTTGCGCAGATCGAGAAGGTCGTTACCTGCTACAGCCAGGGTGTCAACCAATCCTCATCCGGCACCGACAAGGTCAACGCCATCATCAATTGCCATCTCGCCACCGGCCGCATCGGCCGGCCCGGCATGGGACCATTCTCGCTGACAGGCCAGCCGAACGCCATGGGCGGGCGCGAGGTCGGCAGTCTTGCCAACATGCTTGCCGCTCACATGGTGATCGAGAGTGCGGAGGATCGCGACCGTGTGCAGCGCTTCTGGCACTCGCCGCGGATTGCCGGAAAGCCGGGATTGAAGGCGGTCGATATGTTTCGCGCCGTCGCCGACGGCCGCATTAAGGCATTGTGGATCATGGCGACCAACCCCGTGGTCTCCATGCCGGACGCCGATGCCGTCGAGGCGGCAATCAAGGCCTGTCCCTTCGTCGTCGTCTCCGACGTCCTGCGTGAGACGGATACGACGCGGCACGCGCATGTGCTGCTGCCCTCGCTCGGCTGGGGCGAAAAGGATGGCACCGTCACCAATTCCGAACGGCGGATTTCCAGGCAGCGCCAATTTCTTGCAACCCCCGGCGAAGCTAGGCCCGACTGGTGGCAAATGGCCGAAGTTGGCCGCCGCATCGGATTTTCCCAAGCCTTCTCCTTTCGCACACATGCGGAGATCTTCGCCGAGCACGCAGGCCTTTCCGGCTTTGAAAACGAGGGCAGCCGCGATTTCGACATCGGCGCTTATGAATCGATCTTGACGGAAGACTACGACACCCTTGTACCGTTCCAATGGCCGCAGCCTGTCGGAGCGATGCCGAAGGTCACCCGCTTCTTCGCGGATGGCGGATTTTATCATTCCGATCGCAAGGCGCACTTCATCGCCATAGAACCGCCGGCAACCGATCGAACCGACAGCCGCTTCCCCCTGACGCTCAATACCGGACGCATTCGCGATCACTGGCATACGATGACACGGACCGGCAAGAGCGCCCGCCTGTCGGGCCACATCGCAGAGCCTTTCGTCGAGATCCATCCACGCGACGCAATCGAGATCGGCGTTGCCGAAGCCGGCCTGGTAGAGATTGAGAGCCCGCATGGCAAGGTGATCGTCCGCGCCTTGGTGACGGAGCGGCAGGCGCGCGGTAGTCTCTTCGTGCCGATGCACTGGAACGATAGCTTCGCCGCCAAAGCCCGCATCGATGCCGTGGTCGCTCCCATAACCGACCCGATTTCCGGCCAGCCCGCGTCGAAGAATGTCGCAGTCCGCGCCTGCCGTTTCCAGGCCTCACATTATTGCTTCGCGGTTTCCGCAGCAAAGCCGCACGATCTCGACAGTGCCTACTGGGCGCTCGCCAAGGCCGATGGCGGCTGGCGGACAGAGCTTGCGTTCGATCTGGCACCGGACGACTGGATCGGGTGGTGTCGCGCGACATTCGATATAGATGACGATCTCGAACCGCTCGGCTATGCTGATCAGGCCTCCGGAGATCTGCGCCTTGCTTTCTTCGATGGCGAGCGGCTGCATGCGGCTCTCTTCGTCGCACGGCAGCCTGTAGCCGTGGCCCGAAACTGGGCGATCGCTCAGCTTTCGGCATCGCATGGCAATCTCAGCAAGCGGTTTGCGCTGATCGCAGGCAGACCGGGAGCCGATGCGATCGACGCCGGTGCGACGGTCTGCTCCTGCTTTGGCGTCGGCGTCAACCAGATCGTCGCGGCCATTCGCGGCGGCTGTCACAGTGTCGAAGCCGTCGGCAGGGAGCTCAATGCTGGAACCAATTGCGGCTCCTGCCGCGCCGAGATCCGTACGATCATCGATAGCTGTCTTGCCGCGGCGGCAGAATGAGCGATCTGGCCTCATAGCCGATCATTCGCGTTAAACTTCAGTTTCACCTTAACGTTCTCGGTGCTAGAACTATTGAAAATAGCTGCATGATTTCGCTTTCCTTTTACACTCGGGGGAGGATGGGAGCGGATGGAGATCGAGAGCCGGAAGGTTCAACTCAGCTACGGCGCCGAGCCCGGCATACGCTTCGCCGTCCTTCTCGACGGCAACGGCAGCTGTCGCGAGATCGGTGCCGCCGGCCTACAGAGTTGGAAGCCGACAGACGGAATTCTCTGGGTTCATCTCGAGCGCGACCATGATGCCGCGGCAACGTGGGTAACACACAATGGCGGCTTCGATCCGCTTGTCGCCGACGCGTTGCTGGAGGATGAATCGCGCCCGCGCGTCGAGCCGGTCGATGATGGCTTGCTAATCATTCTTCGCGGCGTCTGCGCTGCACCGCCCGACGACGCGGATGTGGCGGTCGAGGATCTCGATCTCGTTCCCCTGCATGCCTGGGTGGACGAGAATCGCGTCGTGACCCTTCGCGACAGCGGCCATTACATCACCGCCCTTCGCGACATCCGCCAAGCGCTCGAAAAGGGCAAAGGCCCGAAGCGCACTGGCGAACTGCTTGCCCTCGTCAGCGACAAGCTCGTGAGGGACCTGGAACCCGTTCTTGATCAGATGGATGAGGAAGTTGACGAGCTGGATGAGCTGATCTTCCACGGCGAGGCCGCCGAAGTCCGAGAGCGCCTGAAGCTGCTTCGCAGGCGCGCCGTGCAGCTAAGACGCTATCTTTCGCCGCAACGCGATGCCCTCAATCGCATCGAACATGACGACGCTCCCTGGCTTGCCGAACGCGACAAGCTGCGCATGCGTGAGGTGATCGACAAGCTGATGCGCTGCATCGAGTATCTGGATGCAATCCGCGACCGGACGGGCATCCTGCACGATGACCTTTCGACCGTCATCAGCGAGCGCATCGCCCGCAACTCCAACAGGCTTGCAGCGCTTGCCGCGTTGCTGCTGCCGCCGAGCGTCGTTGCCGGCCTGTTCGGCATGAATGTCGGCGGCATTCCAGGCGTCAACGATACCTGGGCCTTCGTCATCATCGTCGTATTGGTCGCCGTCACCTCCGTCATCACCCTCTATATTCTGAAGCGCATCAACTGGCTCTGACCGCCTGGGAACCGCGCATAGCCTGCGGCGTTCCTAGTTAGTCTGACGAAGGGATTGATATCATGCATCATCAAGCGCGCCTTCTCACCGTCCTTGCCGCGATCTGCCTGGCGACACCTGCCGCCGCCGATGAAAGCGGATTTCTGAAGCCGCTGAACGGCAGCTGGACGGGAACCGGCAAGGTGGTTCGAAAGATCGGCGACTCGCCGATCAATGTCTCCTGCAGATTCACCATCAGCGCTCCGGTCCCCTCGATTTCGATGAGGGGAAACTGCCGCGGCCTTCTCATCATCAGTCGCGCGATCTCGGCCCAGCTTACGGCGCGCGGAAACAGATACTCAGGCACCTACACCGGTCCTTCCGGTGCGACATCGCAGCTGTCGGGCAGCAGGCAGGGTGATGTCATCAATCTGGCAGTGCGCTGGGCACGTCTCGTCAACGGCGATCGCGATGCCAATATGACCATTCGCAGGCAGGGCAACGACCAGCTGACGCTCCGGACCATCGACAAGGATCTGAGCTCAGGCAAATCGGTCGTAACCAGCGAGATCAATCTTCGGCGTCAATAGCGTTCAACGGAACCGTCTCCGGGTGGCCAAAGCAATCGTGCGTTGGTCTTTGAGAGCAGCGAGGGGCGCCAAACGGAATATCAAAGGTGCGGCCCAATCCGAAAGCCCGGATCGCTTGACTTTCTCGACTTGATATGAGAACATAAAGTGAACAAATGGAGATATCCATGACCAAGGCAGAACAAGTCATCGAACGCGCAATGACCTTTGTCGCTGTCTCGAAGGCCCTTCGGGAGCGCGAACAGGAACGGCGCGCCACATGGACGCGCCGTGTCGAAATCAGCCGGCCGCTACCGCCCTTGCCGCGCGCCGTTCAGCTGTCGTTGAAACTCGACAGCTGAAATGGTGAGGGTGGTAACAGCACCCGGCAGGCTGTGAGAGCGCCCGCCTTACGGCGGGCGCATGATCTCTTTAGTGCTTAAGCCTTGAAGAAGGCGAGCAGGTCCGCATTGATCACGTCTGCATGCGTGGTAGCCATGCCGTGCGGGAGGCCCTTGTAGACCTTAAGCGTGCCGTTCTTCAGCAGCTTCGAGGACAGAAGGGCCGAGTCCGCGATCGGAACGATCTGGTCGTCGTCGCCATGCATGACGAGGGTCGGGACTTCGATCTTCTTCAAGTCTTCGGTGAAGTCTGTTTCCGAAAAGGCCTTGATGCAATCATAATGGGCCTTGGTGCCGCCCATCATGCCCTGGCGCCACCAATTATCGATAACGCCCTGCGAAACAACGGCGCCGGGACGATTGAAACCGTAGAACGGCCCCGCCGGAATATCGCGGAAGAACTGAGCGCGGTTGGCCGCAAGTGCCGCACGGAAGCCGTCAAAGACTTCCAGCGGCAGGCCACCGGGGTTCTTGTCGGACTTGACCATGATCGGCGGTACGGCGCCGATCAGCACGGCCTTGGAAACGCGGCCATGGCCGCCATACTGGGCGACATAGCGGGCAACTTCACCGCCGCCTGTCGAATGGCCGACATGGATGGCGCCCTTGAGATTCAGATGCTCTGCCAGCGCCGCGACATCGGCGGCATAGGTGTCCATCTCGTTGCCTGTTGCGGTCTGGCTGGAACGGCCATGGCCGCGACGGTCGTGGGCGATGACGCGGTAGCCCTGGTGAAGGAAGAAGAGCATCTGGGCGTCCCAATCGTCGGAGCTCAGGGGCCATCCATGATGGAAGACGATCGGCTGGCCCGTCCCCCAGTCCTTGTAGAAGATCTGCGTTCCGTCCTTGGTGGTGATCGTGCTGCTGCTCATTGTGTCCTTACCTTTCGAAGATGATTGCTTTGTAGAGGCTTGTGCAGGTTGAGCGAGGGGGATGACGGCTGCGGCGGCAAGGCCAAGCCCGGCTGTCATAACGCCCCGACGAGTAGCTTGAGGGATCGACTGGCTCATTTCAATCTCCACTTAAATTTATCGTGCGATTTATTATCGCGACATCTATATGCCTAGTGCATTTCACCTCCTATGTCCATAAGAAAATTATCTAGCGATTATTTATTGCGATAATTAATTGAAAGGCGGTGATGTGGGTTCACGGACTTATGAAGCCACAGCGGCCTTTCGGACGAGAGTTTCGAAATCAGGTGCCGATTAACTGAACAAAAATTATTGCACTGGCTTATCGACAAAATGCGCAATCGCGAATTGCGCAACGCGCTCGTTCGATTTCCTCGCATCGTCGAGCCAGAACGGGAAAATCTGCCATTGATGGATCATCCCCGGCCAGACTTCCAGGCTCACGTTACCGCCCGCCTGGCGTACTTTGTCTGCGAACCGCGAGGCGTCATCAAGTAGCACCTCGCGAGCGCCAACCTGGATCAGCAGCGGAGGAAACCCGGAGACATTGCCATAGAGCGGCGATATATCGGGATCGGCGAGAGGACGGTCGCGCGCGAACACATCGTGGATAAGGGTCAACTCGGCCTTGTTCATGAAGGGATCGCTGGCGGCGTTGGCGGCCAGGGACGCGCCCGTTGCGGCGAAATCGGTAATCGGGCTCATCGCGACCACGGCAGCGGGAAGCGGACCACTCAGCCTAAGCTGGTTCAAAACGACCTCGATGGCCAGAGTTGCGCCAACCGACTCGCCGGCGATAACGATGTTGCCGGCCTTGTATCCCGATGTCAGAAGCCAGCGATAGGCCGCAATGGCATCGTCTCTTTGCGCGGGGAAGCGGTTTTCGGGCGCGAGGCGATAGTCGATCAACAGCACATCGGCTGAGGCCGCCTTGGCGAGCGAACCCGCTATGTTGGCGTGCGTGCGAAGGGAGCCGCTATAGAAGCCGCCACCATGCAAATAAAGGATGGCACGCCGCCCGATCGGATGATGCAACCGTGCCGGCCAGATCAGATCGCCGTCCACACCATTGGCATCGACACGCCGTATCTGGACACGCGCCGGGCCTGGCGTCGATGCCATGAGCTTCTCGAAGCCGGAGCGACGCTGCAACAGATCGGCTCCGGACACGGCACCGCTATCGCGCAAAGTGCCGATCAGCTTCTCGATCTGCTCGCTCGAAGCCTTTGTCTGCGGGGCGATCTCGGAAGTTTCGGCGGCTGCAGCTTGCGATATCAACCCTGGGGCTGCGCCTATCACAACGGCCATTGCCATGACGAAGCAACATATCCAGCGCAATGATCGGAACTCGTTCATCAAATAAGCCTTTTCCCCGCAAGGCCGTGGACGCCATCGTGATGCCACGGTCGCAGAAAAGCTATTTGTGTCAAGTATGGTGGGCGAGATGAGACTGGAATTCCAATCATCTGCCTGCCCATCATTCATCGCCTCGACTTGATCAATCGATGATCGCCTCCCTATCGGTGCTCCATTTCATTGAGGTGACAGCGCCGGTGGACAAGTCCTTTTCATTCAGCCCCATGCCTGGCCGCCGCGAGGCGAGCGATGATCGCCTGCCGTGCCATTCTTGAGCCGGCAAGGCGTTGTCTGGTTCTGGCCAACACCTCAACGCTGGCCTTCTCGGGCAATCCGGAAGGAAATGGCGGCTCTGGCGCGTATTCCAGCGACAGTTGGATCGCTTCGGCGTCCTCTCGGCCGCGCAAGGCGGCAACGATTGTCAGTCCGAAATCGATGCCGGCGGTCACGCCGCCCGCGGTGAAGAGATTGCCATCCCGTACGACGCGCCCCGGCGTGGCAACCGCTCCAAAACTCTCGAGGAAATCAAGCGCATTCCAATGGGTCGTGGCCTTCTTGCCCTTGAGCAGGCCGGCCGCTCCAAGGACGAGAGAACCGGTGCACACCGATGTTACGAAGCGAGCTTCGGCCGCGTGTTGCCGGACAAAGCTCAGAACGTCCGCATCCTCCAGCAATGCATTGACGCCGACGCCGCCGGGCACGCAGATGACGTCAAGCGGCGGGCATTCGGCAAACGTCGTCGTCGGCTGCAACGCCAGCTTCGTTGCCGATACGATGGGCGACGTGTCCTTCCACACGAGATGCACCTCGGCATCATCCATCGAGGCGAATACCTCGTAGGGCGCGGTCAGATCGAGTTGCTGGACGCCGGGAAACGCAAGCAGGCCGAAGCGGATGGTCATGGCATGTCTCCAATGATTGACTTTTCCAAGCCTATGCGACAATGCTCTGGCACATTTGCCAAACCACCGTCATTTTTTGCCAATCATGCGCCCCATCGAAATTCTTGCCTTCGACAACGCCCAACTGCTTGACATCACGGGTCCGCTGCAGGTTTTCACCAGCGCCAACGAGGCGGCGCGTGAGCTCGATCGGCCGAAACCCTACGAAGCCATCGTGGTCGCGGAAAACCCACAGACCCGAACCAGCTCGGGTCTCGCGCTCATGACCGCCCCGCTTTCCGATATCCATAATCCGCTCGACACCTTGATCATCGCCGGCGGCTGGGGCGTCAATAAAGCCTGCGAGAATCTCGACCTGGTCGAATGGGTACGCCGGCGTGCCGCGAATGCCCGACGGATAGCCTCGGTCTGCAGCGGCGCCTTTCTGCTTGCGGAAGCCGGTCTTCTGAACGGGCGGCGGGCAGCGACCCATTGGAATCGTTGCGAAGAATTTGCCAAGCGCTTTCCGCAAGTGAAGCTTGAGCCCGATCCGATCTTCGTTCAGGACGGGCAGATCTGGAGTTCCGCCGGCGTGACCGCCGGCATCGATCTCTCGCTTGCTTTGGTTGAGGAAGATCTCGGCCGCCCGCTGGCGCTTTCCGTGGCTCGCGAACTCGTCGTCTTCCTCAAGCGCCCGGGTGGTCAGGCGCAGTTCAGCGCGGCACTGAGACTTCAGGAGGGCGGCGAACGCTTCGACCGTCTGCATGGCTGGATCATGGACAATCTGCGCGCCGACCTTTCCCTGCCGACGCTGGCCGAGCAAGCCAATATGAGCGCACGCAGCTTCTCGCGCCACTATCTGAAAGCGACCGGGCGGACGCCTGCACGCGCGGTGGAGGAAATCCGCATCGAGGCCGCCCGCCGCCTTCTGGAGGAAGGCCTGAGCGTGCATCAGGCACGCATGCGCTGCGGCTTCAGTTCGGAAGAAACCATGCGGCGCAATTTCATGCGGAAATTCGGGACGACGCCACAGGCATTTCGCGATCATTTTGCTTGAGAGCTGTTTGCCGTGGCAGGCATTTGCGCGCGACAAGCGAAGTGATCTTTGCCTAATATCGTCGCCCGCCCTTTCCCAGACGTTCGGACTCGTCATAGGCTACCGCCACCGGATTCCACACAAGGCTTCAGCAAAATGGCGACCCATCGTTTCGTTCCCGACACCTATCACAATGTCATCGGCTCGCTGCCGCCAGCCTTACATATCGCCGATGGCGATATTGTCGTCACCGAAACGCTTGATGCGGCCGGCTACGACAAGCATGACATCAACCGCATCTCGGGGCCGAACCCGATGAACGGGCCGATCTTCGTCGACGGCGCGGAACCGGGCGACAGCCTCAAGGTCGAGATTCTCGCAATGGTGCCGACGCGCGACACGGGTTTTACCCGCAGTGTGGTAGCAAGCAACGTCGTCGACCCGCATGACGTACGCAACTTGCCGGCGAGCAAGAAGATATACTGGCAGATCGATCGAGAGGCCCTGACGGCGCGGCTTGCCGAACCCGTTGCGGGCCTGGAAGCGCTTGTTCTGCCGCTGTCGCCGATGATCGGCTGTTTCGGGGTCGCACCATCGCTTGGTCAGGCCATATCGACCGCCACCAGCGGCGAATTCGGCGGCAATATGGATTATCGATTGCTCGGGCCAGGGACGACCATCTGGTTTCCAGTAGCAGCACCTGGCGCTCTCTTCTTCCTCGGCGATTGCCATGCGGTGCAAGGAGACGGCGAGATCGTCGGCACCGGGATCGAGACCACTTTCGAAGTGACGGTGCGCCTCAGCGTCGAAAAGAAAAAAACGATCGTCTGGCCGCGCGGCGAGACGGCAGAGGATATTTTCACCATTGGCAATGCCCGGCCGCTCGATCAAGCCCTGCAGCATGCCACCAGCGAAATGCTGCGCTGGCTCGGCTCAGATTACGGTCTCGACAAGACCGCGGCCAGCCACCTGCTCGATCAGGTCGTGCGCTACGATGTCGGCAACGTCTTCGATCCCGCCTATACGATGGCTTGCCGTGTCTCGAAAACCTGGCTGAAACGCCGATAAAATATCAGCCTGCGTCCTGGGAAAGGTCGCGCCGCTGGCGCGACACGTTGCTTTCCTGCCGCTCCCGCGCCATGCGGCTGACGGCGGCACGCAGCTGCGGATGCCGCGACATGAACAGATTGAAGTCGCGGCGGTCCAGCACGAAGAGCTGACAGAAATCGACCGCGACGACATCGGCCGTGCGACGCGCGCCCGTCAGCACCGCCATTTCACCGAAAAAGGCCCCGGCGCCGAGCCGGATCTCGTCATCCTCCAGCTGCACCTCGACCGCGCCGGAAGCGATGAAGAACATGCTGTCGCCCCGATCCCCGGTTCGGATCACCCGATCGCCGGGCGACGCCGATCTCGGGCGGAAGAGCAGCAGAAGCTCCTCATGCTCATTATCATCAAGTTCGGCAAACATCGGGAAAGTTTCGATGAGCTGCTCGATCTCGAGATGATGCTGGCGATCCCGTTCCTCGCGCTGCTTGTTGATGACGGCCAGTTGGCGGCGAAGAGCCTCCTGCTTGGCCATACCGTATTTGTTCGCCAGGAACGGCCAACGCGCAAAGGCCCAGTTTTCCAGCTTTTCCGTAGCGTAGAAAGCCAGCGGATTGAGCGTGATCGACAGGATTGCGCCCGCAAGAATGAGATCCTGCCCTTCCCGCGTCAGCAGCCCGAGCGAGACGCCAAGCCCGGCCAGAATGAAGGAGAATTCGCCGATCTGCGCAAGACCGGCAGCAACAGCAAAGCCGATGCTGGCGGGATAGCGCAGCAGCAGCACGACACAGAAGGCGATCAACGCCTTGCCCAGCATGATCAGCGCAAGCACGCCGATGATCATCAGCGGTTCGCGGATCAAAACCGACGGATCGAAAAGCATGCCGACGGACACGAAGAACAGCACCGAAAACGCATTCTGCAATGGCAGGGAGTCGGCCGCCGCCCTGTGGCTGAGATGCGATTCACTCATCACGAGGCCGGCAAAGAAGGCGCCGAGCGCGAACGATACGCCGAAGATTTCGGCCGCACCGAAGGCGATACCGAGCGCGATTGCCAGAACCGACAGGGTGAACAGTTCACGCGAACCCGTGCGCGCAACCGAGGTCAGGAGCCAAGGAACAACACGCGGACCGATGAAGATCGCGACAGCCGCAAAGGCTGCGACCTTGAGCAGCGTCATGCCAATCGTCAGCCAGATCGAACCGGACGCGGCATGGCCGCCGGCATCCGCATGACCACCCAGAACACCAGCAAAAGCCGGCAAGAGCACGAGCGCAAGCACCATGGCCAGATCTTCGACGATCAGCCAGCCGACGGCGACACGGCCATTGGTCGAACTCACGAGATTGCGCTCTTCCAGTGCCTTCAACAGCACGACCGTACTGGCAACGGCAAGGCTGAGGCCGAAGACCACGCCGGCGCCGACGCTCCAGCCCCATAGCGACGTCAAACCCACACCGAGCAGCGTCGCGATCGCAATCTGGCCGATGGCTCCGGGAATGGCGACGCCGCGCACGGCCAGCAGATCGGCGGCCGAGAAATGCAGGCCGACGCCGAACATCAGCAGGATGACGCCGATTTCGGCCAATTGCGATGCGAGGGAAACATCGGCGACGAAACCAGGGGTGGACGAGCCTATGATGACGCCGGCCACCAGATAACCGACCAGCGGCGGCAGATGCAGCCTGTCGGCCAGATAGCCGAAAATGGCCGCGAATACGAAGCCCGCGGCAATCAATGCGATCAATGCAACGTCGTGTGGCACGGCTGTCCTTCCCGTTTCACGGCGTTAAAGCCTGTTTCCCTCTGTGAAAGGCTACCTAGCATCGCTTTTGCCAGGCCGTCTACGGGAGATATGAAACCTCAGGGAAAACATCGCCTTGCCGATGTATGAAGCCAATAGGGGGATTGAGGCAAGGCGATGTGACAGCGAGCGCCTATTGCTTGAGGACAATCTGCAATTTGACGTCGGTCGGACGGGCTTCGACAGCGCGATCGAAAGCCTTGATCGAGTCCTCGAAGTCGAATGTTTCGGAGATCAAGGGCTTCAGATCGACGCGACCGGAAGCGATCAGCGCGATGGAGCGCTCATACTGATGCGCATAGCGGAAGACCGTTTCGATGCGGATCTCCTTGGTCGATGCCGTCGAGACGTCGAAGCCGACCGGATTGACCGGCAGGCCGACGGCGACGATCACGCCGCCGGGACGCGGCAGCGCCATCACCGTTTCCCACGCCTTCGGCGAACCAGAGCATTCGAAGACGACATCCGCACCCCAGCCATCGGTCAGGCGATCGACTTCCTCGACGAGGTTCTTCTCGCGAATATTGACCGGAATGACGCCCTGATACTGCGCGGCGATATCGAGTTTCGGCTGTGCGAGATCGGCGACGATCGCCCGCGCGCAGCCACCGGCAAGGGCAGCAACAGCAACCATGATGCCGATCGGGCCGGCACCGAGTACGACGGCGGTATCGCCAGGCGTGATGCGCGCCTTGGTGGCTGCCTGCATGCCGACGGCGAAGGGCTCGACCATCGCCCCTTCCGCAAAGCTGACATTATCGGGCAGCTTGAAGGTGTAGTTGGCCGGATGCACGACGAAAGGCGTCAGCACGCCATGGATCGGCGGCGTCGCCCAGAAGGTGACGGCGGGATCGACATTGTACATGCCGAGACGGCTGGCCTTGGAATTGGCATCGGGAATGCCGGGCTCCATGCAGACCCGGTCGCCGATCTTCAGATGCGTCACGCCTGCGCCGACTTCCACCACCGTTCCCGCCGCTTCGTGCCCTAGCACCATCGGCTCGTTGACGATGAACGGCCCGATTTTTCCGTGGGTGTAATAGTGCACATCCGACCCGCAGACACCGACCGTATGGATCTTGATCTTCACCTGGTCCGGCCCGACCTCCTGCGGCAGATCGATATCACGGATCGCCAGTTCATGCTGACGCTCTAAAACCAGGGCACGCATCTTGCTCATTGCCTTTTCCTCTTTCCAAAGCAGCCGGCGTCCCGCTGACACGGAGACGAAATTCTTTCCCGTTATATCGTGTGGGCCGGCATCATAAAACGATCTTTAGGGCCTGCAGATGAAGTTCCGCGGCTCTTCCTAAGTCAGCGAAACGCTCTTCACCCACGAAATATTAGGCGATGCTTATTATTTAGCTCGCTATTGCCGATATTGACTGGCGTTCCATTTCTTGCCTTTCTAATAATCAAGAAGGAGGGGCTCATTATGGCAGTATATGATTGGACCGGTCAGCGCGCCCGCCGGAGGAAGATGATGCGCGCGGCAAGCGTCGCAATGCTTCTGATCATCCTGATGGCGATTCCCGCAATATTGCTGCACTACAATCTCATCCAATATCCGTACTGAACACCTCGGAAAAGACATCGCTACGCCGCCTTCCTCGCGCCCTGCGTCGGCTTGCGCGACACATTATCGCCTGCCTTGCGGTCAAGCGGCAAGCAGTCCAGCACGGCGAGCAGCGCGATGATGCCGAGCAGCACGAAGGCCAGACGGAACTCGATAGCGACGATACTCCCTACTCCGAGCGGTGCGCTGATCGCCTGCCCGATGCGGATGCCGATGGCGCCAACGGCGATGCCCATGCCCATCGTCAGCTGAAAGACAGTGCTGAACAGGGTGTTGGCACCGGTCATCTGCCCCGGTGGGATATCGGCAAAAGCGATCGTATTGAGTGCGGTAAAATGCATCGACCGGCACATGCCGCCGATGAACAGCACCGGCACGACGAACCAGAGCGGCGTATCGGGCGAAAACAGCGCACAGGCGGCAATGAAGATGGCATTCAACAGGCCGTTGACGATTAGCACCGGCTTGAAGCCGAAGCGGCGCAGAATGGGCGTCGTTGCCGGTTTCATCGCCAGATTGCCGGCAAAGACGGCGAGCGTCAGCATGCCGGCATGGAAGGCGCTGAGCCGGAAGCCGACCTGGAACATCAGCGGCAGCAGGAAGGGCACCGCGCCGATAGCGGTGCGGAATAGCGATCCACCTGAGATGGTGATGGCGAACGTCGGCAGCTTCAGCCCCGAGAGATCGATGAGCGGATGCTCCGTGCGCAGAAAATGAAAAACAGCGATGGCCAGCAGAACAAAGCCGACGATCACATAGGCCCAGGCTTCCAGCCAGACCGGATCGGGGTGTCCGATCAGTTCCAGCCCATACATCAGGCTCGCAAGTCCGATGCCGCTGACGACGAAGCCGATCCAATCGAATGGCGGGCGCGCCGTACTTTTCGTCGCCGGAATGAGCATGAGCGCGAAGATAAAGGCCAATATGCCGAGCGGCAGGTTGAGGAAGAAGATCCAGCGCCAGCTTGCATGGTCGGTGATGAAGCCGCCGAGCGGCGGCCCGAGGATCGGCGCCACCAACGCCGGCCAGGTGATCGTCGCAATGGCCGAAATCAGCTTGTCCTTCGGCGTATTGTTCAAGACGACAAGCCGGCCCACCGGCACCATCATCGCCCCGCCGATGCCTTGCAGAATGCGCATGGCAACGAAGGAGCCGACGCCATTGGCAAAGCCGCAGAGAACGGAAGCGAGTGTGAAAATGACGACGGCTGTCGTGAAGACCAGACGCGCACCGAAGCGATCGCTGATCCAGCCGCTGATCGGAATGAAGACGCCAAGGGTCAGAAGATAGGCGCTCATGCCGATATTGAGGTCGACCGGGCGAGCACCGAACGAAACGGCCATCTGCGGCAATGCGGTCGCGATGACCGTACCGTCGAGATTTTCCATGAAGAAGGCGCCGGCCACGAGCAATGCAATCAACAGCGAGCGCGAGCCCGCTTCCTGCGCATCCTCCCTTTGCCCAGGCGTGGACATGTCATTCATGGATCAGCAACTCCGAATCCGCCTCGCATCCCGCCTGTATTTAACCGGTTCGGTAACGTTTACGATAGTCGAAATCGTCCCATCAATCGATTAAGCGATCACGTTTCGCTCAGCGGATGGTGCGCAATTTGATCTCCGCGCCGATACCGCTGCCGATCCCCAATAGGCCCGTGGGAAACGCAGCAGTATGTTCAAATCGGTGAACAGATCGATCAACTTGGTGCCAGTAGGCATGTATACGTAAGACATGCTAGGGTTTTCACTGGAAAATGCCGCGGGAAGAACAATGGGATCGATACAACATCAATATGGAACAGCCCCTAACTGGCCGAGATACCAGCAAAAAGCCTCACAAATCGACGTAGGCTGACGATTGTTCGAACGGCGCATCAATAAGGAACGAGAGTCCCGCATAATGAAACATGGCCAGGACGCAATGACCTCTAGGGCTACCCCGGAGTCCAAACTGATCGTAACGCAGTCGCCCTTCGATGCCTTTGTGCGAAAATACGGTACGATCCCGCGACGCGGCGTCTTCGGCTATTTCGTCCACGAGCTCGGCCGCCGCATCGTCGGCGGAGACTATCCGGTCGGGGCAACGCTACCGAACGAGCCCGATCTGGTCGAGCAATTCGGCATCAGCCGCACCGTTATCCGCGAAGCGATGAAGTGCCTGGCCGGCAAGGGTTTGGTCGAGATCAAGACCCGCGTCGGCACGCGCGTCAAGGAGCGCTCCAACTGGCATCATCTCGATACGGATGTCATGGTCTGGTATTACGAGACCGGCCCGTCGGTCGAAATCATGCGATCGATCAAGGACCTGCGATTGGCGCTCGAACCGGAGGCGACGGCGCGCGCAGCGCTGCGCCGCACCGAGAGCGACATTGCCGCGATCAGTTCCGCCTACGAGGAGATGGCGTCCACCATCGGTGACGTCAACAGCAACGCCGACGCCGACTTGCGTTTCCATACGGCGATCTTCGCCGCCACCCACAACATGATCTATTCGCAGCTGATCGATCTGATCGCTGTCGGGATTTACGCCAATCGCACGCTTTCCGGCCATGAGGACATAGCCGAAGGGCAAAAGCGCGCCCTTCCCCTCCACAAGGCCATCCTCGACGCCATCGTCACGCAGGACACGGACGCCGCAATCAAAGCATCGCGAAACCTGCTGGAAGCCTGGCTCGCGCGCGACTACGGCTTCTGACACATCACGCCCTGCCCCGCCCCCCTGGCCTTGCGCTAATGGGTCATGGCTTCCTGCGCATCCGCCTTGGGCGCCGACGACCCGCGACCGGCATCCCGCGTGACCGGAATCAGCCAGATGGTCACGCAGGTCGTCAGGGCGACGATGACGACACCCCAGAAGCTCCAGTGCAATGCCGCATCGAAAACACTTCTGATTGCGGGATCGGTGCCGAGATCGGAAAGGCCGCTGGGCTGATTGAGGATGTCGTGCAGCCTGGTTGCGAGCTCGCCGCTGCCGTAATGCGCGATGCCGACATTCATGATCGCACCAAGCGCGGTTGCGCCGAGCGTATTGCCGAGGCTGCGCGAGAAGATGATCGAGGCAGTGGCGCTGCCGCGCATCGACCATTCGACGCTTTCCTGCACTAGCACGACACTGGTAAGGCTGATGAGGCCCATGCCGAAGCCCATCAGGAATGAGCCAATGCCGGCGATCACCGGGCTGCTCTCCGGCGTCAGGAACAGCAGGAAAAGCGAGCCGAAGGGAAACATGAGACTGCCCGTGCGCAGCGTGTTGCGGATGCCGAAGGTGCGGAAGAACCGGCTCGCCAGCATCACGGCCAGCGGCCAGCCGACAATCAGCATTGTCAGCGTAAAGCCGGCCTCCAGCGGCGAGCGTCCAAGGACACCCTGAACATAGATCGGCAAAACGGTCGTCAGGCCGATCAGCGCCATGCCTGCAAGCAGGGTGGCGGCATTGCTGGTCGCAATCAGGCGCCGGCTCCAGAGAGCGATCGAAATGATCGGCTCCGGCGCCCGCCGCTCCTGCCACAGGAACAGGATACCGGTAACGATAAAGACGATCGCCAGGGGACAGAGAACGGCGAAGCCCGCATCGGTCTCCGTCAGGATGACCAGCAGCGACACGATCGATATCGAAAACAGGACCGTGCCGAAATAATCGATCTTCGCCTCACGCGTGGTAACCGACTCGTGCAGGAAGAGGATGAACCCGGCGATGGCGAGCACGCCAAGCGGCAGGTTGATCCAGAAAATCCAGGCCCAGGAGAGATTGTCGACAATGATGCCACCGGCAAGCGGTCCTATAACGGCTGAGATCGCCCAAACGCTGGCAAGTGCGCCCTGCACCTTGGCCCGCTCTTCCAGCTTGTAGAGATCGCCGACGACGGTCATCGTGACAGGCTGAATTGCACCCGCGCCGAGGCCCTGCAGCAGCCTGAAGACGATAAGGGACGCCATCGACCAGGCGAAACCGGCGAGCGTCGAGCCTATGAGAAAGATGATGATGCCGCCGATCAGCATCGGCTTGCGGCCGAAAATATCGGAAAGCTTGCCATAGATGACGGTGGTTGTGGATTGCGCCAGCAGAAAGGCGGAAAAGACCCAGCTATAATAGGTGAAGCCGCCGAGCTGGCCGACGATGCGCGGCATGGCGGTGGCGACGATGGTCGCTTCGATGGCAACCATGAAGGTCGCAAGCATGATCGAGACGATGACCAACGGGCGTCTCGAACGATCGACCGTGCTGGACATGGCATTCCTTTCTGACTGCGGCACCCGGGATCGAAACATGCACATGCCGCCATAACGGCCATGGTCGAGCGCTTAGCTTGTGGGATCAAAGTCTAGGGACGAGACGATTGGAGGACGAGCGCCGGCTGAATCGTTATGATAAGCTTTGCATATTGATGCCGGTCGATGTCAACCATTTAAACGCGAACATGTTTCGCCAAATCGCCCCAAGACGGCGCCTGGACTGCCGCCGTTCACAAAACAGATCGAGCAATGGATGCGCTCTTCCAATATATTGCGTTGCGGCATGATTATGGCTGCAATAAAACTAAATATGGTTGCTTTGTTTATTTTCTGAACTTACTCTTAGCAAAACAAGCAAACTAGGCGGAACGTCGAATTGCTAACGTCCTCCCAGCAGCAGCTCTTACGGGTCATCAGCCAATCAGGCCCTTCCAGCCGCACGGTTTTGGCAGCCTCCATGGGGTTGAGCAAGGCTGCGATGAGCGGGATTGCGCGCGATCTGATTTCCCTCGGCGTCTTGCGGGAAACGGAAACGATCTACGGACAAGGCCGCCCCTCGATCCTGCTGGACCTGCATCCGGAAGGCGCCTTCTTCGGTGGCGTCTCGCTGCTCGAAGACCCGGCACCGCTGGTGCTCAGCGATTTCAACGGCAATATCGTCGCTCGCCAGACGATGCCGCTGTCGCGTGATCCTGACGTCATCGCCGCGATGATCGCCGACACGCTGCCGAAATTGCTTGCCGAATGCAAAGATGCCGAACGAAAGCTTTCCGGCCTTGGTATTGCGCTCTCCGGTTTCGTCGATGAAAAGCAGGCGAGCTGCGTCAAATCCACGCTACTCGGCTGGCAGGACGTGCCGCTTGCCGGCATCATCAGGCAGAAGACCGGCATAGCCACATTTATCGAAAACGACGCCAAGGCGGTCGCCGTCAGCGAAAAGCTGTTCGGCGGCGCCCGCGACGTGCAGAATTTCAGCGTCGTTTCCTTCGATGACGGCATCGGCTGCGCCCATTTCGTCGGCGGTAAACTCTATCGCGGCAATCATGGCGGCGCCGGCGAAATCGCTCATTGCACGATCGAGCCCAATGGTGCGCCCTGCCGCTGCGGCAAGCGCGGCTGTCTCGATACCGTAGCCTCGCTGAAGGCGATCAAGGAAATGGCAAAGGCGGAAGGTCTCGCCTGCCAATCCCTCGACGCTCTGGAGACGGAGGCATCACTCGGCAATGCCGCGGCGATCCGCATCCTGCATCGCGCGGGCAGCGCACTGGGGCTTGCGATTGCGCATCTCATCCAGTTCAACGATCCCGGCCTGATCCTGATTACCCATGTCGAAGGCCGGTTTGATGGCCTGTTCGGCACTGTCATGCGGCAGGCGGCCGAGGGCAATGTATTGCCGCGCTATGCCGGCCAGACGCCGATCCGCACGCAGCGTGTCGACGGCGATGTTTGGGCACGGGGCGCGGCCAGCATTGCCGCCCATAATTTCCTGATTGGTCCCAACCCCTATTGAGGTTCCCATGCGCATTGCCGTCGGAGGCATTCACATCGAATGCAGCACCTACAATCCCGTCCTGAACGAAGAGAAGGACTTTCGCGTCCTGCGCGGCGCGGAGCTGACTGCCTCGCCCTATTTCGCCTTTCTTAGGGATTACGACGGCGAGTTCCTGCCGACCATCCACGCCAGAGCCATCGCGGGCGGCCCCGTTGCCCGCCATACCTATGAGGCCTTCAAGACAGAGTTTCTGGAAGGGCTGAAGGCGCTGCTGCCGCTCGATGGGCTCTATCTCGCCATGCACGGCGCCATGTATGTCGAAGGCATGGAAGACGCCGAGGGTGACTGGATCAGTGCGGCTCGCGCCGTCGTCGGCGAGGATTGCATGGTCTCGGCAAGCTACGACCTGCACGGCAATGTCACCCAGCGCATCATCGATGCACTCGACATGTACTCCACCTACCGCACCGCCCCGCATATCGATGTCGAGGAAACCATGCGCCGCGCCGTCAAGATGCTGACGGAGAGCCTAAAGACCGGCGTGAAGCCGATCCTGCTCTGGGCGCCGATCCCCGTGGTCCTGCCCGGCGAACGCACCAGCACGGTCGATGAACCGGCCAAGAGCCTTTACGACATGCTGCCCGGAATCGATGCCATCGACGGCGTCTGGGACGCCTCCTTGATGGTCGGCTATGTCTGGGCCGACGAGCCGCGCGCCACAGCTGCCGCCATCATGACCGGCACAGATCGCGTCGTGCTTGAGCGGGAAGCAAAACGCCTGGCACAGGCCTATTGGGACGTGCGCAAGGATTTCGTTTTCGGCTCGGAGACCGGCTCGATCGAGGAATGCGTCGCCAAGGCAATCACCAGCACGACCGCGCCCGTGGTTCTGGCGGAATCTGGAGATAATCCGACGGGCGGCGGCGTCGGTGATCGCGCCGATGTGCTGGCGGCACTGATTGCCAAGAAAGCACAAGGCGTCATTTTCGCCGGCATCGCCGACAAGGCCGCCACGGAAGCCTGCTACGCCGCTGGCCTGGGCGCCGCCCTCGATCTCTCGGTCGGCGCATCGCTCGACACCAAGGGCAGCAAGCCGGTACGAGGCAACTTCACCGTCAAACATCTGCTGGAGACTGAAGAAGCAACCGACATGCAGGCCGTCGTCTCCATCGGCGGCATCGACCTAGTGCTGTCGGCCAAGCGTCGCCCCTATCATAATATCGCCGATTTCACCCGCCTTGGCCTCGATCCGCACAAGGCAAAGATCATCGTCGTCAAATCCGGCTACCTCTCGCCCGAGCTGGCGCCGATCGCCAACCCGAACCTGATGGCTCTGTCCCCCGGTGTCGTCGATCAGTTCGTCGAACGCCTGCCGCGCCTGCGCAAGACCAAGCCGACCTACCCCTTCGACAAGGATTTCGAGTTTACGCCCGATGCGGCGATTTCTGCGCGCGCCGTCGGCCGTTGAGGCTCAAGTCCCAGAACCGCAAGGGCGGGTATCGTTGATCCGTCATCTGAAGAAGGCGACTCGTTTTTGCGGGCCCCCTTTCTGCATTGCGCACAAACATTGTGCATCGCCGAAATTGCACAAAAAAGCGCTTGACGAGGCGATCGAGTTCAACTTCTATTGGACCAATTTCAAATTGGTTCACCTCTCAATATGGCAATCGACGGCCTTCCGGAGAATTCGGTTTATGCCCTGGAGAGGCTCCGTGGGCTTTTGAATTCGGCCGATCTCCCGGCTGACGGAAAACTGCCGACTGAGCGGGCTCTATCGGAGACGCTGGGTGTCAGCCGGCGTGCGATCAGGCGGGCGCTTGAGGTGCTGGAAGCAGAAGGACGCGTCTGGCGACGCCAGGGGTCCGGAACCTATGTCGGGCAGCGCCCGGACGATTGGAGTCAGCATGTCAGCACGCTTGTGGCCAGCACGGATCTCATGGAGGTCATGGAAGTCCGTTTGCGCATCGAGCCGCAACTGGCTCAGCTCGCCGCCATGCGCGCCAAACCCGACGACATCGACCGCATGTACGAACTGGCGAAGAAGATCACCGCCAGCGACGATGCCGACAGCCGAGAGCTTTGGGATGGCGCATTGCACCGGCTGATCGCACAAAGCGCCGGCAACCAGTTCTTCCTGACCATTTTCGACGTCATCAATCATGTCCGCCAAGACGAAGCCTGGCAAACCATTCGCGAATTGGCCCGCAGCATCAACAAGACCCGCCCGGTCTCCTATGCCCAGCATAGGACCATCATCGATGCGATTGCCGCGCGCAATCCGATGAAGGCGGCCGAAGCCATGCGCGAACATCTGCTGATGCTGCAGGAAAGCCTGATCCGCATCACCTCGATGGATGCACGCCAAGCCGAGGAACCGCTAGCTGAGGAGGTGGACTGACCAAAAGTCCCGCCACGCTCGACCACGACCGGAGAGGAAACCGGTCGAGACTGCAGAGAACGAAAACGATAAACAGGAGAACAGAATGAAGATCGCCAAATTCATGGCATCGCTTGCCGCCGGCGCCCTGATCGCACTGCCGGCATTCGCCGTCGAACTCAAGATCGGCCTGCAGGACGATGCCGACGCGCTGGATCCCGCGCAATCGCGCACCTTCGTCGGCCGCATCGTCTATACCGCACTCTGCGACAAGCTCGTCGACGTAACACCGGACCTGCAGTTCGTACCGCAGCTTGCCACATCCTGGAAATGGTCCGCCGACGGCAAGCAGCTCGTCATGCAGCTGCGCCAAGGCGTGAAATTCCAAGACGGCACACCGTTCAATGCGCAAGCTGTTGTCGACAACATCCAGCGCTACCAGACCATGCCGGAATCACGCCGCAAGAGTGAGCTTTCCTCTGTCGCCAAGGTCGAAGCATCAGGCGATTACGAAGCCACCTTCACCCTGAAGGCGCCTGACGTCACGCTGCTTGCCCAGCTTTCCGACCGTTCCGGCATGATGGTCTCGCCGACAGCGGCAAAGGCTGCCGGCGCCAAGTTCGGCGATCATCCCGTCTGCTCCGGCCCGTTCAAATTCGTCGAGCGCGTGCAGCAGGACCGCATCGTGCTGGAGAAATTCCAGGACTACTGGAACAAGGACAAGATCTTCATCGACAAGGTGACCTATCTGCCAATCCCCGACACGACGGTGCGCCTCGCCAATCTGCGTTCCGGCGACCTCGACATGATCGAGCGCGTGGCCGCCTCCGATGCCGGCACGGTCAAGAGCGATCCCAACCTCGTCTATGCCGATGCTGTCGGCACCGGCTGGCTCGGCGTCTACGCCAATGTCGGCAATGGCGCTCGCGCCGACAATCCGATGGGCAAGGACAAGCGCCTGCGCCAGGCCTTCTCGCTGGCAATCGACCGCGAAGCCGCCATGCAGATCGTCTTCGACGGCACCGGACTTGCCGGCAATCAGCCGTTCGCACCGAACAGCCCCTGGTTCGACAAGGATATTCCGGTGCCTGCCCGCGATGTCGACAAGGCCAAGGCGCTCGTCAAGGAAGCCGGTTTCGACCGCATTCCCGTCGAGCTCGCCGTCACCAACAATCCGGTTTCGATGCAAATGATGCAGATCATCCAGTCGATGGTTGCCGAAGCCGGCTTCGACGTGACGCTGAAGACGACGGAATTCGCAACCCTGCTCGACGCACAGTCGAGCGGCAATTACCAGCTCAGCCGATCCGACTGGTCCGGTCGCTCCGATCCGGACGGCAACATTCAGCAGTTCGTGACGACTGGAGCCGGCCTCAACGATTCCAAATACAGCAATCCGGAAGTCGATAAGCTGCTGCTGGAGGCACGCCAGTCGCAGGACAATGCCGTGCGCAAGCAGAAATACGATGCGGCCGAGGCGATCCTCAGTCAGGACCTGCCGATCATTTTCCTCGGGCATCAGGCCTGGATCTGGGCCTACAACAAGAAGGTATCTGGCTTCGTGCCCTCCCCGGATGGCATGATCCGTCTCGTTGGCGTGAAGAAGAATAGCTGAGCGACTAGCGCCATGCGGGCTCCTTCCTGCATGGCCCTTTCATATTCGACATCGCGGCAAGGATCTGCCCATGTATAGCTATATCGGAAAGAGGCTGCTCGTCGCGATACCGACGCTGCTGATCATTTCGATCTTCGTCTTCTCGCTGCAGAAGCTTCTGCCCGGCGATCCTGTGCTTGCCATGGCCGGCGAGGAGCGCGATCCGCAGGTCCTGGAGCTGCTGCGCGAGAAATATCGCCTGAACGACCCGGTCATCTACCAATATGGCTATTGGCTGCAGGGTGTCACCAGGGGCGATCTCGGCGTTTCGCTGCGCACCAATCAGGCGGTCCTGGCGCTCGTTGCCGAAAAGCTGCCGGTGACGATCCAGCTTGCCGTGATGTCGATGATCTTCGCCTTCGCCATCGGTATTCCCATGGGTATACTGGCAGCGGTGAAGAAGAACACCGTTATCGACTTTCTTGCCAATATCGTCGCGTTGTGCGGGCTATCCGTGCCGAACTTCTGGCTCGGCATCATGCTGATCCTGCTGGTCTCGGTGAAGCTGCATTGGTTGCCGGCTTCGGGATACCAACCTTTCTTCGAAGATCCATGGCGCTCGATCCAGACGATGCTGATGCCGTCCTTCGTGCTCGGCAATGCACTGGCAGCCACCTTGATGCGCCACACGCGATCTTCGATGCTGAGCGTGCTCAGCGCCGACTATATCCGCACAGCCCGCGCCAAGGGCCTTCCGGAGGCGGCCGTCGTGCTGCAGCACAGCTTCCGCAACGCCATCCTGCCTGTCGTCACCGTCAGCGCCCTGCTGTTCGGAGAGCTCCTGGCCGGAGCAGTGCTCACTGAGCAAATCTTCACCATCCCGGGCTTCGGCAAGCTGATCGTCGATGCCGTCTTCAATCGGGACTACGCCGTCGTCCAGGGCGTGGTACTCTGCACCGCCGTCGGCTTCATCGCCATGAACCTCATTGCCGATATTCTCTATGTCGTCCTCAATCCACGCATGAGGGCCGCCCTATGAGCACGATCGTTCAGACGGCCACAGCGGCTCCTTCTGCCAAACGTGCCCCGAACCGCGCCTGGCGCAAGCTGCGAGCCAACAAGGGGGCACTGGTCGGACTTGCGATCATCCTGTTCTTTACCGCACTTGCTGCGCTTGCACCGCTCCTGCCGATCCCCGATCCGGTCGCAACCAGCTGGTCTGCGATCCGCAAAGCACCATCGGCCGCGCACTGGCTCGGCACCGACGATCTCGGCCGGGACATTCTCTCCCGCATGATCTGGGGCGCGCGGGCGTCCTTGATGGCCGGCGTCTTCTCGGTTGCTATCGCGGTCGCGATCGGCGTGCCCTTCGGTCTGATCTCTGGCTACTATGGCGGCTGGATCGACCAGATCATTTCGCGCATCACCGAGGCCTTCCTGGCGATGCCGTTCCTCATCACCGCCATTGCGCTTGCCGCCTTCCTCGGCCCGAGCCTCACCAATGCGATGATCGCGATCGGGCTTTCGGCAACGCCCGTTTTCGTACGGTTGACGCGCGGCCAGGTGCTGGCGGTCAAGACGGAGGATTATGTCGAGGGCGCCCGATCGATTGGCCTACGCCATACCAGCATCATCACCCGCTATATCCTGCCCAACGTCTTCGCGCCAATCCTCGTGCAGGCAACACTCACCATCGCGACCGCCATCATCGCCGAGGCCAGCCTTTCCTTCCTCGGCCTCGGCCAGCAGCCGCCTGCCCCGAGCTGGGGTTCGATGCTCAACGTCGCCAAGAATTATCTCGAACAGGCACCCTGGATGGCCATGTGGCCGGGTGCCGCCATTTTTCTCGTCGTGATCGGCTTCAATCTCCTCGGCGACGGCTTGCGCGATGCGCTCGACCCGCGCGAAGCATAATTAAACACAAAAAGGATGCCCCAATGACCGCATTCACCACCCGTCCTGAAATCCTCGGCACTTTCGGCGTCGTTACATCGACGCACTGGATCGCATCCGCCGTCGGCATGAGCATTCTCGAAAAGGGCGGCAACGCCTTCGACGCCGCCGTTGCGACAGGCTTCGTGCTGCAGATCGTCGAGCCGCATCTCTGCGGGCCGGGCGGCGACATGCCAGCCATCCTCTATTCGAAGAAGAAGGACAAGGTCGAGGTCATCTGTGCCCAGGGCCCGGCACCGGCCAGCGCGACGATCGAGCATTACACGCGGGAGGGGCTGAAGCTCATTCCCGGCGATGGCCTGCTCGCTACCGTCATTCCCGGCTCCTTCGACGGCTGGATGCTGATGCTGCGCGATTACGGCCGGCTGACCGTCCGCGACGTACTGGAACCGGCGATCCACTATGCCGAAAAAGGCCATCCCGTCCTGCCGCGCGTCTCCGCAACTATTGCAGGACTTGCCGATTTCTACCGCAAGGAATGGCCGACCTCCTACGAGACCTGGCTTCCGGGGGGAGCAGCGCCCGAACCCTGGTCCAACTTCAAGAACCCGGTGCTTGCCGAAACCTGGAAGCGGGTCGTCGCCGAAGCGGAAAGCAAGAGCGATCGCGAAGCGCAGATCGAAGCTGCACGCGATGCCTATTACCGCGGCTTCGTCGCTGAAGCGATCGACAGCTATGTCAGCAAGACCGAGGTCATGGATGCGAGCGGCACCCGCCACAAGGGAGTGTTGACTGCGGATGACATGGCCAATTGGCAGGCTACGATCGAAGAGCCGCTGACCTATGACTATCACGGCTGGACGGTCGCCAAGATCGGTCCGTGGGGCCAGGGACCCGTCTTCCTCCAAACGTTGGCACTGCTAAAGGGTTTCGATCTGGCCGCGATGAACCCCGCAGGCGCCGATTTCGTCCATACCGTCACGGAAGCGATGAAACTCGCCTTTGCCGACCGCGAGGTCTATTACGGCGATCCCAATTTCACGAATGTACCGATCGAAACTCTGCTGTCGGATGCCTATGCCGACGAACGCAGGCGGCTGATTTCGTCTGAGGCATCGCTTGCCTTGCGCCCCGGTAAGCTGCCCGGCTTTGAAAGCCAGTACGATCTCACAATGGCGATGCTCGACGCGCCGGAAGCCAAGAGCGGCGCAGTCTACGAGCCGACGATGTCGCATCTTACCGAGAAGCGCGGCGACACCGTGCATATCGATGTCATCGACCGCGAAGGCAATATGGTGTCGGTGACGCCATCCGGCGGCTGGCTGCAATCCTCACCGATCATTCCCGGTCTCGGCTTCTGCCTCAATTCCCGCGCCCAGATGTTCTGGCTGCAACCCGGCCTGCCCTCTTCACTTGCGCCGGGCAAGCGGCCGCGCACGACGTTGACCCCGACGATGGCGCTGCATGAAGGACGTCCGACGCTCGCCTTCGGCACGCCGGGCGGCGATCAGCAGGAGCAGTGGCAGCTCTCCTTCTTCCTGCGCTATGTCCATCATGGGCTGAATCTCCAGGAAGCGATCGACAAGCCGCTATTCCATAGCACGCATTTCCCAAGCTCCTTTTATCCGCGCACACGCGAGCCGGGCGGCCTGACGGCAGAGGCGAATTTCAGCGCCGAGGTGCTGGATACGCTGCGCAAGAAGGGCCATCAGCTGACCGTCGCACCGGAATGGACCGTGGGTCGCCTCACCGCAGCGCGGCGTGACGCGGATGGTCTATTGCGCGCTGCAGCGACTCCGCGTTTGATGCAAGCCTACGCTATCGGGAGATAGGGCCGATGACCTGGTCGATCGTTGCTAGAGAACCCGGAACCGGTAATCTCGCCATCGCCGTCGCTACCCGCTTCTTTGCCGTCGGCAGCATCGTGCCGCATATTCGCGGCGGCATCGGCGCGGTTGCGACGCAGGCCTTTGCCAGCCCGCTTTACGGCATTGACGGACTTGCGATGCTGGCATCCGGTCACGCGCCCCATGAAATTCTTGAAACGCTAAGCGCCCGTGACGAAGGCCGCGAGCAGCGGCAATTTCACCTGATCGACAACAAGGGTAACAACGCCGCCTTTACCGGCGCCAAGTGTATCGATTGGGCGGGGCATCTGGTCGACGACAATGTATCGGTGGCCGGCAACATGCTGGCCGGCCCGCAGGTGATTGCGGAAACGCTTGCGACCTTTAAGAAAACCGCAGGCAAACCACTCGCCGAACGGCTGCTCGAAGCCATGCGGGCGGGTGAAGATGCAGGCGGGGATAAGCGTGGCAAGCAATCGGCAGCACTCGTCATCCACCGCGACCAGGATTATGCCTGGCTGAACATTCGTGTCGACGACAGTGCCGATCCGCTCGCCGAACTCGAACGGCTCTATGCAGTTGCGCAGGAGCGCTATTTGCATGTCGCAGAAACCATGCCGACGCGACAGAACCCTAGCGGCATGATCGACCGCCGCGAGATCGACGAGAAGATCGCGGCGCTTGAGGCCAAAAGGATGGCCGAAGGCCAACCCTCGGCCTCCCATGCGACGATGGCAGCTCCGTCGTGAGCAATCTCACTTGAAGCCTGACCAATGGTAAAATCATAAAAGGGAACGTCATGCCGACCATTGCAGCTCCAACGGCCAGTCCAGGCACCCAACCTGTCCTTTCCGTCTCCAATCTCACCACCTCGTTTCTCGTCGATGGCGAGTGGCGCAAGGTCGTGAAGGACATTTCCTTCGATGTCATGCCGGGAGAGACGGTCGCCATCGTCGGCGAAAGCGGCTCCGGCAAGAGCGTGACCTCGCTCTCCATCATGCGCCTGCTCGCCAGAGCCAGCAGCCGCATCGAGGGTGCGGTCAGGCTCAACGGCCGCGATCTTCTGGCACTACCGGAGGCGGAGATGCGAAAGGTGCGCGGCAAGGATGTCGCAATGATCTTCCAGGAGCCGATGACTTCTCTCAATCCGATCTTCACCATCGGCCGGCAGATTTCCGAGGCTTTGACCTGCCATGGTAATATTTCCAAGGCTGAAGCGAAGGCGGAAACGATCCGCCTTCTTGAAAAGGTGCGCATCCCCAACGCATCCTCGCGCTTCGACGAATATCCGCACCAATTTTCCGGCGGTATGCGCCAGCGCGTGATGATTGCGATGGCGCTCGCCAGCCGGCCGAAACTGCTGATCGCCGATGAGCCGACGACCGCGCTCGACGTGACAATCCAGGGCCAGATCCTCGATCTCATCAAGGTGCTGCAGGAAGAGGAAGGCATGTCCGTCCTCTTCATCACCCACGACATGGGCGTTGTTGCCGAAATCTCCGATCGCACCATCGTTATGTATCGCGGCGAAGCGGTGGAGACCGGCAAGACCGACGATATCTTTCATCGCGGCCAGCATCCTTATACCCGCGCCCTGCTGTCAGCCGTGCCGCGCCTCGGCTCGATGAAGGACCAGCCGCAGCCGCTGCGCTTCCCGGTCGTCGACGCAAGCACCGGCGAGCGCAGCGAACCGAAGGCGCTCGCGGATACCGTCGATCATGGTAAGACACCGGTGCTCGAAGTGAAGAACCTGATTACCCGCTTCGATCTTCGCGGTGGCCTGCTTGCCCGTCCGATGGGCGCCATTCATGCAGTCGAGAACGTCTCCTTCGATCTTGCCCAGGGGGAAACGCTGTCGCTGGTCGGCGAATCCGGCTGCGGCAAGTCGACGACGGGGCGCTCCATCATGCGCCTCATCAATCCCAAATCCGGCGAGGTTCTCCTCGACGGCTATGACGTGATGAAGCTCAATACGCTCGATCTGCGCCGGATGCGCCGCAGCATCCAGATGATCTTCCAAGACCCCTTCGCGAGCCTCAATCCACGTATGACGATCGGCGCTGCCGTTGCCGAACCCTTCATTGAGCATCGCCTGGGCACGCGCGCCGAAGCCCGGGAAAAAGCCGCCGATCTTCTGGAACGTGTCGGGCTGAAGGCCGACATGATGAGCCGCTATCCGCACGAATTCTCGGGCGGCCAGCGCCAGCGCATCTGTATCGCCCGTGCGCTCGCGCTCGATCCGAAGGTGATCGTCGCCGATGAGAGCGTGTCCGCACTCGACGTGTCAATCAAGGCGCAGGTCTGTAATCTGCTGATGGATCTGCAGCAGAGCCTCAATCTCTCCTATCTCTTCATCTCGCACGATATGGCCGTGGTCGAGCGCGTCAGCCACCGCGTCGCCGTCATGTATCTCGGCGAGATCGTCGAAATCGGACCGCGCGCATCGGTGTTCGAAAATCCGCAACACCCCTACACCAGGAAGCTGATGGCGGCAGTTCCGGTGCCGGATCCATCGCGGCGCGGCATCCGGCGCAATCTCGCAGTCGAAGAGTTGAAGAGCCCGGTACGGCCCGTCGGCTATCAGCCACCCGCGCGACACTACCGCGAAGTCTCGCAGGGCCATTTGGTTCGAATGGAAGAGGCCGCCTGAGGGGCATTCTGATCTTGACGCCACCGAATTCCGGGCAAATATCGGCATTCTGTTTTCCATCTCATCTGGAGTGAATGATATGACCGATAACGTGCTCGATATTCCGGTAAAGAAGATCGACGGCAGCGATACGACGCTTGCCGACTATCGCGGCAAGGTCATCATGGTCGTCAATGTCGCGTCCAAATGCGGCCTGACGGTGCAGTACGAAGGGTTGGAAAAGCTCTATGAGGAAAAGCGGGACGAAGGTTTGGTCATCGCCGGCTTCCCAGCCAATGATTTCAAGGGCCAGGAGCCGGGCACCGATAAAGAGATCCTGGACTTCTGCACGCTGACCTACGATGTGCAGTTCCCGATGTTCTCCAAGATCGCAGTAACCGGCGACAAGCGTCATCCGTTGTATGACAGCCTGATCGCATCCGGCGTCGAGACGATCGGCGACGGTCCGATGCGCGTCCGCCTGGCCGAACACGGCCTGCACACCGGCGACAATGGCGGCATCGTCTGGAACTTCGAGAAATTCCTGATTGACCGCGACGGCAAGGTTGCTGCCCGCTTTGCGCCCGACGTAACCGCCGACGATCCGCGCCTGCTCTCGGTCTTGGAAAAGGAGCTGGCGCGCGCCGGCTGAGACGCGGCACCCTTTTGGGCCTCCAAAATAACGCATTACATCAATAGGTTGCGCCACTTTTCAGGGCGAGGGCACGGCGTGTTCAGCCGGATGGCGTAATTGCCTGCCCTCCAGCCTGGGAGTATCTTTCCCTATCCGAATACATCGTGACGGAACGCTGCATCAATTCTGATGGGAGGATGTCATGCGCGAACCTGATATGCAGAAACTCGATGCCCTTGTCGGGCGCCTGGTCGGCGATCTCGGCGCGGCAGTCTCAGGGGTGTTGGTGACGCTCGGAGACCATTTGGGCCTGTTCAAGGCCATGGCTGACGGAACGCCGAGGACTTCGGCTGACTTGGCCGACAAAGTCGGTGTGAAAGAGCGCTATGTGCGCGAATGGCTGTCAGCTCAGGCAGCCGCCGACTATGTCACTTATGACGACAAGACCGAGCGTTTCTACCTGACACCGGAACAGGCAATGGTATTCGCGGAGGAAAATAGCCCTGCCTTCTTCGCGGGCGCTTTCGATGTCGTTCAATCCATGTGGATCGACGAGCCGAAGGTCGTCAACGCCTTCAAGACCGGCAGCGGCCTCGGCTGGCATGAGCATAGCGCCTGCCTGTTCCGCGGCACCGAGCGTTTCTTCCGGCCTGGCTACAACAGCCATCTCATTGCAGAATGGATACCGGCGCTCGACGGCATGCGGGAAAAGCTCGAAGCCGGCGCGATCGTCGCCGATGTCGGCTGCGGCCACGGCGCCTCGACCATCCTGATGGCAGAAGCCTATCCGAACTCGACCTTCTTCGGCTTCGACTATCATCTCCCATCCATCGAACGAGCGAAAGCTGCGGCGCAGGAGGCGGGTGTTGCGGGCCGTATCACGTTCGAACAGGCGACAGCCAAGGACTTCCCGGCTGCCGACTACGATCTTGTGGCGATGTTCGATTGCCTGCACGACATGGGCGACCCCGTCGGTGCCGGCAAACATATCAAGGAAACCCTCGCCGATGACGGCACCTGGATGATCGTCGAGCCCTTTGCGCATGATTGCTTGAAGGACAATCTCAACCCCGTCGGCCGCGTCTACTACGGGGCTTCAACGATGATCTGTACACCGGCCTCGCTGTCGCAGGAAGTCGGGCTGGGCTTGGGCGCGCAGGCTGGCGAGCTGAAACTGCGCAAGGTTGCCATGGATGCGGGCTATTCGCATTTCCACAAGGCGACCGAAACGCCGTTCAACATGGTCTTCGAAGTCAGGGCCTGAAAATCGTGCCGCGCGCCTGGTCGAACGCGCGGCACGGTGACTTATAGACGCTGCCCGTCTTCGCCGAACAACGACGCGAGCGCCGGCTGGAAATAGACCGGCTGCTCTCGGTCGAGCGCCACATCCTCGTCGGCATCGATGCGCACCGACAGCGTCTCGCTGCCGACCTGGCCCCAGATCAGATTGTCCGAGCCCATGGGCTCGACGATAGTGAAGGTTGCGGGCAGGCTCGCGGCCCGGCTGCCTGCGGGCTGGAACTGCATCTGCTCGGGCCGGACGCCAAGCGTCGCCTTGCGACCTTCGCCAGGCATGCCGGAAAACTCGTAGCCGTTGAGATCGATCTTCCGGCCGTCGGGCAATGCGAAAGCCGGAACGCCGCCATTGCTTGTCACCTGCCCTGACAGGAAGTTCATCGAGGGCGAACCGACGAAACCGGCAACGAAGCGATTGACGGGGCGCCGGTAGATTTCCTTCGGCGTGGCGAATTGCTGGATGACGCCGCCGCTCATGACGGCGATGCGATCGGCGAGCGTCAGCGCCTCGATCTGGTCGTGCGTCACATAGATCATGGTGGAGCCGAGGCCGCTATGCAGGCGCTTCAGCTCGACGCGCAGCTCGGTTCTGAGCTTGGCGTCGAGGTTGGAAAGCGGCTCGTCGAACAGGAAGACATCGACGTCGCGCACCAGGGCGCGGCCGATCGCGACGCGCTGACGCTGGCCGCCGGAAAGCTCTCCCGGCCGCCGCTTGCGCAAGGGATCGATCTGCAGGATCTGCACGGCGCGGTCGACACGCTGGGCGATCTCGTTCTTTGGCATGCCGGCGATGCGCAGCCCGAAGGAGAGATTTCCCTCGACGGTCATCGTCGGATAGAGCGCATAGGACTGGAACACCATGCCGATGCCGCGATCCTTCGGCTCCTCCCAAGTGACATTTTTGTCGCCGATCCAGATCTGCCCGTCGGTGATGTCGGTCAACCCGGCAATCGCGTTGAGCAGGGTCGACTTGCCGCAGCCGGAGGGGCCAAGCAGCACGATGAACTCGCCGGATCGTATTTCGAGATTAAGCGATTTCAGGACGCTGACGCTGCCGAAATCGATTGCAAGTTCGCGAATGGAAACATTGGCCATGAACTATCCCTTGACTGCACCGGCGGTGATGCCGCGCACGAACCAGCGGCCGGAGCCGAAATAGACGATCAGCGGAACCAGGGCGGTGAGGATGGTCGCCGCCATGTTGACGTTGTAGAGCTTCTCGCCCTGGGTCGAGTTGACGATGTTGTTGAGCTGCACGGTCATGGGGAAATTCTCCCGGCCGGCGAAAACGACACCGAAGAGGAAGTCGTTCCAGATGCCGGTCACCTGCAGGATCGCCGCCACCACCAGGATCGGGATCGACATCGGGATCATCAGCCGGAAGAAGATCTGCCAAAGCCCGGCGCCATCGATGCGAGCCGCCTTGAAGAGTTCCATCGGCAGGCTCGAATAATAGTTGCGGAAGAGCAGCGTCAGCACCGGCAGACCGAAAACCGTGTGGGTGATGATAATGCAGGGTAGTGTCGAATAGATGCCGACGTCGCGATAGATCAAAACCAGCGGATAGATGAACACCTGATAGGGGATGAAGGCGCCGAGCAGCAGGATGGCAAAGAGCACGTTTGCCCCTTTGACCCGCCAGAAGGACAGAGCGTAGCCGGTCAGCGACGAGATCAGGATCGACAGGATCATGCTCGGGATGAGGATCTTCACCGAGTTCCAAAAGCCGACGCTGATGCCGCCGCATTCAAGCCCGGTGCAGGCCGTGCTCCATGCCTGCACCCAGGCATCCGCCGTCCACATCTGCGGAAAGGCGAAGATATTGCCCTGGCGGATCTCCGGCATGGATTTGAACGAAGTGACGAGCATCACATAGAGCGGCAGCAGGAAGAATAGTGCCGCAAGGACGAGAAAGAGATAAAGGCCGATGCGTCCAGGGGTCAGATGCTGCGGCTTGCGGCCGGTCGGACCCTGCATGGCACCAGTGACGGAAGATGGCGTCGTCATCAGTTCCCCCTCGGCTTTTCGCGGAAATATTCGTAATAGAGCCACGGCGTCACTAGGATGACCACAGTGATGAACATCACGGTCGATGCTCCCGTCGCCAGGCCGATATTGCCGCGTCCGAACAAGTAATCCATGATGAATTTCCCGGGCACTTCGGTCGCGATACCCGGCCCGCCGCCGGTCGTCGCCAGCACCAGTTCGTAGACCCTGACGACAGCAATCGCCAGAAGCACACTGGCGGTGATGATGGTCGGTCTCAGGATCGGAATGACGATATGAAGATAGACGCGCCAGCTCGGTATGCCGTCGATGCGCGTCGCCTTCCATAATTCCCGGTCGACGCCGCGCAGACCCGCGAGCATGATCGCCATGACGAGGCCGGAAGATTGCCAGACACCGGCAAGCACGATGACATAGAGCGCAAGATCGCTCTGGACGATCCAGTCGAAGCGGAACCAGGTGAAGCCGATGCTGTCGGCAACCTTCTGCAAGCCGAGCGTCGGGTTCATGATCCACTGCCAGACCAGCCCGGTCACGATGAAGGACATAGCGAAGGGATAGAGGAAGATCGTTCGGAAGGTGTTTTCGAAACGGACCTTTTGGTCGAGCGCGACGGCTAGAAGAAAGCCGAGGATCAGGCAGCCCGCGATGAACAGAATACCGAAGATGACGACGTTCTGCAGCGACAGCAGCCAGCGCGCCGTCGAAAACAACCGCTCATATTGCTTCGTGCCGACGAAAATGTTGACCGGCAGCACCTTGCTGTCCGTAAACGATATCCAGATGTTCCACACGACAGTGACGACATAAGCCAGAAGCACAATGGCGAAAGCCGGGAACAGGGCTACATAGGGTGAAAAATGAATCTTCCTGCGGCTGACGCTCGCAGGCGTGGCGGCCGCTGGCACAGCGGCGGCACTCGTGTCTGGGGTACTCATGGACGCGCTCCTCCTCAGCATTCATGGAAGCCGGCGGCAGGGATGCCTGCCGCCGCATGGATGTCGATCGAAGCTTACTTCGCCTGTTCAATCACCTGCGCAAACTGCTCGGCGAACTGGTCGGCCGTCATGCTGGGCGTTGTCCAGTATTGGGCGACCAGATCCTGTTCCGTCTGGACGATGTCCTGAGCCGTAAGCACGTCGGGCGCCAGGATCTGGCGGCTCGGATCCTTGAGCGCGTTCAGGCCTTTCTGGGCGCAGGCGTCGAGCTTCGACGTATCGACGTCGAGACGCACGGGTACCGAACCCTTCTTGGAGTTGAATGCAAGCTGGCCTTCCTTCGACATGATGACCGTTGCGAGCAGGGTCTGGGCGTCGGTCGCCGTCTTATCCTTGAGGACCGGGAAGACGAAGATGTCGCCGCCCATCATGAAGTTGGATTCGCCAGGCCCGAGAATGCAGCCAAAATCCTTGTCGGCGACGAGGCCCGCATGGATGAATTCACCCTTGGCCCAGTCGCCCATGAACTGGATGCCGGCCTTGCCGTCGATCAGCATGCCGGTCGCGACGTTCCAGTCGCGGTTCGGGCTGCCAGGATCCTGATAGTTGCGCAGCTTGGCGAAGACTTCCGCCACATGCTTGAACTTGTCGGATTTGACGGCATCCGTGTCGAGATCCTTCCAGACCTTGGCATAGAGATCCTTGCCGCCTTCGCCGAGCAGGATGGCGTTGAACATCGACTGCAGCTGCCAGGGCTGGCCGCCGACGGCGACCGGGATCAGGCCGGCGGCCTTGATCTTGTCGAGCGCGGCAAACATTTCATCCCAGGTCTTCGGCTCTTCCGTCACGCCGGCCTTGGTGAAGACGGCCTTGGAATAGAAGACCCAGTTCTGGCCATGGTCGTTGATGGGAGCGCCGTAGATATGATCCTGGAACTGGATGGCCTGATAGAAAGATGGCGTCAGAACCGATTTCCAATCCTGCTCCTTGGCGAGGTCGTCGAGCGGTCGCAGCAGGCCCTGCTGGGCCAGTTCGTTCATCTGCGTGCCGGTGTTGAACTGCATGGCCGTCGGCGGATTGCCGCCGATGATGCGGTTGATGCCGATCGGACGAGCCGTCGAGCCGGAGCCGGCAATCGCGGTATCCACCCATTCGCCGCCTGCAGCGTTGAAGGCCTTGGCCAGTTCCTTCACGGCTGCGGCTTCACCGCCCGAAGTCCACCAATGCAGAACTTCGGCCTTCTTGCCTTCGGCTAGAGCGCCGGTCACGCTCGCCGCGACCAGCGCCGTGGCGCCGACCAATGCCATCATCAATTTGCGCATACGTTCCTCCTCCTTTGACGACGTTCTTTAAACGCCTTTCTTCAGCCGCCGCCGTCTCCAGACATCGGATGCCGAATTTCCTGATCCTCCAAAACCGTGCGGCAGGGCCTCCGTTCCCCGCAGCAAGTGAGCAATGCTTCCTCAGGCATTGCCCCTTCGTCAAGCCCGCAGTCCAAAAGGACCGCATTTTCTCAACTCTATAGCGCACTCAATGAGAAACGTCCCTCATTTATTGCGCGCGGTATCGGATCGGGGCGACCGCAACTACTGTGGATTGCAACCACCGAACGCGATTGCGCCGAACGCTCGAATGCCGTCATCACCTCAAGGGCGTGGAAAGCCAGTTCCGACGATACCCGATGCTGCCGTCCCGAGCGAAGGGAATCCACCATCTCCGCCGCGCCCAATCCGCGCAGGCCGAGATGACCTGGCACACCTTCCGTATAAGGGTGATCGACGGGGATCTCCCTCCACGCATCGTCGCCGTCGCGGAATATCTCGACCTTGCCGCTGAAATTGTTCGGATCCGGCGTCACCATAGTGCCTTCCGAGCCGTAAAGCTCGATCTGATTGTGCTTGTGCTTGATGACATCGAAGCTGGTGGCAATAGTAACAGTCGCACCGCTATGAAACTCCATAACACCAGTCAGATGGGTCGGCACCAGTACCTTGATCGTCTCGCCTCGGCGCGGATCGGTCTTCACCGTGCGTTCGATGCGGGTGATCTTCGCAGTGCCGAAGACCTCGCGCACGGGGCCGAGCAAGGCGATGAGGTTCGTCACGTAGTACGGACCGACATCGAGCATCGGCCCGCCGCCGCGGCCGTAGAAGAAGGCCGGGTTGGGATGCCAATGCTCATGACCAGGCAACAGCAGCATGGCGGTGGCCGAAATCGTCTTGCCGATGTGCCCTTCATCGAGCAAACGCCGTGTCAACTGGTGACCGCCGCCGAGGAAGGTGTCGGGAGCGCAACCGAGCCGCAGGTCCCCTGCTCGCGCGATCGCCATCAACTCCTGTGCCTCGGCCATGGAGACGCCAAGCGGCTTCTCCGAATAGACATGCTTGCCGGCAAGCAGCGCCTTCTTGCTGATGGCATAATGCGAGACCGGCGTCGTCAGGTTGATGATGAGGCCGATTTCCGGATCGGAAAGCATCGTATCGAGCGCAACGGCCTCTATACCGAACTGCTCGGCGAGCTTGCGGGCAGGCTCCTGATAAAGATCGTAAACAGACTTCACGCGAATGAAATCAAACATATGGAGGGTCGCGACATAGGTAGCGCTGATATTGCCGGCGCCGACAATGCCGACTTTCATGGGTTCGTTGTTCATTGGCTTGCCTTTAGGAAATGGTGATATCGAGTTCGGCGGCGGCGGCGCGCAGATAGTTCATGCCGCGCCGCATCTCGTCGTCGAATTCCGGCGTCGCTTCGCGGAAATGGGTCCAATGCGATGCACCCGGCGCATCTTCCAGCTCCAGCGTGATCGGGCCAGAATAGCCGATGGTCTTGAGTGCCGCGAAAATCGCCTTCCAATCGATCTTGCCGCGCCCGGGGCGCCAATGGGCGTTGGTGTGCCCTTCATTATCGGAAAAATGCGTATTGAAGATCCGATCGCCGAGCGCCAGAACGACGTAATGCGGCATGTCGCCGGCCGGAAAGAGATGGCTCGGATCGAAATTCAGGCCGAGATTGGCGGCACCGGTACGCTCGATCAGCCGCAGCATGCCCTGACCGGAGCTGACCCAGCGATAGGGATGCGGCTCGATCGCGACCTTGAGACCCGCGGCGGCGGCAATCTCGCAAGCCCGGGTAAAACCCTCGACCACGGCTTCATATTCACCCGTCCAATCCCATTGCGGTTCGACCGCCGCGCCCCACTCCTGCGAGATCGGCCTCTGCAGGATCGGCTTGACCTCGGATTGAAACGGATAGGGCGTCATGCTGGTGACGATCGGCGTGCCGATCGCTGCTGCGACATCCATGCCGCGCTTGTAGCCTTCGAGATCAACCGTCGAAACGGCAGCGCCCGCGGCACGGCTGAAGGGTAGATTGAAGAAGAAGTTGGTTAGCACCAGCCCCTCTCCATCAGCAATCTGCTTCAACTCGCGGATGGTTTCGGGCGTGTAGTAGCTCAACATATCCACCGACCAGGCGGTGAGCTCAAAGCCCTTGCAGCCTGTCGCGGCGAGCCGCCGCAACGGCGCCTGATATGGCGGGTTCCAATTGAAAGTCCAAATAGGCGATCCGAAAAAAAGCGATCCGTCGCTCACGTCATCCTCCCTTGCAATGGTAGAGCCGCTCACGGCGAGGCCTCCACGCCTGAGCAAATGTGCCTTGCCGATGAGCCTCCTCGCTCAAAATCGACAATTCGTAACGTTACGATTATGGAAAAGATGGAGGCTGTCAATCGGCTATTTTTCGCCAAAAGAATGCTCGACACCGTTCAATCTGCAAATTCGTAACGTTACGAATATCTTCTCAGCATCTGCTCATCCTGCAAGCAGCAACATTCTTCAGGCATGGCGTAACTGGCTTTGATGATCGACGAAGGCGGCGCGGACGACTTCGTGCAAATCGGCCGGATTTTCACCGCCGATCGCCCGATGCAGGAAGGCGGCCAATCGCTCGCCTATGGCGTGGTTCGAATAGTGGAAGGTACTCAAAGGCGGGTTGAAGAAATCGGGCAGCGCCGTGCCGCCATAGGTAATCAGCGCGAAATCCTTGCCGGCCTGCCGCCCGGCATCGCGCAGGCCCGCAAGAAAACCGAGAGCCGCCTCCTCGCTGGCGATGAAGGCGGCCGTCGCCGTGGGATTCTGCGCTGCAATATGCTTTGCCATCCCGCGACCATTGTCGGGTGTGGCCGTGGTGAAATGGACGCCATCATCAGGCACGTCGAGGTGACGCTCGGCAAAAGTCCTGCGCCAGCCCCTTACGAATTGCAGGCTGTAGGTGAATTGCTGGCTGGGCGCGACCAGCAGCGGCTTGTGGTGGCCGGCATCGAGCAGAAGACGCGCAGCCTCCGCGCCGATCATTTCATGATCGAGATCGATGCTCGGATGAACGCTCAAGAGCTCCGTCCGCCCGAAGGTGACAAAGGGCATGCCGACCTCGAGCAGATATTTGACGCGATCGTCCTGCGGGGTCGTGTGCGTAATGATGATGCCGTCGACCGATCCCTCCTCGACGATATCGCGCACCGTCGCGAGTGGATCATCTGCCTGGAGCTGCGGGACGATTGTCGTTCGGTACCCTCGTGCCTTCATATAGCGCGAAGCGCCTTCGATCAGCGAGGCAACGACAATGTTCATCTCGCCCTCGCGCCCGAAAGGCAGCACGATGCCGATGGCATGCGTTTTACCGGTGCGCAGATTGATGCCGCCGAGATTCGGACGATAGCCAAGCTCGCCCGCGACGCGCTTGACCAGTTCGATGGTCTCGCGATTGACCTCCGGGCCTTCCTTGAGAGCACGGCTGACTGTCGTAACCGAAAGACCGAGAGCCGTAGCCACGGTCCGCAAGGTCACGCGCTGACCTACTTCGCGACGCAAGCCGCGTCCTACCGCCGATCCCTGCACCTTCGACAAATCATTCCGCTCCGCCATATCGGCGCGAGAATGCCCGGAGGCGGGTAACGATGCAAGCGCAGGGTGCGATCAAAGTCGAAGAGGGTACCTGTTTTGGGCTGTCGATCCGATGGTGTCGGATGACATCAGGACACAACCTTAAGCATAGGCATTCAGCTGGCATTCAGAAAGGCAATTTTAAGATGCATACCGCCAGCCATTCTATTATTAGGAGAAGATCATGGACAAATATACCAAAACTGTTTTGACAATCATCGCCGTCGCGCTCGCGGCAATCGCCATCCAAAACACGATTACGCCGGCACAAGCCGTCGGTGGCGGCTGCGGTACGGAGACCTACCGGCCCTGCTATGTAAAGCTGGTGAACTAGAACGAATTCGGATTTTAGGTCGAACAGACCTAAAATCATCCGGCTCTAGCGCAATCACCGCTGCCCGTGGGATACTCCGGGCAGCTTTTGTCCCAGCCGGTTATGAATCAGAGCCTTTTCGCGCAGCCTGAATGGCCGTGCGTGCGCCGGCGCGCAACTGCGCTGTTTCCGTGCCAGCGATGACCAGATCGAGGCCGAGCTTCAGATATTCTCCAGCGCGTGCGCCATCGCCACCGAAGGCGCAAATGACCTTGCCGTGAGCGCGGCAGCGTGCCAGCGCGGTTGCAAGCGCCTGATCGATCGCGGCGCTATCGGGTGCAAGGCGGGCGCCGTTCGAAAGCGCGATCGAAAGATCGGACGGGCCGACGAAGATGCCGTCGATACCGTCGACTGCAAGTATCTCGTCGATGGCGTCGAGCGCCATGCGGGTTTCCACCATGGCGATAGTAGCGGTCAGGCTGTTGGCGCTCTGCAGATAATCTTCAGCCGGCAGGCCGAAATGATTGAGCGCCAGAGATGGTCCCCAGCTCCGCTCGCCGAGCGGCGGATACTTCGTCGCTTGCACCAAGGCGCGCGCATCATCGGCAGAATTGATCATTGGCGCGATGATGGCGGAGGCGCCGGCATCGAGAAGGCGCGAGGCAGAAGCAAAATCGCCGACGGGAATGCGGGCAATCGCCGGCTTGCCAGCCAGGCGCACATAGGCAATCCCGTTGGCAGCAGACTCCATGTTCCACATGCCATGCTGCATATCGAGCACGATGGTATCGAAGTCTTCCTGAGCCAGATGGTTGACGAGCATTGGATCGGGTATGCCGACCCAGCCGGAGATCATGCCGCCATTCTCGCGGCGCTTCAGGCGTCCGGCAAAACCGTTCATGTCAGTCGTCATCGTCTTTCCTCACCTATCAACACCAGGCCCCATTTTGGAGCTCGCCTCAACCGCCAAATCACGGCGAGCCGTTGCAATCGACAATACTCAATTCCCATTGCCGAGCCACTCGAAAGTGCACATGCGACGGACACAAATCGACAAAGCACGGCTTCGACCGCGGTCGGCTACCGTGCAGAAAGATGATTTCAAATCTGCCAGACGACCATGACAAATTTGCAGCTATCTGGATCGGTGAGCCGCGCTCACCGGGCGACTAAGGCGTGACTCAAGGCGAGCGATACCGTCAGGCAGACGGCATCGTCCGATCACAAGATTTCGGCGGCTCCTTATCGCTCAACGCCCGGCAAAACGCTGTTTCGCAAAATCCGTGACAGGCGTGTAAAGGCTGATGAGCGTCCCCTCGGGATCCCGGATCTGTCCTGCCCGGTTGCCCCATGGCATCAGCTTCGGTTCGTGCACGACCGCCACCTTGTCCTTCAACCTTGCGAATTCGGCATCGACATCGTCGACCTGGAATTCGATGATGACCGAGCGATTGGCGCAGGGTTCGGCGCTGCCCTCCTTGAACAGGGCGACGGTCTCGGCGCTTCCGATCGCGAGCGTCGCCGAGGGGGTGACGATCTCTGCAAAGACTGGCGCCAGCCACTCGGCCGGGTGACCAGTGACCATCTCATAAAAGCCGACCATCTTCTTGATGTCTGAGGCGATCAGACGTGTGGATGCTAGTTTCATCGAATGCTCCTTCGAAAGTCCCGCTCGCTATGTCGCTGGCGGCTCGAAGGCTCTTGTTGCATAAGGCTGTTGCCACCATACTGGCAGCAGGAGTCAGCAGGAATGCGTCGCGCCGACCGTTTGTTTCAGATCATACAGATATTGCGCCGGTCGAGCCGGCCGGTAACTGCTGCCGCGCTGGCGGATGAACTCGAAATCTCGAAGCGCACGGTCTATCGCGACATTGCCGATCTGATGGGCCAGCGCGTGCCGATCGAAGGTGAGGCCGGCTTCGGATATCTCCTCTCACTGGGCTACGAAATGCCGCCGCTCATGCTGACGCCCGAGGAGATCGAGGCCGTCGTCCTCGGAGCACAATGGGTTGCGGGCCGTGCCGACAAGGCCCTTGCCAATGCCGCGCGCGACGTGGTTGCCAAGATCACCGCCATCGTGCCTGCACATTTGCGCCCGTTCATCCTCGAGCCGAGCGTGGGCGCCAAACCCGTCATCCAAGAAACGGAAGGGGAGAACATCGACCCATCGATGCTGCGGGCAGCGGTCCGGGAGGGGCGAAAACTCCAGCTGCGCTACCGCACCGAAATGGGCGAGGAAACCGCAAGGACGGTGTGGCCGGTTGTCCTCGGCTATTCCGACACGAGCCGCATTCTGGTGGCATGGTGCGAGCTGCGCCAGGGCTTCCGGCATTTCCGCACGGAGCGGATTATCGAAGCCGACATGCTCGACGAAAACTATGGCCTGCGGCCAGGAGAATTGCGGCGTCGCTGGTCCGTCTGGCGAGAGGCCGAACTCCAGCAATTAAGGCAGGCGCAATAGGCATCGGGCGCCGGCACGATTGTCCGCCAGCGCCCGATAATCTCAGATGATCCCGCCACCGCCAGCAACGGAAGCCGGACGCTCGGCGGCCACCTTGCGGCGATGGCCGCTCGCCCTGTAGGTCGCGACCGGATCGATGGCGCCGCCGGCGCGGCGGCGTGCTTCAGCCAGGATCGGCTCGACATCGGCGCGATAGGCTCGCTTCAGCGTTTCCGATGCCATCAGGGCATCATTGGCATCCTGATAGTCGCCGAGTGCGTTGCGATCGACGATCAGCGCCTGCGCGTAAGCGCGGCGAATCTCGTTGGCGCTTGAAATCAGGCTTTCGATCGGGTCCGTGACGTTATGTGACTGATCGATCATATGCGCCGGATTGAAGTCGTTCACGCCGCGCCGTTCGGCATCGACCAGCTCGTTGAAGACGAGGAACAGGCGGTAGGGCTCGATCGCACCGGCGTCCAGATCGTCATCGCCATATTTCGAGTCGTTGAAGTGGAAGCCGCCGAGCTTGCCGAACTGGATGAGGCGCGCGACGATCATCTCGATATTGGTATTCGGCGCGTGGTGACCGAGATCGACGAGGCACTGCGCCTTCGGGCCGAGGGTTTGCGCGATCAGATAGTTGGTGCCCCAATCCTGAACGACCGTCGAATAGAAGGCCGGCTCGTACATCTTGTGCTCGGAGAACAGCCGCCAATCGTCAGGAAGCGCCTTGTAGATATCGGCCATGGCAGCGAGATAGCGCTCGAACGCCTTGGTGAAATTGGTCTGGCCGGGGAAGTTCGAGCCGTCGCCGATCCAGACGGTCAGCGCCTTCGAGCCAATGGCCTTGCCGATTTCGATGCATTCGATGTTGTGTTCTACAGCCTGGGCGCGGGTCGCAGCATCGACATGGCTGAGCGAGCCGAACTTGTAGGAATGAGCCTGACCGGGCGCATCGGAGAATGTGTTGGAGTTCATGGCGTCGAAGCCGAGGCCAAGCGCATCGCCCTTCGCCTTCAATTCCCTCGGATCGGCCTTATCCCAGGGGATATGCAGCGAAACCCTTGGCGTTGCCCGCGTCAGCTGCTGAATGACGGCGCAATCGTCGAGCTTGTCGAAGATGCCGCGCGGCTCGCCGGTGCCGGGGAAGCGGGCAAAGCGCGTGCCGCCGGTGCCGACGCCCCAGGACGGGACGGCGACGAAGAATTCGGAAACCTTTTTGGTGACGGCTTCGATATCGACGCCGCGGCGGGCGAGCGCGGCGCCGAGCGCCTCATAATCGGACTTCAGCGCGGCGGCGCGCTTGTCGTTTTCGGCGGCGACCAGATCCGGCGCAATTCTAAACTCGGCCATTCTTTCCTCCCATGTACGTCATTCGAAATGTTACAGCCTCTCGACTGGCTGTTCCCTCTTCTCCCCGGCGGGGAGAAGATGCCCAACGGGCAGATGAGGGGGGAGTGAAGAGCATAGCGATTCACATCTTGAGCGTAAGCGAAAGATAGAACCGCATTTGCAGCGCCCCCTCATCCGACCCTTCGGGCCACCTTCTCCCCGCTGGGGAGAAGGAAAAATGTAGCTAACTACCGCGTGAAGCTCTGCGCGTTGCCGGCGTCGACGTTGATGATATTGCCAGTCGATTTGGCGGAAAGATCCGAGGCCAGGAAATAGATCGCCTCGGCAATATCCTCGGGGAACACATTCAGCTTCAGCATCGAGCGCTTGCGGTAATGTTCCTCCAGATCGTCCACCTCGATCTTCGAGGAGGCGGCGCGCTGCTCGCGCCATTCACCGTTCCAGATCTTCGAGCCGCGAAGGACGGCATCGGGATTGACGGTATTGACGCGGATGCCGGCTTCTGCACCCTCCAGCGCCAGGCAGCGAGCGAGATGGATCTCCGCTGCCTTTGCCGTGCAATAGGCGGCGGCATTCGGCGAGGAGGCCAGACCGTTCTTCGATGCGACAAAGACAACGTTGCCCCCGAGATTCTGGCGGCGGAACAGCCGGAAAGCTTCACGCGAGACGAGGAAATAGCCGGTCGCGAGGATATCGATATTGCGGTTCCACATCGAAAGCTCGGTGCTTTCAATCGGCGCGGACGAAGCGATGCCGGCATTCGATACAAGAATGTCGACGCCGCCGAATTCGACACAAGCCTCGGCAAAGGAGGAGATGACGGCATCTTCCTTTGTCACGTCGAGCTTGACGCTGCGTACGGCATCGGCCCCATATCGCTTGGCGAAATCGGCCTGCGTACTCTCAAGTGCCGCCTGGTCGATGTCAGCCAGAACGACACAAGCGCCCTCCCCCACGAGGCGCGCTGCCGTGGCGCGGCCGATGCCGCCGGCGCCGCCGGTAACAAAGGCGACCTTGCCGGCAAGGCTCTTCGGCTTCGGCATGCGCTGCAGCTTTGCCTCTTCCAGCAGCCAGTATTCGATATCGAAGGCTTCTTGCTCCGGCAGCCCCTGATATTCCGAAACGGTGGATGCGCCGCGCATGACATTGATGGCATTGACATAGAACTCGCCGGCAATGCGGGCAGTCGCCTTGTCGCGGGCAAAGGAGAGCATGCCGACGCCGGGCACGAGGAAGATCACCGGGTTCGGATCGCGCATGGCAGGCGAATTGTCATGCTTGCAATCATTATAGTAACGCGCGTAGTCGGCGCGATAGTCTTCCAGCGCCTTGTCGAGACCGGCGATCACGGCATCCACATCGGGCTTGGCCGGATCGAAATCGACGATCAGCGGTCGGATCTTGGTGCGCAGGAAGTGATCCGGGCAGCTGGTGCCCAGCGCGCCGAGCGGGCGAAGGTTCTTCGAGTTGACGAATTCGAGCACCGCATCCTGATCGTCGAAATCGCCGAGCTTGCGTTCGGCCTTGCCGATGCGACCACGGATCTCAGGCATCAGCCGGGCGGCGATGGCGCGACGCTCCGCCTGCGGCAGGCTTTCGACAACTGCGCCGCCGAAAATGGTCTTGCCTTCCGTCTTGGCGGCGAACCATTCGATCGCCTTGTTGATAATGGCAAGCGTCAGCTCGTAGCATTCCTTGGCGTCGTTGGCCCAGGTGAAAAGGCCATGGCTTTCGAGCACGACGCCCTTGGCATTCGGATGCGCCTTGACGAAGGCTTCGAGATCGAGACCGAGCTGGAAGCCGGGGCGGCGCCAGGGGAGCCAGCCGATATCGTCACCGAAGATCTCGCGTGTCAGTTCGCGCGAGTTCTTCGAGGCGGCGATGGCGATGATGGCATCCGGATGCATGTGGTCGACATGGGTGAACGGCACGAAACCATGCAGCGGCGTATCGATCGAAGCCGCGCGAGCATTGAGATTGAAGGTGCAATGCGGCAGGAAGCCGACCATGCGATCCTCATCAGCAACGCCTTGATAGATGTTTTTCAGGCTGTCGAGCTTGTCCTGGTAAAGCGTCGCGAAGCCATCGAGCTTGATGGTGCCGACATCGCCGCCGGAGCCCTTGACCCAGAGCACCTTGACCTTTTGGCCGGAGAGCGGATCGGTTTCCATGACCTTGGCCGACGTGTTGCCGCCACCATAGTTGGTGATACGCTTGTCGGCACCGAGCAGATTCGACCGATAAAGCAGCTTGCCCGGCTCATCCAGGCCGGCAGCATATGTATCATCCCAACGGTTTTTCAGAAGCTGAACGCCAGCCGCCATGTCATCCTCCCTTGAAAATCAAGTCCTGCAGGCGGATCGCGTTACGATTGGAACCGCCCTTTGTGAGCAGGGTATCGCTCACATATAGTCACCCTGTCAATCGAAAACGATCAAATTCGATAATGTTGCGATGCAATATGAAAGTTTATGATCGATTGTGATTGACACATTGCCATATTTGCGAAATAACCGCCGACAAGGAGGAGCCAATGCACGAACGCGAACGCCATCGCATTATTCTGAGCGCCGTACAGGAAAAGTCTGTCGTGACGATTCAGGATATTTCCGAGCTGACCGAGGCTTCGGAAGCGACGATACGCCGTGATATCGCTGCCCTGCACGTCCAGGGAAAGATCCGGCGCGTGCGTGGCGGCGCGGAATCGATCCATCCCCCACAGCTCGGCAATCTTGCAGCGCGGCCGTTCCGTGTATCCGAAGCCGTCAATATCGATAGGAAACGCGCAATTGCGCGCAAGGCCGCCGAACTCTGCAACCCCGGCGACGCCATTATCATCAATGGCGGCACGACCACGTTCCAGCTCGTGCATTATATCTCGGCCTTCCGGCTGCAGGTGATGACCAACTCCTTCGCCATCGCCGAACATCTGGTCAAACATTCGAAGAACAACGTGACGGTGCCGGGTGGCGCGATCTATCGCGAACAAAGCCTGATCCTCTCGCCCTTTGACAACGATACGATCCGGAATTTTTATGCTCAGCGCATGTTCGTCGGTGCGCAGGGCGTCGGCCCGCTCGGCGTCATGGAAGCCGACGCGCTGGTCATCCAGAGCGAGCAGAAGCTGATGCGCCAGGCCGACGAGCTCGTCGTCATGGTGGATTCGAGCAAATTCCGCCAGCGCTCCAGCCTGATCCTTTGTCCGCTCGAACAGGTCTCGACCATCATTACCGATGACGGCGTTACTGCCGAGACGGTGCGGATGATCGAGGATGCGGGCATTTCGCTCATTATTGCAAATGTTTCGGCTCAGGCCGAGGAGGAGGATTCCCCGTCGGTCGCGTGAGACGCGCGGCCGAAATGGGGTGAGCATGCCTATTAACTTTGGGAGGAAGTGACATGAATATAGCAAAGAAACTGGCGATCGGCGTCGCGCTCGCCGCGACACTGATGGCCGGCGCGGCAAGTGCAAAGGACGTCAAGATCGGTCTCGTGGTGAAGTCGCTGGGCAACGGCTTCTTCGAGGCGGCCAACAAGGGCGCCCAGGAAGCAGCCAAGGATCTCGGCGGCGTGCAGGTGATCTACACCGGCCCGACTTCGACCACGGCAGAAGGCCAGATCGAGGTGATCAACTCGCTGATTGCACAAGGCGTCGATGCCATCGCGATTTCGGCCAATGACCCAGATGCAGTCGTCCCTGCGCTTAAGAAGGCCGCACAGCGTGGCATCAAGGTCATCTCCTGGGATTCCGGCGTCGCCAAGGCCGGCCGCATTCTGCAGCTGAACCCCTCGTCCAACGAGCTCATCGGCAAGATGTGCTTGACACTCGCCAAGGATCATCTCGACGGCGGCAAGGGCGACTTCGCCATCCTGTCGGCAACAACCACCTCGACCAACCAGAATATCTGGATCGGCGAGATGAAGAAGCAGCTCAAGGACTTCCCAGGCCTCAATCTGGTGACAACAGTCTATGGCGACGATCTCTCGGACAAGAGCTATCGTGAAGCCCAGGGCCTCCTGACCTCACATCCCGAAGTCAAGGTCATCGTCGCCCCGACGACGGTCGGCGTGCTTGCCGCTTCGCAGGCCGTCAAGGACGCCGGCAAGATCGGTAAGGTCTATGTGACCGGTCTCGGCCTGCCGTCCGAAATGGCTGGCGCGATCAAATCAGGCGCGACGAAGGAATTTGCGATCTGGAACCCCATCGATCTCGGCTATTCCGCAACGCAGATCGCCTATCGCCTCGTCAAGGGCGAGACCGATGGCAAGCCGGGCAGCGAGATCAATGCCGGCCGCATGGGCAAGATCAAGGTCGGCGAAAACGGCGAAGCCGCCATGGCCGATCCGTTCGTCTACAACGCTTCGAACATCGATCAGTTCTCCAAGGTTTTCTGATCGAAAATCGAACTCGCAGCTCTCCGGCGGCGCTAGCCGCCGGACCTGGTTTCACTGATCCGGTACATTGCTGATGACCACAGTCCTTCAACGCTCCATCGCGGACGCGCCAGCCGCGAACAATCAGGCCATTCTGGAAATGCGCGGCATTTCCCAGATCTTTCCCGGCGTGAAAGCGCTGGATGGCGTCAGCATTTCGCTTTATCCCGGCAAGGTCACAGCCCTGATCGGCGAGAACGGTGCGGGCAAATCGACACTCGTAAAAATTCTAACAGGTATCTATCGCCCGAACGAAGGCGAGATTCTTGTCGACGGCAAACCAACGGCTTTCGCCAGTGCGCAGGCGGCCATCGATGCCGGCGTCACGGCCATTCATCAGGAAACGGTGCTCTTCGACGAGCTGACTGTTGCCGAAAACATCTTTCTCGGTCATGCGCCGCGCACGTCCTGGCGCACCATCGACTGGAAGACGATGAACAGCCGCTCGAGGGAACTTCTGCAATCGCTGGAAAGCGCCATCGATCCCACGACCCGATTGAAAGACCTCTCCATCGCGCAGCGCCATCTTGTGGCAATCGCGCGCGCTCTGTCGATCGAGGCCCGCATCGTCATCATGGACGAACCCACCGCCGCCCTTTCCCGCAAGGAGATCGATGATCTCTTCCGCATCGTCGAAGGGTTGAAGGCAAGGGGCAAGGCGATCCTGTTCATCAGCCACAAATTCGACGAGCTCTATGAGATCGCAGACAATTTCGTCGTCTTTCGCGATGGCCGTGCCGTTGGTCATGGCGAGCTGAAAGCGACGCCGCAGGACGAGATCGTCCGTATGATGGTCGGACGCGATGTCGGCAACGCATTTCCCAAGGTTGACGTATCGCTCGGCGATACCGTTCTCGAAGTCGAGAAATACTGTCATCGGACGGAGTTCCGCGACATTTCCTTCAAGCTCAGGCGCGGCGAGATCCTTGGGGTCTACGGCCTGATCGGCGCCGGACGTTCCGAGCTTTGTCAATCGCTGTTCGGCATCACCAAGCCGCTCTCCGGGCGCCTGACGCTCGACGGACGTGAAATCCAGGTGCACTCGCCTCAAGATGCCATTCACGCCGGCATCGTCTATGTGCCGGAAGAACGCGGCCGCCACGGTCTGGCGCTGCCGATGCCGATCTATCAGAACATGTCGCTGCCCTCGCTCGGACGCACCTCGCGCAAGGGGTTCCTGAAGGCGGCCAACGAATTCGCTCTCGCCCGTAAATATGCCGAACGGCTCGATCTGCGCGCAGCTGCCCTTTCCGTGCCGGTGGGAACGCTCTCTGGCGGCAACCAGCAGAAGGTGGTCATCGGCAAGTGGCTCGCGACGCAGCCGAAGATCATCATTCTCGACGAGCCCACCAAAGGCATCGATATCGGCTCGAAGGCAGCCGTCCACGGTTTCATCAGCGAGCTGGCGGCCGAAGGCCTCAGCATCATCATGATCTCCTCCGAACTGCCCGAGATTCTCGGCATGGCGGATCGCGTGCTGGTCATGAAGGAAGGTCTTTCCGCGGGCCTGTTCGAGCGCGACGGGCTGACGCCGGAAATCTTGGTGCGCGCCGCCACGGGAAATGCATAAGGAGAGCCGGATGCCACGCATCCTCAAAAAGCGCGAAACACTGCTCGCCATCATCATCGCCGTGATGATCGCCGGCTTCGCAACGCGTGCGGCCGGCTTTGCCGAGCCCGCCAATCTCGCCAATATCTTCAACGACACCTCGATCCTCATCATTCTGGCTCTTGCCCAGATGACAGTCATCCTGACCAAATCGATCGATCTGTCCGTCGCCGCCAATCTGGCCTTGACGGGCATGGCGGTTGCGATGCTGAACGCGGCCTATCCCGATATTCCGCTGATCGCGCTCGTCTTAATGGCAATCCTGATGGGCGCGGCTCTCGGCGCCATCAACGGTTATCTCGTCTGGGCGCTCGAAATCCCGCCGATCGTCGTCACGCTCGGCACCCTGACGATCTATCGCGGCATGGCATTCGTGCTATCGGGCGGCGCCTGGGTCAATGCGCATCAGTTCACGCCGGTCTTCCTGAACGTGCCGCGCACGCCGCTTCTCGGCCTGCCCGTGCTTGCCTGGATCGGCATCGCGATCGTGCTGATGATGTATCTGGTGCTGCACTACACCCAGTTCGGCCGCTCGGCCTATGCGAGCGGCGGCAATCCGGTGGCCGCCGTCTATGCCGGCATCGACGTCGGCTGGACCCGCTTCCTCGCCTTCGTTCTGTCCGGCGCGCTTGCCGGCCTCAGCGGCTATCTCTGGGTCTCGCGCTATGCGGTGGCCTATGTCGATATCGCCAACGGCTTCGAACTCGATAGCGTGGCGGCCTGTGTCATCGGCGGCATTTCGATTGCAGGCGGCGTCGGTTCCGTCGCCGGCGCCGTGTTGGGCGCCCTCTTCCTCGGCGTCATCAAGAATGCGCTCCCGGTCATTGGCATCTCGCCGTTCACGCAGATGGCGATCTCAGGCACCGTCATCATCCTTGCCGTCGTCTTCAACGCCCGGCGTGAACGCAACCGCGGCCGCATCATCCTGCGCGATCAGGCAGCAAAGGACACCGCCAGCCAGGGAGCACACGCATGAGCAACGGTTCGCAAACGGCAACGGCGGAAAAGCGCGTCATTCCGGATCGCCTCGGCACTCCTTTCAAACGCATCTTGTCGAGCTGGGAAACGCTGCTCTTCGGCGTCGCGATCGCGATCTTTATCTTCAATTCGCTGGCCTCGCCCTATTTCCTGGATCCCTTCAACCTCTCGGACGCGACCTTCAATTTCACCGAAAAGGCGATGATCGCCTTTGCCATGGCGCTGCTCGTCATATCGGGCGAAATCGACTTGTCTGTCGCAGCCATCATCGCGCTGGCGTCGACGGCGATGGGGGCCGCGGCGCAACTGGGCGTCGATACGCCCGGTCTCGTCGCGATCGGTATCGGCGTCGGCCTGGTCTGCGGCATCTTCAACGGCTTCCTGGTTTCGGTGCTGAAGCTGCCGTCGATCGTCGTCACCATCGGCACGATGAGCCTGTTTCGCGGCATTTCCTATATCGTTCTCGGCGATAAGGCTTACGGCAACTATCCGGATAGCTTTGCCTATTTCGGCCAGGGCTATGTTGTCTGGGTCTTCTCGTTCGAATTCGTGCTCTTCATCGTGCTCGCGATCACCTTTGCGATCCTGCTGCATGCGACGAATTTCGGCCGTCAGGTCTATACGATCGGCAACAATGATTTTGCCGCGCGTTTCTCCGGCATTCCGGTCGAACGGGTCAAATTCATCCTGTTCCTCCTGACCGGCATCATGAGCGGCATTGCCGCCGTCTGCCTCACCTCGCGCCTTGGCTCGACACGTCCTTCGATCGCGCTCGGCTGGGAGCTGGAGGTGGTCACCATGGTCGTGCTCGGAGGCGTATCGATCCTCGGCGGCTCTGGGACGATCGGCGGTGTCGTCATCGCCGCCTTCGTCATGGGGTTGGTTACATTCGGCCTCGGCCTGCTGAACGTCCCGGGCATCGTCATGTCGATCTTCATCGGTCTCCTCCTCATCATCACCATCGCGCTGCCGATCGTCGCCCGCCGCATCAGGACCATGAGTTCCAAATGACCGCTGCTCTCGAACGCCACGCCTTCAAGATGACGCTCAATCCAGGCATGGAGGCAGAATACCGGAAGCGGCATGATGAAATCTGGCCCGAGCTGGTGGATCTGCTGCATCAGGCCGGCGTCAGCGATTATTCCATCCATCTCGATCGCGACACGAACACGCTTTTCGGCGTGCTGACACGGCCGAAGGATCATTCGATGGCGAGTCTGCCCGAACATCCCGTCATGAAGAAATGGTGGGCGCATATGGCCGATATCATGGCGACCAATCCAGACAATTCGCCCATTCAGAGCGATCTGGTCACGGTCTTCCATCTGCCATGAGCAACGAGACAGCCTACCGTCACATCGCCGTCATCGACATCGGCAAGACCAACGCCAAGGTGGTGGTGCTTGATGCTGGCACAGGCAGAGAGATCGCCGTCGTCAGAACCGCAAACAGCGTCCTGAAGTCGGGTCCTTACCCACATTACGATATCGAGGGCCTGTGGGATTTCATCATTTCGGCTCTCAAAGGTTTTGCCCGCACGCCTGGATTCGATGCCATTTCGATCACGACGCATGGTGCATGTATGGCGATGCTTTCAGCCGATGGCAACCTCGCCATGCCGGTTCTCGACTATGAGCATGGCTATCCCCAAACCGTTCAGAACGCCTACAATCAGTTGCGCCCCAAGTTTACTGAGACGTTTTCACCCGGATTGTCGGTTGGCCTTAATGTCGGCGCGCAAATCCACTATCTAAAAAGCACCTTTCGGGCCGATTTCGCCCGTGTCGCGACGATCCTGACCTATCCGCAATATTGGGCTTTCCGATTGACCGGTATCGCCGCCAACGAGGTGACCTCGCTCGGTTGCCATACCGATCTCTGGAACCCGACGACGCAAAGCTATTCGTCTCTGGTCGACACGCTTGGCATCCGCGGGCTGATGGCGCCAGTCCGTTCGGCTTTCGACGCGCTTGGACCGGTCCTGCCGGCACTTGCTGCGGATATGGGTCTCACGAAACCGGTGCCGGTCTATTGCGGCATTCACGACTCCAACGCCTCGCTGCTGCCGCATCTGATCGAAAACGAAGCCCCCTTTGCCGTCGTCTCGACGGGAACCTGGGTGATCAGTTTCGGCGTGGGCGGCGATCTCGATCATCTTGATTCCAGGCGCGATGCGCTTGCCAACGTCGATGCCTATGGCCGCGCCGTGCCATCAGCCCGTTTCATGGGAGGCCGCGAATTCGAGCTTCTGGCTGCCGAAATAGGCACGGCGGCGCCCGAGGCGATCGAAGCCGCCTTGGAGCCGGCGATCAACAAGGGCCTCATGCTTTTACCCAACGTCGTTGAAGGATCGGGTCCCTTTCCCGGCAGCAAGCGGCGCTGGATCGCAGATAGCGCCGCGAGCAATGCCGAGCGCCTTGCCGCTGTCAGCCTCTATCTCGCGCTGATGACGGAAGCCTGCCTCAGCTTGATCGGCGCCAGAGGACCGATTTTCGTCGAAGGCCCCTTCGCGCTCAACAGCGCCTATCTCAAAGCCCTGTCCGCTTTGACGAACAGCGACGTTATTGCGCTGGCGGGCTCGACAGGCACCAGCCAGGGGGCAGCGTTACTGACGGGCATCCGCCCCGCGACAACAGCGGAAAACTCGCCGGTTCGCGCCGAACTGGCCGGGTTGATCCGCTATCGGCAGGCCTGGCGCGACGCATTAAGCTCTTAAGCCTCGGCCCCGGATAGTTCTGCCGCCGCGATTTCGGCAACGCGCAGCGCTAGTTCGACGTGCTCGTCCTCGCCATCTTCGATCAGCCAGCTTGCTGAAAGGCCGGCCCAGGCAACGATCCATCGCAACAGGCGCCCATGCTCCATTCCCGCTGCTTCGGCAACGACCGTCACTTGCCGGGCAAGACGACCGGGGGACGTGGCGACTGCATTATCTGGATTGCAGAAGAGATTGGCGTAATCAAAGCCGCGCTCGCCCACGAGGCCCTTGGGATCGATCGCAAGCCAGCCGCGCTCTGCGAAGTCAAGAATATTGCCGTGATGGATGTCGCCATGCAGCGCCACGACATCGCGGGGTTCCGACAGTAGTTTGCGGGCCGTGACAGCAGACCGTACGAAAGTGCCACCTTCGCAGTGGGCCATAGTTTCGAGCGAACGAAACCGGTGGACAAGCGGAATCAATTGCGGCAAACCGCCCCCGCGAGAGGCATGAAGCCCAGCGACGGCCTTGCAGATGATCCGGCTTGCCTCGTCGTCCTCGCCATTCCTTGCCATCTCGGCAAGTGAGAGGCTGCCTGTTGCCCGTTCGAGCAGGATAGCATGGTCCTGATGTTCGAGAACGCGCGCAGCACCAATGCCATTCCACCAGACCATGAGCTCGGCACCCGATTTCTCCTCCGGCGCGTCCGCGATCTTCAGCATCGCCGGCTCGCCGTCACGGCGCACGGGAAAAAGCCGGCTGGAATGGGTGACGACCGGATCGCCATCCGGGATCAGGCGCCAGAGGTCGAAATAGGTCTTTGAACCGTCATTCTCATTCACGCGACATCAATCTCCTCGGCATAGGCCACGCCATGACAGGCGCCGCTACCTATGTGGGTCAGCGGCATCGAAACTTCCACTTTTAGATTCACGTCGCCTTACCGCCATATCGCCCGGGTTTTGGAAGCAGATGCACAACAACCATCCCTCGACAGAAATTCAAAAAGATCGTCAAAATTGTCTTCGCGACGGTTATTTTCTTGCGGAATCGTCCCAATATTCCTACAGAAAATACCCTTATGAGCGCTTTCGAGATCAAAAAATGTCCGAAAGCGCCCATCGGCTTCGATATCAGCTCTGTCTTCTCCAAAAGAACGCCTTACGGCAGTTTGCGCGTCGAGACAGGCGATTGCGGGCGGGTTTAAAGGGCGCTGCCGCGCCTATCCAAGGAGAGCTAACATGAGTCTGAAGACATTGACGGCCGCGACCTTCGTCGCTTCGCTGGCCTTCGCACCTCTCGCGCATGCGGACATCACCATCGGCCTCATCGCCCCGCTGACCGGCCCGGTCGCAGCTTACGGCGACCAGGTCAAGAACGGCGCGCAGACCGCTATCGAAGAAATCAACAAGAACGGCGGCGTTCTCGGCCAGAAGCTCGTTCTGAAGCTCGGCGATGACGCCGGCGATCCGAAGCAGGGCGTATCCGTCGCCAACAGCTTCGTCGGCGACAGCATCCGCTTCGTCGTCGGCCCGGTGACCTCGGGCGTTGCCATCCCAGTTTCCGACGCGCTTGCCGAAAACGGCATCTTGATGGTCACGCCGACCGCAACCGCTCCGGACCTGACCAATCGCGGCCTGACGAACATCTTCCGCACCTGCGGCCGCGATGACCAGCAGGCCGTCGTTGCCGGCGAATATGTGGTGAAGAACTTCAAGGACAAGAAGATCGCCATCCTCAACGACAAGGGCGCCTACGGCAAGGGCCTGGCCGATGCCTTCAAGGCAGCGATCAACAAGGGCGGTATCACCGAAGTCGTCAACGACTCGCTGACCCCCGGCGAAAAGGATTACAGCGCGCTGACGACGAAGCTGAAGCAGGCCGGCGTCGAAGTGATCTATTTCGGCGGCTATCATCCGGAAGCAGGTCTGCTGGCCCGCCAGCTGCACGACATCTCCGTCAAGGCGCAGATCATCGGCGGCGACGGCCTGTCCAACACCGAATATTGGGCGATCGCCAACGATTCCGCGGCCGGCACGCTCTTCACCAATGCGTCTGACGCGCTGAAGAACCCGGATTCGCAGAGCGCCGTTGCCGCCCTCAAGGCACGCAACATCCCGGCCGAAGCCTTCACGCTGAACGCCTATGCTGCCGTGCAGGTGCTGAAGGCCGGTATCGAAAAAGCCGGCAAGGCAGATGATGCCGAAGCCGCCGGCGCTGCGCTGAAGAAGGGCGAACCGATCGACACGGCCATCGGCAAGGTCACCTATGGCGAAACGGGCGACCTGACCTCGCAGAGCTTCTCGCTCTACAAGTGGGAAGGCGGCAAGATCGTTTCGGCCGAATAAGCCGTGACGTTATCGCTTTGAAAGATAGCCGGGCCACTTGTTGTTGGCCCGACTTTTTTATTGGAGATGCTACCCGGGCCGCAGCCACTCAGCAAACGGTGCGGAAGCGCTCGATGCAGGTGGAGAGAACCTCCTCACCCGGCCGCTTCCACCAATTATTCTGAGAGAAGATCTCGACCTCCTGCAAGCCGAAGAAACCGGCCTTCTCGATCTCGGCGCGGATGCGCTTCAAGTCGATGACGCCATCCCCCATCATGCCGCGATCGAGCAGCAGGTCCGTAGTCGGCACCAGCCAGTCACAGATGTGATGCGCCAGGATGCGGCCACCGGCGCCGGCGCGCGCGATCTGTTCATAAAGCTTCGGGTCCCACCAGACATGGTAGACATCGACCGCGACACCGATGCCTTCGCCCAGGAGATCGCAGATGTCGAGCGCCTGCTCAAGCGTGTTCACACAGGCGCGATCAGCCGCATACATCGGATGCAGCGGCTCGATCGCGAGCGGAATTCCGGAGCTGCGCGCATGCGGCAGAATCGCGGCGATACCGTCCGCTACCATCTCGCGGGCATGAGCGATATCCTTCGATCTCTCCGGCAAACCGCCAACGACGAGAACGAGGCAATCGGCATTCAGCGCCGCTGCTTCGTCGATCGCCCGCTTGTTGTCGTCGATTGCAGCCGCCCTACCCTCGGCGCTTGCGGCAGGAAACATGCCGCCGCGGCAAAGCCCGGTGACTTTCAGCCTGTTGTCGGCGACGATGCGGGCGGCTTCGGAAAGCCCGATGTTGTGCACCTGATCGCGCCAGGGCGCGATCGCTACGATATCCTGCTTCAGGCACGCTTCGACCGCCTGGCGCATGTCATATTGCTGGCGCACCGTTGCCAGATTGATGGACAGACCCTCTATGGCCATCGTGATGATCCTCCCCGATCTTGTCGTTAGTCGATGCCGACGGTGGCAAGGATCGTCTTCATGCGATAGACGGCGAGATCCGGGTCACGCAGCACGCGTGCCGTGTCCGCCAGACGGAAAAGCTCCGAAAGATGCTGGATGGAGCGGGCGCTCTGCTGGCCGCCGAGCATCTGAAAATGATCCTGGAAGCCGTTGAGATAGGCGAGGAAGACGACGCCGGTTTTGTAGAACCGCGTCGGCGCCTTGAAGATATGGCGTGACAGCGGGACGGTCGGCGTAAGGATCTCGTGGAAGGCGTCGAGGTCGTTCTGAGCGAGCTTTGCGAGAGCCGCGCTCGCCGCCGGTGCAATGGCATCGAAGATGCCGAGCAAGGCATGCGAATGGCCCTGGTCGTCGCCGGCGATCAGTTCCGCATAGTTGAAATCGTCGCCGGTATACATCTTGACCGATGGATCGAGCCGGCGGCGCATGATGATTTCCTTCTCCGCCGACAGCAGCGAAATCTTCACGCCATCGACCTTGGCCGCATTCTGGTTGATGATCGCGGTCGCGGTCTCCATGGCCCGCATGTCATCAGCCGACCCCCAGTAGCCTGCCAGCGCCGGATCGAACATCGAGCCGAGCCAGTGAATGATAACGGGCTCTTTGACCTGACCGAGGATGCGGTCGTAGACACGGATATAATCATCCGGGCTCTTGGCGGCAGCGGCAAGCGCCCGGCTTGCCATGAGAATGACGCGCCCGCCCTGCCCCTCCACATAGGCCACTTGTTCCTCGTAAGCGCAGATGACGTCATCGATCGTGACATCGGGACCGGGCTGGAGGTGATCCGTGCCGGCGCCATAGGCGATCACCGCATCCGGCCGTCCGCGAGCGGCCGACTGCGCATGCGCAATCAGCTCTTTTGCGCCGCTCCAGTCGAGCCCCATGCCGCGCTGTGCGGTATCCATCGCTTCCGCTACGCCGAGGCCGAGGCCCCAGAGATATTCGCGGAAGGCGATCGTGCGTTCCCAGTCGATATTGCGGTCAAGCCAGGGATCGTTGTCCGCAAGCGCATCGACCACGACATGCGCGGCAGCATAGGCGACGCGATTGAAGTGATGGCCGCCCGCCGGTTTCACAGGCGCGATCAACGGCTCGTTGACGGGCGTGAAGGCCGCGATCGTGCCGTCCGCCCTTGGCAAGTGAAGGCTTCTCTCCATGAGATCAGCCTCCTAGCGGGCCGAAAGAGAGGGAACGTCGACCCAGCGACGCTCCGCCCAGCTCTTCTGTGCCAGCTCTGCCAGCTGCACGCCCTTGGCACCCTCGCGCAGCGTGAACTTCCACGGCGCATCCTCGGCCACATGGCACAGGAACTGCTCCCATTGCGCCTTGAAGCCATTGTCGAAGGCCTGCGTGTCGGGTACCTCTTCCCAGGTGTCGAAGAAATTGATCGGCTGCGGCTGATCCGGGTTCCAGACAGGCTTCGGCGTATTGACGCGATGCTGCGTCCAGCAGCGCATCAGACCGCAGACGGCCGATCCATGGGTACCGTCGACCTGGAAGGTAACGAGATCGTCGCGGCGAACCCTGACCGCCCAAGAGGAGTTGATATGCGCGATAACGCCACCTTCGAGCTCGAAGGTTGCATAGGCGGCATCGTCGGCATCGGCAACATAGATGTTACCGTTCTCATCGACGCGGCTTGGAATATGCGTCGCGCCGAGGCAGCTGACCGACCTGACCTCACCAAAGAGATTATCGAGCACATAGCGCCAATGCGGCAGCATATCGAGGATCATGCCGCCGCCATCCTTTTTGCGGTAGTTCCAGGACGGACGCTGTGCCTTCACCCCCCAATCGCCTTCGAAGACCCAGTAACCGAATTCGCCCCGCACGGAGAGAATCTTGCCGAAGAAGCCGCTGTCGCGCAGCATGGCGATCTTGCGCAAGCCCGGCAGGAAGAGCTTGTCCTGGACGACGCCGTTCTTGACGCCGCGACGCTCGGCGGAAGCAGCAACCGAGAGCGCCTCCTCCAGCGTCTCGGAGATCGGCTTTTCGCAATAGACATGCTTGCCGGCGGCAATCGCCTTTTCGAGAAGCTCGACGCGCATCTGCGTCGAACCGGCATCGAAGAAGATCGTATTGTTGGGATCGGCAAGAGCGGCATCGAGATCGGTCGTGGTCTTCGAAAGACCATGCTTGCGGGCGATCGCCTCGATCTTCTCGGCATTGCGGCCGACAAGCAGCGGCTCCGGCATCAGCCGGTCGCCGTTCGACAGAAGAACGCCGCCCTGCTCGCGGATCGCCAGGATGGAACGCACGAGATGCTGGTTATAGCCCATACGGCCGGTAATGCCGTGCATGATGATGCCGATCGGCTTCGTTGCCATGAGTTTCTTCCTCCCGTAAATAACTATATAGTTACATAACTGACACGGCGAGCCGATGCTGTCAACGGCCATCGTCAATGGCCGCGACGGCAATCATCTGCCGTTGCTGAGCTCGTGGCTCCGGGGATTTCAGGGACGCAGATAGGCGAAAATCACATCGACGATATGCTCGCCCCAGGCGTCGATCTCACTCTTGTCAGAGAGGTTCCGACGGAAGATCGTCGAGAGCGTCCAGCGGTTCGTGAGGAAGAACGAGCCGAGGGCCGCAATGCTCATATAGATCTTCACCGGATCGCAGCCGCTGCGGAATACGCCCGTCGCCACACCGCGATCAAGCAGGCCGGATATCTCCGACACCAGCGGCGAGTGCAGCTCGAAAATGCGCGCCGAACGCTTCAGGAAGCGGGCCTTATGCATGTTTTCCGTGCTGAGAATCCCCAGGAATTCCGGGTGATCCAGAAAATATTGCCAGGTGAAGACGACCAGCTCCCGCATGCCGTCGGCAGGCGAGCGATGCGAGAGATCGAGCCGTGCTTCCGCCGAACGGATCGCGATATAGCTGCCTTCCAGAACGGCGACGTAGAGCGCATCCTTGCCGCCGAAATAGTGATAGAGCATCCGCTTGTTGATTTTCGCCCGTTCGGCGATGGCATCGACGCGAGCGCCGCCATAGCCGCGCTCGGCAAATTCCTTGGTCGCAGCCGCCAAAATTGCCTTGCTGGTGCGTTCCGCATCCCTGAGACGGGGCCGTTCCGAAGCTGCGCGCGAGGGTGTTTTCTCTGCATTCGCAAGGCCTGCATTCCTTGCGCTACGCTTCACGGTCTTGGCTTCTGACATCATGGCTCCCGGCGGCATTTCGTAAGGCTTATGCGGCCCACCCTCGCGCCGATAAGTAACCGATCATCGCATAAGTTGACAGCCCCCGGTGAATCGAAGGCAATAGTAACCATATGGTTATATCGATTTAAATGTGGATATAGCGAAGGATACCGAGAGGAAACGTGGGATTTCCGGCGCTGCCGTAACTCGTCTGAACAACAGTGAGATTGGACTAGGACGGCGACAATCTTGCGTTCGGCCCCTATCCGGCCTTAGACAACAATAGCAAGCGGCATCGGATGAGCATGACCAGAAACCAAATCGCAATCATCGGCGGCGGCCCGGCCGGGTTGATGGCGGCAGAAACCTTGTCCCTGCTCGGCCATCGCATCGCGATCTATGACAGCATGCCGACGGTGGCGCGCAAGTTTCTGCTGGCGGGAAAATCCGGCCTCAACATCACGCATTCGGAAGACTACGGTGTTTTTGCCACCCGCTTCGGCTCTTCCTCGTCCCGATTGCGTGCAGCGCTTGACGATTTCCAGCCTGATGACGTGAGAGCCTGGGCGCAAGGCCTGGGAACGGAAACCTTCACCGGCTCTTCCGGCCGCGTCTTCCCGAAAGTCATGAAGGCGTCGCCGCTGCTGCGCGCCTGGCTGGGGCGGCTGGAGGCTCGCGGCGTCAGCATTCTGACGCGGCATCGCTGGTGCGGCTTCGAGAATGACGATTTGGTCTTCGAGACACCAAAGGGGCGGGAGTTTGTGCGCTATGACGCCGTTCTGCTCGCGCTCGGCGGGGCCAGCTATGCCCGGCTCGGATCGGACGCGGCATGGGTCAGCTGGCTTTGCGACAAGGGGATCGACATCGCCACGTTCCAGCCGGCCAATTGCGGTTTCGACGTTACCTGGAGCGCGACGTTCAGCGAGCGCTTTGCCGGCGAACCGCTGAAAGCCGTCACCGCAAAATCGGAAGCAGGGACCTTCCCCGGCGAATTCGTCATCTCGAAAACGGGGATCGAGGGCAGTCTGGTCTACGCGCATGCCGCGTCGCTGCGCGACCGGTTGGTAAAAAAGGGCGAGGCTTCGCTCATGGTCGATCTGGCGCCCGGACGCAATGAGGAGCGGTTGGCGCGCGATCTGGCGCGGCAGGATCCCAAGGCAAGCTTCTCCAATCGCCTGCGCAAGGGCGCCGGCATCGAGGGCGTCAAAGCGGGCCTTTTGCGCGAGCTTGCCGAACCCGCCATTCTCTCGCATCCAGAAGCGCTTGCCCGCCTGATCAAGGCCCTGCCGATTCCGTTGCTTAGGCCGAGGCCCATTGCCGAAGCCATCTCGTCCGCCGGCGGCATCCGATGGGATGAACTCGACGAAAGATACATGCTGAAGAAGCTCCCCGGCATGTTCGCCGCCGGAGAGATGATCGATTGGGAAGCACCGACCGGCGGCTATCTTCTGACAGCCTGTTTTGCGACCGGGCATGCAGCGGCAAAAGGCATGGATTCCTGGCTCAAAGACCGGTGACCGGGCTTAAAGCAGGCATTTCAGCCGACCCGGCCGTTCTCCATAAGCCAGGCGACCGCTTCCTGAACGGCCTGCAGCGACGTATAGCGCGGCCGGTATCCGAGTAGCCGTTCGGCCTTGGCGATCGAGCAATTCGGGCTTCGGGCGACATGTTCCCAGGTCGCCTGCGCATCCTCCGCCGATTGGCTTTCCGCCCATTTTTCGTAAGGCAGGAATTCCAGCTTCGGCTCGTGTCCAAACCAGCGCGACATGGCCTCGGCATAGCCTCGGAGTGTCAGCGCACCGGCTGAAACCGCATGGAAAGCCTCTCCTGTCGAGACCCGCCAATTGGCAATAGCGCCCATGAACATTTGCGCGACATCGTCGGCATGAACGTGGTGGACCGTCTCCAGACCGAAATTCGGCAGGACGAGCGTTTCACCCCGCGCCAAAGTCGAGAATGCCGACAGATTGAAATGCCCGGCCGGATTGAGGGGTGCCCAGCCTGGACCGACAATATGGCCGGGATGGATCAGGGTTGCGGGAAATCCCCTGCGGCGCGCCTCCTCAAGCAGATGCGCTTCGATCGCCGCTTTCTGAATGCCATAGTCGCCGAACGGCCGCTTTGGCGCCTCTTCCGGCGTCGGAACGACGGTCGAAAATCCATGCGTCCAGATCGTGCCCGTATGCAGGAAATGGCCGACATGATCGGTGAGTGCCTCGGTCAAATGCCTTGCGCTATCGAGCGTGAAGCAGATCATGTCGACGACAATATCCGGCTTCAACGCGCGGATGGCCGGGCCGAAGCTGCCTTCTTTCTCCATGGCGGCGCGATCCATCGCCCGCATCTCCACATCATTCCACGCTTTGTTCGGCGAATAGGGTTTTGCCTGGCCACGGCTGATCGCCACGACCTCATGCCCCGCTTCCACGAGCCGCGGCACGAGATAGGTGCCGATATGGCCCGTTGCACCGATAATCACCGTGCGCGTCATGTTGTCCTCCCAACGGTCAGAATCGAAATCGGCGGCTGCCGATGTCCAAGAAATGATCTGCTCCGTGAGAATAGGAGAGCAGACGACTTTGTCATCCCTTCTCATGGCTGAAAAAGTCATTCTTCATCGTCTTATTGCAGGAGGCGGTGACGGAGGCATCCGAACGTCACTTTGACGCATACAGCGGTGTAAGGCGCTGCGAGCGAGATTGCGGGTGGCACTCGAAAACGACCCAACGCGCCATCCAATGGCAGCGGCATCTTCCTGATCGCATCGGGGACCCGCCACTTTTTCGATCACCAATACATGAGTATGCGAATTCCTAGGCACTCGCCGAGCTATGGGCGCAAGATCGGCCTTTGGCATCTTTGCCGCCTTGACGACGAGGAACTGATTTATTCTCGATGAATACAATAGCTTAAATTATGCTCGTGCAGCTGCTGCGCCTTATGGCATCGGTATTGCATGTCTGGCTTTCCAGATCATGCCGCCAGGATTTACCAATGCCGAACAAGACATCATCGCCATCGACGCGACCGCCGATTTCATGACACCCTTCACCAGACAGACCGCTCGAACCAATTCGCCATCGTCCCGCGCCATGATTGCGACACCGCATTGGCAGGCCAGCGAAGCAGGCGCGAAAGTGCTCAGGCGCGGCGGCAATGCGATTGAGGCATTGGTCGCGGCGGGAGCTGCTCTATCGGTCACCTATCCCCATTTCTGCGGGCTCGGCGGCGACGCGGTCTGGCTGGTGGCGGACGAAACAGGCAATGCACAGACTTTCCTCGGCATCGGGCAGGCGGCGGCAGACATTCCGCGTGGAGACATACCTTTGCGGGGCGCAACCTCTACGCTGACGACGGCCTGCCTCGTGGATAGCTGGGAGAAAGTGCTTGCCCATTCCGCTGACGCATGGGGCGGCACGGAGCGACTGCCAGCCCTTCTCGACGACGCGATCGCGCTCGCGAACGGCGGCTTCGAAGTCAGCAAGTCGCAAGCCTTCTGGTATGAATTCAGGCGGGATGAGTTGAACGGCTGGCCCGGCTTCACCGGGCTCTTTCGGTGCGGCGGCATCCAACACCAGCCTGCCCTCGCGCAAACGCTCGAAGCCATTGCGCGTCACGGCCCCCGCGAATTTTATGAGGGAGCTCTCGCCCGTCGAATTGTGAACGGGCTTGCAGAGGCCGGCTCTCCTCTTTCGGCCGCAGATCTTGCTGCCACGCGGACCGATGCGGCGGCTCCTCTCCAGCAGGCGTATCGCGACACGATACTTCTTGCTCCACCCCCACCGACACAAGGGATAACCACCCTCGGCATCATGGGTGTGCTCGACCATTTGCCGATGGCGAATTTCCGGCCCGAGGGTCCGGCCTATTATCATGCGCTGGTCGAAGCCGTGAAACAGGCGTTCCTCGATCGACATGCGATCGCCGATCCTCGCTTCGCCGCTGATGTCTCGAAACACCTTCTCGATCCGGATCGCCTCGTGGCCAAGGCTGCCGCGATCGATCCCGCATGGGCCTTGCCATGGCCGCAAGAGTATCGGCACGGCGATACGGCGCTGCTTGCAGCCGTGGATGCCAATGGACGATGCGCCTCCCTGCTCCAAAGCCTCTATTTCGACTGGGGCAGTGGCGTGGTGATCGGCGACACCGGCCTCCTCTGGCAAAACAGGGGAGCAGCCTTCAGCACCGACCCCGCAAGCCCCAATTATATGCGGCCTGGAAAGCGTCCTTTCTATACCCTTAATCCAGGTCTTGCGCTGAAGAACGGGCGTCCGCATCTGGTCTACGGCACGCAGGGCGCGGATGGCCAGCCGCAGACGCTGTCGCTGCTGCTCAGCCTGCTGATCGATCACGGCCTTGATCCCGCTGCAGCACTCGCGCGGCCGCGCTTTTTGCTCGGCCGCACATTTTCCGACAGCCGCGACAGCCTGAAGATCGAGGAGAATATCGGTGCCGAATTGGTCTCCGCGCTGGCCGCCATGGGACATGAGATCTCCACCATCGATGCACTCAGTCCACTTGGCGGCCAAGCCGGCGTGATCCGCATCGGCGAAGACGGGGCGATCGACGGCGCGCATGATCCGCGCAGCGACGGAGGCGCCATCCTGCTGTGAGCGCCAACGGCCAACCGTTCGATCTCATCATCCGCAATGTTCGTATCGAGGAAGATGGCGATTTCGTTGACATCGGCGTGCGGGGTGACCGGATCGCAGCCATAGAACCTCGCATTCGGTGCGACGCGGTATCGGACGTCGACGGCGAGGGAAGCTTCGCCTTCGGCGGATTTGCCGATACCCACATTCATCTCGACAAGGCCTGCATTCTCGATCGCTGCACGATTTGCGAGGGCACGCTGACTGAGGCCGTGCGGGAAGTCGCCAAAGCCAAGGCCGGCTTTGAAGACGCCGATGTTTATAAGCGCGCCGCACGCGTCGTGGAGCAAGCGATTTCGCACGGCACGACGCGGATGCGAACCTTCGTCGAAATCGACCCGCGCGCAGGCTTCCGCTCCTTTGAAGCGATCAAGCGTATCCGTGGGGATTATGCTTTCGCGATCGACATCGAAATCTGCGCCTTTGCTCAGGACGGGCTCACGAACGAGCCGCAAACATACGACATGCTCGACGCAGCACTTGCCGATGGTGCAGATCTGGTGGGAGGCTGTCCTTATACGGATCCCTCTCCCGGCCGGCATGTGGACATGATTTTCGCATTGGCATCAAAGCACGATGTCCCGGTCGACTTTCATCTCGATTTCAGCCTCGATCCCGATCGAACCGATCTGCCCGACGTGATCGACGCGACGCTCCGTCATGGCTGGCAGGGTCGCGTATCGATCGGCCACGTCACCAATCTGTCGGCCATCCCGCACGCGCAGATTCTTGCTATTGCCGACGACCTGGCAAAAGCAGGGATCGCTTTATCGGTGCTTCCGGCGACCGATCTGTTTCTGATGGGCCGCGGTCAAGACCGCTTGGTTCCGCGTGGTGTAGCGCCAGCCCATCTGCTCGCCGGAAAAGGGGTCGCCACATCAATCGCGACCAACAATGTCCTTAATCCCTTCACGCCCTATGGCGATGCTTCGCTAATCCGCATGGCTAATCTTTACGCCAACGTCGCCCAGCTTTCGCGTGACGAAGATATGGCCCTGGTTTTCGACATGGTGAGCGGAATGGCAGCGGGCCAATTCGACGGCAGCATGCGTCTGCAGGCCGGCGGCGAGGCGACGATCGTGCTTCTCGACGGCCCCGGCCCCGGTGCGGCCGTGCGCGAAATCGCCCGCGTGATTGCTGGCTGGAAAAAGGGGCGCAAGAGCTTCGACAACGGTCGCCCTAGGCTCCACAAACCGATCTAGAACAGCGAGCTATTCCGTTATGGAATCGGATTGGTCCACGCTGCAAGAAGCGAGCCTGGCATCGACGTTGGCTGCACCGTTAGAGCCGAAAGATTAGTCATACCGCGCCAGGAACTCGGAGACCGTCTTCAGGCAAAGATCCTTCTCTTCGACATGCGGCATATGGCTGGAGTTTTCGAAGAGCACCCACTCGCAACCCCTGACGCGATCGACATAGGGCTTGACCACCAGAGGCGTCGCCTCATCATATTTGCCCGAGATCAGCAAGGTCGGCGCCTCGATGAGCGGAAGCCTGTCTTCGATCGTCCAGTCCTTCATCGTGCCGATGACGTGAAACTCGGTCGGGCCGTTCATGTTGCGGTAGACGGTATTGTCCTCGTCCATGGTGGCGAAGGTGCGGGCAACCTCCTCCGGCCAGGGCACGACTCGGCAGACATGGCGATCATAGAAGACACGCGAGGCGCTGATATATTCCGGATCGGTGATCGTGCCGGCGCGTTCGTGCTTCAATAACGTATCCTGCACCTCCTGCGGCAGCTCCTCGCGAAGGCGGTTCGCTTCCGCGACCCAGGTATGCATGTTGGCCGGCGAATTGGCGATCACCAATGCCTTCAACCCCTTCGGCTGACGCACCGCATGTTCGGCACCCAGCATGCCGCCCCAGGATTGCCCGAGAAAGGCATAGCGATCCTGAATGCCGAGATGCTTCAGCAGGGTGTCCAATTCATCCAAGAAAAGCGCCGGCGTCCAGAAGTCGGGGCCTTTCTCCGGCAGTCGCGTGGACTTGCCGTTGCCGAGCTGGTCGTAGTGGATGACGGCGCGGCCATCGATTTCGGCAATGTCCTTGAAGCTGTCGACATAGTCATGAGTGCAGCCAGGCCCGCCATGGGCGACGACGAGCGGCAGCCTGCCGGAATCAAGCGAGCCGGTGATGCGGTACCATGTCCGGTATTCGCGAAAGGGCAGAAATGCTTCCTGCATCGGGATTGCGGCCACGTGTCTCTCCATCTTCAGGCTTCGATGGACCAGACCATAACGCGGCCGAAACGGGTGCGGCAGCTATCACAAGTTATAGGATGGCTGTGCGTCCAGCAGCCGATAATGCGTGGCGCGGACGACCGCCTGCGTGCGGTTCTTGGCGCCCAGCTTCTTTGCCGCGGCGTTCAAATGCATGACGACCGTCGGCACCGAGCGATCGATGATGCGCGAAATCTCCTTGGCGGAATAGCCCTCGGCGGAATAGCGCAGGCACTCCCTCTCGCGTTCCGTCAGCCGGATCTTGCCGACACTCAGCGCTGCGGTGTCGAAAAGGGAATAGGCCGTCTCGTGGAAGACATGCGCAAGCAGGTTGAAATCGGCGATATAGCGCAGGGCGTCGCGCTCGAACTCCTTGTTGGCACCGAAGCGAATTCCCGTGACCGTCGCGTAATCGCCGCGCGGCATGTGCACCGGCACCGTGACACCCGTCGACATGTCGCGCTCGCTCAGGTAGCGCGCAACGGGAACCGTGTCCTCGCTCATGAAGCGCTTGATCAGCGTATCGGCGTCGGGATCATAATTCCAGAAGAAGGGCGCCGAAGTCCGTAGCGCCACCTGCTGCACCGGATCGATGCGGAAATAGCCGCGATCGAACCAGTATTCATACATGTCGTCGGAGATGTTCCTGAGCTTCAAAAGCGATGGGATCATGATCTTGCCGTCGAGGTCGTAGGGCACCGGCGAATAATCGTAGATCAAAGCCTCGAAGCCGATTGCCTTCATGCCCTCGAAAATATGGTCGATACGGCCGTCCAGCGTCTGATGCGCCGTGAACTGGCGCCTGATGGTTCCGATTTGATCGAACATGCAGCGGTTCCCGTCTGAGCCTGCGACCTCCCAACCTATCACTTCTTATAGCTGGTGCCGAGCGCGGTTTAAGGTAAAAATTTAGCCATGCTCAAATATTGAGCAAGCAGAATCTTTCGCCGGAGTTGTCAATGTGGCGTGAAATTGAGCCGGAGGCGCGGCATGTCGTCGAGGTCGATGGCTACAAGGTGGTCGCCTACAGCTTTGGCAGCGGCCCTGAGACGGTCTTCTGCCTGAACGGCGGCCCCGGCCTGCCCTGCGACTATCTGCGCGAGGCGCATTCCTGCCTGATCGATAGAGGTTACAGGGTCGTCGCCTTCGACCAGCTCGGCACCGGCGCCTCAGACCGCCCGACCGACAAGGGTTTGTGGATCATCGGCCGCTATGTCGAGGAGACCGAGACCGTCCGCAAAGCGCTCGGCCTCGGCAAGGTCCATATGCTCGGTCATTCCTGGGGCGGCTGGCTGGCGATCGACTACGCCCTGACCTATCCCGAGAACCTCAAGACGTTGATCCTCGAAGACACGGTCGCCGACATGCCGCACCTGACTTCCGAGCTGGAGCGGCTGCGCGCGGCACTCGGCCCGGAAACGGTCGCGATGATGCAGAAGCACGAGGCGCAGGGCACCTATAATCACCCCGAATATCTCGCCGCCGTCACCATCCTCAATTATCGCCATGTCTGCCGCCTAGCGGAATGGCCGGCACCCGTCCGCCGCTCGCTCGACGATTGGAACATGGGTCCCTACGAGACGATGCAGGGGCCGAACGAATTTCTCTACATCGGCAACCTCAAGGACTGGAACCGTATTCCGGACCTTCCGCGCCTTTCCATGCCGGTGCTGATCACGGCGGGCGAACATGACGAGTTGACGCCGGCCTGCGCGCTCAGGATGAAGCTTGCTTTGAAGGATGCCGAGCTCAAGGTCTTCGCCAATGCCAGCCACATGCCCTTCTACGAGAACCCGCGGGATTACTATCCGGCGCTCCTCGATTTCCTGTCGCGGCATAGGGCAAGCTGATGCAGGCTAAGGTGATCCAATCCCACCGACGACAAGGGGGCGATCGCCGCCATGCATCGCTATAGATTCGTATTGACACGGCCGCTGCAATTCCTGCCCGTCCTCTTCGGCATCAGTGTCATCACCTTCGTTCTGGTCCGCCTCATTCCCGGCGATCCCGCGCGCAATATCCTCGGTACGCGCGCCACGCCGGCCGCTCTTGCCAGCATCCGCGCGCAATACGGCCTCGATCAGCCGATGTGGCTGCAATATTTCTATTTCATCAAAAACCTCGGCAATGGCGAGATGGGCAAATCGATCCTCTACAAGATCGACGTGCTGCCGCTGATTTCGACGCGGATCGAGCCGACGATCGCACTGGTCGTATCGAGCGTCATTCTGTCGATCCTGATTGCCGTGCCGATGTCGGCGATCGCCGCGCGCAATGTCGGCCGCGCACCGGATCACATCGTGCGCGTCGTCTCGACCTTCGGCATCGGCTTTCCACCCTTCTGGCTTGGGTTGATGCTGATCATCCTCTTCAGCGTCCAACTCGGCGTCCTGCCGGTCTCGGGCTACGGCTCGACGATCGGCGAGAAGATCGCCCATCTCATCCTGCCGGCTCTCACCGTTGCGCTGTCGCTTTCGACCGTGCTGACCCGCAGCCTGCGGGCGGCCATGATCGAATCGCTTAAATCGGATGTGGCGACTGCAGCCCGTGCCCGCGGCATGCCCGAGGGCATCGTCTTCTGGCGGCATGTGGTGCCAAACTCGCTGGTGCCTTCAATCAATCTGCTCGCCGTCAACATCGGCTGGCTGATCGGCGGCACGGTGGTCGTCGAAAGCGTCTTTGCCCTGCCCGGCATGGGGCAACTGCTGGTGCGTGCCATCTTCTCGCGCGACTACATGGTCGTTCAGGGGGTGGCGATGGTGTTTGCCTGCGCCACGGTGCTGGTCAACTTCTTCGCCGATATCGTGACAGTCGCCGTCGATCCTCGGGTGAAACTATGAGCATCGACACGACAGCGACCACATTCCTCGGATGGAACAGATTTTTGGGAAAGCACCTGACGCTGACGCTCGGCGGCGGCATCCTTCTGTTCTTCCTGCTTCTGGCGATTTCAGCGCCACTTGTCGCGCCCTATGACCCAATCTTCCAGAATGCCGACATGCGCCTGCAGGCGCCCTCGTTCCTGCATCCGTTCGGCACGGACAATTTCGGACGAGACATTCTTTCGCGCGTCATCTGGGGTGCGCGCATCGATCTGCAGATCGCCGTCATCGGCGTGCTTTTCCCCTTTCTGATCGGCACGACGGTCGGCACCATTGCCGGCTTTTTCGGCGGCATTATTGACGCGCTCTTCATGCGCATCGTCGATATCATCTTGGCCTTTCCCTTCCTCGTGCTGATGCTGTCGATCATCGCCATTCTTGGGCCGGGACTGAGCAGCTTCTATATTGCCATGGCGCTCGTGGGTTGGGTATCCTATGCCCGCCTCATCCGCGCGCAGATGCTGGTGCTGAAAGGCAGCGATTATGCTGTTGCGGCCGTCAGCCTCGGCTTCAGCCGTCCCCGCATCATGTTTCGCCATCTGCTGCCGAACGCCATTGCCGGTTCGATCGTCTTTTCGATGTCAGATGCAGTGCTGGTGCTCCTGAGCGGTGCGGCCGTCAGCTATCTCGGCCTCGGTGTTCAGCCGCCGCTTGCCGAATGGGGTGTCATGGTGGCGGAAGGCCAGAGCTTCATCACCACGGCCTGGTGGATCACGCTGTTTCCCGGCCTTTCCATCGTCTGCCTCGCCTTCGGCTTCAGCATGCTGGGCGACGCGCTCGGCGAGCTGCTGGGGGTGCATGAATGAGCGACCCCGTCCTCTCCGTCCGCGACCTCGTGGTCAAGGCCCGCCTGGACGACGGCACCCGCACGCTGATCGACGGTGTTTCGCTCGATCTCGGCAAGGGCGAGATTCTCGGCCTTGTCGGCGAGAGCGGCTCGGGCAAGAGCCTCCTGTGCCGCTCGCTGGTGCGGCTGCTACCCTCGTCGCTTCTGAAGATCGAAAGCGGCTCCATCCGGCTCCAAGGGCGGGAGCTCACGGAAATCAGCGATGCCGAGATGCTTGAGGTGCGCGGCGGCGAGATCGGCATGATCTTTCAGAATCCGACAAGCCATCTCGACCCCGTCATGCGCATCGGCGACCAGATCGCCGAAGGCATACGCTATCATCAAGGTCTCAAGGCACGCGATGCGCGCGCAGCCGCGACCGAGATCCTTGAGCAGGTCGGCTTTCCTGATCCCAAAAGGCAGTATGACAGCTATTCGCACGAGTTTTCCGGCGGGATGCGGCAGCGTGCCATGATCGGCGTCGCACTCTCCTGCAATCCGAAGATCCTGATCGCCGATGAGCCGACGACGGCGCTCGACGTCACCATCCAGGCGCAAATCCTCCGGCTGTTGATCGACATTCGCGACAAGCGCGGGCTTTCGATCATCCTCATCACCCATGATCTCGGCATCGTCGCTCAGACCTGCGATAGGATCGCCGTCATGCGCAGCGGCCGGCTGCTCGAACAGGGTCCCAAAAGGACGATCCTCAGCCGGCCTGAAAATCCCTATACGATCGATCTGATCAACAGCCACCCTTCCCTGCCCGACGAAGCGGCGACGACGCAGCCGGAACCCATAAGGCCGGAGAGGTCAGCCAAGCCGCTTCTCGAAATCGATGACCTGCGTGTCGACTTCAGAGTCGGTGGCGGTTTCTTGAAGGGCAGCGGCGCAAAGACGGTCAGCGCCGTTTCCGGCGTGAGCCTGCAGATCATGCCGGGCGAAACCATCGGCATCGTCGGAGAATCCGGCAGCGGCAAGAGCACGCTTGCCCGTGCAATTCTCGGCCTCACCTCGATTTCCTCCGGCCATGTCACTTTCGACGGTATCGATCTGACCCAGCGGAAGAGCGCCGGCCTCGCAAGGCTCCGGCGCGAAACCGCCATGGTCTTCCAGGATCCGTTCAATGCGCTCAACCCGCGTCTGACGATCGGCCAGACGCTTGCCGAGGTGCTGAAAGTCCAGGGCAAGGTCGCAAAGGCTGAGATCCCCGCGCGCATAGGCGAGTTGCTCGATCTCGTCGGGCTGGAACGTGAATTCGCCGATCGCAAGCCGCGCAGCATGAGCGGCGGCCAATGCCAGCGCGCCGGCATTGCAAGGGCGCTTGCGGTCGACCCGAAGCTTATCATCGCCGACGAATGCGTGGCTGCCCTCGATGTCACCATCCAGGCGCAAATCATCGATCTCTTCCGTGAACTGACGCGCAGGATGAACCTGACCTTGATCTTCATCGCCCACGACCTCGCCATCGTGCGCAATCTCTGTGAGCGGACCGTCGTGATGTATCGCGGCGAGATCGTCGAGGAAGGCCGCTCGCAGGAAATCTTCTCCCATCCGAAACATGCCTATACCGCAGCCCTCATTGCAGCCATTCCCGACATCGATCCGGACAAGCCCTTGCATAGCGAGCGCGACGCGGCACAGGCCGGGCAGACCCAATCAGCCAAACGCATGCGATAACAACGAAGGGAACGAATTCATGACCAACAAATGGAAGACAATCGGGCTTGCCGCCATTCTCGCCGGCCTGACGCTAAGCGCGAGCTATGCGGAAGCGGCCGGCGTACTGACCATCGGCCGTCGCGAGGATTCGACGACGTTCGACCCGATCAAGACCGCGCAGAATATCGACAACTGGGTGTTCTCCAACGTTTACGACGTGCTGGTGCGCGTCGACAAGACGGGCACGAAGCTTGAGCCGGGTCTTGCGGAAAGCTGGACGACCTCGGATGACGGCCTCACCTATGTCTTCAAGATCCGCGATACGAAATTTTCCGATGGCTCGCCGCTGACGGCTGATGATGCAGCCTTCAGCCTGCTGCGCATCCGCGACGACAAGGCATCGCTCTGGAGCGACTCATACAAGGTGATCGATACCGCCGTCGCGACTGATCCGCACACGCTGACGATCAAGCTCAAACATGCATCGGCGCCTTTCCTTTCGACACTGGCGTTGCCGAACGCATCGGTCATCTCGAAGGCCGGGATGGAATCGATGGGGCCGGATGCCTATGCGGAAAAGCCGATCGCCTCGGGCGCCTTCTCCGTCGAGGAGTGGCGCCGCGGCGATCGCATCATCCTCAAGAAGAACCCGAATTTCTGGCAGGCCGACCGCGTGAAACTCGACGGCGTCGAGTGGATCTCGGTACCGGACGACAACACCCGGATGCTGAACGTGCAGGCCGGCCAGCTCGATACCGCCATTTTCGTTCCGTTCTCGCGCGTCGAAGAGCTGAAAAAGGACCCGAACCTCAACGTGCTGATCGATCCTTCCACGCGTGAGGATCACCTGCTGATCAACCACGCCCATGGCGACCTCGGCAAGAAGGAAGTCCGCCAGGCCCTCGACATGGCGATCGACAAGAAGGCGATCGTCGACGCCGTTACCTTCCATCAGGGCACCGTCGCCAATTCCTACATTCCCAAAGGCGCCTTGTATTACTATGCGGATAATCCGCAACGCCCCTACGATCCGGAGAAGGCCAAGCAGATGCTTTCGGCAGCAGGCGTCTCCAATCTCACGTTAAAATACCTCATTCGCGCCGGCGATGAAGTGGATGAACAGACGGCCGTGCTGGTCCAGCAGCAACTCGCCAAGGCTGGCATTACTGCCGACCTGCAAAAGGTGGACCCCAGCCAGGAATGGGACATGACCATCGCTGGTGACTACGACATTTCCGTCAACTACTGGACCAATGATATCCTCGACCCGGATCAGAAGACGACATTCGTTCTCGGCCACGACTCCAACAATAACTATATGACCAACTACAAGAATGACGCGGTAAAGGATCTCGTTGCCAAGGCGCGGCTGGAGCTGGATCCGAAGAAGCGCGAACAGATGTATATCGACCTGCAGAAGATGGCAAAGGACGACGTCAACTGGATCGACCTTTACTACAGCCCTTATATCAACGTTGCGCGCAAGAACGTCGATAACTTCCATCAAAACCCGCTCGGTCGCTTCTTCCTGGAAGATACGGTCAAGAACTGACATGGCCTCAAGCTCCGCTGTCCACAGGGGCGGCGGAGCATTGCTTTGTAAGATGCCCCTTTCGCAAACCCACGAAGCGGTTATTCTGTCATCTTGATGCAAGGCAAGGATCATTGGCGAATGCACGTGCCGCAAGGTGAATTTCGGGAGCGCATGACGATACTGGGCGATCTTAACGCAGCCTCATTCGTCCCGTGGATCCAGCGTCACGCCAACAAGCTCGGGCTTTCGCAGAGGTTTTTCCATTCCGATGCGGACCGGATCGAGCTTGAAGTCACCGGCCCTGTGGAACTGATCGACATGCTGGAAATGGGCTGCTCACTCGGTCCGATCGACGTCTGGGTCGACGAGATTCAGCGCAGGGTCATGAATGACCCGCAGCCATTGCATCTTAGAAATTCCTGATCTATTGCCTTTTATTTAATCATTGTTGCCAATGCGAATTATTTATGCAAAACCTTTAAGCGCTACGGGGATGCAGGCATCGGCGCCTGCCTATGACCATCGGCGCTAAGCCATTGGTGAAATTAAGAGAGTTAAGGCTATGCCATTTGATGGGATCGGATCCTGGGCGCCAGTCGCCCTTTCCTCTGATCTGCCTCCAGGAACCGTCATACCGGCCTGGACATCGGTTGGCCCGATTGCCCTATGGCGTAGTCAGTCGGGCCGCGCAACTGCATCTTCCGATCGCTGTCCGCATCGCGGAATGAGATTGTCGCATGGCTTCGTTCGGGGCGAGGCGCTGTCCTGCATCTATCACGGATGGAGCTATTCGCTGTCAGGCGGATGCATTCGCATTCCCGCCCATCCGGATCTGGTTCCGCCGGAAACCATTCGTGTCGCCGTCCAGCAGGTGGAAGAAGCGGATGGTGTTGTGTGGGTGGCAGTCGGACAACCGACAACGCAGCCTCCGCAGCTCGACGAGCTTGTCCCGTTACGCTCTCTGAGCGTGGAAGGGGATGTCGCGGCAATCGAGGCGGCCGCAGGGGCGAAGATCGATGCGAGGGGACTGATCCGCCTGCCTCAATCTCTCTGGATCGGGCTGCTTCTGGCGCCACAGGAGAAACATACGCTCGTTCTTCTCATGATCGACAGGGATCGCAGCCCGGCAGATCGCGTTGCAGCATCCCGGATTGTCGAATCCATCCGCCGCACGGCGGAAGAGCGCCAAAGGGAGAGTGCATGATGAATGGCGGCGCGATGATCGATGAATGGTATCCGGTCGGCCTCTTCAGCCAACTCAGCGAGAAGGGAAACAAGACCTGGTTGATGGGCGAGGCGATCGAGGTCGCCCGCGATCAGGATGGCAATGCTCGCGTGACGACCGCCGAAGGAAGAACCCTCCCCATTCGCGTCCAGTACGGCCATGTCTGGTCCTCCCTCGGAACGCCGGAGAAGGAGCTTTTTGCCATTCCGGAGGCCGACCAGCCGGGTCGCCGCTTCGTCGATGTCGGCGTCGTTCGCGTGCGCTGTTCGCCGCTGCGTGCCGTGGAGAACTTTCTCGACATCGCGCATTTTCCCTTTGTCCATACCGACATCCTCGGCGCGGAGCCACATACGGAGGTCGAAAACTACAAGGTCGAGATCCGCGAGAGCGTCGATGAAGTCTGGGCAACGCAGGTAAAATTCTACCAGCCGCAGGCTGCAAAATCCGCGACCGGCGGTATTACGACCGAATATATGTACCGCGTGCCGGCCCCGACCTGTTCCGTCCTCTACAAGACATGCCCTCCGCGCCCCAGCGAATGGGACGTCATCACCTTGTTCGTCCAGCCTCTTGCCGAAGACCTATGCGACGTATGGCCCTGGATGGCGCTCTTCGATGACGAAACGCCGATGACGGACCTCATCCACTTTCAACAGACGATCTTCCTGCAGGATCGCTCGATTCTCGAGAACCAGATACCCGCGCTTCTTCCGCTCGATCCCGGCATGGAAATTCCGACAAGGGCCGACCTCACCTCGGTCGCCTACCGGCGATGGCTCAAGCGCCACAACTATACCTACGGCGCACAGTTGGTCGCACAATGAAGCTCTATGATTATGTTCTATCGCCGAGTTGCTACAAGGTACGGCTCATGGCCGCGATCTTGGGCATCAAGCTCGACATCCGGCCGGTCGACTTCCATCCCGGCGCGGAGCATCGCGGGCCGGAGCTTCTGGCGCTCAATCCGGCAGGCTCCATCCCGATCCTCGAAGATGGCGATCTCGTGCTCACGGAATCCTCGGCAATGCTTGCCTATCTCGCTGCCAATGCTGCGCCGGAATGGCTGGGGCAGGGTTCGCCGCAGGAAACGGCTCGCGTGCAGCAATGGCTCTCCTTCTCCCATCGCCTGACAGCCAATCTTGGTGGTGCGCGGCTCCACGAAATGCTCCTGCGACCGGGGAATATAAAGGCATTGCAGGCGCAAGGGATCGCGGCGTTGCGCGAGCTGGAAGGAGGCCTCTTCGAGCAGGGCGAGCGCGGCATGCAATTCCTCGCAGGAAGCCGGGCGACCATAGCCGATATCGCCTGTTTCCCCTATGTCGCGCTTGCGCCCGACGGCGGCATCTCGCTTGACCCCTACCCGTTGATCCGGCTCTGGATGCGCGCCATCCGCAGCCTGCCCGGTTTCATCGAAATGCCAGGCATTCACCGCCTGCACGAGCTGAAACCCGATCCGCACCCGGCAGCGGAGACGTGATGAAATGACCGGCTATCTCCTGAAAAATTGCGCCGCTGTGATCGTCGATGAGGGCAAGGGAACGAGCGTACGCCGAAACGTCGACCTGCTCACCAACGGCCCGGCGATCCAGGCGATCGGCGAAAACCTGTCGCTGAAAGCCCTGCCCGAGGGCACGATCGTCCAGGATGCATCAGGCTGGTTCGTCTATCCGGGACTCGTCAATACGCATCACCACTTCTTTCAGTGCTTCGTGCGCAACCGGGCCGATCTCGACTGGACGAAGCTTTCCGTCATCGAATGGCTCGACCGCATCTATCCGATCTTCTCGCGGCTGACCGAGGACTGCTTCTATCATTCCTCGGTCACCGCCATGGCCGAGATGATCAAGCACGGCTGCACCACCGCCTTCGACCATCAATATTGTTTCCCACGCCATGCGGGAAAACGCCTGATCGATCGCCAGTTCGAGGCAGCCGATCTTCTCGGCATGCGCTTTCATGCAGGCCGCGGCGGCAATACCCTGCCGAAATCCGAGGGGTCGACGATCCCGGACGCCATGCTCGAAACCACGGATGAATTCATCGCCGATTGTGCCCGGCTGATCGATAGCTATCACGATGCCCGCCCCTTCAGCATGCGTCAGGTGGTGGTCGCGCCCTGCCAGCCGGTCAATTGCTATCGCGAAACCTTCGTTGAATCGGTCGCGCTGGCGCGCGATCGCGGCGTGCAGCTGCATACCCATGTCGGCGAAGGCGAAAGCCCGGTCATCGAGGCACGACATGGCATGCGCACAGTCGATTACTGCGCTGAATTGGGCTTTGCCGGCCCCGACACATTCTACGCCCACTGCTGGGAACTGACACATGACGAGCTGCGCAAGATGGCGGCGATCGGCACCGGCGTCTCCCATTGTCCGGAGCCGGTCTACCTCGTCGGCGCCGAAGTGACCGATATCCCGGCGATGCAGGCCTTCGGCCTGCGCATCGGCCTCGGCTGCGATGGAGCTGCATCGAACGACAATTCTAACCTCATGCACTGCATCCATTCCGCCTATATGCTGCAGTGCCTGACGGCCTCGACGCGTCAGCACCCCGTTCCAGCCCCGGTCGACTTCCTGCGCTATGCGACAAGCGGAGGCGCAAGCCTGCTCGGGCGCACCGATATCGGGCGCCTTGCCCCGGGTATGGCAGCCGACCTCTTCGCGATCGATACCCGACGCATGGACTATGTGGGCACGCGACATGACCCGCTGAGCCTCATTGCCAAGGTCGGGATCGGCATGCCCACCGATCTGACCATGATCAACGGACGCATCGTCTGGCAGGGCGGCGAATTCACAGGACTGGACGAGGCCGCGCTGTTTGCCGCGGCCGAGGCCACACTTGCAACAGTGGAATTCTGAAAAACCAAAAGGGGAACTGGGATGCAGAAGAATCTGACCCGCAGAACATTGATGAAGAGCGCGGCTGTGGCAGGCCTCGCAACGGCCTTTACCGGCCGCTCTGCCTTTGCCGCAAACGAACCGCTCGGCGTCACGCTCGTCGTGCCCTCGCCGATCGGCGATGTCGGCTGGGGTCACGCGCTGGCTGCCGGCCTCGATCCGATCAAGGCCGCCTATGGTGACAAGGTCAAGGTGACCGTGATCGAGAACATTGCCGAAGGTCCGGACGCGGACCGCATCATGAACAAGACGGTCACTGACGGAAACCACTTCCTGATCGCCGGCTCGTTCGGCTATCAGAACGGCGCGCTTCAGGTTGCTCGCCGCAATCCGAAGGTCAGCGTCCTGCATGCCTCCGGCTTCCAGGTCGCACCGAATTTCTCGCCCTTTGCCGCCAAATATTTTCAGGGAACCTATCTACTCGGTATGGCGGCAGCCGCCGTTTCCAAGACCGGCAAGCTCGGTTCGGTCTCCGCCTTCGCGATTCCCGAACTGATCACGTCGGTAAACGCCTTCACGCTCGGCGCACAGGCGGTGAAGCCCGACATCGAAGTATCGGTCGTCTGGGTCAATTCCTGGTTCGATCCGGCCAAGGAACAGGAAGCGGCCAAGGCCTTGATCTCGCAAGGCTGCGACGTGATCTTCTCGAATGCGCAGGATACGCCCTCGGTCATATCGGCCTGCGAGGAAGCCGGCGTCTACGCCTTCAACCTGAACTCCTCGATGAAGAAATATGCGCCGAAAACCTATCTCGGCTGCGTGTCCACAGACTGGTCGCCGTTCTTCAAGGCATCGGTCGATGCCCATCTCGCCGGCACCTTCAAGGGCGCCAACGCTTTTCTCGGCGTCGCCGAGAAGGTCGTCGAAGTCGTCGACTGGAGCCCGGCAATCCCGGCCGAGACCATGGCGAAAATCAAAGAGGCCGAAGGCAAGATCGCAAGCGGCAGCTTCTCGCCGTTTACCGGCCCGATCACTAAGGCTGACGGCAGTGAAGGAGCAGCTTCGGGCGCGACATTGACGGATGCCCAGATCGTCGCGATGGACTGGCATGTCAAAGGTGTGAAGACGCCTTTGCCGAAGTAAATCCAAATGACCATTCCGCTGCTGTCGCTGCGCGGCATCTCCAAAAGCTACGGCCAAGTCCATGCTAACAAGCATGTCGACCTGGACGTGGCCAAGGGCTCGATCCATGCCATCCTCGGAGAAAACGGCGCCGGCAAATCGACCCTGATGAAGCTGATCTACGGCGTCGAACAACCGGACGAAGGGACTATCGCCTGGCATGGGCAGCCTCTCAGCCTTGCCTCTCCCGCGGAGGCGAGGCGTACCGGCATCGGGATGGTCTTTCAGCACTTCTCGCTGTTCGAGAGCCTGACGGTGGTCGAAAACATCCGCCTGATCGTCTCGGGCCGCAAGGCCGAACTTGCGCGGCGCATCCGCACGCTTGGCGATGAATTCGGACTTGAAGTCGATCCGCTGGCCCATGTGCACGAACTGTCTGTTGGCGAGCGGCAGCGAGTGGAAATCATCCGATGCCTAATGACCGATCCGAGGCTGCTGATCCTCGACGAGCCGACGTCGGTGCTGCCGCCGCAGGCCGTCGGGAAGCTGTTCGAGACGCTGCGCCGGCTGCGCGATGGCGGCGTCTCGATCCTCTTCATCTCGCATAAGCTGGAAGAAATCCAATCCCTGTGCGACCGAGCCACGATCCTGCGCGGTGGACGCGTGACAGGGCATGTGGATCCGCGCGAGCATGACGCCCATGATCTCGCCCGCATGATGATCGGCCGCGACATGCCGGAAGCGATACCGGCCTTGCCTTTGGCAGAGGGCGAAAAGCGCCTGGAGCTCATCGGCCTCGATTACCGACCGGACGATCCTTTTGGGATGCCGCTCTCCACCGTCAGCCTGACGGTGCGCAGCGGCGAGATTCTAGGCATTGCCGGCATTTCCGGGAATGGGCAAAAGGAGCTTGCTGCACTGATTTCCGGGGAAACGCCCCTGCCCCGGGACAAGCGCGATCAGATCTTCATGATGGGGCAGGATGTCGGCAGCCTCGACGCCGCCAGCCGTCGAAAGCTTGGCTTTGCCTTTGTCCCGGAGGATCGGCTCGGCCATGGCGCCGTTCCAGAAATGTCGTTAACGCTCAATAGCCTGCTGACGGCCCATCCCTTGAAGCTCATCAGGCATGGTTTCATCGACAAAGCGAAGGCAACGGATTTCGCAAACGAGTGCATTCGGGATTATGACGTGCGCACGCGCGGTCCGGAGGCTGAAGCCGGGTCGCTTTCCGGGGGGAACCTGCAGAAGTTCATCGTCGGCCGCGAAATCATGCTCGCCCCGAAACTGCTGTTTCTCGCGCAACCAACCTGGGGCGTCGATGTCGGCGCGGCTTCCGCCATTCGCAAGCGGCTGATCGAGCTGCGCAATCAAGGCATGGCAATTCTCGTCATATCGGAAGAGCTCGAGGAATTGTTCGAGCTCAGCGACATCATCCAGGTCCTTTACCACGGCACGCTGAGCCCACCGCTCGTCACCCGCGATACAAAAGCTGAGGAGATCGGTCGATACATGATCGGCGTACAGCCCCAAGGCGAAAAGGCATTCGCATGAGCCTTTCCTTTTCTGCAATCCTCCCCAGCTTGATCCGCCGCGATAGAGCCTCGTTCGCCGCAAAGCTGCTCGCACCGCCGATCGCCCTCATCGTCACCATCGCACTCAATCTCGGCCTCTATGTCGCCATGGGCCGTGATCCGGTGGCCGTGATCTATGCCATGCTGATCGAACCATTCATCTCGTGGGCCTCATTCTCGGAAGTATTGCTGAAGACCGGTCCGCTACTTCTGATCGCACAGGGTCTCGCAATCGGCTTTCGCGCCAAGGTTTTCAATATCGGCGCGGAAGGCCAATTCATTCTTGGCGCAATCTTCGCCTCCGCCATACCCATCTGGCTGCCGCAGGCGACGGGCCAATGGATGTGGCCCGCAATGCTGCTGCTCGGCACTCTCGGCGGCGCTTTGTGGGCGTCTCTCACTGCCTTCTGGCGCGTCAGATTCAACGCCAATGAAATCCTCGTCTCATTGATGCTGAGCTTCGTTGCCGCGCAATTGCTCAACTATCTTCTTCTCGGCCCATGGAAAGATCCGGGCGGCTTCAATTTCCCGCAGTCAGTCATGTTCCAGTACGACGCAATGGTGCCGATCCTGTTCGAGGGAACCCGCGTCAATGTCTCGCTTATCCTTGCTGTCGGCCTGTCGATCGCCGCGTGGATCTTCATGCAGAAAAGCTTCGCCGGGTATAAATTGCAGGTCGGCGGACTGGCTCCTCGGGCGGCGAGCTATTCCGGTTTCAAAGAGAGCTGGGCAATCTGGCTGTCGCTGATCATTGGCGGAGCGGCAGCCGGCCTTGCAGGTGCCGCCGAAGTTGCCGGACCGCTTGGCCAGCTGCAGCGTTCGATATCGACCGGATATGGATATGCGGCAATCATCGTTGCCTATCTTGGCGGCCTCAATCCAATCGGCATCGTCATCTCCGCGATCATTATGGCAGCGCTCTATATCGGTGGCGATAACGCCATGGTCTCCGCCAACCTGCCGATTGCAGCCGTCCGCGTGTTCCAGGGTAGTCTGCTTCTCATCTATCTCATTGCCGTTGCCTTCGTGCGCTATCGCATCGTCTGGCGCCCCACACCCGCGCGGAGCGCATCATGAGCGCCGTCGAGTTCATTCTAGCCGGCATGCTGGCAGCCGCAACGCCGTTTCTGCTGGCAGCCCTGGGCGAGCTTGTTGCTGAGCGCGCGGGCGTCTTGAACCTCGGCGTGGAGGGCTTGATGGCCGTTGGCGCCGTCATAGCGTTCATTGTCGTTTATCATGGCGGTGGTCATCTTCTTGCCTTCCTTGCGGCAGGTCTCGGAAGTGCGCTCCTCTCCATGATTTTTGCCGGTATCACACTGGGCTTCAACGCAAACCAGGTTGCAGCCGGTCTTGCCCTCGGCATTCTCGGCCAGGGCCTCTCCGCACTGTTCGGCAAGAGTTATGAGAGCCTGACCGTCACCGCCTTGCCGAAGATCGCAATTCCCGGGCTTTCACAAATTCCGGTCGTCGGGGGCCTTTTCAGCCAGGATATCGTCGTCTGGATCTCGCTTGTCGGGACGATCGGCATATGGGCGACGTTTGCCTATAGCAAGGTCGGTCTTATCCTCCGAGCCGTCGGTGAAAATCCGAAAGCCGCGCATGCTATCGGCTATCCCATTGTCTCGATCCGCTTCGCGGCAGTTATGTTTGGCGGCATGATGGCCGGCTTTGCCGGCGCCTATGCCTCGACGATCTATACGCCACTCTGGGCGGACGGCATGATCGCCGGGCGGGGCTGGATTGCCATTGCCCTCGTCGTCTTCGGAACCTGGCTGACATCGAGGATTTTCTTAGGCGCCTGCCTGTTTGGCGCGGTATCGCTGATGGGACTTGCCGCCCAGGCAAGCGGACTTGCCGTTTCCTCGCAATTGCTCGCATGCCTGCCTTATCTCGTGACCATCATCGTCCTTGGCATCATCTCCGTAGATCGCCGGCTCCTGAAGCTCAATGGCGTCGCCTCACTCGGCGAACCTTTCGAACGATAGCAAATGCGCATAGGCGGAAATTTCCATACCCGCAGGCCACGGCGATTGGTCGCTTGAAGCATGGGTGATGGACGGTAAAATCCCCCGATGAATTTCCTTCGCTTGCCTTACGGGCAGCAATACCGGCATTCTTCTTGCTTCTGACAATTCATGAGCTCTCACTGAGAGGGCACGTTCGCTGGTTCAGAATAAGGAGGCCTTCCATGATCCCATCCGATATTCAAAATAGAGTCCCGCCGAACGATCCGGTACTCTCGGTACGCGGTCTGACGGTTAGCCTTCCGAAAAACATGGAACGCTTGCATGCGGTGCAGGATATCTCTTTCGACCTGATGCAAGGCGAGATCCTTTGCATCATCGGTGAATCCGGGTCGGGGAAATCGGTGACTGCGAACGCGATCATGGGCCTGCTGCCATCCATCATAAAGGTAACGGCAGGCACGATCCGCTTCAAGGGAACGGATCTCGTAAGCGCCGACGACGCCACCCTTCGAAGCCTGAGGGGACGGGCCGTTTCGATCATTTTCCAGGACCCGCTCTCGGCACTCAATCCGCTGATGACGATCGGCGACCAGATCATCGAGGTTCTCGATGCTCACAAGATCGGCACGCCGGAAAGCCGGCGGCAGAGGGTGAAGGAACTGCTCGGCGAAGTCGGCCTGCCCGATCCGGATCTTCTCCAGCATCAATATCCCTTCCGGCTATCCGGCGGACAGCGGCAGCGCGTGATGATCGCCATGGCGCTGGCGCTCGATCCGGATGTGCTGATCGCCGACGAACCGACCACCGCATTGGACGTGACGACGCAGGCCCAGATCCTCGAATTGATCCGCAAGATACAGGCGCGCAAGAAGATGAGCGTCATGTTCATCACCCATGATTTCGGGGTGGTCGCCGAGATCGCCGACAGGGTGATCGTCATGGAGAAGGGTCACCTCGTCGAACAGGGACCGGCAGCGCAAGTGCTGAATGCGCCTGTTCATCCCTATACGCAGCGTCTTATCGCGGCCGTTCCCCGCATGACGACCGCCGGCCGCGAAACCATTGCCGAAGCGCCCGTGGTGCTGGAAGTCGATAGGCTCAACAAGACCTATCGATCAGGAAGCGGCTTCCTGTCGAAATCGCGGACGGTGCAGGCGGTCAACGACGTCAGCTTCTCGATTCGCAAGGGACGCACATTGGGTGTGGTCGGTGAATCCGGCTCCGGAAAATCCTCGCTCGGCCGCGTCTTGCTGAAGCTTTTGAGCTCGGACAGCGGTCGGATTCTCTTCGATGGCCGCGATATCGCCCCGCTGTCGGACGATGAGTTCCGGCCATTGCGTCCTTATATGCAGATGATCTTTCAAGATCCATTCGCCTCGCTGAACCCGCGCCATACGATCGGCCGCATTCTCACCGTCGGACCGATGGCGCACGGCCTGTCGATGCATGAGGCCAAGGCGAAGGCGCTGCGTCTTCTCAAGCGCGTCGGCCTCGACGAAGGTGCCTTTGACCGCTTTCCCCATGAGTTCTCCGGTGGCCAGCGCCAGCGCATCGGCATCGCCCGCGCCTTGATGTTCGACCCAGTGCTGCTGGTGGCCGACGAGGCAGTCTCCGCTCTCGACGTCTCGGTCCAGGCGCAAATCCTCAAGCTTCTTGCCGAAATCCAGCAGGACACCAAGGTCGCGATGATCTTCATCACCCACGATCTGCGCGTCGCCAGCCAGATCTGCGACGAGGTCGCCGTCATGTACAAGGGCGAGATCGTCGAATATGGTCCGCCTTCGCAGATCTTCCGCGCGCCGTCGCATGCCTATACTCAAAGCCTGCTGGCTGCCATCCCCGGCAGCGACTGGGAAGCGGTCGGCTAAAGCGTCCATCGTACGAAGCATGGCAGCGCCGAATGCGGCCCGCTTCTGCTTAATTACCACCATTCGTGCACGCGCCAGCGGCGATTGATGCCTGAGAAACAGGCAGTCTTCCGCGCTGATTATTTTTTATCTGATTGGGCGAAAAAATAGTTGCATTTATCCACTATCCGTCCTTTCATGAGCATGAAATTTCCAGCGACGATCCGCCGCAGACGATCATGAACTTGCCACGCATTAAGGGTGGTGGGAACGATGTTTCGTTGCCTTTCAAAGGTTCCGAGCCATGCCGCCGACCAAAGCCCCGCCAACTTCCGTCAAGGACGTTGATATCGACGTCCTGGAGGATACGCTGAGCTTTTATATCCGCAGCATCAATCTTGCCGTCTCGCGCGATCTGGACGAGAAGCTGGAAGGTCTGGACGTCGCCCGCGGAACGGGAAAGATCACTACCCTGTTCCTGGTCGACGACAATCCGGGAATCCGGCCTTCCACCATTGCGCAAATCATCCTGAAAGACCGCTCGGCGACCGGCAGGCTGATCGAACAGATGGAAGCACATGATCTCCTTACGCGCGAGACGTCGGCGGACGACAGCCGCGCCCAGGAACTCTACATCACGGAAAAAGGTCACCAACTAGCAAAACGCGTGCGTGCCATCGTCACCAAGCAATCACGCGAATTCTTTTCCGACATCACCGACGAAGAACACAGGCTGCTGATCGACATACTGCGCCGGACCTACCGGCGCATCGTCGCGCAATCGTGAGCCGGCAAATCAAGGGAGAGCAGGCATGGGCATGAGTGAGGAACGGGTCGTCATGATATCCGGTGCAAGCCGGGGGATCGGCGCAGCACTCGCCGAGGAACTTGCCGCCAAGGGATGGCGGCTCTCGCTCGGCATGCGCAAGCCGGTTATGCCCGCCTGGGCCGACCCCGCGCGCGTCGCCGTCTTTGCTTATGACGCCATGGACGCGGATGCTCCGGCATCATGGACCGAGGAGACGCTTCGCACTTTCGGCCGCATCGACGCTGTTGTCGCCAATGCCGGCATTGGCATCGCGAAGACCGTAATCGAAGCCGATGATGCCGACCTCGACGGTCTGCTCGAGGTGAACGTCAAGGCACCGCGAAGACTTGCAAAATCCGCATGGAGCGCCCTTGCTTCAAGCGGGCGCGGCCGGGTCATCATCGTCGCTTCGCTTTCGGGAAAGCGGGTGAAATCCGCGAATTCCGGCCTCTATGCCGTCTCCAAATTCGCGGCCGTCGCGCTGGCCCATGCCATACGCCACACCGGCTTTGACCTAGGCATCCGCGCTACCGCCATCTGCCCCGGCTTCGTCGCGACCGACATGGCGCGCGGGCTTACGAGCAAGCCCGATAGCGAGATGACCGATCCGCGCGACCTCGCCCGCATCATTTCCACGCTGATGGATTTGCCGAACGAGGCAAGCGTTGCCGAATTTACCATCAATTGCCAGTTAGAGGAGTCCTTCTGACCATGCCCGGCCCCTATGTGGTCCCCGTTCACGGGGATGCGGAACTGCCCAAGGAAGTCGACGTCGTCGTCATCGGCGGTGGCATCATCGGCACCTCGACGACGCTGGAACTTGCCGAACGGGGTCTGCGGGTCGCGCTTTGCGAGAAGGGCGGCATCGGCCAGGAGCAATCGAGCCGCAACTGGGGTTGGGTGCGCATTTCCAGGCGCGATCCGCGCGAAGTGCCCCTTATGGCGGAGGCCCTGCGCATCTGGAGCACGCTCGACAAACGTACCGGCCGCGACACGGGCTACAAGCGCGCCGGTATCATCTTCACCTGCGCGGATGACAAGCAATATGCCGATCATGAGCGCTGGAACCGCAATCTGGAAGGCTACCAGCTGGAAAGCCGCATGATCAGCGGCGCCGAATTCAAGAACCTCTTTCCCGGCACGCAGATGGAGCTCAAGGGTGCGCTCTTTACCGCCGCCGACGGCCGTGCCGAGCCGCAGCGAGCCGCCCCCGCCATTGCCGAGGCCGCCCGCGACAATGGGGCCTCCATTCTGACCGAATGCGCCGTGCGCGGCATCGAGACGGCCGGCGGCCGCATCTCCGGCGTCATCACCGAACGTGGCCACATCGCCTGCAAGGCCGTCGTGCTTGCCGGCGGCGCCTGGTCCAGCCTGTTTGCTGGCATGTTCGGGCTCGATCTGCCGCAGTTGAAGGTGATGAATTCCGTCTTGCGCACCAAGCCGCTGGAAGGCGGCCCCGAGCAAGCCATCTGGGCGAGCGGCTTTGCCCTGCGCAAGCGTCAGGATGGCGGCTACACGATCGCTTCGGGCCATGAGAACATCGTGGACATCGTGCCGAGCTCCTTCCGCTACGCCGGCAAGTTCCTGCCGGCGCTGAAAAAGGAGTGGCGCTCACTGAACTTCCGCGTTTCCGGCCAGTTCTTCGACGAAGCGCGCATTCCCAATCGGTGGGCGATGGACGAGGCAAGCCCCTTCGAATATTGCCGCGTCCTCGACCCCAAACCCTCCACCAAGCTTTCGAACGCGGCGCTCGCCAATCTCAAAAAAGCCTTTCCGGTTTTCGAGAAGGCCGAGATCACCCAGCGCTGGGCGGGCTATATTGACGTGACGCCGGATGCCGTGCCGGTGATCGATGCGATCGACAGCATTCCGGGCTTTCATATCGCCACCGGCTTCTCCGGCCATGGCTTCGGCATCGGGCCGGCGGCCGGACGGCTGATGGCCGACATCGTCACCGGCAAGCCGCCAGTGGTCGACCGCAAGAACTTCCGTTTTTCCCGCTTCCACGACGGTTCGAAGATCGAACTGATCAGTGGTTTCTAACCTCTCCGAACCAAGCAGACAGCACAACGACGAAAGAGACGAACAGCCGAAATCCTACCAACAAAAAAGGGGAACGATCATGACCGATGTAAATGACACCATCCTCCTGAAACCAACCCGCCGCCAGGCATTGACCATGATGGCGCTCGGCGCCTCCGGGCTGATCATGCCCAATATCCTCGGTCGCGGCGAAGCTTTCGCGGCACCGCCCGCCAAGCCGACCGGGCAGCTTGTCATCGGCTTTTCGCAGGAGCCGACCGTCTTCAATCCGCACCTGATCCACATCGAAGTCGATGAGGGCATCCATTTCAGCGTCTTCGATCCGCTCTTCACCGTCACTCCTGACGGCAAGTTTGCACCCGCGCTTGCAACCGAAGTCCCAACCGTCGAAAACGGCGGCATCTCGGCCGATGGCCTTAACTGGAAGGTCAAGCTGCGCGACGGCGTAAAGTGGCATGACGGCACGCCGTTCACCGCCGAGGACGTCAAGTTTACCCTGGAGCTGATGGTTGACCCGAACTTCCGCAGCTGGCGCAAGACCGGCCACGAGCTGGTCCGCGATCTGACGGTTGTCTCGCCGACGGAAATCACCTGGCGGATGGAAAAGCCGTTTGCGCCCTATCCATCGATCCTCGCCATGACCTTCATCGTGCCCAAGCATATCCTTGGTGCGGAGAAGGACAAGAACACCGCCCCCTTCAACAATGCGCCCATCGGCACCGGCCCGTTCAAATGGGTCGAGCGTGTCCCCGGCGATCACATCACGCTCGCGGCCAACACCGACTATTTCGGCAACGGCCCTTATCTCGAAACCGTGGTCTATAAATATGTTCCCGACCTGACGGTGCTGTATACGCAGTTCAAGACCGGCGATATCGACGTAGTCGGCCTGCAATGGATCACCCCGGATCACTATGATGAGGCCAAGGGGCTGGATGGGAAGGCCGTTGCCGTCGTTCCGGCCGCCACGGTCGAATCCGTCGGCTTCAACATGGAGAAGCCGCAATTCAAGGACCCGGCGGTGCGCGAGGCACTCTACTACGCAATCGACAAGCAGACGATCATCGATGCACTCTACTACGGCCTGCCGACACCGACAGAGAGCTACATTCCGCAGCAGTCCTTCTATTACAATCCGGACCTGCCGAAACAGGAATTCAGCACCGACAAGGCCAAAAAGATCCTCGATGACGCCGGCTGGAAGCCGGGTCCAGACGGCATTCGCGTGAAGGACGGCGTCAAGCTTTCCTTCACCAACTCCACCACCGCCGGCAATCATATCCGTGAGCAGGTGCAGCAGTTCATGCAGCAGACCTTCAAGGATATCGGCGTGGAGCTCACCATCTCCAACCTGCCGCCGGCGGTCATGTGGGGCGACTATTGGACGATGTCGAAGTTCGATTCCGTCATCGTCGGCATCAACTTCCAGACCGGCTCCGATCCCGACACCTCGGATTATTTCCGCTCCACGGCGATCACCGCCAAGGGCGGAGCCGGCCAGAACTCCTGGCAATATGCCAATCCGGAGGTCGACAAGCTTCTGGCGGAAGGCGGCCAGATCTTCGTGCCGGAGGAACGCAAGAAGGTCTACCAGAAGATCCAGGAGATCATGCGCCACGACCTGCCCTTCCTGCCGCTATTCCAGTATGCGACCGTGCGCGGCCATAAGGTGGGGGTCGAAAACGTCACTCCCAACATCAACGTGCGCATCGACAGCTGGAATGTGGGCACCTGGTATTGGGCCAAGGCATAGGCTGCTTGTCCAGCCCTTCGGCCGAGGCGTCGAAGGGCTGATCGCTTCCCATTCCGCAACCATCGGAGACGAATGCCATGTTGCGCTATCTCCTGAGCCGCCTATGGCAGAGCCTGGTGCTGCTGCTCCTCGTATCGATGATCGGCTTTGCCGTCCTTACCCTCGCTCCCGGCGGTCCGCTGTCGCAATATACGCTGACGCCAGGCATGACCAAGGAGGCGCTCGACAGGATCGCGGCCCAGATGGGCCTCGACCGGCCGTTGCCGATCCAATATCTCGACTGGCTGAGACATCTGCTGATGGGCGATTGGGGCCGCTCCTACCGCGACAACCAGCCGGTATTGTCGATCATTTTCGGCCATCTCTTCGCCACGCTGCTGCTAATGGGCACATCCATGGTGATCTCGATCGCGATCGGCACCTGGATCGGCATCAAGGGGGCAACCCGCCGCTATTCGATCTTCGATTACAGCGCCACCGTCGGCGCCATGGTGGCGCTGTCGATACCGACCTTCTGGTTCGGTCTCGTCGCCATCTATATTTTCTCGCTGAAGCTGAAATGGCTGCCGGCCGGCAACATGTACACAGTCGGCAACGGCTCGCTCGGTGATTATGCGATCCATCTGATCATGCCGAGCCTCGTGCTCGCGCTTGTCAACATCGCGGTCTGGAGCCGCTACATGCGCACCGCCACGCTCGAGGTCATCAACCAGGATTTCGTGCGCACCGCCAAGGCCAAGGGCCTCTCGCCCCGGCGCGTTCTGATGCGCCATGTCGCCGGCAACGCGCTATTGCCGATGATCACGCTTGCCGGCCTGCAATTGCCGACCATTCTCGGCGGTGCCCTGGTGGCGGAGACGGTCTTCACCTGGCCGGGAATGGGCCGGCTTTTCCTCGATAGCCTCGGCTACAGCGACTACCCGGTTGTCATGGGCCTCCTGATGTTCTCGGCAATCTTCGTGCTGATCGGCAATCTGCTTGCGGATCTGCTCGTCGCCTTCGTCGATCCGCGCGTCCGGCTTGGTTAGGAGAAACGCCATGTCTTCCTCCTCGCCCGCAACCCTTTCGCAATCATTATTCGCCCATTCGCGCTGGTGGCAAAATCGCACGTTGCGCCGTTTCATGCGCCACAGGCTCGCGCTCCTCGGCGTGGCTATGATCACACTCATTGTCCTTGCCTGCCTGCTCGGGCCGTCGCTGCTTCCCTATGACGAGCTCTATATCGACTTGCGCGCTCGTTTCGCGCCGCCCTTTACGGCCGGCTACCATATTTTCGGCACCGACCCGCTCGGGCGGGACGTTGCCGTGCGCCTGTTCATGGCAGGCCGGATTTCGCTGCTCGTCGGTTTCTTCGCGATGGTGCTCAGCACCTTGATCGGCACGGTGATCGGCGTGGTCGCCGGCTATTACGGCGGGCGCATCGGGACATTGCTGATGCGCTTCGTCGATGCTTTTCTGTCCTTTCCCGGCATCTTCCTGCTGCTGGCGCTGGCCGCCTTCATCAAGCCGAGCCCGTTCATGATCACCGTCATCATCGCGGTGACGAGCTGGATGGAGACCGCGCGCATCGTCGAGGCGGAGGTGCGATCGCTGCGCGAACGCGATTTCGTGCTCGCCGCACGCATGCTCGGCCTCTCCAACAGATGGATCATGTTTCGCGAACTGCTGCCGAATGCCATCGGCCCGATCATCGTCGCCGCCACGCTGACGGTCGCCCGCGCCATCCTGCTTGAAGCCTATGTCAGCTTCCTCGGCTACGGCATCCAACCGCCGCTACCGAGCTGGGGCAATATGCTGAACGGCGCCCAGCAATATCTTGCCAGCGCGCCATGGCTGGCCATTGTCCCGGGTGTCGCCATCACGCTTGCCGTCACCAGCTTCAACTTCATCGGCGACGGCCTGCGCGATGCGCTCGATGCCCGAAGCGATCTGCACTGAGGATGTGGGATGACGAAATTCTCGCCGTTCAAAACAACCCTGTGGTACGCCACCGCGGCACCCGCTCCCGAGACCGTGGAGCTGCAGGGCTCGATCAAAGCCGATGTCTGCATCGTTGGCGGCGGCTATACGGGGCTGACCACCGCTCTTGAGCTTGCAAAGAGCGGCGTAAGCGTCGTGCTTCTCGAAAAGGAAGAAGTCGGCTTCGGCGGTTCCGGCCGCAACGCCGGGCACTGCACTCCGACCTTCACCCATTACAGCCTGCCGGAACTGCGCTCCATGCTGGGCGAGCCTTGGGCCGAGCGATTGATTGCTCGACAGACGCGTGCCAACGACCAGGTCTCCAGCATGATCCGGCAGTACCAGATCCAATGCGAATGGCAGCAGAACGGCTATGTCATGGGAGCGCTCTACCCCGGTCTGATGAAGACAATCGAGGAGAAGGTTCGCACCTACAATGCCGTCGGCGCGAAAACGCGAGCCATCGGCAGGGACGAGGTTGCCGCGATCACCGGCAGTCCGCGCTTCCATGGCGGCTGGCTACATGAGGAAGCTGGGCATCTCAATCCCCTCGGCTATTCCCGCGGTCTCGCACGCGCTGTCATCCAGGAAGGCGGCGTCATTCACACCAACTCGCCGGTGACGGGATGCAAGCGCGAGGCGGGCGGCTGGGCGATCAGCACGCCGAAGGGGAAGGTCATTGCCGACAAGGTGATCTTTGCGACGGGCGCCTATACGGTCGGCGGCTGGCCGAAACTCGATCAGACCTTCAGGATCCAGAGGGTCTTCGTCGCTGCTACCCAGCCACTTTCCGACGATGAGCGGCTGTCGGTGCTGCCGCGCAACACCACCATCCATGATGGGCGTGGCGATATCTATGTCTACAAATACAATGCCGAAGGCCGGATCGTCGCCTCCATGTTCCCGATGGGACGGCGCGGCCGCGACATGGAGTATACGCGACAGGTCATGAGCGACCGGCTCAAATGGCTGCATCCGCAGATCAAACAGGAGATCCGCTGGGAATATTTCTGGTTTGGCGAGCTGGACATGCAATACCGCACCATCCCCCGCCTCTACGATCTGGCGCCAGGCGTCGTGGCGCTGACCGGCCTGTCCGGCCGCGGCGTACCGACAGGCAGCATGCTCGGCGGCATCCTGTCGGAATGGGCCAGAGGCGTGCCGGAAAAAGACCTGTCGCTGAAGCTGGAGCCGCTTTCGGCGGCTCCCTTCTATATGAATTACGGTCCGAAGCTGACGCTGCGCTATTATCGTATTTCGGATTGGATCAAGACCAAACTGGCGGGCGTTCCCTTGCCGCCGCATGCCTGATCGCCGTCAACATCCTTGGTATCAGGAGAAGGCCGAACGCCGGCTGGCTGCGACAGGTTTGACCGTGAAGATCGCTTGCCCGCGCTCACGGACACTCTTGAACCTGTGCGCTGCCGTTCCGATCAAACTATCTGCCGAAGCGTTCCGGCCGGAAAGTGGTCAGAAGCGGATGACGCTTGCCAGTGGCGATCTCGTCGGCAAGCAGTTCGCCGGCGATCAGGCCGAGAGTGGCACCGCTATGGCTGAAGGCGACGAAATAGCCCGGTATGGCCTGCAATTCGCCGAAAACCGGCTCGCCATCACCCGGAATGGGCTTGGGGCCAACGCCGTAGTCGCCGATTTCGAGCTTCGGGTTCCCTTCCAAGACCTTTGACGCTTCCCGCAGCAGCCCTTCGAGTGTCGAAGGCTTGATTTCATAGCTGCCATCGGCATTTACGATAACCTCTTCTTCGGACCAGGCCGAATCGAGCGCAAAAGCACCGTCAGGAGTGGGCCGGATGGCAACCTTCGGCGTATTCAGCACAGCCTTCAGGGGATGCTTGATCGGCTTCGTCCGAACGAGAAGGGCGATTGGCGTATCGTCGCCAATATGCGGGCCGGCTTCCGCAACGATCGCCGGCACTTCGCCGCCGGCCGCCAACAATACGGCATCGGCGGCCCAACGGGCGCCATTCGCAGTCGTGACGCCGCGGGCGCGGCCATCCTCTACCTCGACAGTCGCTCGGCCGGCATCGGTGACGATTTCGCCGCCCAGCGCCCGAAACTCTTCGGCAAGAACGCCAATCAGGGACGGCAGATCGACCCAGCCTTCGCCCGGATTGAAGATTGCACCCTGCTGCGTGACGGCGCTTGCATCGACGCCCGGTGTCACTTTCGCAATCTCACCCGGCGTCAGCAATTGGGCATGATAGCCAAGTTCACGCTCGTAATCGAAGACGGCGGTAATGTCGTTATCGGCTTCGTCGGCATCCCAGGTCAGGCCGCCGTCGAAACGTAGCCATGCTGCATCCGGATATTTGGCGGAAAGCGTGCGATAGCGGTCGATGCCGGCGAGACGCAGCCGATGATAGGCATCGGAGCGACGCCTTGCGGAATTGAGCCAGGCGAGCGAGCGGCCCGATGCGCCATTCGCCAGCGGGCCGTCGTTGATCAGCGTTGTCTGAATGCCAAGCCTCACCAGATGAACGGCCGTGGAAACCCCGAAGATACCGCCGCCGACAACAACGGCTTTTGAAGAACGAGTGGGAGCATGCATGTTGGAAAACCTTGTCAGTAGGGAATGTTACGATCGAAGGGCCGCCTGATTTCTCGCCGGCCCCGTTTGTCAGAGGACCTCGGCGAGGAAGCGTTTCAGCCGTTCACTTTGCGGATTGTCGAAGATCTGTTGCGGCGGACCGGCTTCAACGATGCGGCCTTCATCCATGAAGACGACCTGATCGGCGACCCTGCGGGCAAATCCCATTTCGTGAGTAACCACCGCCATGGTCATGCCCTGGCGCCCGAGATTGGCCATCAGGTCGAGCACGCCCTTGACCAGCTCCGGATCGAGCGCGCTCGTGACCTCGTCGAAGAGGACGACTTCCGGATCCATGGCAAGGGCGCGGGCAATGGCGACACGCTGCTGCTGGCCGCCGGAAAGACCGGCTGGGCGGTGGTCCTTGCGCCCGGCAAGTCCCACTTCCGCAAGACGGGTCTCGGCAATCCGCCGCGCCTCAGCTTTCGGCATCCTCTTGATCTTCGTCAGCGACAGCATGACGTTTTCAAGCGCAGTATGATCCGGAAAGAGATTGAAGTGCTGGAATACCATGCCGACGCGGCGGCGGAGGCTTTCCGGCTTCATCGCCAGAATGCTTTCACCATCGAGCGCGATGTCGCCGCGCTTCGGCTCAACGAGCCTGTTCAAGCACCGGAGCAGCGTCGACTTGCCCGATCCCGATGGCCCGATGATGCAGGTCACCGTGCCTCTGGCTATGTCGAGATCGATGCCTTTCAGCACTTCGAGATCGCCATAGGACATGCTGAGATCGCGAATTTGAACGGCCCCACCCCTGAAACGCGAAGCAGCGGCGCCGGAAGGCATCCCGGTACCCGAAGCGGCCTCCAGCTCGCCGACCTCGACAAGGCCGCTCGTGCCACCGGAGCCGCGCCCCTGCCGTCCAAGGCGCAGACGTGCGTCGATATAGTTGACGAGATGCGTCAACGGCACGGTGATGATCAGGTAGAAGATGCCGGCCAGCAGCAGAGGTGAGAGATTGCCCGTCACCACAGCCTGATCCTGGCCGACGCGAAAGATTTCGCGCTCTGAGGCCAGCAGCCCCAGGAAGTAGACAAGGCTTGAATCCTTGACGTTGCCGATGAACTGGTTGACGAGGGCGGGCAGGACGCGCCGGACCCCTTGCGGAATGACGATCAGCCGCATGCCCTGCCCGTAGCTCATGCTCAGCGCGCGGCAGGCTTCCATTTGACCACGCTCGACGCTTTGAATGCCCGATCGAAAGATCTCGCCGATATAGGCGCCTGCGATCAGGCTCAGCGCGATGATGCCAAGCGGAAAAGGCGACGGCCCGAAGATCTCGCGGCCGATGCGGGCAAAGCCCTGGCCAATGATGAGGATCGTCACGATTGCCGGCAGGCCACGAAATATATCAGTATAGATGCGTGCCGGCAGGCGCAGCCAACGGGACTGCGAAATGCCCATGACGGCCAGCACCATGCCGATGATGACGCCGAGCACGGTGGAGGCCGCCGCCAGGATGAGTGTGTTCTTCAGTCCGACCGTGATCATGCTCGGCAGGACTTCTGCCATCGCATCCCAATCGAGGAAGCTGCGACGGAGATTTTCAAGCCAATCCATTCAATTCCCCATGAAATTCGTGAAGCAGGTTGATGCCGCCGCCCGGCAAGCCGGGCAGCGGCGCGGCCTTACTTCTTGGGAAGATATTGATCGGGCATCGGCGAGCCGGGGAACCACTTCTCATAGAGCGTCTTCCAGGTGCCGTCCTGCATCGCTTCGTGCAGCGCCTTGTTGAGCGCCAGCCGGAAGGCGTCGTTGCCCTTGTGGACGACGAAGCCCGCCGGTGCGTCGAAGGATGGGATATTCACTGCGATCTTCAGTGCCGGATAGCGCTCGCCATATTGTTTGGCTGCTTCATAATCGAGGAAATGCGCGTCAATGGTGCCGTTGTTCAGCGCCGCCACGGCGGAATTGTTGTCCGGAAATTTGACGAGATCGGTGCCGGTGAAATTCTTCGTGGCATAGACCTCCTGCAGCGTACCCTGCACGACGCCGAGGCGCTTGCCCTTGAGACCGCTCGCATCCTTGATCGAGGCATCCGATGTCAGAACCGAGAGATAGCCGGCGAGATAGCCGTCGGAGAAATCGACCGTCTTCTTGCGTGCTTCGGTCGTTCCGATTGCGGCAACGGCGACGTCGAAACGCTGGTTGGCAACGGAAGGCAGCAAGGCCGAGAACTCCTGGCCGGTAAACGTCACCTTGTCCTTGGGAAAGCCCATGCGGGAAACGACGTTCAGAAAGAGTTCGATATCGAAGCCGGTGAATTGCCCGTCGGCCGTCGTGAAGGTGTAAGGCTTGGAATCTCCCATCGTGCCGACGCTGATGACGTTCGGATCGATCAGATTATAGGGATTGTCAGCGGCAGCCGCCGGGCCGACGCTTGCTGCGACGATATAGGCGAGCACACCGGCGCGCAGAGGCGCGGCGACGGCCGAGAAAATGCTGGATAATTTCATGTTCGTTCTCCGCTCTGAAGGATGCTCTTATCGGCATTCATGCATGCGCGTCCGCATCTCCACTGCCTAGGGCAGCAAGAGATTTTCTGGACAAGAGACCGGTATCATGCAAAAAGAGACCGGTCTCAATGCTATTTGTTAACTTCAGATTGACCGTCCGTCAACAACTCTTGTAATCGTCATCCCATGGAAGAGCCCCTCACCTCGAAACGCTCCGTAACTGTTGCAGACGTTGCCAGGGCCGCGAATGTCTCGAAGGCGACTGCCGCCCGCGTGCTCGGCGGCTATGGCGTCGTCAGCGACAAGGTTCGCGAGCAGGTGCTTGCTGCCGCGGCGGCGCTCGAATACCGGCCAAACGAACTTGCCCGTAGCATGACGACAGGCAAATCCGGCATCATCGGGGTCGTGGTCGGCGATATCGAAAATGCCTTCTTCAGCCTTGCCGTCCGAGGAATCAGCGATGCTGCGCGCATGGCCGGCTTCAATGTGATCATTGCCAATTCCGGTGAGGAACTCGATGCGGAAAAGTCGGCGGTCGATCTCCTCATCGGCAAGCGCGTCGATGGACTAATCGTGACGCCGGCACGCTGCGACCGAATGGAGCATCTTCAGGACATACGCCGCGTCGGCGTGCCTCTCGTCCTCTTTGACCGCAACATTCCGGAGCTCGGCGTCGACGCCGTGACGGGTGATGACTTCGATGCCGCCATGATCGCAACCCGCCGTCTTCTCGACATGGGGCATAGACGGATTGCCTATATATCGGCGATGGATGCCAGGAGCGAACCCCTTGGCGATATCAGCAGCATTTCCAATTCCGCCGTGCGCGAACGCGTGGATGGCATGTTGAAGGAGCAGGCCGATGCGGGCATCGAGAACGCGCGATATTACGTGCGGCTCGGCGCGACCGATCAGCCAATGACGGATGCTGTCATCAAGAGCCTGCTGCATGATGCGGCACCTCCGACCGCCATTATCGCGTCGGACAGCCTCGTCGGGCTTAGGGTCTTCAAGACCTTGCAAAAACTGGAATTGTCCATACCACGCGACATATCGATGATCTCTTTCCTGGACGCGGACTGGACGACCGTCACGACACCGCCGATTACCGTCATCGACCAGCCCGTTTACGAGATGGGAAAGAAGGCGGCCGAGCGCCTGATCTCGCGGCTGAACGGCAAGGATCTACCCGTCGAGCGAACCGCCATCAAAGCAGGCCTGATCATGCGCGGATCGGTCGCCTCGCCATCTCGCGACAGCAATCAATAACGCCTCGCTTGGCAAGTCGCAGCGCGGATATGATTGCGATGCGCTCGGCGGACGACAGCTCCGTGCAATCTCAAGGACAGAGTCGGCAGATTGCCGGCTAATACCACTTCAAACCGCCGATTTGCCGGTCCCCGGCAAACCTCCGCTTCATTATCCTGATTGTCGCAGCGAGACACAGGAGAGACGAATGCGCGGTGCGGACATTCTGGTAGACATGCTCATCGGATACGGGGTTGATACGATCTTTGGCGTCCCCGGAGATACCAACGTGCCGCTCTATGAAGCACTCCAGCACCGAGAGGGCGAGATACGGCATGTGATGGCCCGTGATGAGCGCTCTGCCGGCTTCATGGCGGATGCTTATGGGCGGTTCACCAACAAGCCAGGCGTGTTTGAATGCCCATCGGGCGCCGGCGCGATGTATTCCTTGCCGCCGGTCGCTGAATCGAACGGATCGTCGGTGCCGGTAATCCTGCTGACCATCGACATTCCACTGCCCGGGGAGGGACGCGGCGTCCTGACGGAATTGGATTGCGCGAAACTGTTCGAACCGGTCACAAAGCTGTCCGTGCAGGTAAAGACGCCGGAAAAGCTGCCCGAGATCATCCGCCGTGCCTTTCGTGTCGCCTGCTCCGGCAAGCCTGGTGCCGTGCATCTGCAGATTCCCGAGGATATGCTGCTGGCCGAGATAGACTTGACCCGGATATCCCTGCATGTCGAGGAGGAATGCCGCACCTTCCCTGCCTATCCCACGCTGCCGCCGCGCTCGAAACTCCAAGAGCTGCTGGAGCTCCTTTCCAGGGCCGAACGGCCGCTGATCGTGGCAGGGGGTGGGGTGAACCGCGCCCGTGCCGGTGACGAGATCACCCGGCTTGCCGAGAAATTCAACGTGCCGATGTGCACGACGATGACCGGCCAGGGAGCAATCGATGACGACCATCGCCTCGCGATCGGCGTGATCGGCGACAACGGATATCATCCGCATGCGAACTGGGCGCTTGAATATTCCGATTTCACGCTGTTCGTGGGTTCGCGCATTGGCTCGGTCGTCACCATCGGCTGGACCTTTCCACGGATCACGCTCAATCGGCGGCTGGCACAGATCGATATCTCGCCGGAAATCATGGCAAACAACTACGAGAATCTGCTGTCCATCCAGGGGGATGCCTTGCTTGTTCTCAAGGAGTTGCTGGAGCTGAAAGCAAGTATCGAGCCCGCCCAGCACGAAGCCTGGGTCAGCGAGCTCAATCGACGTCGGCAAGTCTTTTGGGAGCATGCGGAGGAGGCGCTTTCCGACGAACGGGTTCCGTTGCGGCCCGAGCGCGCGGTGCGTGCCTTCAATCAAGCTTTGCAATCTTCCGGCAAACCCGCGCTCATCTACTCCGATGCAGGAACGCCGACCCCATACATGACGCGCTTCCTCAAAATCAATGACCGTGAGACACGCTTTGCCATACCACGTGCCTTTGGTGGCCTCGGTTCGGCGCTTCCCGCCACAGTCGGAGCCTGGCGGGCCGATCCATCCAAGAGGCCGATCGGTCTTTTCGGTGACGGATCGTTCGGCATGACGGTCGGCGAATTGGAAACGCTGGTGCGGCTGCAGGCACCGGCGATCCTTATCCTCTTCAACAACGGGACATTCGGCTGGATCAAGGGCCTCCATCGGCTCAAAGGCCATAATCAGTGCTTCGGCGTGGATTTTCTGGCGCCGCGCGGTCAGGCAATCGCGGAGGCCTATGGTCTCAAGGCATGGACAGCCAAAACGGCTTCGGACCTCGATGCCGCGTTGGCGGCTGCCTTTGCTCACGACGACGGGCCCTGCTTCATCGACGTTCATGTCGAATCCATCGCAGACCGGGTACCGCCGGTCTATTCATGGCTATTGAAGCGGGGAGAGAATCCGCTCGAGCTGAAGCCGGTGGAGAAGGCCTATTTTTGATCCAAGGGATACGCCAGAGGCAGGAATTGCCGCCGGCGCGTGAATTCGGTGGCGAACCAATCGCGGAAGATCCGCACATTGGCCGAGTTCATCCGCGCCTGCGGGAAACAGAGATAAAAACCTTCCCCCGATGTCTGAAGCCTGCTTAAAGCAGGCTTCAGAATTCCTGCGGCTAGTTCGGTGCGCACATGGAGCTCGGGAACAACCGCCAGCCCCATGCCGCTGATGGCGCATTCGAGGATCATATCGAAGTTCGGCAAGCGCGGACCGTAGATGCGGCTCTTGTAGTGCACGCCTGCTCCCCGCAGCCAGTGCAGCCACAGGCTCGGGCGGCTGGAATTCTGGATCAGCGGGTATTCCAGCAGCGCCTCGTCATTCGGCAACCCTCCCGATGGCACCAATTTCGGCGCTCCAACCACGATCAATTCCTCGTCGAAGAGCAATTGGCTGCGCGCCCCGCTCCAATTGCCCGTACCGCGCACGAACGCAAGATCCAGCTCGGATGCCGCGAAATCGAGATCGTGGCGGCAGGGATAGACCTCGAACCATGTTTGAGGATGAGCGGCTGCAAAGGCGGTCAGCATCGCAGCACCCCAGCGCCGCATCAATGTCGGCGGAAAGCCGATCTTCAGCATGCTCTGCGCCTTCCGACCGCGGACGGCATCGATGGAGACATCTTCCAACTTGTCGAGGAGGCGCGAAATCTCATCATAATAGCGCGCGCCCTCCTCCGTCAGAATCAACTTCGGGCCGGCTCGCTCGAACAGGGTAAGGCCAAGAAAATCCTCAAGGTTTTTTATCTGTCGGCTGATGCCGCTCTGCGTGATCCCCATGTCCTCGGCGGCCTTGGTAAAGCTCAAGTGACGCACGGATGCATCGAAGGCATGCAGGGCGCTCAAGGACGGCAGAAAACGGCGCATGACGAAGCTCCTGTTGATCAGCATGAATAAAAGTCATGAAGAACCCATTTTTCAATGCTTTTCTTTGGGAAAATTTGGCCCCAGTCTTTCCACAAAAGAAAGTGGGAACGACATGGACTACGGCGACAGTATTGACCGCAATCTGCTCAGCATGCTGGAGGAAAACGCACGCGTAACGGCCAGTGAATTGGCGCGACGCGTCGGTCTCGCGCGCTCAAGTGTTCAGGAGCGTATCGAGCGGCTGGAACGCCGTGGCGTCATCCTTGGCTATCGTGCAATCGTCGGCCGTCGCGAGATGGATCAAAGCGTTTCAGCCTATATCTTCATCACCACCGCGCTGCGCGCGACGCAAAGGCTGTTTGCAGTATTGCGCGGCTATCCCGAGATCCTGACCGCCGACGCGATCAGCGGCCCGGCCAACATTCTGTGCCGCGTGAACGTCAATTTTTTGGAAGATCTGGAAGCGCTCATCGAAGAGCTTGCCCGGATCGAAGAAATCGAAAGCGTGACCTATTCCGTCGTGCTTTCCAACAAAATCAATCGCGAAAACGCATTGATCGCCCGCAAGGCGCAATAGGGAACGAACAATCAACTGGGATATGACCATGAACAGACGTGACTTCGGAAGGGTAGTGCTGCTCGCAGGCGCTGCTGCGCTACTTCCATCCTCCGCACTTCTTGCAGCGACCGAAGGTCCGACGCTCGAAGCGATCCGGGCGCGGGGCACGCTGCGGATCGGCGTGTTTGCAGGCACCGAGCCTTATTATCACAAGAATCTCGCAACCGGGGAGTGGGAAGGCTTCTGCGTCGCGATGGGACATGACCTCGCGCAATATATCGGCGTCAAGCTGGAACTGGTCGAGACGACCTGGGGCAACTCCGTGATCGATCTGCAGAGCAACAAGATCGACATCATGTTCGGGCTCAGCAACAATCCGGAGCGCGCCAAGGTTGTCGACTTCACCAAGGCGTTGATGGACAATACCTTCACACTCGTTGCCCGAAAGGATCTGGAGGTGACGAAGTGGGAAGAAATGAACAGACCGGAGATGCGGGTGGCCGTCGACCTCGGCTCGACGCAAGATAATTTCGCCCGTAAGAACCTGCCGAACTGCACGCTGGTCGCGCTCAAATCTGCCGATGAGACCATTCTGGCGCTTCAGTCGGGTCGTGCCGACGCCATCATTCAGGTCGCGCTCCTTGCAGTCGTGACGACGAAACACCTCGCGCCAAACGTCAAACTCATCATTCCGGATCCCCATGGAAGCCAGCCGACCACTATCGGCGTGCGTCGCGATCCGAATGGCGAATTCCGCGACTATGTCGATGCCTGGCTTGCGGAACGCCGTGGGCAAGGCAAAGTCTCGAGCTGGATTGTCGAAAGCCTCGCACTCGTCGGTGTTGACAAGGCCGCGCTGCCTGCAAACCTGACCTTCTGACAGGCACGACCATGTCCGTCTCGTCAGGTGCATTGGGCATCATCATGCTGGATACGACGTTCGAACGTCCGCCCGGCGATGTCGGCCATGCTGGGTCATGGCGCTTTCCGGTCAGGTTCCGTCAGGTGCGCGGTGCATCCGTTTCCCTCGTCGTCCGTGCGGGCGGCGAGGATCTCGTCGACGATTTCGTCGCCGCCGGACGAGAGCTGATTTCGGAGGGCTGCAGCGCGATTATCACGTCTTGCGGCTTCATGGCGCGACACCAACGAAAGCTGGCCGAGGCACTGGGTGTGCCGGTGGCCGCCTCCAGTCTGATGCAGCTGCCCATGGTCGAAATGGCGCTCGGCGCAGGCCTGCGCCCCGGTGTGATAACATATGATGCCGGAAGCCTCGGTCCCGAGATATTCGAAGCCTGCGGGGCAGATCCATCCGTACCCGTGCGCGGCGTGCCCGCCAACGGTGCATTTCACACGCTCATCGAGGGCTCGGCGGCATACGATCATGCGGCACTGGAGGCCGAAGTGGTCGATGCTGCACGCAAGCTCGTCGCCGAACATCCATCCGTCGGCGCCATCGTGCTGGAATGCACCAACATGCCGCCCTTTGCCCAGGCGATTTCGGCTGCCCTCGATCTCCCCGTCTTCGATATCCTGACGCTTGGCGAGTGGCTTTTCACCTCAACCTCTCCCCGGACTTTCCGTCGGGCCGAACAAAGCGCGCTGTGATGCAATATCAATGGGACTTTTCCAGCCTTTGGCAGTACCGCGGCCTGTTTCTTCAAGGCTTGGGCTATACGGTCGGCTTTACCGTTTTGACCATCGTCTCCGGAATCCTGGTCGGCACGGTTTTCGCTCTTGCCCGACTTTCGGGTTTGAAAATCGTCACCGTTCCGATCATGACGATCGTGGAGCTGTTTCGCTGCACGCCCGTCCTCGTGCAACTGGTCTGGTGTTACTATGCCCTGCCCATGCTGGTGGGCATTCAGATCTCCCCAGCGATGGCAGCCTTCATCACGCTTACCATGTACGGCGCTGCATTCTACGCGGAGATCATACGAGGCGGCATCGTCTCGATCGAGGCCGGGCAATGGGATGCCGGCCGCGCGATCGGCATGCGTCGAGGCCAGTTGATGGCCAAGATCATCCTGCCGCAGGCGCTGCGCCGCATGGTGCCGCCGCTGGTCAACCAGTCCGTCCTGCAGCTCAAGAACACCTCGCTCCTTTCCGTCCTTGCCGTGCCCGACCTGCTTTATCAAGGGCAACTCGTTACCTCGGCCACCTACCGGCCGCTTGAAACCTACACTTTGATTGCATTCGTCTATCTGGCGGTCCTGTTCCCCATGACACGCCTGGCGCATTGGCTGGAGGGCCGCAAGGCATGAATGGCAAGGTAGAGACAATGGGCGGCGAGGAGCCAATGATCGAGGTGGTGGGCCTGAAGAAATCCTTCGGCCCTCTCGAGGTCTTGAAGGACATCAACCTTTCCGTACCGCGCGGTCATGTCGTGGCGCTGATCGGGCCAAGCGGTTCGGGAAAGTCGACCCTGTTGCGCAGCCTCAATCTGCTGTCATTGCCGGATGCAGGCTGCATTACCATCGGCGGAAGGCGGATGGATTTTTCCGCAGGCCGGATCGCCATGCGCGATCGGGATCTCGCAGCCTTCCGTGCCAATACAGGGATGGTGTTTCAGAACTTCAATCTGTTCCCGCATATGAGCGTCATCGACAATGTGATGGTCGGGCCGGTGAGCGTGTTGAAGCAGGACAGGAATTCCGCCCGGACCGTCGCGATGGAGCTTCTCGCCAAGGTCGGCCTGGTCGAGAAAGCCGACGCGCGTCCGGAGCAGCTTTCGGGCGGGCAGAAGCAGCGCGTGGCGATCGCGCGTGCGCTCGCGATGAAACCGGAAGTCATGCTGTTTGATGAGGCCACCTCTGCGCTCGACCCCGCACTGGTCGGCGAGGTTCTGGCGGTCATTCGTCAGCTCGCCGAGCAAGGGATGACGATGATCCTCGTCACTCATGAGATGGCCTTTGCCCGCGATGTCGCCGACACGGTCATCTTCATGCAGGACGGCTTCGTCGTCGAGTCGGGTGATGCGCGCCAGGTCATCAACGAGCCTCGCGAGACGGGAACGCGAGAATTCCTCAGCCATTTCCATGGCGGACTTTCCTGAGAGCAGGACGAAACGGCAATGACAGGCAAGGTAATCGTTGTTGGCGCTGGCATTATCGGTGCCACCGCGGCGTTGAGATTGGTGGAGGCGGGCTGGGATGTCGCGCTTTGCGACGGCAACGCGCCGGGAAGCGAAGCGGGAGCAAGCTACGGCAATGGCGGCTGGATCAGCCCGGCGTCGATCATACCGATGAGCATGCCCGGTCTGTGGCGGAAGGTTCCCGGTTTCCTTCTCGATCGAAACGGGCCGCTGACGATCGATTGGAGATCGCTGCCGCAGCTGACACCGTGGCTGCTGCGGTTTTTGTGGGCCGGCGCCAGCAAGACCCGCGTGCGCCGGACGGCGAAATTGCTGAGCTTCCTGCTGCACGATGGCCCTGAGCGACATCTGGAACTCGCGCGAAAGACCGGACAGGAACAGCTCGTTCTTCAAAAAGGGCTGCTCTACGCCTATCCCGACCGGGCTTCCTTCGAGGCGGAAGCGCTGAGCTGGGAGCTGCGCCGAGAAAACGGCGTTGCCTATGTGGAGTGGGACGAGACCGAAATCCGGCAAAGGCTTCCGGCCCTCGGTCCTCACTATCGGTTCGCCATCTATGTGGTGAACGGTGCCCATTGCCGCGACACCGGAGGCTATGTGGCCGGCATCGTGGAAGCCGCCCGACGCAAGGGCGTGCAATTCCACCAGTCCGCCGTGACAGCCATCCTGGACGGTATGACGCCGCAGGTGGTACTTGAGGGTGGCGAGACGCTATCTGCCGACCGCATCGTCGTGGCCGCGGGCATACATTCCGGCCGCCTGCTTCGCCCGCTCGGCGTGCGCATTCCGATGCAGAGCGAACGGGGCTATCATGTGACCGTGACATCGGGGCAAACACCCTTCGAAATTCCCGTCATGCCGAGTACCGGCCGGATGGCCAACACGCCGACCAATATGGGTCTGCGCCTTTCGGGCCAGGTCGAGCTTGCCACCGTGAACAAACCTCCGAACTGGGAGCGCGCGCAGGTGCTGCAACGGCATGCCCTGGCGAGCTACCCCTATCTGGCCGCCGACAAGACACCCAACCTTCGTCTCTGGATGGGACATCGCCCGTCTACGCCCGACGGGCTTCCTGTGATCGGCCCGCTGTCGCGCCATCCCAGCCTGACCGCTGCATTCGGCCACGGGCATGTCGGCATCGCGGCAGCTCCGAAAACTGCGGATCTGGTACTCGACGCATTGGAACGTCGCATCAGCGACAATGCATGCCCTTTTCTACCCAGCCGTTTTGGGCAATGACCGATCGCGGACCCCAGGCAGACCCCGAATGAACGCCCTGATGGGAACCGAACCGATGGAGTTGCAATCATTCAAAAGGGCTGGGAAGACCCTGCGATAGGTACCCGTCCGCGATCGATAGCGGCAAGACCAACGTCGGCAAGGATGTTTCCACATCCCTCGGCGTCGTCGCTGACGAGCGGCTTACCGACGAAAACCTGCAGGAGGAGATATCTCAGGCTCCAGACGTTCCAGTTGGCCGATGATCGGTTTCGACCTAACGCCCATGATTCTCCGAGCGAATATAAACCTGCAGCGTATAACCGATGTGTTCGGTCATCAGCGCTCTGGCACGTTCCAGATCCCGGTCGAGGGCCGCGTCCATCAGTGCCGTATGATGCTCGATCGCCATGGCGTCCTGCAAAGCGGCAACCGCTTTTTCATAGCCGATCGAAAGGCCGGCAGCCGCGCGCTGCGTCGGCGCAAGACCGAGAAAACGATGGTGGCGGCGAAGTTGATCCGAGATGGTGGACTGGAAACGCTGAAGCCAGTTCGACGTTGCCGCGCTGACAAGCGCAGCGTGAAAGGCACTGTGCTTCTCATCCCATTCGTCCGCCATCTCCTCCGAGGCGGAGTCAGGCACGATCTTGCAGCGTGAGAGGCGATAATGTGCGGTGACGACAGCCGATTCCCAATCCGGGCCACCCTTCTCGATCGACTCCATGAGAAGCGGCAGTTCCACGACCATGCGCGCCCGCGTCAGGTCCTCCAGTTCGGCCCGCGATACCGGAGCGACAGCGAAGCCGCGATTGCTGATCGCAGTAACAAGCTTTTCGGCCTCCAGCCGCGACAGGGCCTCGCGAAGCGGCGTCCAGCCGAGGCCGTAGATATCCCGAAGGGCGGTCAACCGCAGGGATGCACCAGGCCTTAGCTTGGTATTGAGGATGTCGCGTCGCAACAGCCAGTAAGCCGCCTCGGTTTTGCTGAGCGCATCCTTGTCCTGCATGGTCCTCCTCCCGATCCTCCCTAGGCGCAAATTATATATAAAACTGCCATATCCCGGAATTATATATTATATATGTCCATCGTGAATATCATATATCACAAATTGACAGGCCTGCAGCACCCGCTATGATCCCTGCCCAAGAGAGCCGAAGGAACACGGCTCCTTGTCACATCCGGGAGGAAAATATGCTGAGATCCACGTCCAAATGGCTGGCCGGCCTCGCTGTCGCCGGCGCTTTCGCAGCGAGCGTTGCAACCGCATCGGCGGAGCCCATCAAGATCGCCATCGCCAACTTCGGCGAGCATCCGCAGCTCAATGCCTCGATCGCCGGCTTCAAGAAGGCTCTTGCCGACAACGGCTTCGTCGAAGGCAAGGATGTTGTCTATTCCGAAAGCAACACGAGCTTCGACGCCTCGCTTGTTCCGCAGATGATCGCCAAGCTGCAGTCCGAACATCCGAAGCTGATATATACGGTCACCACGCCGGTGTCGCAGATCGCCAAGAAGGCGCTCGCCGGCTCCGGCATTCCGATCGTCTTTACTGCCGTCACCGACCCGGTCGCCGCCAAGCTCGTTCCCTCCTGGGACGCGGGCGACGTCGGCATCACCGGCTCGAGCGATCTGCAGGACATCTCCGCGATCCTGACCTTCACCAAGAAACTGCTCCCGAATGCCAAGCGTATCGGCATTCCCTACAATCCGGGCGAGGCGAACGACGTGGCGCTGCTCGACAAGGTCAAGGCGGCCGCTCCGGCAGCCGGCTTCGAAGTGGTTCCCGTCGGTGTCGACAATGTCAACGACATCCAGCAGCGCATTGCTTCGCTCGCCGGCAAGACAGACGTGATCTACACGCCGGCCTCCAACCTCTTGCAGCCGGCAATCCCGGCCGTTGCCGCCGCCGCCCGCCAGGCACAGATCCCGATCGTCAACTCCGACGACGCTGCTGTCCGCAACGGCGTCGTTCCGGCAAGCTTTGCCGTCAATTACGAGCAGGTTGGCGAAAACGCCGGCAAGATCGCCGCGCAGATCTTGAAGGGTGCCGATCCGAAGACGATCAAGCCCTCCGTTCCTGCCTATAAGGACCATGCGCCGCTGATCAACAAGACCGTGTTGAAAGCCTTCGGCGCCGAGGTTCCAGCTTCGCTTGCCGATTGCAATTGCTTCACGAAGTAATAGGCGGCATCCTCTAGGGACCAATCCAATCCATGGCGGCGTCAGGGACGCCGCCATTTCATAACCCTATACTACAGGGAGGCACGGATGCTTGATGTCAAATCCGCGCGCAAGGTTTTCTATAAAGGCCAGCCCGACGAGAAGGTCGCGCTCAATGGCCTGACGCTCTCCCTCAAGACAGGTGAATTCGGCGTCGTGATCGGCTCGAACGGCGCGGGCAAGAGCAGCATGCTGAATGCGATTTCCGGTGCTCTCAGCCTCGATTCCGGTCAGGTTCTCATCAACGGCGATGATGTGACGAATATGCCGGTCCACAAGCGCGCCGCGCGTCTTGCCCGCGTGTTCCAGGACCCGATGAAGGGCACCGCCGCCAGCATGACGGTTGGCGAGAACATGCTTCTGGCGGAACTGCGCGGCAAGAGCAGAGGATTTCGCCCCGGCCTGAACGCCGCTCGCCTTGCCGCCTATAAAGAGCGCCTCGCCGTACTCGGCCTCGGTCTCGAAAACCGGCTGGATACCAAGGTCGAGCTGCTTTCGGGCGGGCAGCGCCAATCGCTGTCCCTCATCATGGCGGTCGGTGGCTCGCCAGACGTGCTGCTTCTCGATGAACACACAGCCGCGCTCGATCCGCGCACCGCCGATATCGTCATGCAGGCAACGGTACGCACCGTCGAGGCGCTGAAGCTGACGGCCCTGATGGTGACGCACAACATGCAGCACGCCGTCGATTTCGGCGACAGCATCATCATGCTCGATGCCGGCCGCGTTCACCTTGAAATTACCGGCGAAGGCAAGCGGCGCATCACCGTGCCCGAACTCATCGGTCACTTCGCCGTCAAGACCGACCGAATGCTGCTGGTGAGCTGAGATCATGATGGACTTCATTCAGACAACCGTTTCGAGCTTCGTCTCGCTCATCCCGGTGACGCTGGCCCAGAGCTTCATCCTGAGCTTCGTCGTCCTCGGCATCATGATCCCCTTCCGGATGCTGAGCTTTCCGGATCTGACCAGCGAAGGCGCGTTTCCGCTCGGCGGCTGCGTCTGCGGCATCCTGCTTGCCGCCGGCGTCGCACCGCCGCTGGCGATCGCCGTCGCCTTCGTCGTCGGCCTTGCCGCCGGCTGCTGCACGGCCTTCATTCACCTGCGCTTCCGTATCCATACGCTGCTTGCCGGTATCCTGATGTCGACGATGCTCTACAGCGTCAATCTCGGTATCATGGGTAAATCCAACCTCTCCGTCTTCGGCTCGCCGACCGTGTTCGACTGGGTACCCTTCACGACGCCGGGTTTTCCCGCGAGCAAGATCGTCATCGCCGGTCTGCTGGCCGTTATCGTCCTGATCGCCCTTAATCTCTACTTCAAGACGGAAAAGGGCACGGCCATGCGCGCGGTCGGCTCCAATCCCGACATGGCCGAGGCACAGGGCATCAATGTCTGGGCTGCCACCATCGGCGGCGTCGGTATCGCCAGTGCCTTTTCAGCCGCAAGCGGTGCGCTGATGGTGCAGTCGCAGGGCTTTGCCGACGTCAATATGGGTATCGGCATCCTCATCAACGGCCTTGCAGCGCTGATGATCGGCGAAGCCTTCACAGGTAAGCAGACCGTGTTGCGTCAGTTGCTGGCACCGTTCGTCGGCTCGATCATCTACTATCAGCTCGTGTCGCTGTGTCTCGCCGCCGGCATGCCGCCGCCCAACCTCAAACTCGCCACCGGCCTCTTCGTGCTGATCATGCTGGCGCTGCCGAGCATCCGCCGTAGCCGCGGGGGAGCGGTCACTCGAGAAACCATTCGCGAATAAGTTTACGAGGCAACGACATATGGATAGCCTTCCCGATCTCGCGGCCGTCGAGGCCATGGACGAGGCCGACCCGCTGCGCGCCTTACGCAGCCGCTTCGCCCTGCCCGCCGGCGTCATCTATCTCGACGGAAATTCGCTCGGTGCAGCCTCGCACGAGGTCTTTGCCGAAGTCCGCCAGGCCGCCATGGAGGAATGGGGCAACGGCCTGATCCGCAGCTGGAACAGCGCCGGATGGTTTCATCTGCCACTGGAACTGGGCGATCGTATCGGTCGGCTGATCGGCGCTGCCAACGGGCAGACTGTCGTGACCGACTCCACCTCGATCAACATCTACAAGACGCTTCATGCGGCGCTCGCGATGCGACCGGATCGCAACGTCATCGTGGCGGAGGGCGACAGTTTCCCGACCGATCTATACATGGCGGAAGGCGTCGTTTCGACGCGGCCCGGCGTCACGCTGCGTCTCGAAGGCCGCGATGCCGACACCATCGAGGAATTGATCGATGAGAACGTCGCCGCAGTCCTCGTCAATCATGTCAACTACAAGAGCGGCGAACTGCGCGACATGGCGGCGCTGACGAAGCGCATCCAGGCAGCGGGCGCACTCGTCATCTGGGATCTGTGCCATAGCGCCGGCGCCCTGCCCGTCGATCTCGATGATGCCGGTGCCGATTTCGCCGTCGGCTGCACCTACAAATATCTGAATGGCGGTCCGGGCGCGCCGGCCTTCATCTATGCGGCTAAGCGTCATCACGCCTCGATCGTCCAGCCGCTCAGTGGCTGGTGGAGCCACGCCCGTCCCTTCGCCTTCGAACAAAGCTTCGACGGTGATGCCGGCATCAAGCGTTTTCTCTGCGGCACGCAGCCGATCCTCTCCTTGCGGGCGTTGAAAGGGGCGCTCTCCATCTGGGATGAGGTGGATATGGACGCGCTGCGCCGGAAAAGCATAGCGCTGACCGATCTCTTCATCCGTTTGGTCGAAGCCAAATGCGGCCAATATGGTGTCGAGCTCGAGACGACGCGTGACAGTGAGAAGCGCGGCAGCCAGGTGTCCTTCATCCATAGCAATGCCTATGAAGTCATGCAGGCGCTGATCGAGCGCGGCGTTATCGGCGACTTCCGCGCCCCGTCGACATTGCGCTTCGGCTTCACGCCGCTCTATGTCTCATATCACGACGTCTGGCGCGCCGTGACAGTGCTTGAGGAAATCCTGAGCAGCGGATCATGGAAGGACGCGCGCTTTGCGGTGCGGGCGGCCGTGACCTGATCCACAGGCGTCGGCAGCGGGAGAGAGGAAGCAGAACATGAGCTATTTCAGGGTCACCGATTGGGACGCCGCCTATACCAACGGCGCCTATATCGTCGACGGTGATCAATGGCCGGCCGCCTGGGTCGAGCCGGCAAAATCCTTCCGTGACAGGCTGACAACCGCGGGACGCGCAGAACTCGATCTGGCCTATGGTCCCGAAGAGCGCAACCGCTTCGATCTCTTTCTGCCCGAAGGCCAGCCGCAGGGATTGGTGGTCTTCGTCCATGGCGGCTACTGGCTGCAACTGGACAAAAGCTACTGGTCGCACCTAGCCGCCGGCTCGATTGCGACCGGCTATGCCGTCGCGATCCCGTCCTATACGCTCTGCCCGGAAAATCGCATCGCCGGAATCGGCAAGGAGATCGCGGCCGCGATCACGGCAGCGGCCGAACTCGTCGGCGGCCCCGTTGTTCTGACGGGCCATTCGGCCGGCGGTCAGCTCGTAGCTCGCATGATGGCGACGACGTCGCCGCTCAACGAAGTCATCCTCAAGCGCATCCGGCATGTGCTTGCCATTTCCGGTCTTCACGACCTGCGCCCGATCATGAAGCGCAGCATGAACGCGCAGCTTCTCATCGATGACGCCGAAGCAAGGGCCGAAAGCCCTGCTTTGCTCGAGCCGGTCGAAACTGCCCGCCTTACTTGTTGGGTCGGCGGCGCCGAACGCGCCGAATTCGTCCGCCAAAACGCGCTGCTGGCCAATATCTGGACGGGGCTTGGCGCGGCGACTGAGGTCGTGGTGGAACCTGACAAGCATCATTATTCAGTTCTGGACGGCCTTATGGAGCCCGAACATCCGCTGACGCGGGCGTTGCTTGCCGAGTAGGGTCTTCGCAGTCGACCGAAAGAGGTGCCTCGGCGCTATCCGCACCGAGGGCACTCCTATTATCAGTCACGGAGATAGTGTCAGCCGTTGACCGGCGCATTCATCGCCCAGGCGACGCCGAAGGGGTCGCGGAGCTGCCCCCAGCGATCGCCCCAGAACATCACCTGCGGCTCGACGACGACTTCGGCTCCGGCATCGACGGCACGCTTCCACCAGAAATCGAGATCATCGACGACAAGCTGCATCGTGAAAGACTGCGGCTTTTCCAGCGCATGCCCATATTCCGGAAAAGCATCGCCGAGCATGACCGAGCTGCCGTTGATGTAGAGATGGATATGCATGGTCCGGCCTTTCTCGTCGACCGGATACATGAATGCCTGTTCGGCACCGAAGGCGCGCTTATAGAATTCGGCTGCCTTCACGGCACCATCCACCGTCAGATAGGCTACGACGCCGCCGCGAACCGGCACGCGTGGCTGCTGGGATTGTTCTGTTGCATCGGTCATGTTGGTCTCCTTGGAACGGTTCTTGGTGTCACGCCCTTGTCGGGGCTGACCCAAGGACGTTGGTCAACTACCCTTCCCGACAACAAGGACCAAATTTTTTAGCCTTTATTTGCGACAGCCGCCCAAGCGTTTCGGCGTTCATACATGTGCTGGTTTTCGGACACGCAAGGTCCGAGCGGGATAGGCCTCATGGAGAATTCGCGCCAGGGCATCCTCGCGCGACATTGGCCGCCCAAGCAGGAAACCCTGCACTTCATGATAACCTTCAGTCCGCAATTTCGCCAATTGCGCCTCCGTCTCGATGCCTTCGGCCAATGTCACCGCATTGAAGCCGGAGGCTATGCCAACTACGGCCCTCACGATGGCAAGATTGCCGGGATCGGCATCCATGCCGGCGACGAAACTGCGGTCGAGCTTGATCTTGTCGAAAGAGAAGGAGCGCAGATAGCTGAGCGAGGAATAACCCGTGCCGAAATCGTCGATCGCGATGCGAATACCGAGCTCTTTGAGGGCACGCAGCAGCGACAGGCTTTGCTCGACCTCGGAAAGCAGGATGGATTCCGTGACTTCGATCTCCAGGCGTCCGGGGCAAAGACCTGTCTCGCTCAGCGCCGAGACCACGGTGGCCAGCAGGCTCGCATGACGGAACTGATAGACGGACAGGTTGATGGCCACCTTCAGATGTTCCGGCCACTCCATGGCAGCCCGGCAGGCCTCCCGCAGCACCCAATCGCCGATCGGCACGATCATCCCCGTTTCTTCGGCGACGGGGATGAATTCCGCCGGCGCGATGAGCCCACGCTTGGGATGGCGCCAGCGGATCAAAGCTTCGAAGCCGGAAAGAACATCCTCGTCCAGCCGGATGATCGGCTGGTAATGAAGCTCGAGTTCGTCGTTCTGCAACGCATCACGAAGCTCCAGCGTAAGCTGATGGCGCCGTTCAGCTTCGAGCCGCATCTCCGTCTGGTAGAAGCGATAAGTCGAGCGGCCGCTTGCCTTGGCTGCATAGAGGGCCAGATCCGCATCCCGCATCAGGACATCGGCGTCGTTGCCGTGTTCAGGCGCCATGGCAATGCCGATACTGCAGGTCACATGTTCCCGCACGCCGTCGAGATCGAAGGGTGCCGAGAGCGATTGCAACAGCAGGTCGGCGAAGCGCCGGGCTCGCCCCGCATCCGTCATCCTTAAAACCAGCGCGAACTCGTCGCCGCCCAGGCGCGCAACCAGATCGCTCCTCTCGGCAAGCTGCTGGAGGCGTTCGGCAACCTGGCGCAGGAGCATGTCACCGGCGGCATGGCCTTTGCTGTCGTTGATATGCTTGAAATGATCGACATCGATGTAGAGCAGCGCGATCGGCTTTTCCGGCCTCGCAGCAGCCACCTGCCGCACGATGCTCTCGGAAAAGAAAGCTCTGTTCGGAAGGCCGGTCAGGGAATCATGCATGGCAAGATGCGCAAGCCGCGCCTCGACACTGCGTTCCGCGGTGACATCCTGGGAAATGCCGAGAACATAGCGCGGCGCTTGCCCTGACGGGGCGGGAAGCGCCCGCTTCGCTGTCTTCAGGATACGCAACACGCCATCCACCGTGTGAATGGTTTCCTCGAAGTAGACGGTTTCGGCGGTTTCGAAGGCGAGCTTGTCCTGCTCCCGGAAAAGCGCCGTCTGCTCGTCGGAAAATATCGCCCGGTCCGACTTGCCGATCATATCCTGTGCTGCCCGCCCGACGATACCGCCGCACGCCTCGTTGAACAGAATATAGCGGCCGTCGCGCTCCATATCCTTGACGAAGACGCCGACCGGGAGATTGTCGACGATGCTGTCGAGCAGCGACTGGGTGGCATCGACCTGCCGCCGTGCCGCATTGACCTCGGTGCGGTCCTGCACGATCGCCAGGATCGCCATCTTGCCGTCGAAGCGGATCTCCCGCCCATAGGTCAGAACCTCGAATGTCTCGCCATCTGCCTTCAGATGCGTCCAGCGCTGCGCCGTCTCGATGTCGGTACGGTGGTGCACGGCATCCAGCATCCGCTCGCGCTCCACAGATGGCCTGATGTCGAGCACGGTCATGACCGCGAAGTCCGAATCGCCATAGCCATAGAGATCGCGGGCCGCATCGTTGACGATCAGAAACTTCAACGTCTGCGGATCATAGACCCACATCGGTGACGGATGCGTCTTGAAAAGCGACCGAAAATCGTCGTTCGGGGCGTCGGGCCAAACGGAATTCATAGGAAGGTCGACCTTGCCAATTCGAGTTTGAAGATTAGCGAATTGGACATTGATAGACGAAAAAACTAAATAAAATCAAAATAGTAACGAGATTAAACTTTAGGCAAAAGCCTATCGAATATGCAACGACAGGCTTTATTCCCTTTGCCCCGTTTCATCGATATGAGATCGCAAATGCCGTAAGGTTCAAAGTCCCGCCCTGCCGATCGCATGGATGACGCCGTGAAGCTCCCCAAGACCTTTCAGGCGGCCGATGAGGGAATAGCCGGGATTGGTCGGCTTATCGATATCATCGCCGATAAGATGTCCGTGGTCCGGCCGCATCGGGATCATATGGTCTTCCCGCCCCTCTTTGCGACGCCGCGCCTCCTCCACGAGCAATGTGCGCAGAATGGCATACATATCGCTGCGTCCCTCCAAATGGGAGGCTTCCACGAAGGATCCATCGGCTTCGATCGCAACGTCGCGCAGATGCGCGAAATTGATGCGGGAGGCAAATTCGCGGGCGATCGCCAGCACATCATTGTCGGCACGGGAGCCGAGAGAGCCGACACAGAGCGTCAAACCGTTGGCCGGATCATCGACAATGCCCAGAATGCGGCGCAGGTCTGCCGCCGTCGACACGACACGCGGCAGGCCGAAGAGCGAAATCGGCGGATCGTCTGGATGAATCGCAAGCCTGGCACCGAATTCGGCAGCAACCGGCACGACCTCCCGCAGAAAAGCGTCGAGATTGGCCTGGAGATCTTCTGCTGTCATTCCGTCGAAAAGGGCGATGGCAGAGCGGATGGCTTCGCGGCCATAGCTGTCCTCGCCGCCGGGAAGGCCGGCGATGATGTTATTCTCCAGCCGTTGCACGGCCGCTGGCGAGAGCTCCTTCAGCCGCTCCTCGGCGCGCCGTAGCAGACCCGGTGCATAATTTTCTTCTGCACCCTTCCTGCGAAGGACGAAGACGTCATAGGCGACGAACTCGGCCATGTCGAAGCGCAATGCGAGTGCGGTGTTCGGCATTTCGAAGCGCAGATCCGTACGGGTCCAGTCGACGACGGGCATGAAATTATAGCAGACGGTTTTGATGCCGGAGCGGGCGAGATTGGCAAGGCTGTCCTTCCAGACGCCGATCGCGGCCTTTGCCCCTGCCCCGCCAAGCTTTATCGCGCTTGGTACCGGGATCGATTCACAGACGCTCCAGCGCAGCCCCGCCGCTTCCACCAGCGCCTTTCGCGCCTCGATTTCGGCCGGAGTCCAGACGCGTGAATGGGAAACTTCATGCAATGCCGTGACGATGCCCGTCGCGCCGGCCTGGCGGGCATGCAAAAGCGGAACGAGATCTTTCGGACCAAACCAACGCCAGCAGCTTTCCATGCGACACCCCTCCATTTGTCGGTCAAAATACCGCTGAAAAGCGAAATGTCCATCATTCTCTATCACTTGACACCCGTTATTGACCAACAATATGCTTTCAACAACGGAGGAGCGACGGTGGCGAAAACCGCTGATATCGAGGATAGAGGTTCAGCAGTCGATCAGGTGGTCGACGCATTGCGACGACTGATGCGCGAGCGCAATCTCGGTCTCGGAGACGCACTGCCCTCGGAAGCCGAACTTGCGTCCATGTTCAATGCCAGCCGCAATACGGTGCGCGAAGCGATTCGCATCCTGAAGGCCTATGGCATTGTCGAAAGCCGCCAGAAGGTCGGCGCGGTGATTACGGATCGTCGCCAGCAGGCACTGATGGACCTCTTCTCCTTCGCTATCGACATCTCGGCAGAAAGCTTTCTCGATATCCAGGGGTTTCGGCGCCTCATCGAGGTCAATCTCAGTGATCTTCTGTTCGAAGCTGCCGATGAAACCGCCATCGACAGGCTGAGCTCCATCAACGACGCGATGAAGGCCGCATCGACATTGGCCGAGGCTGCGGAACTTGATTTCAGGTTTCATGCCGCCCTTGTCGGCTTCGCCGGCAATCAGACCTTGTCACAAGTCTATGGCATTCTGCAGCCATTGTTGCAGCGCCTGATGGAGGCGGGAAAGCGCTCACGCGAGGCGGTCGACAGCGCCTATCATGACCATCGCGCCATCATCGAAGCGTTGGAACAACGGGATCGAATCGCTTACGCCTATCACATGAACCGCCACCTGCAGGCGGGCCTGCAGTTCATCGCGCCAAAGGCTGTTTGAGACATCCATTTCATCACGGATACATGACATGAAAAGACAGACGCTCGACACCGGCTGGACCATCTCGCGCCTTCGCGCGCCCTCCAGCGCACCGGCCCTGCCCAATTCGATCCCCGCGACCGTGCCGGGCGATGTGCATCTCGACCTGATGGCGGCGCAGCTGATCACCGATCCCTATCTCGACGTCAACGAGATCTCGCAGGACTGGATTGGGCGTTCCGCCTGGCGTTACCGCCTGGCCTTCGATTGGGATGGCGAAGACGCCGAGCGCATTGATCTTTCCTGCCTTGGCCTCGACACGGCGGCACGCCTGGAACTGAACGGCAGTTTGCTTGGCGAAACCCGCAATATGCATCGCAGCTACCGCTTCGGCATCGGCGATCACCTGAAAAGCGGCCGCAACGAGCTGATCGTCGATTTCCAATCCGCCTATGAACATGGCGAGGAAGTCCGCAAGCAGCTGGGCAGCGCCGCCGATATCCCCCAGAATTATCCCGGCCCGAGCAATCTCATCCGCAAGATGGCCTGCAATTTTGGTTGGGACTGGGGCCCGACCGTCGTCACTTCGGGCATCTGGAAACCGGTCATCATCGAGAGCTGGTCGAAGGCCCGTCTCGGCAGCGTCCGCCCGGAAATCACCCTGCAAGGCAGCCAGGGCGTCGCACGCCTGCAGGTCGAAATCGAATGGGCCGACAAGGGCACGGATAGCGCGGCGCTCGTGCTCTCCGTCGGCGGCAAGCGCTCGGAAGTGCGCGTCGCGCAAGGCGAGACCCACGCGCTGATCGAATGCCGGATCGACAATCCGCAGGTCTGGTGGCCGCATGGCATGGGCGGCCAGCCGCTTTACGATCTCGACCTGCAGCTGCTCGGCTCTGATGGTGCATCACTCGACGGCTGGAAGCGGCGCGTCGGCTTCCGCTCCGTGCGGCTGGATACGACGCCGGACGAGATCGGCTCCGCCTTCACGCTTGTCGTCAACGACGTGCCGGTCTTTGCCCGCGGCGCCAACTGGATCCCCGACGATTGCTTCCTGCCGCGCGTGACGCGCGAGCGCTACCGTGAGCGGATCGCCCAGGCGCGCGATGCCAATATGAACATGCTGCGCGTCTGGGGCGGCGGCATCTATGAGACCGATACGTTCTACGAGGAATGCGATGCCGCCGGCATCATGGTCTGGCAGGATTTCTTGTTTGCCTGCGCCACCTATCCCGAAGAAGAGCCCGTCTACAGCGAGGTCGAGGCGGAAGCGCGCGAAGCGATCACAAGGCTCATGCCCTATGCCTCGCTGGTCATCTGGAACGGCAATAACGAGAATATCTGGGGCTATTTCGACTGGGGCTGGCAGGATGTGCTCGGCAACCGCCCCTGGGGCGCCGGCTACTATCTCGATCTGCTGCCGAAGCTTGTGGCCGAAATCGACCCGACCCGACCCTATTGGCCGGGCAGCCCCTATTCCGGTTCCATGGAAATCGCCCCGAATGCGGACGAGCACGGTTGCAGACACATATGGGACGTCTGGAACGAGGTGGGCTATGAGACTTACCGCAACTACATCCCGCGCTTCTGCTCCGAATTCGGCTGGCAGGCTCCGCCGACCTTCGCAACCCTTGCCCAATCCGTTCGCGAGAAGGATCGCACCCCGGCCTCTCCCGCGGTCCTGCATCACCAGAAGGCAACCGGCGGCAATGACAAGCTACTGCAGGGGTTGGAAGGCTGGTTTCCCCACCCGCAAAATTTCGACGACTGGCTCTTCGTCACCCAGCTGAACCAGGCGCGCGCGATCAGCTTCGGCATCGACCACATGCGCTCGCATCGGCCGACCTGCATGGGCACGATCGTCTGGCAGCTCAACGATTGCTGGCCGGTGACCTCCTGGGCGGCCGTCGATGGCGCTGGCCGGAAGAAGCCGCTCTGGTATGCCTTGAAGCATAGCTACGCGCCGCATCTCCTCACCATCCAGCCGCGCGGCGATGGGCTGGCCGCCGTTGCCGTCAATGACGCAACGCTATTCTGGCGCGTGCCGTTCACAGTCGAGCGCTTCGATTTCAACGGCAAGCTGCTCGCCCGTCATCACGTCTGGCGCATCCTATGCGATCGTTTCGAAAATGCGGATATCGAGATCCCGACCGAGGTCGCGACCCCAAGCGATCCGCGCCGCGAATATCTGCGCGCCCGTCTCGGCGATGCCGAAGCCTGGTGGTTCTTCGAAAAGGACATGCAGCTGCAATATCCGCAGGCTCGCTTCGACATCGAGACCATCCAGACGGTGGACGGTGTTGCAGTCACCATCACGGCGCAGTCGTTCCTGCGGGATGTCTGCCTGTTCGTCGATCGCATCAATCCGAATGCCGAGGTCGACGAGATGTTGGTCAATCTCGCGCCGGGCGAAAGCAGGACATTCAAGGTCAAAGCCATCTCCAAGGAAGCCTTCGACGATGCCGATCTTTCGTCAATCCTTCGCACGGCCAACCAGATTGCGGAGCTTCCACATCACTGAAACCGGGTGCTCTCTCACGGAAAAGATCCGGCGCATTGCGCCGGATCGAGGCCTGTATTTTCCGTAAGCCGTCACAAAAGATTGCGCTGGTGAATGGCGAATTGCCTCCTATGATCGGGCGCCGCCTTGTGATCTAGTGCCCCTCATCCGATCCATGAATCAGCGAGATCACGCTTATGTCCTCGGACACCAATCGCAGCTTTCAAACGCCCCGCCGCGAAGAACTTGGCCTCATCACACTCGGCAATACCGCCGGCCTTTCGGCTTCGGCCCTGCCGAATGGCACGCTGTTTTCGATCGACTTTGCCGACCAGCAGGGCGGCGTCATGATCAATCAGGTGCTCGGGTCGCCTGTCTATGGCGGCATTGGCCGGCTCTATCTGCGCGTCGGCGGGCCTAAGCCGGCGACGGCCGAAATCGTTGGTCCGAAAGCTGCCGTGCAGTTCGGCCATGGCAGAACCGGCTTTTCCTGGAGCGGCGTGACGGCCGGGGTCAGACATACGGTCAGCCTGCGGTTGCACCCGAACGAGACCGCATGGTTCTGGCAAATTTCGCTGGAAAACAGCACCAATGCGACGCTTTCGGCCGATCTCATCCTGGTTCAGGATGTCGGCCTCGGCGATCGTGGCTTCCTGATGAACAGCGAAGCCTATGCCTCGCAATATATCGATCACCACATTGCCAACCACGCCGCCTTCGGTTCTGTCATCATGGTCAGGCAGAACCTCAAGCAGGGTGGCGGACGAAATCCGTGGCTTGCTCAGGGTTGCCTCCAAGGTGCGGCGGCCTACGCGACGGATGCAATCCAGCTCCTCGTGCCCTCCAAGAACAATGATGACGTCATGGTGCCGGATTTCGGCGCCAGCCTTCCGAGCGTGCGCCGCCAGCATGAGGTCGCCTGCCCGACAATCCAGTCGAAGCCGCTTTCCCTTGCAGCAGGTGCATCAGCGACCACGACCTTCTTCGGGCTCTTCATCGCCGATCATCCGGCCGCTTCCAGCGATGCCGATCTTGCCAATCTCGATGGCCTGCCGGCGCTTCAAAGTGAGCTGGCAGCGGAGACGATATCAGCTGGACAACCAGTGCGCAGCCTCGTGCAGGACGCGCCGCTTGCCGAAAGCGACGATCTGGATCAAGCCGCGATCGATGAGCTCTACCCACAGCGTATGCTGGAAGAACATGCCGATGGAAAGCTGATCTCCTTCTTCGTACCCGACGGGCCGCATAACAGGCACATCGTGCTGCGCGAAAAAGAGCGGCAGGTGGCGCGCCGCCACGGTGCCATCGTTCGCAGCGGCCAGAACATGCTGCTCGACGACCAGACACTGGCCGCCACCTGCTGGATGCAGGGCATCTTCGCGGCGCAGCTGACCATCGGCAACACGTCTTTCCACAAGCTGTTTTCGGTGTCGCGCGATCCCTACAATCTGACCCGGTCGAGCGGGCTGCGCATCCTCGTTGATCTCGGCGATGGCTGGCGCCTGCTTGGCGTGCCTGCCGCCTTCGAGATGGGCTTGAGCGACACGCGTTGGATCTACCTCCTTCCCGGCCGCACCATTATCGTTTCGGCAATCGCCTCCGGCGACGACCCGGCGATGCAATGGAGCGTTTCCGTAGAGGGCGCCGCCTGCCGCTTCCTCGTCTTCGGTCAAATCGTGCTTGGCGAACGTGATTATGAAGCCGTGGCGAATATCACGGTCGATACGGCGGCCAAGCGCATTTCCTTCCGCCCGCAGCCGTCCTGGCTGTGGGACCGGTATCCGAAGGCTGGATACCATCTCGTCACCTCGACCCCGGATGCGTTCGACGCCGTTGGCGGCGATGAACTGCTCTATAGCGATGGCACCGCCCGCAACGGCCCATTCATCGCCCTGAAATCGCATCCAACGAAGGAGTTGCGCTTTGCCGTCACGGGTTCGATGACCGATCCGGAGGCGGCCGAGGCCCTTGCCGCGCGCTACAGTGCCGGTGTCGAAAGCGAAGAGATGCTGGCGCCGGCGCGCCGCTTCTGGAGCCATGTGACGCGGGGCGCACGCATCGAGGGTGATGGCCGCGATGTGGCGGCGCAGGCCGTCATGCTGCCCTGGATCGCGCATGACGCGATCGTCCATTTGAGCGTGCCGCATGGGCTTGAACAATATACGGGAGCTGCCTGGGGCACGCGTGACGTCTGCCAGGGTCCGATCGAATTCCTGCTGGCCTACGAGCATGACGAAGAGGTGCGGCAGATCCTTTTGACGCTCTTTTCCGAGCAGTATCGCGATCGCGGCGACTGGCCGCAATGGTTCATGCTCGAGCCTTATGCCAATATCCGCGCCGGCGAGGCGCATGGCGATATCGTTGTCTGGCCGCTGAAGGCGCTCTGCGATTACATCGAGGCGACCGGCGATATTACCTTCCTCGCCGAAACGGTGCCGTGGCGCGCCGACGACACCATGCAGCTAACCTCGGAACGCGCAACGATCTCCGATCACATCGAGAAACTGCTGGACACCGTGCGCAGCCGCTTCGTGCCGGGCACGAGCCTGATCCGCTACGGTGAAGGCGACTGGAACGACAGCCTGCAGCCAGCCGATCCGCATTTGCGCGACTGGATGGTCAGCAGCTGGACGGTATCGCTGCTTTACGAGCAGCTGGTGCGCTACGCCAACATCCTGACGCTTGCCAGCCGCAATGAGGAAGCGCAGTCGCTTCAGGCAACCGCCGTTGCCATGCGCGCCGATTTCAACAGGCTCCTGATGCGCGACGGCATCGTCGCTGGCTACGGCGTCTTCGATCCGAGCCATGATAGCGTCGAATTGCTGCTGCATCCAGAGGATACCCGCACCGGCCTGCATTATTCGCTGATCGCGATGACGCAGCCGATGATCGGCGGCCTCTTCACGCCGGATCAGCGCCACGCCCACATGAAGATCATCCGCGAGAACCTGCTGTTCCCGGACGGTGTGCGGCTGATGGAAAAGCCGGCAACCTATTCCGGTGGTCCGGAAAAACTCTTCCGGCGTGCCGAATCCTCGTCCTTTTTCGGTCGCGAGATCGGGCTCATGTATGTGCATGCGCATCTTCGCTACTGCGAAGCCTTGGCGCTCGAAGACGATGCCGAAGCCGTATGGGCGGCACTCGCGCTCGCCAATCCGATCGCCGTCAGCGGCCGGGTGGAACATGCGTCGCTCCGCCAGCGCAACACCTATTTCAGCAGCAGCGACGCGGCCTTCGACGACCGCTATCAGGCATCCGCGGAATGGGCACGCGTCAAGGCGGGCGATATCGCCGTCGATGGCGGCTGGCGCATCTATTCGAGCGGCCCCGGCCTCTATACCAAGAGCCTGATCGGCAACATCTTCGGCTTCAAGCGGCAATTCGGCCAGCGCATCCGCAAGCCGCTCCTGCCGGCCTCGATCGGCGCCTGCGACGTCAAGCTGGATTTCAAGGCCTGAGCAGCGGCGAATGGCAAGAGGGGCAGCAGCGCCGGCTCCTTTTGCCAGCCTGGGATAGTCGCCAACACCTCTGGGAGTGCCTTCTTGCCGCCGTGGACCTTCTGGTTAACCGAATCGGCTAAGCTCATGCGGATGTGCAAAGCCCGGAGGCGGATTTGGAAACGGCGCTCTATCTCCCGATCAAGTCATTTCTCGAAGCCGCCGGCTATGCGGTGAAAGGCGAGATCGGCGGCTGCGACCTCGTGGGACTGACTGATGGCGAGCCGCCGGTCGTCGTCATCTGCGAGCTGAAGATGACCTTTAATCTCGAACTCATCCTGCAGGCAGTGGATCGCGCCGCTGCCAGCGACGAAGTTTGGATTGCCGCCCGCGTCTCGACAAAGGGCAAGGGGCGGGAAGGCGATCGCCGGTTCCGCGACCTTTGCCGAAGGCTGGGCTTCGGCATGCTCGCGGTATCCGACAATGACCTGGTCGACATCGTCGTCAGCCCCGTCTCGCCGATGCCCCGCAAGAATGCACGGCGCAGATCACGCCTTGTCGACGAACATCGCCGACGCAAGGGTGACCCGGCACTTGGCGGCAGCACGCGTAAGCCGATCATGACCGCCTATCGCCAGCAGGCCCTTGCCTGCGCCGCCGCCATCGAAAACGGCGTGCAACGCCCGAAGGATATGCGCGAAGCGGCACCGAAGGCCCCACAAATTCTAAGGGATAATGTCTATGGCTGGTTCGAGCGCATCGACCGCGGCATTTACGCACTGACGGAGCTTGGAACAGAGGCCCTCAAGCGCTGGCCGGCAGCGCAGCTTTAAATATGGAAAATTTCCGGTCGACCAACATTAAATTCATGTAATATCTTAAAATTTTGCAATAAAAACATGATCAATATTTAATTTGTAAAAGTTTTCTGGCGGATCATATTAACACCAAGCGCCAATTCAAATCTATACTTTGCTTCCCGCAGTAAAAACGGGAAACAAAGCCGCTCGCAAAATTGACGCGGAACCAATTACAGCCCGTCCCCGGTATGGACGGGCCGACAAACCGCCAACGATCTCGCAAGGGACTTTTGCCATGCCTTCTCTTCTCCGCAAACATCGCACAGCCGCCATTGTCGGCGCCGCTATCATCGTCGGGGCCGGCGCACTGCCTTTTGCCTTCAGCACATCCGCAACCGTCGCCTCGGCCGCCGAACCGGCCGGCATCATCGCACCCGGCGGCTCCTTCGCTCCGATCGTCGATGCCGACAAGCCGGCCGTCGTCACCGTCACCACCACCATGAAGGCGACCGATACCAGCGCCGACGGCAGCAACTCGCCGATGGACGAGCAGTTCCGGCAATTCTTCGAAAACCAGGGTATCCCCTTCCCGAAGCAGATGCCGCACCAGCAGCAGAGCCAGCGCGCCATGGCGCTCGGTTCCGGTTTCATCATCAGCCCGGACGGCATAATCGTCACCAACAACCATGTCATTCAGAATGCGGTCGACATCAAGGTGACGCTTGATGATGGCACCGAGCTACCGGCCAAGCTTTTGGGCGCCGATGCCAAATCCGATCTTGCCGTCCTGAAGATCAACGCGCCGAAGCCGCTCGCCACCATCGCCTGGGGTGATTCCGACAAGCTGAAGCTTGGCGACCAGATTCTCGCCATAGGCAATCCCTTCGGCATCGGCACGACCGTCACAGCCGGCATCGTATCGGCTCGCGGCCGCGACCTGCACAGCGGCCCCTATGACGACTTCATCCAGATCGATGCCCCCATCAACCATGGCAATTCCGGCGGCCCGCTGGTCGACCGCGAAGGCAATGTCGTCGGCATCAACACAGCCATCTACTCGCCGAACGGCGGCAGCGTCGGCGTCGGCTTTGCCATTCCTTCGGACGAGGCCAAGGCGATCGTCGCGAAGCTCGAGAAGAACGGCTCGATCGACCACGGTTATCTCGGCGTCGCCATCCAGCCGGTAACCTCGGATATCGCCAATGCCATGGGCCTCTCCCAGACCCAGGGTGCGCTCGTTGCCAGCGTCAACGATGATACGCCGGCCGCACGCGCCGGCATCAAGAGCGGCGATATCGTCACGGCCGTCGGGAACGAAGCCGTCAAGACGCCGAAGGATCTGTCGCGGCTCGTCGCCGATCTCTCTCCCGGCGACAAGCGTTCCATCACCCTGTGGCGCGGCGGCAAGAGCATGGATGTCAATGTCACCATCGGCGGCAATGACGACAGCAAGCAGGCCGCCAACGACGCCGGCGACGGCAAGGTGCTGCCCGCCAACCAGCCAAGCATCGGCGTCGGCCTTGCCAACCTCACACCCGATGTGCGTGAGCAGCTGAACCTGCCGCATGGCATCGAGGGCGCTGTCGTCGCCAGCGTCAATCCGGAGAAGCCCGCCGCTGCTGCCGGCATCCAGACCGGCGACATTATCGTTTCGGTCAACGACCAGCCGGTGCGCAACGCCCATGAGGTGCAGACGGCCGTTGCCAAAGCCGGCAAGGATGGCCGCAAGTCCGTCCTGCTCCTGATCGAGCGCGACGGCAACAAGACCTTCGTCGCCGTGCCGTTCTCGGCCGCATAAAAATTCTGGGACATTCTGCAATCGGCCCGCTTCCTACAGCGAAGCGGGCCGATTGCCGTTATCTCACCAGCAAGCCCTGGCGTTCAGCGATGCTGATCTTTGCCAACTCTACCGGCTCAAGCAGTCACGCTCGAACGTCTTCCTCGACCGAACGCTCTGAGGCGCTGAATTTCCACAGAAGAGGTTGCTCGCCTTTGACATAGGACTCTTTTTGTCCAAACTCTGCCTTTGTGATGGTACAAATAGCGCCGGAGCCGATTGAAACGGTCAGGCGGGAGGTTTAAACCGCGCCGGCGATATCAGTGGCCAGGCCTTAAAACAGGAATAAGCGGCGGCAGGAGTTGGAGTGACTGATCCATACGATATTCTCGGCGTTGCGCGCGATGCGGGCGAAGAGCAGATCAAGGCGGCTTATCGCAAGCGCGCGAAGGCAGCCCATCCGGATTCCGGCGGCGATACCGAAGCTTTCGCGCAGCTGCAGAAGGCCTACGAGCTTCTTCTCGATCCCGTACGCCGCAAGGTGTTCGACGATACCGGCTATGATGTCGAACTGACCGATGCCGTCGACCTGCAGGCGCTGGTTGCCATTGAAAAGCTGATTACCGAGATAGTGCTGGACGAGCGCGAACCGGGTACTTTCGATCCGGTCGCCAAGATGCGGGCGAGCCTTCTGGAAGAAATTCGCAAGGCAAATTTCAGCAAGAGCGAGCTCGAGCGACACTCCAATCGCATCGGCCTTCACCTCGACCGGCTGGGCAAGCGCCCCGGCAAGGACGTGGTCGGCCACATGCTGCGCGCCCGCATCAAGGCGATCGCCACCGCCATCAGCGAAACGGAAGCCAAGATCGGCGCCAGCGAACGCGCCTGCGACATGCTCGAAGGCTATCTATACGAGATGAACGAGCCTTTGGATGATACCGATGCTGCTCCCGAAATCGAATGGGACGAGCCAAGGGTCCGCTCGGCCGCGCAGTAGAGGCGGCGCTTTTCACCGCTCCAGGGAGACAAATTTCGCGTTTGCCTTGATCGCGAGATCACTTTCAGCAACGCAATGTTGCAATGCAACAATTCTCCCTAGACAAATCGAGGGGCTGGCCTAGATCAAGCATCCAACACGCCGTCCTGCTCCATCGAACGATGGCGAAGCGGCAATGGCGGGCGCCGGGACTCCGGTATCCGCCGCAGATCTAAAACGGCGAGGTATGCGATTGCTGGCGTCCGAAGCGGATGAAGTCGTCTTTGAACATCTGAGCGAAAACCGGTCGCGGGCCGCATTGAGGGGCGCATTCTGGTCGGCGCTGGATACGCTTATCCCGACGGCACTCAACAGCCTTGTCTTCGTCGTCACCTCCCGTTTCCTTCTGCCGCAGGATTTCGGTCTGGTAGCGCTCGCCTTCGCCATCGTCAGTTTCGCCTCCGGCTTCGGCCCGACGGCCTTCGGCGAGGCACTAATCCAGCAGAAATCCATTCGGCGCAGCCATCTCGATACGGTCTTCTGGCTATCCTTCGTCTCCGCAGCCATCCTCTATGCCGCGCTGTTTCTGCTTTCGCCATTTCTAGCTCATTGGCTCGGGCATGACGATATCGTCAAGCTGCTGCTGATCATCGGCCTGAAAATCTTCTTCGACATGATGATCATCGTCCCCAATGCACTGATCGGCCGCACGATGTCCTTCCATCTTGCTGCGGCCCGTACCGCGATCGCCACCTCTGTTTCGGCGGTCATCTGTCTCTCGCTGATCTTCGCCGGTTTCGGTCTGTGGGCGCTTGCGATCGCCCAGATCGCTGCACCGGCGGCCGCCTGCATCGCCGCTTTCTGGGGTGCAAAATGGCTGCCTGGCTTCAGAGTAAAGCTCTCGAGCCTGCGCGAACTGCTGCATTACGGCATCTTCGCCTCGGGCAACCGCTTCCTCCAGACCATGAATCTCGACCAGCTGATCATCGGCACGCTGGTAAGCCCGGCCGCTCTCGGTATCTATAATTTCGCCCGGCGGCTCTACGAGATGCTCAACAATGTCGTGGCGGGCGGTCTGAATTCCGTCAGCCACGTGCTGCTCTCGTCATTGCAGCATGATAAGGACAAAGTGCGCGAAGCATTCCTTATGGCGACCTTCGGTTGCTCGCTGGTATCTTTCCCGGCTTTCATGGGGCTCGCGGCGGTCGCCGACGATGCCATTCCACTGATTTTCGGACCCCACTGGGCGGCGGCCATCTGGCCGGTTCGCTTCTTCTGCGTCATCGGCCTGATGGCCGGCATCGGCATCATCCAGGCATCCCTGATCACCAGCCAGGGCAGATCCGACTGGTGGTTCTACTATCAGCTGGTGCGCAACGTCGTCTCGATCCTCACCGTGTTCGTTCTTCACCAATATGGGGTGGCGACCGTCGTCTTCGGACTCATGCTCGGAGTGGTGATGCTCTGGCCGGTGACGCTGTGGATGGTGTCGCGGTTGATCGGCCTCAGCATCGCGGAATATTTCGGTCAGTTCCTGAGGCCCATTGCCGCTTATCTCGGCATGCTTGTCGCCGTCGTGGCAATTTCGTCGGCCTTGATCGACCGGCCCCTTGCGGAACGCCTCGTCTGCGAAGTCCTGGTCGGTGGCCTCGCCTACTCGGGCCTCATCCTTCTCTTATGCCGGGAAAGGGTCCTCTTCCTCATGCGAACGACGCTGCAAGGCCGTCGCGCGAAGGCACAGTAGCAGTCATCGCGAATAGGGACGGAAGCAAGGCTCATTCCATCTCGCGATAGGAATACCAAGTCGGAAAGGCGCCTCATGACACTGGTTACGTTCATCATTCCCGTTCGGCATCAGGCCAATTCCAATGATTGGCCGGCATTGAAACGGCGGCTGTCGCAAACGATCGCATCGATCGCCGGCCAGTCCAACAGGAACTGGCGCGGCGTAGTCGTCGCCAATGAAGGCGCCGATCTGCCGGATTTGCCGCCGAATTTTACGGCAGAACGCGTTACCTTCCCGCCGAACCAGCTGCACGACATCAACGGTGCCGATCGCGAAAAGGTCTACGATGCATTCCGGCTGGACAAGGGCCGTCGTGTCTTAAGCGGCATGCTTTCGGCGCGCGAGACGCGTTTTTTCATGATTGTCGACGACGATGATTTCGTCAGCGCCAATATCGTCGATTTCGCAGCTCGAAATACCGATGCCAATGGCTGGAAAATCAACCGGGGCTATCTCTGGAACGAAGGCGGCAGGCTGCTTATGCATCACAATGATTTCGCCAATTATTGCGGAACGTCGCTGATCATTCGCTCCGATCTCTATCGCTTGCCGGCGACCTTCGAGGATGCCGAGGTCGATTACATCAAATCCATGCTCGGCAGCCACGTGCGCATCGGCAAGCTGCTGGCCGATGCCGGCTCTCCGCTCGGATCGCTGCCCTTCCGTGGCGCGATCTATCGGGTCGGCCATGCCGGCGCCCACAGCAAATCCTCCGGCCTGATCAGGACCCATTTTCTGAACCGGTCGGTACTCACAAGCCCCCGCCAGTTCCTGGGCAATCTTTCGCGGGTGCGCCCGCTCGATCGAAACTTGAGAAGCGAATTCTTCGGCGCGCGCGCCGCCGGATAGCGTAAGCGCAATCCTTTCCGCCCAACGAGGTTTCGACCAATGCCGGCCAATACGACGAAACACAGATATGCCGCCCTGGATGCGATGCGCGGCCTGGCGGCATTCGCGGTCGTCGTCTATCACCTCGACAGGCCCTATGCGCCTTCGGCCTATATCGCGGTCGATTTCTTCTTCGTGCTCAGCGGCTTCGTGATTGCCAGGGCCTATGGTGAAAAACTCGCAAGCGGCATGACCGTGCTGGCCTTCATGAAGGCTCGCTACGCGCGTCTCTATCCGCTCTTCCTCATCGGCAGCGTCTACGGCCTTGTGCAATTGCTGCTGCACTGGCAGGCATCCGGTGTCGGACGGGCCGATCTTGCCGCGAGCATCCTTACGACCATATTCATGCTGCCTTCGCCGAGTTTTCTGACGCGGTCGGCGGGCGATATCCTGGCGCTTTATCCGTTGAATGGCCCCGCCTGGTCGCTGTTTTGGGAGCTGCTGGCCAATCTCATATTCGCGCTCGTGCTGTTCAGATTGAAAACGCGGAGCCTGATCCTCATTGCCGCCGCATCTCTAGCGCTGCTGATCGTCTCGGTTTTTTTCCACAAATCGCTCGATCTCGGCTGGGAATGGCACTCGGTGGATGGCGGCTTTGCCCGCGTCTTCTTTTCCTTCACGCTCGGAATGATCATCTACCGGCTTCGAAGCAGCACCGCAATTGGCTGGACCATGAACAGCTATGCCGCCCTGCTGCCCATTGCGGCGATCTTAATCTTGCTGTTTCTCCCCACCTATTCGCTGAAATATGCGCTTGTTTTCTGCATCCTGATCTCGCCGCTCATCGTCCTTGCCGGCACGATGCTGGAACTGCCGGAGAGGCTGCAGCGGCTCGGCATCTTTCTCGGCTATCTCTCCTATCCCATCTATATGTGCCATCGCGGCTTCACCGAGATTTACGGGCATCTGATGCGCGATACCCACTTGCCGCAGCCCGTCTACATCGCAATCTATCTCGTCGCGATTTCCATCATCGCCCTCATCTCGGCCAAGCTTGCCGAAATCCTGGTTCGCTATATCGGTGCCTCGAAAGGCGCTCCCAAAAGCATCGAAGCCAGCCAACGCGGCTGACTGTTTCCGGGCGTTACGTGTGGACGGCGGCAAGTGCGATGGCATCGGCAACCTCGTCGCGCCGCTCCGAAAGATTGGCCGTGGCGACACGCAAGTGGCTGCTGGGCAGGATCGAGAACTTGGCACCGGGATGTACTGCGATGCCTCGGGCAGCTAGCGTCACCATTGCGAAGGGCTCGGAGGAGACCGGCACCCAGGCACATAATCCTTCTCCATGCCACGCATCGACGCCGCGCTCGCGAAGCGCATCGATGAGGCCTGCGCGGCGTTCCCGATAGGTCCTGCGGGCGTGATCGAGGCACGATGCCGTTGCCGGATCGCGCAGCAGCCAGGCGGCTGCCGCCTGCAGGATACGGCTGGTCCAGCCGGAGCTGAAGCTGCGATAGGATTGGATCTGGTCGACGATCGCCCGCGAACTCGACAAGACCGCGAGGCGTAGGTCCGGCCCGTGCGTTTTCGAAAATGACAGGATATGGATGACCCGATCGGGAAAGAGATGCCCGAGGGAATGACGTGGTGCCGTCGAGATATCGGCAATGCCATCGTCCTCGACGATCAGCGTATCCTTGTCGCGAAGGATCTCCACGAGGCTTGCCATGCGCGCCGGGCTCACGCTCTGGCCGGTGACGGAATGGATGCGCGGCTGGAAGATGAAAGCGACCGGGCGATATTTTAGCGCTTCCTCCAGCGAGGCCGGCAGCGGCCCCTCCTCGTCGCATTTCACCGGAATGATCCGTGCGCCACGATCCTCGAGAATATCGAGAAGCCGCATGCCCGTCGGATCTTCGATCGCAACGGCAGCGCCCGGCATGACGAGGGCGTTGATCAGGGTGTAGACGGCATTATAGCCGCCATTGGTCGCCAGAAACGCCTCCGGCTCGTAAGGCCACGTCTTCCTGACCTGCTCCTCCAGCTCCGGCAGGATGCGGCTGCGTTCATAGCTGTTGAGATTTTCTGCCGAGGCGCCATAGGCCATCGCCGCCTCCAGCTTTGGCAGCAGCCGGACATCGGGAACGGCTGCCGTCAGATTGAGGGCATCGGAACCGTAGTCGCCGACACTTGCCAGCCGCGCCGGCTTGGCGACGAAGCGGTCGCCGCTGACCCATGTGCCATTCCTGCCGCGTCCGCTGATGATCTTCTGACGTCTGAGTTCGCTCCAGGCTTCCGACAGGGTTGCCGGGCTCACGCCAAGGACAAAGGCGAGGTCGCGGATCGGTGGCAGCTTGGTACCAACAGGCAGGGCGCCGGCTCGGATGAGCGCGCTCGTTTCAAGCGCGATGCCGCGGATGGTCCGATCGCTCAATTTTGAGGCAAACCATTTTGCATCCCGTTCTTCGCTCATTTTCGCACCATTTTTAATGTTCAATAACGTAATAACATTTGATTACCTTATATTGAACATTTATTCGTTGAGAAAACAAGTTTTCCCGCGAGTGAATTTCATGCCCCTTACTCTCCGCCTTGCCCTTCGCGATTGGGACTACATGACCCCTCTGGTCCTGGGCGATGTCTCCTCCCCGAAACTCGACATCAAGGTGGACCGGGTCGGCACGCTGGTCTCGCATGTCGGCAAGAGCGACGCCTATGACGCCGCCGAAACCTCCTTCAGCCGCTACACGCAGCTGCGCATCGATGGCGACGACAGCGTGGTCGGCATTCCAAACTTCATCATGCGCGGCTTCCGTCACCGCTGCGTCATCACCACCAAGGACAGCCCGATCACGAGCTTTGCTGAGCTCGCCGGCAAGCGCATCGGCGTCACCGGTTGGCGCGACTCCGGCAATACCTGGACACGGGCAGCGCTGCGCCGAGAAGGCGTCGGCGTCGAAGATGCCAGGTGGTATGCCGGCCGCCTGACCGAAGCGCATCCGATCACCGATCGCCTCGACGGCTTCGGCCACCCCGGCCGCATCGAGGCAGCACCCGGCGAGAGGCCAATGGTGGACCTCCTGAAAGTGGGCGAGCTCGATGCGATCTTCACGCCCTTCATGCCGGATGGCTATTTCGCCGGTAATTCCAGCTTCCGCCAGTTGCTGCCGGATTTCCGCTCTGCCGAACATCGCTATTTCGCCGATGTAGGCTATGTACCGGGAATGCACCTGATCGGTTTCAAGGCGGCGTTTGTCGCCGAACATCCCTGGGTCGTGGGCGAGTTGAGCGCCCTCATCGATGAATCGCAACGCGTCTGGCTCAGCAAGCGGCGCAAATATGCCGACACCACGCCCTTCATGCTCGACGAACTGTTGAAATCGGCAACTGAGCTGCCCGAAGGCTGGGATGCGAGCGGCTTTACCGCCAACCGCAAGATGATCGCGGATTTCGCCGGGGAGCTGCATGTGCAGGGTATCCTGCCGCGGCTGATGACCCCGGAGGAACTCTTCCCGTTCGATGTCGACGGCAGCCGGACGAGCGCTGCCTGACCACCGACTGAAAATCAGAGACACAAAGCAAAAAGGGGAATGAACATGTCGCTGAAGAAAATGACCTACGTCGCCCTGGCAAGCCTGATGATGTCGGGCGCTGCCTTTGCCGAGGATGCCAGCCTGCCGAAACTCTCGGTCAACAAGGATCTGCAGGCCAAACTGCCGGAAGCGATCCGTACATCGGGCAAGATGATTTCCGTCAACAACGGCTCTTTCCCTCCCTATGAAATCGTCACCGGCACCAAGCTGACGGGCGCCAGTGCCGATCTGACCGATGCGATCGGCGAGGTGCTTGGCGTCAAGATCGAGCATGAAAGCGTCAGCGGCCTGCCTGCGATCCTCGCCGGCATCAATTCCGGCCGCTATCAATTCGCCTTCGGTCCGATCGGCGATTTCAAGAGCCGCGAGGAAGCCAATGACTTTGTTGACTGGGTACAGGAATTCGTCGTCTTCGCCGTCCAGAAAGGTAATCCGAAGGGCATTACGTCGCTCGACAGCGCCTGCGGCCAGCGCATCGCCGTCATGGCCGGTGGCTCGGCGGAAAAGGTGATCCAGGTGCAGGCCGAGAAGTGCAAGACCGACGGAAAGGGCGCGATCGAAGTTCAGTCCTTCACAGACCAGCCGAGCTCGATCCTCGCCGTCCGTTCCAAGCGTTCCGACGCCTTCTTCTCCTCGCAGGCGCCGCTCACCTATTTCGTCTCGCAAGCGAACGGCCAGCTGGAGCTCACCGGCGTCGGCCAGAAGAACGGCTTCGAGGATCTCTATCAGGGCGCCGTCGTGCCGAAGGGCTCGCCGCTCGGCCCAATTTTGAAGGATGCCGTCAAACTTCTCATGGACAATGGCACCTATGCCGCCATCATGAAGAAATGGGGCCTTGAGAACAACATGATCAAGGAACCGGGTATCAATCTTGGCGGGACATTGCCGAAATGAGTAGGAACGCCGGAAACATCGCATCGCCTTCAGGCGATGCGTCGGAACGGGATGTGGCGAATGCCCACACACCGTTCCCGAAGGGTCGTGTGGCGGCCTGGATCGTTACCCTTGCGATCGCGGCCTATTGGGCCTGGTCGGTCGCCCACAATGAAAACTTCGGCTGGCATGTCGTCGCACAGTATTTCTTCGATCCGGTCGTCATCAGCGGCCTGTATGTTTCGCTCGGGCTGACCGTCGTCGCCATGGTGCTCGGCATCGTCTTCGGCCTGTTGCTGGCGATTGCCCGCATGTCGAAGGACACGCTGGCAAGCACGCTCGCCTCGCTGTTCATCTGGTTCTTCCGCGGCACGCCGCTGCTCGTGCAGCTGATCTTCTGGTACAATCTTTCGACGCTTTTCCCGACGCTATCGATCGGCATTCCCTTCGGCCCGACCTTCGTCAGCTGGGATACCAATTCCGTCATCAGCCCGATGACGGCGGCGATCGCCGGCCTGGCGCTGAACGAAGCCGCCTATATGGCCGAAATCATCCGTGGCGGCCTGCTTTCGGTCGATAGGGGCCAGTTCGAGACCGCTGAAGCCTTCGGCATGACGAGAAGCCGGGCTCTTCGCCGCATCATCATCCCGCAGGCCATGCGCTCCATCGTGCCACCAACCGGCAACCAGCTCATCAGCATGATCAAGGCGACCTCGCTCGTCAGCGTCATCGCCATGGCAGACCTGCTCTATTCCGTGCAGTCGATCTACAACCGCACCTTCGAAGTCATCCCGATGCTGCTCGTCGCCGTCATCTGGTATCTGCTGATCACTTCGGTGCTTAATATCGGCCAGAGCTATATCGAGCGCCATTATAGCCGCGCCGACCGCCGCTCCGGTGGGACCAAGGCGGTAACGGAGAATGCGCCGGCACTCCTGCGGGTTCAGGAGGCGGGCTAATGAACGCTCCGATGAACTCAGTCGTCAACGTGACCCCATTGGTGCAGGCGCGCAACGTCCACAAGTCCTTCGAACATCTCGAAGTCCTGAAAGGCATCGACCTCGATGTGACGCCCGGTGAAGTGGTCGTCATCCTCGGCCCTTCCGGTTCCGGCAAGTCGACCTTCCTGCGCTGCATCAACCATCTGGAATCGATCAATCGCGGCTCGATCGAAGTCGATGGCGAGCAGATCGGCTATCGGTTGAACAAGGGCCGGCTGGTCAAATTGTCCAATCATGCGATCGCGCTTCAGCGGCGCAAGATCGGCATGGTGTTCCAGCAGTTCAATCTCTATCCGCATATGACGGCGCTACAGAATGTCATCGAGGCGCCGATCGGCATCCATGGCGAAAGCCGCAAGCAGGCAACCGAGAGTGCAATGGCATTGCTCGATCGCGTCGGGCTTTCGGCCAAGGCCAACAATTATCCGCGCCAGCTTTCCGGCGGCCAGCAGCAGCGCGTTGCAATCGCCCGAGCGCTGGCGATCAAACCGAAGCTGATGCTGTTCGACGAGCCGACGTCTGCGCTCGATCCGGAACTGGTCGGCGAAGTGCTCGCCACCATGCGTGACCTTGCCAAACAGGGCCTGACGATGATCGTCGTTACCCACGAGATCGGCTTTGCCCGCGAGGCTGCCGACCGTGTCGTCTTCATGGATGGCGGCAAGATCGTCGAACAGGGTAAGCCGGAAGATGTTATCGGCAATCCGCAGCATCCCCGCACCAGAAGCTTCCTGTCGCGCTTCATCTAGTGCGGCAGCTCCATTATCACGGAAGCCAGGACGCTTTATGGCGGATGGCGGCTCAAGCGAACCATTGGAATAGCCATGACCCTCGACAACGATTTCGCCCGCCTCTCGGACTTCGAGCCGATGAAGGCCGAACTGACGGGCATCCGCCAGCATCTCCACGCCAATCCCGAACTCTCTTTCGAGGAAGCGGAAACCGCACGTTTCGTCGCCGAGAAGCTGGAGGCCTGGGGCTACGAGGTCACCCGCAATGTCGGCGGTCATGGTGTCGTCGCGCGCATGACGGTTGGAGCCGGCAAGAAGAGCATCGCGATCCGCGCCGACATGGACGCCCTACCGATCACCGAGCAGACCGGCGCCACTTACGCCAGCAAGACGCCGGGCAAGATGCATGCCTGCGGCCATGACGGCCACACCACCATATTGCTCGGAGCTGCCGAATATCTCGCCCGCACCCGCCGCTTCAACGGCACCGTGAACCTGATCTTCCAACCGGCCGAAGAAGCGGGGGCCGTCAGCGGCGCTCCCGCAATGATCAAGGATGGCCTATTCGAACGCTTTCCCTTCGACGTCATTTACGGGCTGCACAATCACCCCGGTGCTGCGGAAGGCACCTGGCTGCTACGCTCCGGCCCGCTGATGGCGGCCGCCGACACAGTTGAGATTACCGTCATAGGCAAGGGCGGCCATGCTTCACGGCCGCATCTGACCGTCGATCCCGTCGTCGTCGCCTGCAACCTCGTCGTCAGTCTGCAGACAATCGTTGCCCGCAGCGTCGACCCGACCCAGACGGCGGTCGTCACCGTCGGCGCCATCCATGCTGGCGAGGCTTCGAACGTCATTCCGGAAAGTGCGAAGATGCTGCTCACGGTCCGCTCCTTCGATCCGAAGGTGCGCGAGCTGCTCGAGGCGCGCATCCGCAAGCTGACAGCGTCCATCGCAGAGGGTTATGGCGCAAGCGTCGAGATCGACTATGTCCACGGCCATCCGGTGGTCGTCAACTCGGAGAAGGAAACGGAATTCGCGCGTATGGTCGCCGAGGAACTTGTCGGCGCTGAGAAGGTCACCACCTGTGGTCTAATCCCCGGCAGCGAGGATTTCTCGCATTACCTGGAGCATAAGCCCGGCAGCTTCCTGCGCCTCGGCAATGGCTTGAATTCGGCCATCCTTCACAGCGCCAAATATGATTTCGCGGATGAAAGCCTTACCGTCGGCGCGGCTATGTGGGCACGTCTGACCGAGCGTTATCTCGACGCCTGAACCGGTTCCTATCTCGATCCCACGAGGGGGCCGGCGACGCCACGATAAACGACAGCCCTGGCAATAAGCCGGGGCTGGTCCATTTTCTGGATCTCATGGAAAAAGGCGGAATGCGATGCTTTCAATAGCGCCGCTAGCCCTGCGAGCGCGGTGCGATTCCTGCCCATATACTACTTATCGAGGGATCCGCAACTATCGCCCGTTGCGGGCGCTGTATTTGCAGGCGTTTCAGTTCCCAGCCCGGTTTCCAGCTGCACGTTCTGAGTCTGCATTACCCGCCATTCATTTTCGAGGCGATCAATCACATACGTAGGAATTTCATTTCTTACGTTTTCAAACTCTTGCATCACGACCTCCATTGTCATGCGTTATTGGCATGACATGGAGGAGTTTCTTTGTAAATCAAGCTATTAAACTATTTAAACGATTAAAATATTTTCAATCGTTTGAAATATTGCCTTCTGTGGAAAAGATTCCAACAGCGTTAATGCGCGATGCGGAGCCTATCGGCGCAAAGCCCGATCGACGGCTCCAAAGCCGGGGTGGCGAGCAGCCGACGGTTGCAGTTGGCCATCGCGCCCTAGGTCCTGTGCGCGCCACATCGAATCGTGATGTTGGCGCATAGCGTCGGCCGCCTCGCGCACCACTTCGGAAATCTGCATGAGCTGCTTGGCGAGAGGGCTCGTCCTGCGCCAGATCATGCCGATGGTGCGCGAGGGCTGTGGGCTTTGGAAGCGCACCGTCGACACCGAGGCCGAGCGGGTTTCCACCGCCACGGCCATCTCCGGTATCAAAGTGACGCCGATGCCGGCACTGACCATCTGCACCAGCGTCGAGAGCGAGCTGCCATCCATCAGCTCCCGCGGCAGGGCCGACTGGATGTTGCAGAAGGAAAGCGCCTGGTCGCGAAAGCAATGCCCTTCCTCCAGCAGCAGCAGCCGCATTTCGCGAAGCGCCTCGCGGTTGGGCACCGGCTTGCCCTCGTCCTCGCTTGGCCGCACCAATACGAAATTTTCCACAAACAGCGGCACTTCCGTTAGCGATGCTTCAGAGATCGGCAGGGCGACGATCGCCGTATCCAGCCTCCCCTCCTCCAGCTCCTCGACCAGTTTCGAGGTCAGTGTCTCGCGCACATGGATATCCAACCCGTCATAGATACGGGAGAGATTGCCGATGATGCTCGGCAGCAGATAGGGCGCGACCGTGGGTATGATGCCGATACGCAATCGGCCCACCGGCTGATTGCGTGACGCGCGGGCAAGATCTCCCAGCTCATCGACGGAGCGCAGGATGTCTCGGACGCGGATCGCGAAGGCTTCCCCGAAATTGGTCAGCCGGACCTGTCTCGCACCTCTTTCGAAGAGGTCGGTGCCGAGTTGCTCCTCCAGCTCCTTGATCTGCATCGACAAGGCGGGCTGAGAGATCGCACATAGATCGGCAGCGCGTCCGAAGTGGCCGAGCCGAGCCAGCGCTTCGAAATAGCGAAGCTGTTTGAGCGTGAAGTTTGCCATAAGCTCATCTTATCGCGTCAATCAGGAAATCCAACTTAAATTAATGGAAAGCCTTAGCTATAGTGCCGCGGCAGAGATGAGATGCGGCCGCCTGTCATATGGAGCTCATATTGAGAGCATTGACTGCGTTCAGTTCATCGATGCACGGGCCGGTCGGAAGGCAGGGGGACCCAAGCTTTGCCTGCTTCCACGTCTCCGTTTCACGCGAGGCCAGAATAACGAGAGATTCATGCGTCTGACATGTCGCTGCCATACCCAATTTGGAACCGGGCCATTCCCGGCGGGCTGGCAAAGCTCCTTCTCCGGTCGTCACAAATCAAATCATCGTAAGGGAGAGTATCATGGATACAAAAGTCGAAACTGCCGGCAAATGTCCGTTTCCGCATGGAAACACGAGCGTTTCCGCACGTTCGAACCGGGACTGGTGGCCGAATCAGCTGAACCTTCGGATTCTTCACCAGAATTCGGCGCTTTCCAGCCCGATGGGCAGGGCATTCAACTACGCCGAGGAATTCAAGAAGCTCGACCTGGAGGCCCTGAAGAAGGACCTCACGGTCCTTATGACCGATTCGCAGGATTGGTGGCCAGCCGACTTTGGTCATTACGGTCCGCTCTTCATCCGCATGGCCTGGCATAGCGCCGGTACCTACCGCACGGGCGACGGCCGCGGCGGCGCCTCCTCCGGCACGCAGCGTTTCGCTCCGCTCAACAGCTGGCCGGATAACGTCAACCTCGACAAGGCTCGCCGTCTCCTCTGGCCGATCAAGCAGAAATACGGCAACAGCATCTCCTGGGCCGACCTGCTGGTCCTGACCGGGAACGTCGCGCTGGAATCCATGGGCTTCAAGACCTTCGGCTTCGGCGGCGGTCGCGAGGATGTCTGGGAGCCGGAAGAAGACATTTACTGGGGCGCGGAAGATACGTGGCTCGGCGACAAGCGCTACAGCGGCGATCGCGATCTGGAAAACCCGCTCGCAGCCGTGCAGATGGGTCTCATCTACGTCAATCCTGAAGGACCAAACGGCAATCCGGACCCGCTTGCAGCCGCTCGCGATATCCGCGAAACCTTCGCCCGTATGGCAATGAACGACGAAGAAACCGTCGCCCTCATTGCCGGCGGCCACACCTTCGGCAAGACCCATGGTGCCGGCGATGCGGCCCATGTCGGTCCTGAGCCGGAAGCCGCCGGCATCGAAGAACAGGGCCTCGGCTGGAAGAACAGCTTCGGCACCGGCAAGGGCGGCGATACGATCGGCAGCGGTCTCGAAGTCACCTGGACCTCGACGCCGACCAAGTGGAGCAACAACTTCTTCTGGAATCTCTTCGGCTATGAATGGGAACTGACGAAGAGCCCGGCCGGCGCGCATCAATGGGTGCCGAAGCATGGCGCCGGCGCTGGCTCGATCCCGGATGCGCACGACAAGTCCAAGCGTCACGCTCCTGCCATGCTGACCACCGACCTCGCCCTGCGCTTCGATCCGGCTTATGAGAAGATTTCCCGCCGCTTCTTCGAAAACCCGGACGAATTCGCCGATGCCTTTGCTCGCGCCTGGTTCAAGCTGACCCACCGCGATATGGGCCCGCACGTGCGCTATCTCGGTCCGGAAGTGCCGAGCGAAGAGCTCATCTGGCAAGACCCGATCCCGGCTGCCGGTCCCGTGTCGATCGAGCCCAGCGATGTCGCCAGCCTCAAAGCCGAGATTGCTGCATCGGGTCTCACCATCCCGCAGCTGGTTTCGACCGCCTGGGCTTCGGCGTCGACCTTCCGCGGCTCAGACAAGCGTGGCGGTGCAAACGGCGCTCGCATCCGCCTTGCTCCGCAGAAGGATTGGGAGGCCAACCAGCCGGCCCAGCTCGCTTCCGTGCTGGCAACGCTGGAAGGCATCCAGAAGAAGTTCAACGACGCCCAGACCGGCGGCAAGACGGTATCGATTGCCGATCTGATCGTTCTTGGCGGCTCGGTCGCCATCGAACAGGCTGCGAAGAAGGCCGGCCATGATGTGGTCGTACCCTTCGCTCCGGGCCGCACCGATGCGTCGCAGGAACAGACCGATGTCGATGCCTTTGCCGTTCTCGAGCCGATCGTCGACGGTTTCCGCAACTATCAGCGGCGGGCCTACACCGTCTCTTCCGAAGAGCTGCTGATCGACAAGGCGCAGCTTCTGACGCTGACGGCGCCGGAAATGACCGCCCTCATCGGCGGCCTGCGTGTTCTGAATGCCAATGTCGGCCAGAGCCAGCACGGCGTCTTCACCAAGCGTCCGGAAACACTGACCAACGACTTCTTCGTGAACCTGCTCGACATGAGCACGGAATGGAAGGCGGTTTCGGATGCCAAGGACGTCTTCGAGGGCCGTGACCGGGCAACCGGCGACGTGAAGTGGACCGCAACGCGCGTCGATCTCGTTTTCGGCTCCAACTCGCAGCTGCGCGCGATAGCCGAAGTCTACGGCCAGTCCGATGCGGAGAAGAAGTTCGTGCAGGACTTCGTTGCGGCTTGGACCAAGGTCATGAACGCCGACCGCTTCGACATCGCTTGAAGTGACTGAATAACATGCCCGGACGCGACCTTACTTAGGTCGCGTCCGGGCATGACGTAATTTCTAAACGCGCTCCGGACTTCAGCGCGCAGACTGCAATTGCAGGCGCGAGACGCCGGCTGCAACGTTCAGGCCGGTTCCTGCCTCCGCACTCAGCGGCTGCAGGGCGAAATTCTTGGAATTGCCGCCAACGAGAGCATTCGCGCCGAGACCGAGACCCACCGAAGCGCCTGCCGAAGCACCGACATAGGTGCCGGCCAGAGCACCGTCGCCCACACGCGTCGGCGCGGTATTGACGACGACCCAGCTCATATAGGTCTTGCGGGTGACCCCGATATCGATGCCAAGCTTGCCGATCGTGCCCGCATAGCGCTCGACTCTGCCGGTTCGCTGCTTGAATGTGCAGCTGATCGCCTTGTTCGACCCGATGATCATGCCGACGCCGCCTGCGACCTCGCAGGACAGCGTTCCGAGCCTTTGCTTCGGCTCGGACACCACCTTTGTCGACTGCCTTTTGGAATGGGTGCTGGCGGCCGAAGCCGCAGAACCAAGGGCGACTGCAATTGCCGCGGCCGCTATAATAACCTTTTTCATGACGTCTCCTTCGGCGTTTTGGGCGCCGCGGTCTGCCCGGACGGCGCGGGGGAATTGGACAGCTCCATCTGCGGATGGCTGGAAGGGTCGCGATCAACCCGGAGGGTGATGTAGCTGACGATGCGGGTCCTGGCATATTCGGCGGCTATTGCAATGGCCCGCTGCCGCGCCTCGTCGTTCGATGCCACTCCGGAAAGAACGATTGCGCCTTCAATGGCGGCAACATCGATATGACAATCCTCAAGTCCCTCGGCATAAGCGATCAGAGAGCGGATCGCAGCACAGATTGCGTAGCGATCCGACGGTGTCGTCGGCGATGGGGACCTGGCCAGGAAAAGCATTGGAAGCCTCGATAAATCGCGGTGGCAAAGTTTCGCGCGCGCTTGGCGTCAGCGAAGCGCGTTCCTGATGGTGTCTTTGGCCTTGCCGACTTTCGTCAGGATCTTGCCTTCAATCTTCTCGGCAGCACCCTTCATCTTGAGCCGATTGTTTCCTGTCAGCTTTCCTGCAGCCTCCTTGAGGGAGCCTGTTGCTTCCTTGACTGCGCCTTTGACACGGTTCTTGTCCATTTCTGATCTCCTTGAGCTTTTCAGAAGAGGAGGTATCGGCGTCCCGCCGAGACCATGAACAATGAAGTAGGGCGGCAATGCATAGCTTGCAGAGCAGAATATACTATTGGTGCAAGTGCAAAATAGCCTTTTGAGGCTATCTCGCGCATTCATCTGTCGATGGCTGCGGCTGAGAGCACAATACATTCCAATGGACATTCGGTGTCCGTGATCCGTCGCTGATGCGATGCCTCATTTAAACGACTGAACTATTAGATAGGCCAGCCAGTCGATAAGGAAAGCCATTGCGATCATCGGCAGCGTCGGCAACCGCTCGCAAGTTGAGGTTTGCGGTTCAGTCTACGCAGCACAGAGGTGCTGCATTCTGCAACCGCAGCGGCAGGGCAATGACGGGATTGGGGATCGTAAGCGCATCCAGCGTCGCCGTCTGTTCGGGCGAAAGCCGGACTTCGAGCGCACCCATATCCTCATTGAGCTGTTCCAGTGTATGGACGCCGATAATCGTCGAAGATACGCCAAGGCGCGCCATTGCCCAGGCAAGGGCGACGCGTGCGGCTGTCGTACCGAGTTCGTCGGCAACGCGGAACAGGGCGTCGACGATTTCAAGATCCTGCTCGTCCGGCCTTTGCGCCAATTGCGCTGCATGTCCTGTTCTCGCGCCCGCATTGTTGGCCCGCGTATATCGGCCGCTGATGAGACCGCCACTCAATGGCGAATGCGAGACAACGCCAAGCCCCAGTCCGCGCGCCAAGGGAATGAGCTCGATTTCAAATAGCCGTGCAGCAAGCGAATATTCGATCTGCAAACCGATGAATGGAGCCCAGCCGTTGGATTGCGACAGGAGATGGGCATGCGCCACCTTCCAGGCCGGCGTATCCGAAATGCCGAAGTAACGCAGCTTTCCAGACTGAACGAGATCGTGAAGCGCCTCCAGCATTTCTTCCAAAGGCGCCTGTATGTCCCAATTGTTCAACCAATAGAGGTCGAGATAGTCGGTACGCAGCCGACGAAGGGTCTCCTCGAAGCCGTCGATTACGCCTTTGCGGACAAGCCTTTCGCCATGCCGCGCGACATCGAATTTGGCGGCGATGACAAGACGATCGCGCTGGATTGAGTTTTGTGCGACATAGCTGCCGACAACCGTCTGCCCGCCCGCTTTCATGGCTCCGTTGCCTGTATCGAGATAATTACCACCGAGTTCGAGATAGCGCGCCAAGATCGCCGCGGGCTGATTTTCGGGCGAATGCCGGATGAACCCCTCATCGAAAGTCATGGTTCCGAGCGCAAATGGACTGACGCGCAACTCCGAGCGGCCGAGTGCGGCATAGTCATCAAGATGCATGCATTGTCCCCCAGCCGGCGTGCAGCCGTTACATAACTTTACACGCTATGTAAGAGCAGCCAACACAGGAATTAAGCGGCAATTTGCAATTTTACAATTCGGAAATCCGGATAATCGCCGGGCACCGATCAATTTTATCTCTGCTCGGCGATGGGGAGTAACTCCCTTCCGCCGCAACATGATCTTGAGTCTGGCGATATCGGGGGAAATTCGTCTAGCGCTTGCGTATGAATTCGGTACGGAGAACCAGTCCCTTGATCCCGTCGTAACGGCAATCGACTTCTTCAGGATTATCGGTCAGTCGAATCGACTTGATAACGGTACCCTGCTTCAAGGTCTGATTGGCGCCCTTCACTTTCAAATCCTTGATGAGGGTAACGGAGTCGCCATCGGCGAGAACGTTGCCGCTTGCGTCGTAAACGCTGAGCTCTGCGGCCTTGGCAGCTGCCATCTCTGCGGCGGGCCGCCACTCGCCGGTCACTTCGTCATAGATATATTCGTCATTCTGGCTGGTCATGCCAAACTCCATCCTAAAGGTTTCTTTGAGCATTCAAAGCCGGCAAACGCCTGACTTCATCTCATTCACGATCTGTGAGTGGCATCTACCCGAGACAATCAGCCTCTGCAACAAGCGCGGAGCTAGGAGCCCATACGGACACTCGACGTTCCTATTTCAGCTCGGATGCCGGCCAGGGATTGCGGCCCTCCCGAAGCCACGACAGCGTATCGACCCAGAAACCGGCAGCATGGCTATCGTGAAACAGGCCGAAATGGCCGATTGCGTCCCTATTGAAATCAACCGGACGGAGCAGCACCGACTGGCGTTGCGCGCCGGTATAATAATTCAATGTGCGGCGAATTGCCGGCACGGTGCCAAGTTCGTCGTCCGAAACGGCAACGGCCAGGATCGATGCTCTGACGGCGCTCATTCGCCGCAGCACCTCTCGCCTCTCCCCCGCGGGATGACTGCGCTCGAACCTGGGGCCACGAAAGCTCCACTCGTTTGCCACGCCTTTCGGCAGATCCTCCAGCCAGCCAAGCCGCCGGCCCGGGAAGTAGCCGCAGAGCGCAGTCATCACAGGCATTGCGACATGCCATTTGAGGAGCAGAGCGGTCCGTCTGCTCGGCATGTAATCGCCCCACCAGGCATATTGAGCTCCGACCGTCAGCATTCTGTTGACCTCCGGGGCATTCTCAGCCAATCCCGGCAGGAATCCGCCGACGCTGTGGCCCACCACCAAAAGCGGGCCGTTGCGACGATGATCGATCATCAGCCGAAGCGCGGCATCGAAATCCTGCTCGCCCCAATCCCGCCAGCGATAACGGGATCCACGCAGCCGGTGCGGGCGCGACTGGCCGATACCGCGATAATCGAAGGTCAGGACATCGAACCCATGCCGCGCCAGGAATTGCGCATAACGGTGATAATAACGCGCGAGAACCCCGGTGGCCGGATTGATGATGATGCTACCGTCCGGTCTTTTCGTCTCCGCCAGCCAAAGATGGGCACCGAGAACGACGCCATCGCGACAGGGGATGGAAATCGAAAGACTGCTTTCATTCAAGGATGGTCGAGGTTGCTGGCTCATGGGCGCCAGGATGGGACGATCGCCGCGTTGTGTATATTCACTACCCGGTATACATTGAGCCATGAGAGACAGTTCCCTGCCGACACGCGAGCGCATTCTTCAGGCCGCCGCAAAACTCTTCCACAGCGACGGCATTCGTGCGATCAGCGTCGACGCCATCGCAGAGAAAGCGGGCGTCACCAAGCGCACCCTCTATTATCATTTCCGCAGCAAGGACGATCTGATCGCCGCCTATCTGCAAGCGCGCGATGAACCGAACCTAGCGATCTTCAAGCGCTGGTTCGAGGAAACCGAAGGCGACATTTCAGAAAAGGTTGCCGGCATTTTCCGCCAGCTGGCGCAATCGGCGCGCAGCGCCAAATGGAAGGGCTGTGGTTTTTTGCGGACTTCGGTGGAACTCATCAACCTCCCCGGCCATCCCGCCCTGGTTGCGGCGCGCGCTCACAAGAAGCGCGTAGAGAAGTGGCTGGGATCGGTCTTCACGGAGGCGGGTGCGGGCAACAATGCCCTGCCGCTCGCGCGCCAGATCATGCTGCTGCTCGACGGCTCCTTTGCCGTCGTGCTGCTCCATCGCGATCCGAGCTACATGGAAACCGCTGCGGATGCGGCAGCACGGCTGATTGCCGAACGATTGTCGGCCGCAAGAGCACCCGAACGCCGCCTCCCGGGCGCGGCGTAGTCGTACGCTCAATGATACTTCAGACGTTCGCGGCCAAGAATGGCGGGCGCGTCGACGCTAGCGATCGGCTGGGAAAGATCGTTCGAAATGTCGCCGGCCAATTGCAGGTCGAGATAGCGTGCGCAGCAGACCCGCAGGAACGAGGTGAAATTGCCGAGATCATGGCCGGCATCGATTGATTCATGGTGCAGCTTGGTAATCAGCTGCACCACGTTCATGCCGTCACGCCGGGCAATTTCCTCCAGCTTCGACCAGAAGAAGTTTTCCAGTCTGACGCTGGTCACCATGCCGTCGATGCGGAGGGAGCGCGTGGTACTTTCCCAGAGCCTGGCATCGGCCTTGATGAACAATTCGCACATGCGCGTCTCCCTTAAGTTTCAAGCGGCGTTTGCCGCCGACAAAGCATTGGCATCCAGCACGGCCATGAATTGACGCAGCCATGACGGATGCGCCGGCCATGCCGGTGCGGTCACGAGATTGCCATCGGCAACGGCGTCATTGATAGCGATGTCGGCATAGATGCCGCCGGCTAGCTCCACCTCGGGACGGCAGGCGGGATAGGCCGAGCAGGTGCGTCCCTTGAGGACACCGGCAGCACTCAGCAATTGCGCGCCGTGGCAGATGGCGGCAACCGGCTTGTCCGCCTCGAAGAAGTGCTGAACGGCATTGATGACCTCTGGATTCAGGCGCAGATATTCCGGCGCGCGACCGCCCGGAATGACAAGTGCGTCGTAATCCTCAGCCCGGATGCTGGCGAAGGTCGCGTTCAATGCGAAATTATGGCCGCGCTTCTCGGAATAGGTCTGATCACCTTCGAAATCATGAATGGCTGTTGCGACCGTCTCGCCGGCATTCTTGCCCGGGCAGACGGCATGAACCGTGTAGCCGCAGGCAAGCAGCGTCTGGAACGGCACCATGGTTTCATAGTCTTCGGTGAAATCACCAGTGATCATCAAAATCTTTGCTGCTGGCATCGTCTTCCTCCCTCAAAACCAACGGACAGCAGTCTAGCAAAGCACCTGCGTTTGCGGGTATTAGGCGAATACTACACGCCGTTTATGACCCTGCCTATTGCTCCGGCGAACGGCTGATGTCCGGGATTGCGCAGGCCTCGCCGCCGCCGAAGAGGCGCGAGCGGGTCAGAAACCGCTTCTCCCGCCCATTGTCGAGGGAGAACATGCCGCCGCGTCCCGGCACGACGTCGATGATGAGCTGCGTGTGTTTCCACGCTTCGAACTGGCTGCCGCTGATATAGACCGGTACGCCGCCGATCTCTCCAAGCTTGACGTCATTGTCGCCGATCATGAATTCGCTTGCCGGATAGCACATCGGCGAAGAGCCGTCGCAGCACCCGCCCGACTGATGAAACAGGATATCCGGATGGTCCTGCTGTATCTCGCGGATAAGCTCGAGCGCCTTGTCGGTCGCGAGCACCCGCGGCGCCGATCCACTGTGATCCATGATGATCCTCCATCACTCCCCGAAAATGCTTGAAGGCTCCCGGCCGCAGTCGGGAGCCTTGTTCGCTTGGTTGGGAGAACTTTAGAAGAAGCCGAGCGCCTTCGGGCTATAGCTGACCAGCATGTTCTTGGTCTGCTGGTAGTGATCGAGCATCATCTTGTGCGTCTCACGCCCGATGCCCGATTGCTTGTAGCCGCCGAAGGCTGCGTGCGCCGGATAAGCGTGATAGCAATTCGTCCAGACGCGGCCGGCCTGGATCTCCCGGCCGAAGCGATAAGCACGATTGCCGTCACGGGTCCACACGCCGGCGCCGAGGCCGTAGAGCGTGTCGTTGGCGATTTCGAGTGCTTCCTTCTCATCTTTGAAGGTCGTGACCGATACGACCGGGCCAAAGATCTCCTCCTGGAAGACCCGCATCTTGTTGTGGCCCTTGAAGATGGTCGGCTTGATGTAATAGCCGCTCGACAGCTCGCCGCCGAGATCGGCGCGACCGCCGCCCGTCAGCACTTCGGCACCTTCCTGCTTGCCGATATCGAGATAGGAGAGGATCTTCTCCATCTGCTCGCTCGATGCCTGCGCGCCGATCATGGTTGCGGCATCAAGCGGATTGCCCTGCTTGATGGCTTCCACGCGCTTGACGGCCCGCTCCATGAAGCGGTCGTAGACCGACTCCTGGATCAACGCGCGGCTGGGGCATGTGCAGACTTCGCCTTGGTTAAGCGCGAACATTGCAAAGCCTTCGAGCGCCTTGTCGAAGAAATCGTCGTCTTCGGCCGCGACATCGGCAAAGAAGATGTTCGGCGACTTGCCGCCAAGTTCAAGGGTAACCGGGATCAGGTTTTGGCTGGCATATTGCATGATGAGCCGGCCGGTCGTCGTCTCACCGGTAAAGGCGATCTTGGCGATGCGCGGGCTGGTCGCCAATGGTTTGCCGGCCTCAAGGCCGAAGCCGTTGACGATGTTGAGCACGCCCGGCGGCAGGAGATCGCCAACCAGCTCAGCCCAGACCAGAAGCGAGGCCGGTGTCTGCTCTGCGGGCTTGATGACGACGCAATTGCCGGCGGCGAGCGCCGGCGCAAGCTTCCAGGCGGCCATCAGGATCGGGAAGTTCCAGGGAATGATCTGGCCGACGACGCCAAGCGGCTCATGGAAATGGTAGGCGACGGTATCATGGTCGATCTCGCCGATCGAGCCTTCCTGGGCGCGGATGCAGGAGGCGAAGTAACGGAAATGATCGATGGCAAGCGGAATGTCGGCCGCCATGGTCTCGCGGATTGGCTTGCCGTTGTCCCAGCTTTCGGCCTGCGCCAGCACTTCCAGCTTGTCTTCCATGCGCTGGGCGATCTTCATCAGGATATTGGAGCGCTCGGTGGTAGACGTCCGCCCCCACTTGTCTTTGGCTGCATGAGCGGCATCGAGCGCGGCGTTGATGTCCTTTTCGTCGGAGCGCGGTATCTCGCAGATCTTGCCGCCGGTGATCGGCGTGAGGTTGTCGAAATACTTGCCAGCGATCGGCTCGCGCCATTGGCCGCCGATATAGTTGCCATATTTCAGCTTGAACGGAGATTCCACGATCTTTTGATGCAGCATGCCATCCTCCCTTGGTCGGCAGGTTCGATAAGCGAACCGATGGGAGAAGTCTGCGGGCATATCGCGACAGGAGATAGGGGCCGCCTAGCGTGCTGCAGCGCACAGTGTCGCAACTATGCGACATCCGCCAGATCGAATGCGCGTTGTGGCGCTTCAGTGCAGATTAAGCCGCTTCATCTTCCGGTGCAGCGTCGAGCGGCTCATGCCGAGCGCCGTGGCCGCCTGAGACACATTGCCGTTGGCACGCGAAAGAGCCCTGAGCAAGGCCGCGCGTTCTGCTTCGACCAGATCCTCGCCTGCGACACCTTGCTGCTCGCGAAGAACATCGGAGGCCGGAATGCCCGCGGCAATACGATGATCGTCGAGCTTCAACGCTAGGCGGGCCGCGCGAGTCGCGCCGAGCACGAGGTCGTTGCGGTCGACCGCCAGCAGTGCCGAAGTGGACGCGGTATCCATCGGCACCATGACGAAACGGGCGCCGGCAAAGGCGCTGCGGAAAAGATTGAGCTCGATGCGCACTGCCGCGTCGCGCACCGTCTGCGACAGGATCGCCAATGTCGCATCATTCACGTCGTCGCGGCAGGTGGAAATGTCGAGCGCGCCAGCAAGCTGGCCGCGATGATCGCGGATCGGTGCCGTGGTGCAGCTGAGATTGATGTTGGAGCAGAAGAAGTGCTGGTCGCGGAAGATCGCCACGGCCCGCTCGTCAGCAAGCGCCGTGCCGATGCCGTTTGTGCCGATACTCGCTTCCGTCCAGACGGAACCGGTCCATAGGCCGAGATCGTGGAACTCCTTGTCGTCACCGGCAGCGCCGCGGCGTTCCAGCGCGATACCGTTGCGGTCGGTCAGAAGCAGGCAGCAACCGGCTTTGCCGACCGCGAGAAACAGGCGATCCAACTCATTGGCAGCTTCGGCAACCAGCAGTTCCGATCGCTCCAACGCCGTTTGAAATTCCTGGCTGGTCAAGCGCATCGGCAGACGCTTCTCCTCCGGCGCAAGACGATGCATGACCATGCACCGTCGCCAGGAAGCCACAACTGACGAACTCGCCGCCGCGGATTGCGCCGACGTGTAAACCTGATCCGCGTGTGCGGCATAGTCGTGCATTTGGCTCCTCCCACCGAACGCTGGTCCAATTGTCGCTAAAAATGGCCATTGAAGCAATCCTCCCGGCGGCTTTCGTCCGGGATCGCGGAATTCAGCGGCTACCTTGTTGACGGCACGGTCTTTTTCAGCGCCACGCCTTTCTTCAGCCCATGACTGCACGGTCCAACAATCGAAGCTGTCTGGCCGATGCCGTGCATTTTGGCTTGCCGCCCACGCAACCGAGATCTGACCCGCCAATCGAGACCTTTCAGGCGCCTGTCAGCGTGTTGCTGTAGCAGCTTTTTTCCAAGGGAAACGGAGCGCAAGGCGATTGGTGAGCCCAGCTCCACGAGCGGCTGTCTCGACAGCAATGGAAAGTCGGCTTTATGCAGGCATGGCAGCGAGGCCGAGAGGCCATAAAAGAAATGCTGGAGCGTTCCGCCGACACCGGTCGCAGACGCATGGCTGGGGGCCTTCGCTGCTTCTTCAACACTCCGACCATCAAGCCCCCTGCAAATCGTGCTTTTCTCGAGCGCCCGATCGTCGTCATCGCCATTTTCCTCGCGCTGTCATTGCTCGTCATGTGGGCGGCCGATTATCCCTTGGGCATCTGGATGAAGTCTTTTCCCGCGCAGTTGCGTGGGACGGCGAAGTGGATCAGCAGCCTCGGTACCGGGCTTCTGGTGCTCTCATTCAGCGGTGCGCTGCTGATTTTTGCAATCCTCGCGCCCGCGCACAAACTGCGGAAATCCATGCGAACGGGCGCTGATCTCATCGCCACGGCCGCTGCCTTCATCTTCCTGGCGGTCGCCGGCGGCGGCATTGTCGATTCGCTCGCCAAGAACATCATCGGTCGCGCCAGGCCGGAACTGCTGGATACGAACGGCGCCTTCTCTTTCCGACCCTTTGCCTTCCATGCCGACTTCGCCTCCTTTCCCTCCGGACATTCGGCAACGGCCGGCGCCATGGCGATGTCGCTGGCGCTCGTCTTTCCCCGCCTTCGCCCCGTCTTCATGCCGATCGGCATCCTGATCTGCCTGTCGCGCCAATGGGTCGGCGCGCATTGGGCAAGCGATACGCTAATGGGCTGGGGCGTCGGCGTCGCCTTTACCTTTTGGCTGGCACACGCATTCGCCCAGCGCCGCCTCCTATTCGCCTATGATTCCAATGGCCGCTTATGTCCTGGGGAGCAATACAAGGCAATTCTCGCTGTGCTGCGCGCCTTGATCCGGCGAGTGCCGATGATCGGCAAGAAAACGGTGCCTGCAACAAAATCGTGCCCATCGCAGGCTCGTCTGGCATCTCGTAGCCTTGAAATTCGATCCTGATCCCTTCAGGCGAGTATAGCTTTCCCGCCTCATTTGTCTGCTTCGGCACGGCCGATGCCACCCTTTCTCACCGAATGCAAAATGATCACCGTGCAGCGACGGATTTGTCTCTCGCCGCCGTTTAAGCGCTGAAGGGATAACAGCTTGAAGCTCTTCAAGGACGAATGAGGACATCATGAAAAAGATCATTTTGCTGGCCTTTGTCGCGACCGCCTGCCTTGCGGCCATTTCGCCAGCCGAGGCCCGCGATGGATGCGGCATCGGTTGGCATCGCAACCCGTATGGCTACTGCCGCCCGGATGGGCGACCCGTCGTCGTCGTGCCGGCGGTTCCGGCCTATGGTATCTACTATCCCAGTCGCGGCTACTGGGATGGGCACCGCTATTGGGTACATCGCGAGTGGTGGCATGGTGGCTGGCGTTATCGCTAAGCCACTCTTCCGCGATGCGCGCGGCCCGATCTTGCAGATCGGGCCGCATGCCAACCGACAGATCGATCGGCCTGCTTTTTTCGATCCTTCCGCAGCCTAGCCCTGCGATGCAAAGCTCGCGGTCGTTTGTCAGTTTGACATGGCAGCCCACAGAAACGTGCAATTGACGGCGGCAATGCAACTGGTCAAAGCTGTGGCGAGACTGGTTTACGGAAAAAGACGCCGCCAGCATGAACAAAAGCACCATCAGCGACCATCAAGGGCCGATCATCGTCTTTGACGCCATGTGCGTCCTGTGTACCGCCAACGCCCAGTTCGTGCTTCGTCATGACCATCTTGGTCGTTTCCGTCTTGCCTCCATGCAGAATGAAACCGGCATCGCGCTCTATCGCCGCTGCGGCATGGATCCCGCCGATCCGGATAGCCTCATCATCGTCGACGGCGCAAAGGTATTACGCGACAGCGACGCGGTGCTGGCCATTTATGCCGGCCTCGGCTGGCCCTGGAAGGCGATCTCCGTGCTGCGCATCATACCTCGCATGCTGCGCGGTCCGATCTACCTCTGGCTTGCCCGCAATCGCTACCGCATCTTCGGCAAGCGGGAGACATGCTGGCTGCCCACGCCAGAGCAGGCGAGCCGCATCCTTTGAAAAGAATCCTCGTTCTCGGCGGCTATGGCGGGTTCGGCGCGCGGCTATCGCGGCGTCTTGCCGGCGACGGCTTCGAGGTTCTGGTCGCCGGACGCAATCTCGAAGCCGCGAAAGCGCTCGCCGCTCGCTTGCCCCATGCAATTGCCCTGCAAGCCGATCGAAATGGCAATATCGCAGCGATCCTCGAAAAGTACGAGCCGTTTGTGCTCATCGATGCGGCAGGCCCCTTCCAGCAAAGCGATGACAGAGTTCCGCGAGCCTGCATAGAGGCTGGTATCCACTACATCGATCTTGCCGACGCGCGCGATTTGGTCGGCGCGATCAGCTGCCTCCATGAACGGGCCAAGGCGGCCGGTGTCACGGTTATCTCGGGGGCGTCGAGCGTGCCGGCGCTTTCCGGCGCCGTGGTGGCGGACCTTGCCAAGGACATGGAGGAAGTTCGTTCGATAGAAATGTCGATCAGCGCCTCCAACCGCGCGACCGCCGGCGCCTCGGTCGCATCGGCAATCCTGAGTTATGTCGGCAGGCCGGTGCGGCTCTGGCGCGGCCGGCGCTGGCAAGAAGCGATGGGGTGGCACATGCTGAAGCGCGAAACCTACGCCGTCGCTGGCCAACGCCCTCTGCACCGGCTGGTGGCGCTGGCCGACGTGCCGGATCACGACCTGCTGGTCGAAAGCTTTGCCGGACGGCCCAGCGTCATCTTCCGGGCGGGGCCTGAATTCGCCTTTCAGACTTTGGCCCTCTGGCTGCTGTCTTGGCCGGTTGCCTGGGGCTGGTTGACATCGCTTCGGAAGATCCGCCGCTTTCTGCTGCCGCTGCAACGCTTGACGGCGGGGCTTGGCACAGCGCGATCGGCTGTGACGATCGAGATCAAGGGCGTGGCACAAGGCACCATGAAGGCTCGCCGCTGGACCCTGATTGCCGAAAATGGCGACGGCGTGGAAATTCCCACGCTTCCGGCACAATTGCTGGCGCGGGCCTTGCGCGACGGTCGTCTTTCACCCGGCGCCCGTCACGCCGGCGGGCTCCTGTCGCTTGAGGATTTCCGGAGCTTGTTTCGCGATCTGGCAATCACCGAGGAAACGACGGAAGCCCCTTACACGCCGCTCTATCAGCGTGTCATGGGTCCCGCATTTGCTCATCTATCCGAGTCGGTACGAGCCATGCACGAGGTCTTCGGCAATGGCGGCGCCAGGGGCGAGGCAGTCGTCACCCGCGGACGCTCGCCTCTTTCTTGGCTGGTTGCGAGAATATTCGGCTTTCCCGCAGCCGGAAAGCACGCGCTGCATGTCTTCTTCGAGGAAAACAACGGCATCGAAGAATGGACGCGGGATTTTTCCGGCCGGCGCTTCCGCAGTCATTTGAGCGAAGACAATGGCCACCTCGTCGAACGCTTCGGCCCTTTCCGCTTCTCCTTCGATCTTCCCATCCGTGGCAACGGGCTCAGCATGGAGATGCGGCACTGGTCGTTCCTGCGCATTCCGCTGCCGCTTTTTCTGGCGCCCCAAAGCATCGCTCATGAATGGGCGGAGGACGATCGCTTCCACTTCGATGTACCGATCGCCCTGCCGTTCATCGGCCCCGTCGTTCATTATCGAGGCTGGCTGCAGCCAATCGAATGACGCAATCCGGCTTCCTCGCCCGCAAGCCAGCAGCTATCGGCCGATTTGCGGCCGATAGCGCGAGCGGAACGGACGATCGTCAGCCGGCCGCACTTGCGGCGCTGAGGACCGCCTTGACGGTCGCCGTTGCAACATCTTCATCGATACCGACGCCGAAGACCTGCGATCCGTCCGGCCGGACGCATTGCAGATAAGCGGCCGCCTTTGCGTCGCTGCCGCGACGCAATGCGTGCTCCTGATAGTCCATGACGCTCAACTCCACTCCGAAGGCTTCGGCAATCGCCGCAAGCACCGCCGAAACGAGCCCGTTACCGCGACCGCTGACGGCAACATCGCGATTGCCATGGCGAATGCGGCCAGTGAAGATGCGCTCCGCGCCGGCTCCCCTGCGAAAGCCGCCTTCGTAGTCGACAAGCGCAAAGCGCTCGACATCATCGACATGATAGGCTTGGACGAAAGCCCTCCAGATATCCTCGGCCGTCAGTTCGCGCTTGGTCTCATCGGCGAGGAACTGCACCCGCCTGCCGAAATCGACCTGCATGGCGCGGGGCAGCTTCAAGCCCCTGTCCTGCTCGATCACCCAGGCAACCCCGCCCTTCCCCGACTGGCTGTTGACGCGGATGACGGCCTCGTAGCTCTCGCCGATATCGGCGGGATCGACCGGCAGGTAGGGCATTTCCCAGACGCCGTCGTTGCGCCGCTCGTGCGCGGCAAATCCCTTGCGGATCGCATCCTGATGTGACCCGGAGAAGGCCGTGTGCACGAGTTCGCCGGCGTAAGGGTGGCGCGGATGAACGGGCAGACCGTTGCAATATTCCACCGTCTTGACCACATCGCGGATCGACGGAAAGGTCAGGCCGGGATCGATACCCTGCGTATAGAGGTTCAGCGCCAATGTCACCAGATCGACATTGCCGGTACGCTCGCCATTGCCGAACAGGCAACCCTCGACCCGATCGGCGCCCGCCAGCAGTGCCTGTTCGGCCGAAGCTACCGCCGTGCCGCGATCATTATGCGGATGTACGCTGATGATGATGGCCTCGCGCCGCGAAATATGGCGGCAAAACCATTCAATCTGGTCGGCATAGACATTCGGCATCGCCACTTCCACCGTTGCCGGCAGGTTGAGGATGGCTGGGCGCTCCGCAGTTGGCTGCCAGACATCGATCACGCGCTCGCAGATTTCGAGCGCGAAATCAGGCTCGGTGAAGCAGAAGGTTTCCGGCGAATATTCGAAGGTCCAGTCGGTCTCCGGCTGCTTCAGGCTTTCCTCCCGCATGGCGGTGACGCCGCTGATGGCGAGGTCGACGATCTCATGTCGTTCCATGCCGAAGACGACGCGGCGGAAGAGCGGAGCGGTTGCATTATAGAGATGCACGATGGCTTTGCGGGCGCCGATGAGGGATTCGAACGTGCGCGCGATGAGATCGGCGCGCGACTGGGTGAGCACCTGGATCGTCACGTCTTCTGGGATACGATCCTCTTCGATCAGCGCACGGACGAAATCGAATTCGATCTGCGAAGCGGATGGAAAGGCAACCTCGATCTCCTTGAAGCCCGAGGCGAGCAGCATGTCGTAGAAGCGCAGCTTGCGCTCGACATCCATGGGATTGGCGAGCGCCTGGTTTCCGTCGCGCAGATCCGTTGAGAGCCAGCGTGGTGCCTTGGCGAGGCGCCTGTTCGGCCATTGCCGATCCGGCAATTCGATGGGCGAGATAAAGGGACGATATTTGGTTTCAGGATTCTTCAGCATGATCCATTCCGTTGCGTGTCGGTCAATTCGGGAGAAAGCGGACAGCAGAATACGGCCGCCGGGATGCCGTCAGGCCCGACGACCGCGGCTAAGTCGCAATGCAACGGAAAGCTGAAGAGAAACGGATATGCAGGACGAGGCTCCGGCATCCATCCGCACGCGCTGCGATGCGGCGGCAGCGCTATGCGGCCGATCCGATCGATGCAGATTATGGGATGAGGCAGACACGAAAGGAGATATCCTGCTGGAAAGGAGCTCTAGGTTACTGCCGGTATTTTTGATATTCTCGCGCGCATGGATCAATCATCGTCGCAAAAGGATCAAACCTATCTGCAGCACGGCGCCGATGTCGCTCGAGGCGTCGCCGTCATCGCACATGACGATCATCGCTTCACCAGTTCTCGCCACAGCCATAGGCAGGCGCAGCTGCTCTACGCCGTCAGCGGCGTAATCTCTTTGACCACGGATAGCGGCACCTGGGTCGTGCCGCCGAGCCGCGCGGTCTGGCTGCCGCCGCATCTCGAGCATGTGACGACAAGCCATACAAGCGTTCAATTTCGCTCGTTGCTGATCGATGCCGACGGCAGAGATACCCTGCCGAAAGAGTGCATGGTGGTGGAAGTCACCCCGCTTCTGCGCGAACTCATCCTGCGGCTCGCCGGCCTCGTCGATAAACCCGATCACAAAGAAGTCGCGAATGCGGTCATTCGCCTGCTGCTTCTTGAACTCACTTTCCTGCCGGCACAGCCGCTGAAGCTACCGCTACCGAAACATCCGGCCCTTGCGGCGTTCTGCGAAACCTTGCTCGACGATCTTGCCAGCACAACCTCGATCGAACAGGCGGCCAATGGATTGCATATGAGCCGGGCAACCCTCATACGGCTGTTTCAGCGCGAAACGGGACTGAGCTTCGGTCGATGGCGGCAACAGGCACGCATGTTGAAGGCTCTCACCTTACTCGCGGAAGGTCGAAGCATCCTCGATGTCGCGCTGGACTGCGGCTATGAGAGCCCGAGCGCCTTCTCGGCCATGTTCCGGCGTTCGCTCGGCCGCTCGCCTCGGGATTATTTTCAATCTGCAACATTGACTGGCGAAACCAGCCAGGGAACGGACTAAGGGCTAGTTCTGCCGGTGGCTCGCCAGGCAACCGAACATGCGGAAATCGTGGAAGGCCTCTTTGAATCGCGCCTTCTGGCGCAGCGTGCCCTCATATTGAAAGCCCGCTTTTTCCAAAACCCGGTCGGAAGCCCCGTTTCCCGGCAACGTCCAGGCTTCGATGCGATTGAGCGAAAAAACGTCGAAGCCGCATCGCACGACGGCGCGTGCCGCTTCGCTCATCAGCCCTTTGCCCCAGGCGGATGGATGCAATTCGTAGCCCAGTTCGGCACATTTGGCGCGCCGGTCGAAGCTGTTGAAACGGATGGCACCGAGCAAACGGCCGGAGGCCTGGTCCTCAATAATCCATGAGCAGCCCGTTCCCTTGGGGAAGATCTTGATCATCCATCGCAGAGAGCGCTCGATCTGCGCCATTTTCGGCGTATCAACCCAATTCGAGAACCGTGTGACCTCCGGAATCGAAATCAGCGCATGGAAATTGTCGCGGTCGTCCATACTTGCTTCTCGAAGCCGCAGCCGCTCGGTAACAAGGGTGGGAAACTCGGTTTTTGGAGGAGCCATCGTCACGCTTTCAGCAGATTGGCAAGAATGATCTCGCGCCAAACGCGGGTGGGCGTAATCCAGGCATCCCAAGAATTATACTTGCCGGAATAGATGACAGCGGCGATACCCGCATCAGGCATCAACCAGAGTCTTTGCCCGCCATTGCCGAAACCAGCATACCACGGCCGCGGACCCTCAAACGCCGGAACAAGGTCCTCGCCACAAAACCACAATCTGCCATAGCTCAAACCATCCCCGGTCGAAATCGCCGGCGCGAGGGATTGCGCGATCCACTCCTCCGAGACAATCCTCTGGCCGCTCCATACGCCCTTCTGGAGGAAAACCATGCCGATCTTCAGCAAATCGGGGGCAGTCAGGCGTAATCCGGATGCCGGCGACGCCACGCCGTCACGCCCGGCGTTCCAATGGAATTTTTTAATCCCCAGCGGTTCGAAGAGAACCTCTCGTGCGAAATCGGGCAGACGCCTACCCGTGCCGCGCTCGATGATCGCGCCCACAAGCGCGACGCTGCCGCCGGAATAAATCCAGCGCGTTCCCGGCTCGGCGATCAGCGGACGCTCCAAGACAAAACGATATCGGTCCGGCGCGTTCTCCATCGCAATTTCGCTGTTCAGCGGGTCGGTATAGGGACGATCCTCGTCCCACTCCATCCCCAGCGTCATCGTCAGTGCGTGGGCGATGGTGATCTTGGCGCGTGCAGGATCTCGGGTGAGATCGCCGTATTCCGGGAACTGCTCATAGAGGGATGCATCCGGCGGCGGCACGAATCCCCTGTCGAGCGCGATGCCATAAAGAAGGCCGGCAATGCTCTTGGTGACGGAGCGAAGATCGTGCAGCGTATCCGCGTCGAAAGCGACGTCCCCGAGCGGGTCTCCCCAATTTTCATCGGAACCGACTGCATAATATTCCAGGCATACACGCCCGGAACGGGCGGCAAGCACGACATGCAGATCGCGCAGCAGGCCGGACTCGATACCGGCTTCAAACTTGCGGCCGAGCCCAGGATCAAAGCCCATGGCCTGCAAGATTTCCTGATCAGACGACAAGGGTGAATTGCTCAGTGTCACGGCCATGAAATCGCCTTCCTCAGTTATGCGACTTTCAGCTCAGGCTACAATCCAAGCATGTATTCAGCAAGGCGATCACTCGACATTTCGCCGCCGCGGAAGCCCGTCGAAATCAGCTTCGCTCCACCCGCAATTCACCGTCCGCCTCCACGACGAACGCCGCGACTGTCCTATTGCGGCCATTCAGCTTTGCTTTCAGCAAAGCGCCGTCGGCACGGTTGATCAGGGTCGTGGTCGGTCCCGACACCGGGGATGAGGCGATGCCGACGGAGACAGAAAGCGGGCCGACAATCCGCGCGCGATAAGAAAAGGGCGTGCCGAACACGCTCGTGCGCAGCTTCTCGGCGAGCGCAAAACCTTGTTCGTCGGCCATATCGGTGGCGATGACCGTCAATTCTTCCCCGCCGAAGCGGTAGACAGTACCGGCCTCGCCAACCGTATCGGCAACGATCTGCCCGACATGCCGCAACACCTCGTCGCCGGCATCATGGCCGAACTCGTCGTTGAAACGCTTGAAGTGATCGATGTCGATCATCATGCAGATGACGGTGCGAGCGGATTGATCTCTGTGAAGGTTGTTGAGCGCCTCGTCCAGCGAGCGCCTGTTGAGCAGGCCTGTCAGCGCGTCGCGTACGGCAAGATTGATCAGCCGGTCGCGCAGTTGCAGGTTGGCGATGGCAAGGCCGATATTCTCAGCGATCAGCTCCAGATAGAGCCGCGGCGCATCGGCGGCCGTCGCATCCTTCGTGCGGTCCTCGAAATAAAGCAGGCCGATCGCCTCGCCGAGCGCGGTCAGCGGAACGCAAAGACCCGGCACGCCTGAGTGATCCAGATGCTGACAAGGAATATCGGTATCCGCCACATGGCTGACATGCGGGCGGCCACGGCGCAAGCCCCAGCAGGCGGAAGCGGCAAAGGAAGTCTCAGTATGTTCGGGCTCCAGCCACCGGCTGACTTCGCTGAGCGTCGTCCTGCTTTCGTTCATCGTGTAGAGGCATCCCGCGACGCCAGGAAAGATCTGCGGCACGAAGAGCGCGACGACTTCGGCAAGCTCATTCTGGGCGTAGCAGGCCTGCAAGCGATGCATCATCTGCAGGATGAGATCCTTCGTCTCCAGATCGCGCTTGCGCTCGGCGTCGAGACGGTTCCGCTCCAGACCGTTCTCGCGGAAGATCTGTATGGCATCGTTCATCTCGCCGATCTCGTCACGGCGGCGGTCGGTCGGCACCTCGACGGCATAATCCTGTCTTGCCAGCCGGTTGACGATTCCGGTCATGCGCACCAGCGGCAGCGCCACCCGGCGCCGCAGTATGAAATAGAGCACGCCGAGGAATATGACCGCAGTCAAGGTGAGCATCACTTTGGCAATGTTGGCCCAGAGATCGCTGCGTGCCTGCGCGGAACGGAAGGCCGCCTCGGTGCGCGCCGTCGCCAGGGCGCGAAACTGATTGACACTATTGAGCAGTGCCGTCTGGGCGCGCTCGTGTTCGGGGCCGAACAGCGTATCGCGTGCACCGGTCTGGTTGCCGCCGGTATAGGCGGCGACCGCCGCCGCCTCCACCTTATCGAGCGCCTCCGCATTGACCGCCACCTCCTCGATGACCTGACGCTCGGCATCCGGAATGCCGAGGCCGCGCAGGGCATTGATCGCCGTATCGCGGCGGCGCTCTTCACCTTCGTCGATGGTGAAGGCATCCAGATGCCTTTCCTCGCCGCGTATGACATAGAGACGGGCTTCGTCCGTCGTTTCCTCCGCGCCGAGCGCAAGCTCCTCGCCCATGCTGTTCAGCAACAGATGCTGCTCCACGGCCTGCCGCTCCTGCACAGCGCTTCGGGCCGAGAGAATGAATGCCACAGCCGACAGCACGGTCAGGACCACGGTGATACCGTAGGCCCAATTCGTAATTGTGGTAATTCTCATCTGCCGTCCTTTGCGCCCTTTTCAGGCATTCCTAAAGTACATGCCACGCCGAGCCCTCAATTATGACATGCAGCCACGGGATCAAGCGAGAATATCCAGCGTGGAAAGCTTATTCCCGGCGCATAGGCACGAACCCTCGTCTGCATCGCGCGGCGCGGAGACCTGTGGGCGTCGCGATCTTCTGACGAGAACCTCGGTTGCGGCCAGGCGGCTGCTTCCGAGGTTCCCGGCTGTCGTCAGGGGTGAGTACGACAGCCGCGTCAACAAATCGATTTTCAGACCGGCAATCCATAGGCCGACTGGAAGCTGGGAAATATATGCTTAAGTTCCACAAGTGACTGCCCCATTTCGAGACATCTTTCACGCAACGCTAAAATTTATCCTGCCAAGATTAGCCTTGCGCACGGCAATTGTTGTTCAGATCTCAGACAAGTGCGATGATTTTAACTTTCCAACCTAAGCCATTTTCCTGAATAGCTCCTCGGCTTCTGCACAGATTCTGCAAAGACAGGCGCCATCGTCGCGCCATGAACAACAGGCCCGAGACAATCACCGCTCCGCCCGCCCGCTTGCCATGCAGCCTTCTCAAGGAAGGCTGGTGGCTCGAGGACGATCGCCACCCTCAAGCCGATCCGCCCGCTCAAGGGGCCAAGATCATACTCTTCGCCGAACATCTCGCCCGGAGCCGATGCCGATGAGCCTATCCGATGCAGCAGCCCTTCCCTCAAACTCCACAAATAAATCCCATCGTAAATTCCTCACATTCATTGCCCTTCTCGCCTTGGCCGACTTTCTGCTTTTCGACAGGCAACCCGGCCTCAATCTTTTTATCTTCACCAATGCCGTTGCCGCCGGTCTACTGATCTCCTCACGAAAAAGGCAATCCATTCCAAAAATCGCAGTGCTTGTCGCCCTCAGCCTTGTCGCGTCCACGCCCCTTGCCGAAGCCACCTCCTGGATGGGTATCGCAATCAGCCTTCTCAGTCTTTGCTTGATCTCGCTCGGCATCGGCGGATTGATCCCTTCGCAACGGATCCGCCTGCCGCTCGTGCTGCTGCGCCTCCTTCTGGACGTGCCGGCACGGCCTTTTCGCCGCGCCAGCTATCGATGGCTGCAGCGCCTGCAAAAGCCGTCACCGTATGGCGTGCGGTATCATCTTCGCAACTGGATCATGCCGCTGGCTTTCTTGCCCTTTTTGCAGCCGCCAATCCGCTGATCGACAAGACGCTGCGCAGCATCGACCTTACCTTCCTGCTGCAGCTGTTCAGCATATGGCGCATCAGCTTCTGGCTTGCCGTTGCAGCCTTCTTGTCCCTGCTGCTTCGTCCACGTCTCATGCGGCGGCGCCCCCGTCGACACGATGTCCCTGATATCGCCACCGGAGCTGAAGACAAGGACATGCTGTTCGGCCATGGTGCCCTGCTGCGTTCGTTGCTGGTCTTCAATGCGCTGTTTGCCGTGCAGACGCTGCTCGATCTTACCTATCTCTGGGGTGGAGCAAGCCTGCCCGATGGCATGAGCCATGCCGAATACGCCCATCGCGGTGCCTATTCACTGCTACTGACAGCAATCCTCGCCGCCGTCTTCGTGCTTGCCGCCATGCGGCGCGGCGGCCCAGGCGACAGAAGTCCGCTGCTTCGCGGCCTGGTGCATCTGTGGGTCGCGCAGAACATCCTGCTCTGCCTTTCCTCCATTCTGCGGCTCGATCTCTATGTCGAAGTCTATTCGCTGACGGAGTTGCGTGTTGCGGCCGGCATCTGGATAGGGCTGGTCGCAGTCGGCCTCTTTCTCATCCTCCTGCGCATCCTGCTTCGTCGCTCCAACGAGTGGCTGATCGCGTTGAGCTCCGCGATGCTGGTTCTCACACTCTATGCCGCAGCGCTCGCCGATATTCCCGCCTTCATCGCCCGCTTCAACGTTGCCCATAGCCGCGAGATATCGGGCGAAGGTATCGTGCTCGATCTTGATTATCTGTCGACGCTCGGTCCGGCGGCCATTCCAGCGCTCGATACCTATCTGGCATCGTTGCCCGCCGACGCGGATGCTCGCAGGGTGCGCGAAACATTATTATGGCAGCATATCGGACGCCCGCGCGACTGGCGAAGCTGGACATATCGCGACGCCCGCCTCGACGACTACCTCAAGCAGACACAACTCTTGCAAGATCAGGCGGAAACGAAGAAAACGAATGGGTGAACCAGGACCCTTACAGCATGGCCCAGCGCATCCTCGTCGCCGACGACGAACCGAATATTCGCGACGTGATCTGCTTCGCGCTCGACCGCGCCGGCATGAAGACGACGACCGCGCGCAACGGCACAGAGGCCATGATGGCCTTTCACAAAGGCGGTCTCGATCTGATCGTTCTCGACGTTGGCATGCCCGACATGGATGGGCTGGAAGTCTGTCGCCGCATTCGCAAGACATCGAACCTTCCGATCCTCTTCCTGTCGGCACGCGACGAGGAAATCGACAGGATCCTCGGCCTGGAAATCGGCGGCGACGATTATGTCACCAAACCCTTCAGCCCGCGTGAACTGGTCGCGCGGGTCCGGACCATCTTGAAGCGAAGCGGCCATGGCTCGGAGCCGGATGCGACCAATGGCTCGGTGTCCGTCGGATCTCTGCGTCTCAATCGCGGTGGCCGCACCGCCAGTTTCGCCGATGTGCCGCTCACCTTGACGGCGCTCGAATTCTCGATCCTCGATACACTGCTGTCACGCCCCGAGATCGTCTTCAGCCGCGATCAACTGATGGAAGCGGCCTATGGCGCTGACATGCAGGTCGCCGACCGCACCATAGACAGCCATATCCGCAATCTCCGCGCCAAGCTTTCGGCCGTCGGCGGCAAGCGCATCATCGTCACGGTGCACGGCATCGGCTTCAAGCTGACATCGGCCGCGGAAGGAAGCGTCTGATGCGCGCGCCAAGGGTGAAGTCCAAATGGCGGCCGCCGCTCGCCCTCATCGTCTATGCCGTACTTTTGACCGTGATGATGCTGCCGATGCTCACGATCATCTGGTTTCGCGTCGTGCGCGCCGCCTCCGGCGCGATGGCGCCGGCGGAAATCGCGACACTTGCCGCCGTTCTGATCCTTACCCTCATCGTCGCCTATGTGCTGACGCGCACGCTGACGACGCCGATCAATGCCCTGATTGCCCGGACCGAGGAGATCGCCCGCGGCGGACGCTCCGCGATCCGGCCGCTCGAAATCTACGGCACGCGTGAGGTCGCGACCCTCTCGCAGAGCTTTCTCGATCTCGCCGGCAAGCTGGTCGATCATTCCGACTATGTGCGCTCCTTTGCCACCCATGTCTCGCACGAGCTGAAATCGCCCTTGACCTCGATCAAGGGAGCGGCGGAACTGCTGCGCGACGATGACGACAGCCATCCGATGAGCCACGAGCAGCGCAACCGCTTCCTTACAAACATCATCGCCGACACCGAACGGCTGGATCGGCTGCTGTCTCGCCTGCGGGAGCTGGCAAAGGCCGAGCTGCCGTCCGAACAGGGCACCAGCAGCCTTCGCGACATCATTGCCCAGTTGAAGATGCAATTTCGCCAATTGGCGATTATCGACGAAGGCAGCGCCGACGAGATGCTGGCACTGCCTGGCGAGGCCGCAAGCATCATCTTTGCCAATCTGGCGGAAAATGCCTTTCAGAACGGCGCCACAAGCCTTGCAATCAAGGCAAGCGGCGAAGGACGGGGGATATCGATCCAAATTCGCGACAATGGTTGCGGCATTGTCAATGGCAATCAGGATCGCATCTTCGAACCCTTCTTCTCGACGCGCCGGGACGATGGCGGCACGGGCATGGGCCTTGGCATCGTCAGAGCCATGCTCGCTTCCCACGGAGGCAGCATCGAATTGCTTGAGAGCAGCGGGGATGGGACGACGTTTCAGATCATCCTTCCCGTTGCCGCCTGAACGGAGTTGATACACTCCGTCATGAACTGGCAGCAAAAAGCGGCCCAAGACTGAAACCATCGGCCGCTCCACTATTTCGAGATGGAAGCTTACGCCGCCTGTGACTGCGCTTGAGCTTCCAAAGCCATCGCGCGTGCCGTGACGAAATCGACCTTGCCGGAGCCGAGAACCGGCACCTTGCCCACGGTCACTTCGGCGGGAACCATCATTTCCGTGGCGCCCTTCGATTTGGCGAAGGCCAGGAAATCGCTTCTAGTCGCACTCGGCGCATCGGTCAGGAGCACGAGACGCTCGCCCTTCTTGGCATCGGGTACGGACGAGACGACGCTGAGAGCACCCGGCCAGAGCTGTGCGGCAAGCGTTTCCACCGCGGCAAGCGAGATCATCTCGCCGCCGATCTTGGCGAAGCGCTTGGCTCGGCCACGGATCTTGACGAAGCCGTCCTCGTCGATGGTGACGATGTCGCCGGTGTCGTGCCAGCCTTCCGGCAGCGGTTCGAGAACGCCGGGATTGTCGGCGCGCAGGTAGCCGGCCATGACGTTGGCGCCGCGGATGAGAAGGCGGCCGCCCTCGTCAATGCCGGGAACCGGCTCGAGCTTCCATTCCATGCCCGGCATGATCTTGCCGACCGTTCCGGTGCGGTTGTACATCGGCGTGTTCAACGAGATCACAGGGGCAGCCTCGGTCACGCCATAGCCTTCCAGGATGCGCAGGCCAAACTTCTCCATATAGACCTCGCGGGTCGATGCCTTCACCGGCTCGGCGCCCGAGAAGATGTAGCGGATCGATCTCAGGTCATAGGGATGGGCGGTGCGGGCATAGCCGTTCAGGAACGTATCCGTGCCGAAGACGATGGTGGCATTGGAGACGTAGATCAGTTCCGGCACGATGCGATAGTGCAGCGGCGACGGATAGAAGAACACCGGCACACCGGAGACCAGCGGCAAGATGGTGCCTGCCGTCAGGCCGAAGGAGTGGAACATCGGCAGGACGTTGAACACCTTGTCGCCGGGGTGGAAGTCGATGCGCGAAGCGGCTTGGGCAGCATTCGACAGGACATTGCGGTGCGTCAGCACCACCCCCTTCGGCGCCCCTTCCGAACCGGAGGTGAAGAGGATCACGGCCGGATCATCGGCACTGCGTTTTGCCAGCGGCCGATATTTGCGAAGAAGGCCGACAATCTTGTCTAGAAAGGTGATCTGCGTGCGCAGTTCATCCAGCCAGACGAAGGCCACATGCTTTTCGAGCTCCTCGACCACCGGGCCGAGTTTGGCCTGCGTGATGAAAGCGCGCGAGCAGAGCACATGCTTGACCTCCGCAGTCCGGCAGGCGGAGAGAATATTCGCAGCGCCAGCCGTGAAGTTCAGCATGGCCGGAACCTTGCCCGCCGACATCACGCCGAGCACGGTCGCGGCGGTGCCATTGGCGTTCGGCAGCATGACGCCGAGCGTCTTCTCGTTCGGGAACATCTTCTTGAACTTCGCGCCAAGCACCGCAGCCCCGGTCAGGAGCTTGGCGTAGGAGAGCTTGCCGGCAATCGGGTCCTCGGCGGCGAGTTTCTTGCCGCCATATTCATGGGCGCTGTCGATGACGCGACCGAGGACTGTATTGTTGGTGTCGGCGGTGCGGAACATCAGCGTCGACATGATCTGGTAGAGCGCGGCACCGGCGGCGATACGCCGCTTCCTGCCCTTGAGTTCGGCGGGAACATCGAGCTTGACCGGCTCGAGGATCGTCACCTTGACCTTGGGGAAGAGACGGCGACGGACATGGCTCGAGGTCAGATAGGAGGCATAGCTCTTTTCCAGACCGTCGATACGAACGGGCACGATCATGGCGCCGGTCTTGTCGGCCACCATGGCGGCACCGTCATAGACCTTCATCAGCGTACCGGTGACGGTCAGGCGCCCCTCGGGGAAGATGCCGACCGGGCTGCCATCCTGGATGACCTTGATCAGCGAGCGCGTCGCCATCGGCTTGGTCGGGTCGAGCGGCAGGAACTTGCACATCTTCAAGAGCGGCCGCACCCACCATTTCTTGGCGAAGGCATAGTCGATGGCGAAGACAGGCTCTTCCTCGGTGATGGCGAGCGCCAGAGCGCCGTCCAGCAGACTCACATGGTTGAGCGCAATGATCGGCGCGGGGCCTGCCTTGCGGATGTTTTCCAGACCTTCGACCTCAAGCCGCATGAAGGCGCGGAAGACGATGGAGATCAGATCGCGGAAGGCGTTGGTCGGCAGCATTTTCAGCATCAACCAGGCAATCGCGATGTTGAGTACGGAGATGCTGAGAATGATGACCGGGATCGACAGACCCACCGCTTGAAGCACGGCCACAAGCGCCAAGCCCACAGCAATGAAGAGAGCGGACAGCACGTTCGATGCGCCGATGACGCGGGCGCGGCGATCCTCATTCGCCCAGCTCTGCATGGCCGAGAAGGTCGGAACGGCCAAGAAAGCACCGCCGATCGCCATGCCGGCCAGATCGATGGCGACGCGGATCGTTTTCGGTCCGGCGAAGAAGGCAAGAATGGTTTCGGCATGGCTGGTCGATTGCAAGCCCCATAGGTTCCAGCCGAGATCGAGACCGAAGAGCGCGACGATCAGCATGCCGATCGGCGCCGGCAAAAGCACGATGCGGCCGGCAGCCATCCATCCGGCAATGGCCGAGCCGATGGCAACCGATATGGCGAAGATCGCGAGATAGGCGGGAACGACGATTTCCGAGCCGCCGAGAATGTCAGTGACCATGACCGGCAGCATCGACATGATGAAGGCGCCGACGAACCAGAACCAGCAGTTCATCAGCGACGCCCGCCAGATGCGGCTATCGGCACGAAGCTCGTTGACCAGCCTGTAGCTGGAGCGCACGACATTGGTGTCGACGGTGAGATCAGGCGCCTTGGAACCGGTCGAGGGGATCATGCGGGCGGCAAACCAGCAGAGGATGGAAAGTCCCATCATCATCGGCCCGAAGATCCAGACATTTTCGCCCTCGCGGAAGGCAATGGCGGCGACCATCGTGCCGGTGAGAATGGCGATGAAGGTGCCGCCCTCGATCCAGGCGTTGGCCTTGGGGAGGTCCCGGTTTTCCAGATGATCCGGCAGGATGCCGTATTTGATCGGCCCGAAGAGCGAGGAAATGACGCCGAAGCCGAAGAGCGCGAGCATCAGGATCCAGATCGAGGAGAAGGCGATGCCGACCACCGAGATCGCCGCCACCAAGAGTTCGCAGCGCTTGAGAAGCTCCGCCATCCTGGCCTTGTCGTATTTGTCGGCAAGCTCACCCGCAATCGCCGACAGGAGCAGAAACGGCACGATGAAGATGCCGCCGGCAAGTGTGACCAGCGCCGCACCCTCCGTCGCCATCTGCGCGAGAATGACGAAAACCAGAGTCTGCTTTAAGAAATTATCGTTGAAGGCAGTCAGAAATTGCGTCCAGAACAGCGGCGCGAACTTCCTCGATCTCATCAGGTGCGTTTGCATGGCGTATCCCTCATTCGGCCAACAGGACGCTACAGAGTTGTTACGCAAAGGTTGAGCGCGACTACAACTCTACAGCGTCGTTAATAAAGATTAGTCCTGACCGTCACGATTGAACTTAACCAGAAGCTTTTCCGTACGGGCATCTTCTACCTTGCGGATCAGCTTGTCAGCCTCGCTGTTGTCACGAACCGTCTTGGTGACGTTGACCGCCGTCTGCACCAGCATCAGGATGCCCATGGCGAGATAGCCCTTGCCCCAGAGATCGATCGGCATCATGTAAAGGCCGACGAGGAGCATGAAAGCGGCGGCGGCAAAAGAAATGTAGGAGAAGCTGACCCAAGCCTGGGAATGTTTCTGGAAGCTGTCGTTCATGATCGTATCCTCTCAATTATCTGAATGTGTTTGATGGGGGTTCGTTTTCAGGCTGCTGAATTCATGCGCTCACGCAGGCGGGCCAGCACGTCGTCGGCCGAAGCGCCGAGCGGTGCGCCGCAGCCGGCATTGGCGAGTTTTTCGATAATATGTGCCTGCCGGCTCGCAGCATCCATTTCCTTCATGGCCGAGGCTGCGATCTCGCAGCGGCTCTGATAGGCCTGAAGACGGGCAAGCGTCTCCTCGGCCTCATCGAGCGTCGCCAGGCCGGTATTGTCGTCGCAGGCGGCACCGAGCTTCTGAGTCTGCTCGGTTGCACGCGCCAGGTGCTCGCCGCGCTGCAATTCCTGCAGCCGCGCTTCCGATGTGCGAACAGTTGCCTTGAGTTTGCCGATCGTCTGGACAAATTGCGTCCGCGCCTTCTCCGACGCATCGCGCTCGGCTTCGAGCTGGGCGATCGCCTCGGCCGCCTCCCTGGCAAGCTCGTCGCTGCCCTTCTGCAGGGCGGCAACGGCGCGCGTTTCCAGGTCCGCAATGCGGCCGATGATCGCTGCGTGCCGGTTCTTTTCCTGCTCATTCTGCGCGACGGCAATTGCCACGGCCCGCCGTGCCGACTGGATGGCACGGGCCGCCTCGCGGATCTGCTGCGCCAGCAAGGGTACCGCATTGCGATCGATGAACGCTTGCTCTGCATCGTAGGCACGACCGCGAATGAGCGTCAGAATTGAATTGAACATTTGTCGTCTCCCGTTTATGAACGATGTTCATGAAGCGATGTATGCCAGAACCATGAACGACGTTCAAGAATAATTTTGAACAACGTTCAAAAAATCAAATTGGAATAGTTAATGGCGAGAAAAACCCTGGAAAAGCGCGAGGATCTGAAGCAGCGGCTGATCGAGACGGCGCGCAATCGCATCGCTGCAGACGGGCTCTCAAACCTGAGGGCGCGCGATGTCACCCAGGATGTAGGCTGCGCTCTTGGCGGCCTGTATACGGTCTTTGCCGATCTCGACGATCTCGTCATTCACGTCAATTCGGCGACGCTGAAGGCGCTTGAGGCATCGCTGGCGCTGACAGAGGTTCGGGATCACACACCGGCCGACCGGCTGCGCAATCTCGCGCGTGGTTATCTGCGCTTTGCGGTCACCCATCGCAATCTATGGAAGGCGCTGTTCGACCATCGCCCGCCGGATGACCGCCCGAGCCCCGAGTGGCACCTGGAAGAGCATATGTTCCTGATGGGCGTCATTGCCGAGCCGCTCGCGGAATTGCAGCCGAACATGTCGGAGGCGGCGCGCGCCATCCGCGCGAGAACTCTGTTCGGCGCTGTGCATGGCGTCGTCAGCATCAGCCTGGAGGGACGGTTTGTCGGTCTGCCGATCGAAAGCCTCGAACAGGAACTCGACGACTTCATCCTGACGGTCGCAGCCGGAGCCGCGGCACGACAAGGCTAGCCGGATTTATGGTTTTTACTGCTTTGAGGGCGCGTAATTCCTGATGTCTCCGAAAGCGTAGCCGCGATCCCTGAGCTTGCGGATCAGCGACTGCAGATTTTCGCGGCCATTAAACTGGTCCTGAAACATCTCGTCGTGCATGAGCAGGATCATCTTGCCCCGCTGCGTGAAACGACCGTACTGGAAAAGATGATCGATCTCGTTGACGAGATGGTCCACCGATTGGACCGGCTTGCCGTCATCGCTATGCACCCACTCGAAATCCCAGCCATAGAGATAGAATCCCGCTTCGGCGACGAGCTCGTAATCCAGCCATTCGCGTTCCCATTGAGCGACATTGATGGAGAGATCTTCCCGCGATACCGTCGGAAGCCGAAAGACGTCCCTGCCCGGCAGCCGCGCATTGACGATCGGCGTCAGACCGAGCACTTCATTGGCGTGAAGCATGTCGGCGACGACGGCCTGGGTGTTGGAATAGTATCGTCTGTAGCGATTATTGGCGTGGCTGTAGCTGTGATTGCCGACGGTTACCAGCGGCATGGCTTTCGCTTCGGCCAAAAGCTCGCGCCCGGCGGGAATGGTCTCGACATGCTGGCCGACCATGAACATGGCGGCGGGGACATTTTGCTGGCTTAGCACGGAAAGAATGTTCTTCGTTCCAGGCAAGGGGCCGTCATCGAATGTCAGATAGATCGTCTTATCCGCCGCCTCAGCGGAGATAGCGCAAATAGCTGCAAAGATGCCGGCGAGCAGCCATCTGAAGACCATATTCCATTGATGATTCAATTCGCCCAAGCCAGCCCGCCTCCCGTATGATCGCTGCAAACTGGCATATCGCATGGAACAAGAAAAGCGCCGCGAGTGCGACAAAAGCAAAGGGCGCTCTACCCATTTCTGGGGAGCGCCCTTGCTTTTTAACCCGGACAGCAAACGCCGGCTCGACACAGAAATGTCAGCACGGCAGGCCATCGATACAGGTGATGACCGGCAAATAATCGTGAATCGCATCCTTTGCAAGAGCCGGCTGCGAAAATTTTAGCAATTCTGCCACACGAGAGAGCCATGTGACAGAATTCGCACATTTGACGAGCGCGATCCTTCGTCAGGCGGCCTTCAAGGTCGCATCACGCGGGATCTCGACGTCGATCTCCAGCATGGAGACATCCTTGTCGCGATCCATCTTCACCTGCACCTTGTCGCGATCGACCTGCACATGCTTGGCGATGACGGCGAGGATTTCCTCTCTCAGCACGGATACGAGATCCGAGCCCACGGAGGCACGCTCGTGGGCAAGGAGGATCTGCAGGCGCTCGCGCGCCATGGGTGCAGATCTCTGCTTGCGGAACAGTCCGAAAATGCTCATGCGGCCCTCCTTGCGAAGATCTTGCCGAAGATACCCCGCTTTTCGCCGGGGATGGCGATCGGCACCTGCTCGCCGGCAAGACGGCGTGCGGCATCGAAATAGGCAAGCGACGGCGCACAGCGCGCATCGGCAAGCGTGACCGGCGAGCCGAGGTTGGAGGCGCGCAGGACATCAGTGCTTTCCGGGATAATGCCGAGGAGCGGAATGGAGAGGATCTCCAGCACGTCGTCGACCTTCAGCATGTCGCCGCGTTCGGCGCGGCCGGCGTCGAAGCGGGTCAGCAGCAGGTGCTTCTCCATGCGCTCGCCGCGCTCGGCCTTCAGCGTCTTGGAGTCCAGCAGGCCGATGATGCGGTCGGAATCGCGCACCGAGGAGACTTCCGGGTTGGTGACGACTACGGCGACGTCAGCATGGCGCATGGCTAGGGTGGCGCCGCGCTCGATACCGGCCGGGCTGTCGCAGATGACCCAATCGAAATAGTTCTTGAGCTCGTTGATGACGCGCTCGACACCCTCGGGCGTCAGATTGTCCTTGTCGCGGGTCTGCGAAGCCGGCAGGAGGAAGAGCGTCTCCAGCCGCTTGTCGCGGATCAGCGCCTGCGGCAGCTTGGCATCGCCGTGAATGACATTGACGAGGTCATAAACAACGCGACGTTCCGCGCCCATGACCAGATCGAGATTACGCAGGCCGACGTCGAAATCGACCACGACGACCTTTTCGTTTCTCTGTGCCAGAGCCGCCCCCAATGCGGCCGTCGAAGTCGTCTTTCCAACTCCGCCCTTGCCTGATGTGACGACGATTACCTTGCCCATCTTGCTCTCCTGTTTTGGCCGGCTTCGGCTCAGATTAGTTTTTCGGCCATGATCGTTTCACCATCCAGCCAAAGCTGGACGGCTTGTCCCCTGAGGCCGGGTGATACGTCTTCCGCCATCTTGTAAATTCCATCGATTGCCAGCAGCTCGGCCTCGAGCTTGCGGCAAAAAATTCGCGCCGAGGCATTGCCGATCGAGCCCGCCATGGCGCGGCCGCGAAGGGCGCCGTAGATATGGACCGATCCACCCGCGATGACTTCCGCGCCCGACGCCACCGAACCGATGACGGTGACGTCACCTTCGGGAAAGATCACCGACTGGCCGGATCGCACCGGCTCGCGGATGATCAGGGATTGCGTAACTGCACGAACTTCCGGAGGCGGCGCCTTGGGTTCACTGTTGCGGCGCTCCACGACCGGCTCGGCCTCGGAGACTTCGAAATCGGCAGCCGGACGCCCGCCCTTCAGGATCGGCGGCATGCCAGGCCCGGCGATCGACGGACGACCGCCCTCGATGCCCATAATGCTGACATTGCGAGCCGAAAGCTCAGCAATCAGCTCCTTGAGCTGCGCCTTGTCGATCGGCAGGTCGGTGATGTCGAGGACGACCGGCCGTCCCAAAAAGAAGCCGGCCGAACGGGCTGCGAGGTCGTCAAGTCTGATCAACCACTGGTCCAGCGGAAGATCCGGCGAAAGCATGACCGCAAGAAAGGAGCGGCCCTTGATACGGATCGAACGAGCGTCTGTTAGCACTTTGGTCATCTATGTGAATAAATCGTTGATCTTGTGTACCGTTGATATGGTTAACAAATGGTTAATACGGGGCTCCATTGGAGCCCGAACCGCCCCATAAAACGGCCATGCTCGCAAGCGCCGAAGGCTCGTTGGAGCTGGGGTCGTAGACGCATGGAGCGGCGAAAATCGCAGCTCCTGCAAGGAGAAGAATGATGGGACGCATATGATCCTCCAGGTGCAAAGCAGTGACTGCCTTGCTTGATGTCCAACGCGAAAAAATTAACGATTCGGCGCGCCGCACCTTCCGGAGCGGCGCGCAATATCGATGCCCGGGTGATTCTCAGGCGAGCTTCAGCTCGACATTGATGTTGCCGCGAGTCGCCTTCGAATAGGGGCAGGTCTGGTGAGCTTCCTCGACCAGCGTGCGGGCAAGCTCAGGCTCGATGCCGGGCATGCTGATGGTCAGTCGTGCCTGCAGGAAGTAAGCACCTTCCGTGGTGCCCAGATCCACTTCGGCATCGACGGCGAGGTCGGCTGGGAGCTTGACCTTGCGCTTGCCCGCGGCAAGGCCCATTGCGCCGATGAAGCAGGCCGACCAGCCGGCTGCGAAGAGCTGCTCGGGATTGGTGCCGGCATGGGCGCTGCCTGGAGGAGAAAGCTTGACATCCAGCTGGTTGTCATCGCTGCGGGCGAAACCATCGCGGCCGCCGATGGTGTGGGTCTTGCCGGTGTAAAGAACCTTGTCGATCTTGGTCATGGAACACTCCGTTGTTGCGTTGCCCGCTCTGTCGTGGTGTGGGCCAACGTCTGTTGACGGAGTTGTTTTTGATGGATCGACGTATCCGGCATGTTTCCGGAATCGCCGAAAGCGTTACAAAACGTAGGCTCCAACGAGCCGGATACAATTGCTTACAAATTGCCGGAAAGTCTTTCGAAGGAACAATCAGGAAATAACGACTTCTGCCGCCAGGCCGCCACCCTCGCGGTTATAGAGCCTGACGGAGCCGCCGAGCGTCTGGGCAAGTTGCTGAGCAATCGCCAGACCTAGCCCTGTGCCGCCGGTGTTGCGGTTACGCGATTGTTCCAGCCGAAAGAAGGGCTGCATGGCTGCCTCTATCTGGTCCTGCGGAATGCCGGGACCGCGATCCAGAACGGTGATCGCAATCTGGCCCGTATCACGCCGCTCCACGGCGATTTCCGCCGCTCCGGCAAATTTCAGGGCATTGTCGATGAAATTGGTGAGGATGCGGCGAAGCGCATGTGGCTTCGTCGTCGCAGTTCCGTGAATGAGACCGAGAATCTCGACGGATTTGCCGGTGTCCTGATAGTCATAGCTGATGCTTTCGATGAAGGACGCAAGATCGATGCGCACACTCTTCTCGCCGTTGCCATGGGCGCTGCGCGCATAGGCGATCCCATCCTGCACCAGACGCTCGATCTCGCCGAGATCCTGCAACAGCTTGGTTTTCTCGGGAGAATCATCGGCGATATCGGCGCGCAGGCGCATGCGGGTGATCGGCGTCTGCAGATCGTGCGAGATCGCCGCTAGGATCTGTACGCGCTCTTCGAGATAATGCGCGATTCGATCCCGCATGGCATTGAAGGCCTTGGCGGCATGCGCCACTTCGGTCGGCCCCCGGTCGCTCAAGGCCGGGCTCTTTTTATTGGGATCTAGCGCATCGGCCGCGGCGGCAAGCTCGGCGAGCGGACGCGTGGCCTGTCTCACGGCAAACCAGATACAAAGGACGATCAACAGCATCTGGACGACGAAGACGTAAGGCAGCCAGGCCGCCATCGGCATGACGCCCTTGGGCGTAACATCGATGGTCAGCGGCCTGCCATCACTCAGATTAAGATGCGCCTGCAGCCGCGAGACCGGACCCGGTATCGCTTCCATGCGGATGGGAAAGCGATGGCCGACCGCATCCTCTATCTTGGCGGCGATCTCCGCACCATGGGCAGAGGTATCGGGCACGCCGGGCAGGCCGTTGCCCAGCTCGAAATTGTAATTGCCGCGGCTCAGCCAATCGACGAAATTCGCCCGCTCATCCGCCGGCAGGCGGTCGAGCACCGCGATCGAGGTCGCTACGTCGTTTTCCAGCGTGCCGAGCATGACGGCCTTTGCCGACATGTAGCGCTCGACATAGAGCACGCTGAAGGACAGGCCATAAGCGATCGCGAGCCCCGCCAGGAGGATAAGCGAAATGCGTGCACGCAGGGTGCTCGGCCACCATGGCCGGCGACCTGGAAGGTCGACCATGGTCATGGGCGAAGCTCCGCAATTTCCACCGGCACGGAGAAGACATAACCTTCGCTGCGCACCGTCTTGATGTACATCGGCTCCCGTGCGTCATCCCCCAGCCGCTGGCGAAGACGGCTGACGAGCAGGTCGATGGAGCGATCGAAGAGATCGGCGTCGCGACCCTGGGTGAGGTTCAGAAGCTGGTCTCGATTGAGCACCCGCTGCGGGTGGTCGATGAAGACGCGCAGCAGGCGGTATTCGGCGCCGCTGAGCGTGATCTCGGTGCCGTCCTTGTCCAGCAGATGGCGGCCGACCGTATCCAGCCGCCAGTCTCCGAAGACCAGCAATTGACCGGCTTCGCTGATCTGCAGATTGGGCGGCAGCATGCGAGTGCGGCGCAGAACCGCCTTGATGCGGGCAAGCAGCTCGCGAGCAGCGAAGGGCTTTGCCAGATAATCGTCCGCGCCCATTTCCAGGCCGAGAATCCGGTCCATCTCGTCGCTGCGCGCCGTCAACATCAGAATGGGCGTCGCCTTGTGCTTTCCGGCACGAAGCTCGCGACAGAGCACGAGGCCGTCGTCGCCCGGCATCATCACGTCGAGTACGATCAGATCGACCGAATTGGCCTCAAGAAAACTGCGCATCTGCCGGCCATCGGCAGCCGTCGTCGCCCGCAAGCCGTTCTTCTTGAGATAGCTCGACACCAGTTCGCGGATTTCCCGATCGTCATCCACGATTAGGATATGGTCGACATGATCCATTTCGATTTCCCACTCATCATCGTAAGCACCAACCTACGAATAGTCATTCCTCGTCGCGCCAACGGCAGCGGGCGCCGGCTTTGCCGGCACCCACTCGCACACTACCGCTGAACTAGAAACGATCAACATCTATCACAGCCTGGGCGAAAGCCTGCGGGGCTTCCTGCGGCAGATTGTGGCCGATGCCGCCGGTGATGGTGCGATGCTCGTATTTGCCCGAGAACTTGCCACGATAGGCCGACGGCTCCGGATGCGGCGCACCGTTGGCGTCACCTTCCATGGTGATGGTCGGGATCGAAATTACCGGTCCGGCGGCGAGCTTCTTTTCATAGGCATCGAACTTCGCTTCGCCTTCGACGAGACCGAGCCGCCAGCGATAGTTATGAATAACGATATCAACATGGTCGGGATTATCGAAGGCTGCAGCCGAGCGATCGAAAGTGGCGTCATCGAAGGCCCACTGCGGCGAGGCGGTGTGCCAGATCAGCTTTGCGAAATCGTGCCGGTTTTCCTGGTAGCCGAGGCGGCCCCGCTCGGTGGCGAAGTAGAACTGATACCACCAGGCAAGCTCCGCCTTTGGCGGCAGCGGCTTGCGGTTGACCTCCTGGCTGCCGATGAGATAGCCGCTGACCGAAACCAGCGCCTTGCACCGTTCCGGCCAGAGAGCCGCCATGATATCGGCGGTGCGGCCACCCCAGTCGTAACCGGCAACGACGACCTTTTCGATCTTCAGCGCGTCGAGAAGCGCAATCATGTCGACGGCAAGCGCTGCCTGCTGGCCATTGCGCGGCGTGTCTTTCGAAAGGAAGGTGGTGGTGCCATAGCCGCGAAGATAGGGAATGATGACGCGATAGCCGGCATCTGCCAAAAGCGGCGCGACATCGACGAAGCTGTAGATGTCATAGGGCCAGCCATGCAGCAGCAGGACGACAGGACCATCGGCCGGGCCGGCTTCCGCATAACCGACATCGAGCACGCCGGCTTTGATCTGCTTCAGCGCGTCGAAGGAGGTGTGGGTGCCGGCCTTAACGGCAGGCAGAGCCGAAGCGGAAGCCTTGCTTTCCTGTGCGCCGGCGATGGCAGGCAGGCCGAACTCAGCGGCTGCGACAGCGATTGCGGCAATGCCGAAGAAGCGGCGGCGGGTGTGGTTGATTTCCTCGGACATCTGTCTCTCCTGTGGATTGGATCGTGAGCACAAGAAAGCCAGCCACATGTATCGCCGATGTGTCGCGGCCAGTGGCGTTTTGAATGCCTTTGTAGCTTCAGGCGGCATAGATACAGTGTGATACAATTCGCCCCCTCCGGCTCAGGGCGATCGCATATGAGACCTTTCGGCGCAACGCGCTCCTTCTCCCCTCGGGGAGAAGGTGGCCCGAAGGGTCGGATGAGGGGGTAGGCTGCCTTGGACTCACCGGCTTCCGTGTTCCTGGCATCCCCCTCATCCGCCTGTCGGCACCTTCTCCCCCAGGGGAGAAGGAGTTGCGCAGCAACCGTCGCATCTCACCCGCGATTGCGCTGTTCCTGCCGGACTTGCTGAAAACCAGATCACCACCATTCGATTTGTATCGCAATGTATCGAAGCCCGAGACATCGACGTTTCGGTACATTCTCCCATCCAATCAGACACATTCGAGATACGTCGTCACTGGCAGATAGCGTCACTGCTGAGCACGGCACCTCGCCGTCCGCAGCCGGTCAATCGCTTCCAAAGGAACAAGACGATGACGCTTCTCATCATAGCCTATCTCGGCGGTGCGCTGACGATCCTCAGTCCGTGCATCCTGCCCATCCTCCCCTTCGTCTTTGCCCGCGCGGGACAACCCTTCGTCCGAAGCACGCTGCCCATGCTTGCAGGCATGGCCCTCACTTTTGCGGTTGTCGGAACGCTTGCCGCAGTCGGCGGTGCCTGGGCGATCCGCGCCAATGAATATGGACGCCTTGCAGCAATCGTCCTGCTCGGCCTCTTCGGCCTGAGCCTCATTTCACCGCGCATCGCCAGCGCGCTCTCCCGGCCGGCGGTCGATCTTGGCAACAACCTGCTGAACGCTGCCGGCAAAGGTCGCGCGACCTCGAGTATCAGAAGCTCCTTCGTGCTCGGCATTGCGACCGGCCTGCTCTGGGCGCCCTGCGCCGGCCCGATCCTCGGGCTGGTCCTGACAGGCGCGGCCTTGAAGGGCGCCAATCTGCAGACGACCTTCCTGCTGCTTGCCTATGGCGCCGGTGCTGCCACCTCGCTTGCCGTTGCACTCTTTGCCGGTGGCAGGATCTTTGGCCGCATGAAGCAATCACTCGGCGTCAGCGAACGCATCCGCCAGGTCGCAGGCGCGGCTGTTCTAGCCGGCGTTGCCGCCATCGCACTCGGCCTCGATACCGGATTGCTGGCTCGCCTCTCCTACGCCAGCACCGGTTCCTTCGAACAGACCTTGCTGGAGAAGCTGCACCCCAAGACCTCAGCGCCGGAGACCGAGGTTGCCAGCAACGGCGCCATGAAGGTTGCGACAGACGTGGCGCGTCCATTCCACAGCGACCTTCCGATCGAAGGCCCCGCCCCCTCGCTCGACGGCGCCGTCACCTGGCTGAATTCGCAGCCGCTGACCACGGCCGAGCTTCGCGGCAAGGTCGTGCTCGTCGACTTCTGGACCTATTCCTGCATCAACTGCATCCGCACCATACCCTATGTTCGTGCCTGGGCGGAAAAGTATAAGGATCAGGGTCTCGTCGTCATCGGCGTCCATGCTCCGGAATTCGCCTTCGAAAAGAACGTCGACAACGTCAAGAAGGCGATCGCCGACTTCAAGATCGGCTATCCGGTCGCAATCGACAACGACTATCGCATCTGGCGCGCCTTCGAGAACAATTACTGGCCTGCCCATTACCTGATCGATGCCAAGGGGCAAATCCGCTACCAGCACTTCGGCGAAGGCAATTATCGCCAGACGGAACAAGCGATCCAGGACCTCCTGCGCGAAGCCGGCAGCGATATGGCCCAAAGCGGCCCGGTCGTCCCCAATGCTAGGGGTGCGGAAGCAAGCCCCGACCTTGGCCACATCCGCTCCGGCGAAACCTATGTCGGCTACAGCCAGGCTACAGGTTTCGTCTCCCCCGAAGGGCTGAAGGCGGATACCGCCGCTGACTATTCAATTGCCAATCCTGGCCTCAATCAATGGGGACTGGCCGGAACCTGGACCGTCGGGTCCGAGCAGGCATCGTTGAACAAGGCCGGCGGCGGCATCAGCTATCGCTTCAGTGCGCGCGACCTGCACCTCGTCCTTGGTCCTTCGGCAGACGGAAAACCGGTCCGCTTCCAGGTGACCGTGGATGGAAAGGCGCCCGGCGCCGACCACGGTTCCGATATCGATGCCGACGGCAACGGGACCGTGACCGCCACCCGGCTCTACCAGCTCGTCCGCCAGTCCGGTGACGTCACTGCGCGCAACTTTGAAATCCGCTTCCTCGATCCCGGGGTGCAGGCCTACGCCTTCACCTTCGGCTGAAATTTCCCTTCACCCTACGCATGAACCTCAACTGACAGGAGTCATACTCATGAATACCCGTTTTCTCTCCATCGCCGCCCTTAGCCTTGCCGCAAGCACTTTTGCCTTCGCGGTGCAGGCGGCAGAGATCAAGAATATCGTCATCGTCCACGGCGCGCTGGCCGACGGCTCGGGATGGCGCAAGACCGCCGACATCCTTGAAAAGGACGGCTTCAACGTCACCGTCGTGCAGGAACCGATCACTTCGCTCGCCGACGATGTCGCCGCCACCAATCGCGTGCTCGACCTTCAGAACGGCCCGAGCCTGCTCGTCGGTCACAGCTATGGCGGCATGGTCATCACCGAAGCGGGCAATCGCCCGGATGTCGCAGGCCTCGTCTATGTCGCCGCATTTCAGCCGGACAAGGGCGAAAGCCTGATCAGCCTTGCGAGCTCGAAGCCTGCAGGCAGCATGAACATCCGCGAAACCAAGGACGGCCAATATCTTTATCTCGATCCCGCGACATTCGCTGCCGACTTTGCCGCCGACCTGCCGAAGGACGAAGCCGATTTCATGGCAAAATCTCAGGTCTTTGCCTCGAAAGCCGCCTTTACCATCAAGGTCGGCGATCCGGCCTGGCGGGCGAAGAAGAGCTGGGCCATCGTCGCGACCAACGATCGCTCCATCAATCCCGCGCTCGAGCGCGACATGGCAAAGCGTGCCGGCAGCGACGTGACCGAAATCGAGGCAAGCCATGCCGTCTTCGCTTCGCAGCCGGAAAAAGTGGCCGCCGTCATCGAGAAGGCAGCCAAGGACGTCGGCAAGTAAATTCATACAGGCGGCGATCTCAGGATTGAATCGCCGCCGCCTCCGATCCTTATACAGGATCGTATCGGCTGACTTCGATCCCCGAACCGACGGGCAACAGAACAGAGGTAATGCCCGGCTTGGCGCGAACGGCTTCGCCGTAGCGTTTCACGTCTTCATTGCCGGGCATGAACATATTGTCGGCCACGATGATAGCGCCGGCATTGAGCTTCGGATAGAAGGCGTCCAGGCATGGGATGTAGAGATCCTTCCACAAGTCGACGAGGATGAAATCGACGCCGGAAGGAAGTGCCTTGATCATCTCGACGGCATCGCCGACCTGAAAATCGATATACTCGGCCAAACCAGCCCTTTCGGCCATCTCCGTGGCAAATTCGGTCTTGTAGGCGTGCAGCTCCATGGAAATAAGCTTGCCGCCGCTGGCGCGCGCGGCCTCGGCAAGCCAGATACCGGAATAGCCGAAGGATGTGCCAAGCTCCAAAATGGTAGGCGCCTTCAAGCTCTTCGCCAGAATGTTGATGAAGCGACCCGTCTCCGGTCCGACTGCCCTCAACCGACGATCCTGACCACCGTCACGCCCGCCCGGCGGCATTTCCCTCGGCTTGCTGTGCTCTTTACGAATAAGCTCGTGATAGACTTCGAGAACGGCTTCGATCTTCTGATCCATGACACGCTGACCTTCCAAGCAATCATATCGACGATATCTCAGGCGATATGGCTACATCTCGATATGGCGCCACTCAAGCGTTATGGAGATTCATGTCTGAAACTTAATCTTTCGCCGGCGTTCAGCGGGACGCATTTTGCTCGTGGATCAGATCGATCAGTGCCCTCAGCCGCGCCGGCATCTGCCGGCGCTGGGCAAAATACAGGCTGAGCCCGGGATAGGGAGGGCTCCAATCCTCCAGCACCGCGATCAGATTGCCCGCCGCTATGTGCCCGGCAACGGAGGCTTCGCTGATATAGGCCAGCCCCGCCCCCTCGAGCGCGGCGCTCAGCATCAAGTCGGAAGCATCGAGGGTGAGACTTCCCGGCGCATCGATGAGGATGGACTGGCCGTGTCGCTCGAACTCCCAGCGATAAAGCTTGCCACTCGCCATGCGGGCACGGATGCAGCGATGTCGCAGGAGATCGCCCGGAACAAGTGGGTATGGCCTGTTGCTGAAATAGGCAGGTGAGCCGACGACGAGCGAACGCAGCGCCGGAACGATGGAAATCGCGACCATATCGGTCGGCACGGCCTCGGCAATCCGAATGCCGGCGTCAAAGCCCTTGCCGATGACATCGACCAAGGCATTATCGGTGACGATCTCGATTTCGACATCGGGATAGCGCCGGCCATATTCGAGAATAAGCGGTGTCAGGAGCATGCGCGCTGCGCCGGGCGCCATATTGAGACGAAGCGTGCCTGATATCGTACCGGAAGACAGGCCCGCATTTTCGATCGCCCTGTCGATTGCCGTGAGCGCCGGCGCCACTTCCGCTACGAAGCGTTCGCCGGCATCCGATAGCGTGACACTGCGCGTCGTCCTGTTGAAGATCCGCACGGACAGGCGTTCTTCCAGCGCGGCAACCGCGTGGCTGAGCGCGGAGGAGGACATGCCGAGTTCGCGCGCAGCCGCGCGAAAGCCGCCATGGCGCGCAACGGCCGCGATCGCCTCAAGCTCCGCCAGACTGGCCTTCATTGCGCGATTTTCCTTATCAGCCTGTACCACTTTGTCCCACTACACCGCACAGATAACGCGTCTTACCTCTGTCGTGAAGATGAAGGAGACGTTCATGCGCACGATAGATACGATTTACATCAATGGCAGCTTCGTTCAGCCCCATGGCAACGAGGAAGCACCTCTTTTCAACCCGGCCACGGAAGAGCAAATCGGCACCGTCCGCCTTGGCGACGAGCAGGATGTCGACAACGCCGTCAGCGCCGCCAAGGTGGCATTTGCGAGCCAGTCGCAAAGCTCGAAGGCCGAGCGCATCGCCATGCTGCAAAGCCTGCACGATGCAGTTGCAGCCAGAGCCTCAGACCTCGCCGACGCCATGCGCGAAGAATATGGTGCGCCGGCATCCTTCATCGGTTTTTCGGTGCTACATGCCGCCACGGCATTCCTCAACATGGCGAAAACACTCGAATCCTATGAATTTCGCCGCCGCATTGGCCACGGGGAGATAGAGATGCGCCCGGCCGGCGTTGCAGCCGCGATCACGCCTTGGAACAGCAATTACGGCTTCATCTGCAACAAGCTTGCCACAGCTATCGCGGCAGGCACGACCATGGTCATCAAGCCATCCGAGATGAGCGCGATCCAGACGCAGCTCCTCACCGAGTGCCTGCATGCGGCCGGTCTGCCGGATGGGATTTTCAATATCGTCAACGGCTACGGCCATGTGGTGGGCGCCGCTCTCAGCAGCCACCACGACATCGCAAAGATCAGCTTCACCGGCTCGACGGTGACGGGACGGGCGATCCTTCAGGCGGCATCGGCGACCTTTAAGCGCGTGACGCTTGAGCTTGGCGGCAAGAGCCCGAACATCATTCTCGACGATGCCGATCTCGATCTTGTCATCCCGCAGGTATTGGCGGCCGGATTTGCCAATAGCGGCCAGGCCTGCATCGCCGGCACACGCATTCTCGCGCCCGAAGGCCGGCTGGCGGAAATCCACGATCATCTGGCGCAAGCGGTGGCGACACTCAAGGTGGGCGATGCAAGCGACCCCACCGTCAGGATCGGCCCCATGGTCAGCCGGAAACAATGGGATCGCGTGCAATCCTATATCCGTCTCGGCCAAGAAGAAGGCGCATGGCTGCTCACGGGTGGTGAAGGGCGGCCGGAAGGGGTCGATCGCGGCTGGTTCGTTCGTCCAACCATCTTCTCCGGCGTCGATAACGACATGCGGATCGCCCGCGAAGAGATTTTCGGACCGGTACTCTGCGTCATCCCCTATCGCGATGAGACGCACGCGCTCGAGATCGCCAACGACACCGTCTATGGCCTGCAGGCCTATGTCTTCTCCTCCGATGTCGCCAGGGCAAAGCGGATGGCGGATCGCATCGAGGCGGGCCGCATTGTCATCAACGGCGCACCGCACGAACCGCTTGCACCCTTCGGCGGCTTCAAGCAATCGGGCATAGGCCGGGAATTCGGCGCCGCCGGCCTGGAATCGTTTCTCGAACCGCGCGCTGTGCTCAGCTGATGTGAGGAAGCCCAGGGTCCCGGAGGAGCTTAACAGCCTTCCGGGGCATCTCCCTCGTCGGTCGCGAAGGCTGGCGCCTTCAGGATGCCCCAGCTATGCATCAAGATATGAGGATGCCGAACGAAGTGCACTGGAAGGTTCGCATTCAGGTTCTCGTTAGAATCATGTTCTACCTTTAGAACGATTCCAATTTAAGGAGACCCGATGCCTGCCAGATCGACCTATTCTGCTCCGCAACGCATTCTTCACTGGCTCATGGCCATCCTCATCTTTTTCAATCTCCTGTTTCCCGATGGCATGAACGCGTGGCGGCGTCTTGTGCGGCATGGCCAGGTGCCAACACCGGCCGATGTCGCCAGCGCCAATATCCATGCTTATGCCGGTATCGCGATCCTGCTTTTGGCTATCGTGCGCCTTTGCCTGAGATTGATGTCCGATGTTCCGGCGCCGCCAGATAATCAGCCCGCATTTCTGCATTTCATCGCGAGCATCACGCATTTCCTGCTTTATGCATTGATCTTCGCAATGCCCCTATCGGGAATGGCAGCCTATTATTTCGGTATCGATACAGCCGCCTTCGTCCATGGCGGCCCGATCAAGACGCTGCTTTGGATCGTCGTCGTACTGCACATATTTGGAGCGCTCGTTCAGCACTTTTATTTCAAATCGGATGTCCTGCGACGCATGACGATCGGCTAAGTCATCTGCGAAATTGGCGGCTAAGCGGATTGGCCGCCAAAGTGCTTTTCGAAGGAGAAGAGAGTAGTCGGCAGCGCGCTGCCGCCTTGAAGCGCCAGATCGGCGAGAATCTCGCCGACGACGCTCGTAAACTTGAAGCCATGGCCGGAACAGGCCGACGAGACCACCACATTCAGCTGTCCAGGCATCCTATCGATGAGAAAATCCTCGCTCGGCAGCATGGTGTAGCGGCAGGTGGTCGCCCGCACGCGATATGACGCAGCATTCGGCAGACGCTTGCTGGCGAAGCTGTCGAGCAGATCGGTGTCGACGTCATTGACCGGCGGATTGGGCATGGTCGGATCGATCGGCTCCCTGAAATGCGCATGGCGGCCGATTTTCACACCATCGACGCCGATGGCCGGGAAGCCGAAATAGGAACCTTCCGCTCCTTCATCGCGCAGGAAGCATGGCATGCGCTGAGGTTCAGCAACGAAACCATCCTTGGGCTGATACCAGGCGACCACCTGCCGGATGGGCCGGGCATGCGCTTTCAGCTGCGGCACGAGTTCGGCAATCCAGGCGCCGGTTGCGACGATCACCTTACGGGCGCGATATCGCCCGGTTGTGGAAACGACCGTTACGCCGGTATCATCAGGATCGATTGCGACAACACGCTCACCGAAATGCAGGACGGCACCGTCTTCCGCCGCAAGCTTCAGATAGCCCATGATCGCCGCTTCAGGCCTGACATAGCCGCCCTGCGGATCAAGCACGCCGATCTCGCCTTCCTCCAACTCAAACGCCGGAAACCGTCGCTTCATGGCGTCGCGATCGAGTATCTCATGCGGCAATCCATGCATGTCACAGGAAGCGCGCGTGCCGCTCACGATCTTGCTGTCGGGCGTGCCGATCTGCAGGACACCTGTCACCGTCAGGATCTCGGCCCGCAGCCGCGCCTCCAGCGAGCGCCAGTTTTGATAGGCACGCTTCAGCAACGGCACATAAGACGGATCTTCGAAGTAGCCGAGACGGATCAGGCGGCTGTCGCCATGCGAGGAGCTGAGGGAATGTGCGGGGAAATGGGCCTCGATCCCGATCGCCCTTGCGCCGCGCGCCACGGCGAAAGACAAGGCCGCACTTCCCATCGCGCCGAGGCCGATGACAGCAACGTCGAATTCCGCAGTCATTTCATGCTCCAGTTTGGTTTTCCGCAGGCGGCGCGGTCTTGACGATCATGGCCCGCAAGGCTTCCATATCCGCATTCAAGGGACGATCGTCGCCATAAACGGGCACGCATGAACGGACAGCTGCGTGGATACGCTCCGTTCCCGGCGCTCTGGCACCCTTCGAAACGAGGAAATCATGCGCCTGCGCCGCAGCCATCAGCTCGATGGCCAGGATATATTCGGCATTGTCGAGGATGGCGAGCAGCTTGTTGGCCGCCGCGGTCGGATGGGCCAGAAAATCTTCCTGAAGACCGGAAGTCAAACCGCCATCGAGCGATGCGGGGGCGGCCAGTCGTCGGTTGTCGTTGCTCAGCGCCGCAGCCGTGTATTGCGCGATCATGAAACCGGAATGGCTGCCGGCGTCGCTCGCAAGAAACGGCGGCAGGCCGCTGACCAGCGGATTGACGAGGCGATCCGTCCGCCGCTCGCTCATCGCGGCGATCTGTGCAACCGCGATTGCCAGGCTATCGGCGGCTTGTCCCAGAGCCGGAGCGACCGCATGTGCTTCGGAAGAGACGACGGGCTCTTCTGGCGTGCCCGAAACGGCCGGATTATCCGTGACCGAAGCCAGTTCCTGATCGACGATATCAGCCGTCTGCTCGAAGACATCCCACGCGGCGCCATGGGCATGAGGCACCGATCTCAGGCTCAAGGCATCCTGCGTGCGCCGTCCGAGAGCGGCAGCAATGAGGCCGCTGCCATGCAAACGGCTACGAAGCCTGCGCCCGACCTTGGCGATGCCCGCCGATGGGCGGAGCGCCAGCACCTTCTCATCGAAAGCGGCCATCTGGCAGCCGACGGCTTCCAGGGTCAGCGCGGCGATGGCATCGGCCCAATCGAGCAGGCGCTCGGCGCGAGAAACGGCCAACGCTGACAATCCTGTGGCGCAGGCCGTACCATTGACGAGGCTCAAGCCCTCCTTGGCGCCGAGCACGAGTGGGCTCCGGCCAATGGCCGCAAGCGCCTCGGCACCGCTCATCGATTTGCCGTTCACGACGGCCCTGCCCTCACCGATCAGGACGAGCGCCGTATGGGCATTGTGCGTAAGATAGCCGGCTGAGCCTTTGGACGGGACTTCCGGAATGCAATCATGTTCGAGAAACGCAGCCAGATGCCTGACGATCTCGGGCCGCACGCCGGAATGGCCATGAGCGAAATTGGCGATCTGCGCTGATATGATCGACCGCACCTCGCGCGCCGGCAAAAGCGGGCCGACACCACAGGCATGGCTGAGGATGATATTGCGCGAGAGCCGGCTCTGGGAATCGCGATCGACCACCGTATCGGAAAGCGCACCGACGCCAGTGTTGACGCCATAGGCGCGCACGCCCGTTTCGACGATACGCTCGACGATGCGGCTTGCCTGAGCAACGCGCTCCCAGGCAGCATCGGAAAGAGACAAGGGTTCACCGCCGCCGACGCGGGCGACGTCACGCCAGGATAGCGGCCCATCGATCGTGACGGTCATTGTCCGTTTCCGAAATGACCGATGAACTGGCGAAAGGCCGGCGAGGCGCCGCCGCCGAACATTTCATCCGGCGTGCCGGTGCTTTCGACAAGCCCTTCCTTCATGAAGACAACGCGGTTGGAGACGTTGCGCGCGAAGCTCATTTCGTGGGTGACGACAAGCATCGTCGTGCCTTCTTCGGCAAGCGAGCGCATGACGCGCAGCACTTCGCCGACAAGCTCGGGATCAAGCGCCGAAGTCGGCTCGTCGAACAGCATGAGCTTCGGCTTCATGGCAAGCGCGCGGGCAATCGCCGCACGCTGCTGCTGCCCCCCGGAGAGATGCGCGGGATAGGCGTGGCGCTTGTCGGCAATGCCGACCTTTTCCAGCAGCACTTCGGCCTCGGCGATGCATTCAGCGCGAGGACGCTTCAGGACATGAACCGGACCCTCGATGACATTCTGCAAGATCGTCATATGGGACCAGAGATTGAAGCTCTGGAAGACCATGCCGAGTTCGGAACGGATATGATCCACCTGCTTATGGCTCGCCGGATAGCTTTTGCCATTCTTGTGGATCATGCGGATCTGCTCGCCATCCACCCAAATCTCGCCATCGGTGGCGATTTCGAGAAGGTTGATGCAGCGAAGGAAAGTCGATTTGCCCGAGCCGGAAGCGCCGAGCAGCGAAATCACATCGCCATCCTGAGCATCGAGGGAAATGCCTCGCAAGACTTCATGAGTACCGAAGCTCTTGCGGATGTTGCGGACGGAAAGTCGGGTGACACCTGGCATGATTTGCCTGCTCCAGTAAGCTTTAGGCCTTCAGCGCCGGCGGTATCGCGCGGCGATGGCGGGACAGAGAATATTCCAGCAGGGCCATGGCCTGCAGAATGATGAAATTCAGCACGAGGTAGATGATCGCGGCACAGATGAAGACTTCCATCGTGCGATAGGTCTGCGAAATCAGCCGCTGGGCAACGCCCGTGACCTCCCAGACCGTGACGAGGCTCGCGAGCGCCGTCGACTTCATCATCAGCACGATCTCGGTCGAATAGGCCGGCAGCGCATGCCGGAAGGCGATCGGCGCGATGATGCGGCGCACGAGCAGGAAGCCGGACATGCCGATCGAACGCGCGGCTTCGATCTCCTTCGGCGAAACGGCACGGATGCCGCCACGGAAGATCTCGGCCGAATAGCCGGCGGTGCAGAGCGCCAGCGACAGGATCGCGCAGACGACGGGCTCGCGCAGGAATGGCCAGAGGAACGAATAGCGGATGATCGAGAATTGCGCCAAACCGTAGAAGACCAGGAACATCTGGATCAGCAGCGGCGAGCCGCGGAACACGAAAATGTAACCTTTGGCAAAGCCGGACAGTATCGGATTGCCGCTGACGCGCATGGCGACGATGACGAGCGCCAGAATGCCGCCGCAGAGGATCGACAGGAAAAACAGCAGCAATGTCATCGGCACCGCCTTCAGCAGCGTGACCATCGTGCTCGAAAGAAAATCGAAATCCATGTCTTCCTCCTCAAGCCTGGCCGATCGTCGCAGCCGGCATGCTGCGATTGGCGCGTCGTTCGGCCCTGTTGAAGATGCGGTCCGACAGGCTGGTCAGGACCAGATAGAGAATGCCGCCGGCGATGAAGAAGAGGAAATACTGGCGGGTGGAACCAGCGGCGACCTGGCTGGTGCGCATTAGCTCGGCAAGGCCGGTCACCGAGATCAAAGCGGAATCTTTGAGGCTGAGCTGCCAGACATTGCCGAGGCCGGGAATGGCGAAGCGGAAGACCTGCGGAATGATGATCCGGCGCAGGCGCAGACCGCGATGCATGCCGATAGCAGACGCGGCCTCCAGTTCGCCCTTGGAGATGGCAAGATAGGCGCCGCGAAACACCTCTGCTTGATAGGCGCCGGAAATGATGCCGACGGCAAGAGCACCCGCGGCAAAGGATGGCAAGCCGAGAAAGCCTTCATAGCCCAGCCATTTGCCGATGGACGTTACCGCTGACGAGCCGCCGAAATAGATCAGATAGATGATCAGAAGCTCGGGAACGCCGCGAAAGACGGTGGTGTAGATATTGCCGAGCGTCTTCAGCACCAGGCTTCCGGAGAGCTTGGCGAAAGCGATGATCGCGCCCAGGACGGCCCCAATGGCCAAGGCGGTGGCCGTGACGGCGAGCGTCATCAAGGCGGCAACAAGCAGCAGCGCGCCCCATCCGTTCGAGCCGAAGCCCAGCAATTGCAAGCTTGCCATAGATCCAATCCCTGTCCGTGGCAGTTTCAGGCGTCAGGATATCACATGGTCTCCGGCCGCAAAGCCGGAGACCGATGATATCCGGCCGAGGGCCGCACTCATCAATTCGGGCTGACGTCGACCTTGAACCACTTCATCGACAGGGTCTTGATGGTACCGTCGGCAAGAGCCGACTTGATCGCTTCGTTGAACTTGTCGCGCAGGTCGGTATCGGCCTTGCGGATGCCGAGGCCTTCGCCTTCGCCCCAGATGGAGCCGGCGATTTCCGGGCCGGTGAAGGCGAGAGAATCATTGGCGCTAGCGAAAGCGTTCGCGAAGTAGACAGCATCGTCGAAGCCGAGGTCGATACGGCCGTTCTGAAGATCGAGATCGCGGTCGGCGCCGGTCTTGTATTCGCGGATCGTGGCGATCGAGCCGAAATTGTCATAGACGAACTTGGCATAGACGGTTGCGGCCTGAATGCCGATCGTCTTGCCCTTGAAGGCTTCCTTCAACACGTCGATTTCTTTGACGCCGGTCTGGCCGGGGGTCATCTTGATCGTGGCGCCGGTGCCGGCAGCATTGGCAAGCGGGCTATCCTTGGCGGTCGCGAAAGCGGCGGGCGTCGCGGCGTAAGGAATGGTGAAGCCAATGACCTGCTTGCGCTCGTCGGTGATCGACAGCGCATCCATGATGACATCGAACTTGCCGGCGTTCAGCGCCGGGATCATGCCGTCCCAGTCGGAAGCGACGAGCTTGCAATCGATCTTGGCGCGTTCGCACAGAACCTTGGCGAGCTCCGGCTCGAACCCGCCGAGCGTACCGTCGGCGTTCGTCATGTTCCACGGCGCGTAGGCACCTTCCAGGGTGATCGTTGCCGTCTTCCAGTCCTTGGCAACGGCCGGCGCGGCGAAAGCGGCGGCGGCCACGACGCCTGACAAGAGAATTGCACTGAATTTCATCGTATAGAGCTCCTCTGAGGTTGAAACAGGCCTTGCAGCACTTCCTACCGATCTTCGCCGGCTTGCCCGCTTTCCCAATTAATTTTTAGGATTGATTGCGAGGTTGTATAGGGTACCATATGAGATAATTTATGATATGCAAGTGGGAAAGTTGTTTTCGAGGCAGATTCACTCGGTGCAAAGGGAATAGGCAATGAAGCGCTCCGGCGAGATGAGACGCGAACTGGCGGAAAATGACGCCGCACCACTCTATGCCGGCGTCAAGCAGATGATACTCGACCGCATTCATAGTGGCGAGTGGCCGCCCAAATATCGCGTTCCCTCCGAAAACGAATTGGTGGTCGAACTTGGCGTCAGCAAGATGACGGCCAATCGCGCGCTGCGAGAACTGGCCAATGAAGGCGAGCTCGTTCGCATCCAGGGCGTCGGTTCCTTCGTCGCCGAGCGCAAGGGGGCCTCCGCCCTCTTCGAGGTCCGCAACATCGCCGAGGAAATCGCCGAACGCGGTCATTCCCACCAGGCAACGGTGATCGTGCTTGCCCAGGAAGCCGCGTCGCCCGACGTGGCCGATGCGCTAGAACTCGATATCGGATCGCCGGTTTTCCATTCCCTGATCGTGCATAGCGAGAATGGCGTGCCGGTGCAGATCGAGGACCGGCATGTCCATCCGGACGCCGCACCGGATTACCTGCAGCAGGATTTTGCCGACATGACGCCGAATGCCTACCTCTCGGCCGTTGCCCCGCTCAGCGGCTCGGAACATGTGGTCGAAGCCGTCATGCCGCAAGCCTGGGAATGCAAGCTGCTGACGATCCTGAAGACCGAACCCTGCCTGACGATCTGGAGGCGCACGTGGTCGGCGCGCGGGATCGTGTCCACGGCGCGACTGGTTTATCCGGGACACCGCTATCGGCTGGAGAGCCAAAGTGGCAAACCATCGGATCGTTAGTTGTATATGGAAGATATAACATTCGTTTGCCTTGAGAATGCGCAAGGGATTCAAGAGGAGTCGAATGCCGATATACTGTCGGCAAGTTACGATGCCTGCAGCATGCACTCCATAAGTAATGCGCCCAAAAGCAGGCCCGAAACCGTAGCAAGCACTTTCAAGATGGCGCGTTCGATCCTGAGGCATTTTTGCGGCAGGATCAGCGCGAGCGCCTCGCTCGCGGCTGCGACCAATATACACACGAGAGCAATGATGCGACGGTCTTCCGGGTAAGCCATGACAAGCAGAAATCCCAGAAGACCGAACGGGATGACGCTGTCGATGCTCGCCATTGCCATAAGCGGATACTTCGTCCCGACCGGAACGACCGTCGTCACGACGATCAGGCCGAGCACGATCCAGGCAAGAGCATGAGCGAGCAGCGTAAGTTCCATGCAAAAATCATAACAACAAGCCGCGAGTTTTCAAGTTGTGCGGCACGGCCTGTCTGCGCTTCCGGTCGGGCTCCGCTGGCTGACGTCAATCTCTGGCAGGGACAAGTAAAACGGCTCGCCGCATCAGCTATGACCGCCGGCGCGATTGACAAAGCGCTGCCGCATTGGATGTATCGGTGATGTGGTCCGCCGACTAGCGGCCGATGCATTCCTGCCGTCGTCTTTTGCGAATAGGATTGGGTTCGACAATGTCTGAAACAAAACCCGCAGCGCAGCCAGCCACCTGGCGCATCGTGCTAGCCGCCGTCTTCGACTTCCTGACCGCCTTCCTGGTTTTGGGCTACATTATTGCATCTATCTTCGGTGGCAAGACGGCGGATGGCTTCCAGCTCGATGGCTTACCCGCGCTGCTGCTTTTCGTTCTCATCGTCGTCTATTTCATGGTGTTCAATCGCTTCCTCGGCGGCACACTCTGGAAGCGCATATTGCGCGCACATCGTTCCTGACGGCCCGCTCACGGGCGGCAACCTTTAAGGCACCTATCACAGGCTGCTCAGCAACAGGCTGGTCTCGCTGTTTGCAACGCCATCGATCATCCGCACCTCGCGCAAGACGCGGTCGAAGTCGGATAGGCTGGTCGCGCGGATATTGGCGACCAGATCCCAATTGCCATTCGTCGTATGCAGCGAATAAATTTCGGGAAGGCCGCGCAGTTTGCGGATGACCTGTGTCGTCGATTTCCCGACGACTTCGATCATCATGACGGCATGCACGGTCTGCTCCTCATAGTCTTCCCGAACTCTTACGGTGAAACCAAGCAGCGTGCCGGTCTCTATCAGTCGATCCAGCCGGTTCTGCACCGTACCACGCGCGACGCCCAAAACATCGGACAATTTGGAGAGCGAAGCCCGCCCGTCGGCACGCAGATGAGCGATGATACGCCGGTCGAGATCATCGGGAATATATTTGGCGAGCGTCATCGCATGATCCTGATCTTGTCCATTCCGTCAAAAAACATAGGCAATTTGTATAAACCCATACCAGAACTGGCACAGTTTTGCGATTTTAGTCAATCGATCCGCTTGATACCCTATAGGAAATGATTTCCACCGAGGATACGAGAATGTCCGCACCGCTCCCATCGGAAAGAGCTTTCATTCCCTTCGTCAGCGTCGAGAACATGATGCGGCTCGTCCATCATATCGGCGTCGAAACCGCGCTCATCGAACTCACGGACGCCATCGAAGCGGATTTCCGCCGCTGGGACCTCTTCGACAAGACGCCACGCGTCGCTTCCCATTCGCATGACGGCGTCATCGAATTGATGCCGACCTCGGATGGGGCGGTCTACAGCTTCAAATATGTCAACGGCCATCCGAAGAACATGGCGCAGGGCCTGCAGACGGTGACCGCCTTCGGCCTGCTAGCAGAAGTCTCGACCGGCTACCCTGTGCTGCTGACGGAAATGACGCTGCTGACGGCGCTGCGCACGGCGGCAACCTCGGCGATGGCGGCCAAACATCTGGCGCCGGCCAATTCGAGGCGCCTCACCTTGATCGGCAATGGCGCGCAGGCCGAATTTCAGGCACTGGCGATGAAGGCGGTGCTCGGCATAGAAGAGGTCCGCCTTTACGACATTGATCCCAGGGCCACGGAAAAGACCGTTCGCAATCTCGCAAAGACCGGCCTGAAGCTCGTGCCCTGCACCTCGGCCCAGGGGGCCATCGAAGGTGCCGACATCATCACGACATGCACGGCCGACAAACAATATGCCACGATCCTCACCGACAACATGGTCGGCGCCGGCGTGCACATCAACGCCATCGGCGGCGATTGCCCCGGCAAGACGGAACTCCATCGCGACATCCTGCTGCGCTCCGACACTTTCGTCGAATATCCGCCGCAGACCCGCATCGAAGGCGAAATCCAGCAGATGGACGCGGACTATCCGGTCACAGAACTCTGGCAGGTCGTGAGCGGCCGGGCACCGGGCCGCAGCAGCGATAGGCAGATCACGCTGTTCGACAGCGTCGGCTTTGCGATCGAGGATTTTTCCGCCTTGCGCTACGTCCGCGAAAAGCTGGCCGGCACGGATTATTTCCAGAAACTCGATATCATTGCCGACCCGGACGATCCGCGCGACCTCTTCGGCATGCTGCTGCGCGCAGCCTAAAAAAGATAATGGCGGCCATTTCTACAGCCGCCATCAAACACGTCCATTCTTCAGTCGAACAATTTCAGCCCTTGCTGCCGTAGGTAACCAGTTCCGGCTCGCGGACCCGCCCGTTCAACGAGAAAGCCAGCAGGGCCGACAACAGCATCAGCGCCCCGACGATGAACATCGGCAGCTCATAGAGGCCGGTCGCATCCTTGACGACACCGGTCACATAGGGTGCGGCGAAGCCTGCGATATTGCCGATGGTGTTGATCAGCGCGATGCCCGCCGCAGCCGCCGGCCCCGTCAGGAAACGCGACGGAATGGCCCAGAAATTCGGCAGGGCGGAAAAGATCGCACAAGCCGTCAGCGTGATCATCACGATCGTCGCCTCGGGCGAGCCCATATAAAGCGCGGCCGGAATGCTGAAGGCGCCAACCAGGGCCGGAATTCCGATGTGCCACGGCCGCACCCCGCGTCTGGACGCATCGCGGCTCCAGAAGAACAGGGCAACAGCCGCCGGCAGATAGGGAATGGCCGTAATCAGCCCCTTGTCGAAGACATCGAACTTGGTGCCGAATTTCGTTTCGAAGCCGGCAATGATCGTCGGCAGGAAGAAGGCCAGCGCGTAGAGACCATAAATTAGACCGAAATAGATGACCGACAGCAGCCAAACCCGGCCATCCGTCAGGGCGAGGCCAGTCATCTTACCATGTGCGGCAGCCTTTGCCTTTTCCTCACCGGCAAGCTCCCGGTTCAGCCAATCCTTCTCGGCCTGGGTCAGCCATTTCGCATCATCGGGCCGATCAGCAAGGTAGAACCAGGTAATGATCCCGACGATGACAGCCGGAATGGCAACGCCGAAGAACATGACTCGCCAGCCCTCAAGGCCGAAGACGCCATGCATCTGGATCAGCATCGCTGCGAAAGGCGCGCCGATGACGGTTGTCAGCGGCTGAGCAAGGTAGAACAGTGCCAGGATTTTGCTGCGATGCTTGGCCGGCACCCACATGCTCAAGAACAGGATCGCCCCCGGAAAGAAGCCGGCTTCGGCAACGCCGAGCAGGAAACGCAGCACATAAAGTTCCGTTGCGCTCGAGACCCACGTGAACAGCAGTGCGACGATGCCCCAGCTCACCATGATGCGGGCGAGCCAACGGCGCGCGCCGTATTTGTGAAGCGCGAGATTGCTCGGGATTTCGAGAACGATGTAGCCGAAAAAGAAGATGCCGGCGGCAAAGCCGAACTGCGCTGCCGTCAGCGCCAGATCCGTCGTCATGCCGTTCGGCCCGGCGAAGGAAATCGCCGTGCGGTCAAGGAAGTTGATGAAGAACATCAAGGCGATGAAGGGTACCAGCCGCTTCGACACCTTTGATATGGCCGAACGCTCGACCTGTGACATTTCCTGATTTGCGGGCTGCAATGAAAATCCCTCCCCCCGTGCTGAAATCTTTACGACGCAGCGATCCGCTTGCGTCGCCGACAGAACGGAACTCCGAATTCCCTTCCAACTCCTGCCCTCGGCCGCATGCGCCTTCGAATGACCTTGATCTCTAACGGGATGGACAAGTTGCAGGCAAACGATTTAATCTCTCGGTCATGTGAGGAAAAATCATATCATGAGGCAGTGGAATCGAAAAATGAGCGGCCCCCTTCCATCCTTGAATGCGCTGAAGGCATTCGAAGCGACCGCCAGGCACAGGTCGATGACGCTTGCCGCCGATGAGCTCTGCGTTACGCATGGCGCGATCAGCCGGCACATTCGCGGACTGGAGGAAACGCTCGGCGTCATCCTCGTGACCCGACGCGCGCGTTCGACGGAGCCGACGCCGGAGGGATTGCGGCTGGCGGAAGGGCTGGCGAGCGCTTTCGGCCTGATGCAGGCAAGCGTCGAGCGCGTCCGGCCGAGCCCGCTGACGCTCTCCTGCTCTTCCTCGATCATGATGGGCTGGATCATTCCGCGCATCGGCCAGTTTCACGAGCGCCATCCGCATATCGCCCTTCAATTCAACATGAACTACGACCAGGTCGACTTCGTCCGCGACAAGATCAGCCTCGCCATCCGCTCCAGTGTCATCGATCCGCCGAAGGATGCGATCATCCGGGAGCTCGGCGGCGAGGCCATCGGCCCTGTCTGTTCGCCGGAATATCTGAGCCGCTCCGGCATTTTGCGTCCCGATGATATGGAACACGCGGCGATCCTCTCCACCCAGACACGGCCGCAAGCCTGGAGCGACTGGCAGGCCATAGCCGGGCAGGCGGATCTGCATCTGACGCCGCAGGCAGCTTTCGATCATTTCTATCTGCTGATCCAGGCCGCGGCATGCGGCCTCGGCATGGCGGTGGTGCCGCAGATGCTTGTGCTCGATCAGCTTGCTTCCGGGCGGCTGGTGGCCCCTTTCGGTTTTCTGCCCGGCCCGCGCCGCATGGTGCTCTGGATCGCGCCGCACATTGCCGGAAGGCCGGATGCACTGGCGCTCGAAAGATGGCTGACGGCCGAAATGCATGCAAGGCCGGACACCTGACAGCTCTCTCAAACTGGCGTCAAATGGAAGTTCGCCCCGGATGAAGGCCCATCGCCCTGGACCGCTTTGAGCAGCCCGAAATATGCGGCGTGAAAATTCGCTTATGTCACTTAAGATACATTGAAATCAGCAGATTTTCTCTCTGCACTTCGCGACGAAGAATATGTTATGAATTTTTGCAAGCATGAGCGGAACAGGGCAATCCTTACGGGTTCCTGTCGCTCGAGAGAGGATGCATCCTGAATATCATGCCCGAATTGGCAAGTCACACCAACGAGATGGCGGCGCTTATCTCTGGCTTCGACTGGGCAGCGACTAGCGTTGGCCCGAAATCGGCGTGGCCCCCATGCCTTACCGCTGCCGTCGATATTATGCTCTCCGCGCAAGCCCAGATCGTCATGTTCTGGGGCGACGACTTTGTTGCGCTTTATAACGACGCTTATGCGCCGACGATAGGCGACAAGCATCCCCAGGCCCTGGGCCGTCCCGCGCGCGAAAACTGGGCTGAGCTCTGGAACGACCTCGAACCCCTTCTGCAATCCGTTCTTCATGATGGCAAGACTGTCGCCGCCAAGGATCGGCCCTTCTATATCGAGCGCTACGGCTATCCCGAAACGGTTTACTTCGATATTTCCTATTCGCCGGTTCGCGATGCGGATGGCAAGACGCTGGGCGTCTTCTGCATCGTCAACGAAACGACAGAACGGGTTCGTGCAGAGCAAGCACTGCGTGAAAGTGAAGAGCTGTTTCGCGCCGTCGTCTCGCAATCGGCGACAGGTTTTGCCCAATGCGAACTCGATGGCCGTTTCGTCCTGGTGAATGAGCGTTTCTGCGAGATTGTCGGCTACTCCGAAAGCGAGCTCCTCGGCCTGCGGACATATGACATTACCTATCCGGACGATTTGCATGAGAATGAGCGCTTGTTCGAGGCGATGATGACGACGGGCGAAAGCTTCGAGATCGAAAAGCGCTATGTTCGCAAGGATGGCAGCCTCGTCTGGGTGGCAAACTCCGTCTCCGGCTTGAAAGACAGTTCGGGACGCATCCAGCGGGTCGCCGCGATCGTCACCGATATCAGTGAACGCAAGCGTGCACAGGAGGTAGAGCGGCAACTGGCGGCTATTGTCGCCTCATCGGACGACGCCATCCTCAGCATCGATCTCGACATGATCATCACAAGCTGGAATAGCGGTGCTGAAAGGCTTTACGGACAATCGGCCGAAGAGGCCATCGGCCAGTCCGTGATGATGCTCGTTCCGGAAGACCGTAGTGACGAAGAGCCGGCGATCCTGGCGCGAATCCGCGCGGGCCAAAAGGTAGAACCTTACGAAACCAAGCGACGCAACAAGAACGGCGAGCTTGTCGATGTTCTCCTCAGCGTTTCCCCGATCTATGACGTCTATGGCCGGATCGTGGGGGCGTCGAAGACTGCTCACGACATCAGCGCCAAGAAGGAGGCCGAGCGCCTGCAGACCGTGCTGGTCGGCGAGCTCAATCATCGCGTCAAGAATGTGCTCGCAACCGTGATGGCCATTGCGCGCCAAACGCTCGGGCGGGACGATGTGGACAAGGCATCTGTCGAGACATTCGAGGCGCGGCTCTCCTCTATGGCGCGCGCCCACGATCTGCTGATCCACGGCCAATGGGAGCAGGCGGAATTGACCGCCGTCATCGCCCAGGCGCTGTCACCCTATCCGAAGGACAGGTTCGAAATTTCCGGGCCGGCGATCAAGCTCGCGCCAAGAGCCGTTGTTTCCATATCGCTTGCGCTGCATGAGCTGGCGACGAATGCCGCCAAATACGGTGCGCTTTCAGTGGCGGATGGCCGCGTTGCGATCACCTGGTCCGTGGAAACGGGCGAGACCGACCGGCTCAAGCTGCGTTGGCGGGAATCGGGAGGGCCAATCGTAAAGCCTCCGACCCGCAAGGGCTTCGGCTCCCGCTTGATCGAAAGCCTGCTGGCGGCGGAATTGAGCGGCAAGGTCCAAGTCCATTACGAACCGAGCGGCTTGATCTGCGAGGTGGATGCCGCCGCAGGCATCGGCTGGGATCAAGCCCACGACACAACCGAGTAACGCCGCGCCCGGTGCCGCTGCAATCTCGATCGAGTCAACGCAGCCCCTTCGACCGCGTCGCAAGCACGTTGCGGATCGAGAAGCTCGAATGGATTCGCAGCACTCCCGGCATGGTCGACAGGATATCCTTATGAATACGTTCGAAGTCGCCGGGGTTGGCGACCTCGACGCGCAGCAGATAGTCGGAACCGCCCGTCATTAAAAAGCATTCCTTGATCTCCGGATGTTTGCGCACCGCCGCCTCGAAACGATCGAGATGCTCCTCCGTTTGCCGCTCGAGCGTGATGTTGATGATGACAGCGATCGATGCCTCTGCCTGGGACGTGTCCACCAGGGCCGTATAACCGCGGATCACGCCCGCCTGCTCCATCAATTTGATGCGCCGCAGGCAGGCCGATGGCGACAGCCCCACCTCGCTTGCCAGCTTGGCGTTGCTGACGCGGGCATCAAGGCGAAGCAGGCGGAGGATATTGCGATCGATCGCATCGAGAGAGGCCATATGGATTCTTTCAAAAATTCGCAGATCATTTCAATATCTTTGCAATTACACAATAATCAATCACTGTTTGGCGAACAATTTCACGATCCTTTCAATAATCTGCCTTTGAAGAAGCGAGGGCGGACATGGACGGCGGTATTCTGGATTCTCGGACGCCAAAGTTGGCGATGGATAGTGGAGCATGTGGCTATCTGACGATCGATCTGGCTGCGCTATGCCGGAACTATGACAAGCTATCCACCATCGTCGCACCGGCAAAAACAGCTGCCGTCGTCAAGGCCGATTCCTATGGGCTTGGCGCTAGCCAAGTATCGAAAGCGCTCTATGCGCGCGGTTGCCGCTCGTTCTTCGTCGCCCATTTCATCGAGGCGCTGCGGTTGCGTCCGCAACTCCCCAGCGACGCAACGATCTTCGTGCTGAACGGCCTGCTGCCCGGCAATGAGGCCACCTGCGCCGACGGCGGCATCGTGCCTGTCATCAATTCGCTCGATCAGCTGCGGCAATGGTCGCAGACGGCGCGCTCTCTTCAGCGCAGGCTGCCGGCGGTTCTGCAATTCGATACCGGCATGTCGCGGCTCGGCATATCGCCGGAAGACAGAGGCGCTATCGCGGCACATCTGCAGGCATCCGATGACATCGATATCCTGTTCATCATGAGCCACCTCGCCTCCGCAGATGAGGCCGAGAGCAAGCAAAACGGCGATCAGCTTACCGAAATGCGTCGCGTTGCAGCGGAGTTTCCGCAATACGATGTTTCCTTCGCAAATTCCGGCGGCATCTTCCTCGGCGGAGATTTCCACGGCGTACTGGCGCGGCCGGGGATTGCGCTGTACGGCGGCGCTCCAACCGGTGGCGTTGCCAACTCCATGGAGGCCGTCGTTCGGCTCGAAGTTGCCGTGGTGCAGACCCGAACCGTTCCGGAAGGTGCGCGGGTCGGCTATGGCGGCGTGCATGTGACGAAAGGCCAGACCCGGCTTGCGACGATCGCTGCCGGCTATGCCGATGGCCTGCCGCGCAGCCTCAGCGATCGTGGCGCGGTCTATTACAACGGCGTGCGTCTGCCGATCGTCGGCCGCGTCTCGATGGACAGCACGACAATCGATATCACCACCTTGCCCGAAGGCGCGCTCTCCTTCGGCAGCATGGTGGAAGTTCTCGGAGATCATCAGACCCTGGATGATCTCGCGCGCGACGCCGGCTTGATTTCCTATGAAATCCTGACCAGTCTCGGCCATCGCTTCCACCGTCAATATCGCTGACCTTCCCATCTCTCAAGTCTCTGAGGACATCATGAAAGTCGTCGTTCTGGGTGCCGGCATCATCGGCGTGACGTCAGCCTATCAGCTTGCCAAGGCGGGCCACGAAGTCACGGTCATCGACCGCCAGCAAGGACCGGCGCTGGAGACGAGTTTTGCCAATGCCGGCGAAGTCTCCTTCGGCTACTGCTCGCCCTGGGCGGCACCCGGCATCCCCATGAAGGCGATCAAGTGGCTGTTCATGCACCATGCGCCCCTCATCCTGCGGCCGAAGGTCGATGGCGCCATGCTTTCATGGCTCGTCAAGATGCTGTCCAACTGCACGTCGGAGCGTTACGCGATCAACAAGAGCCGCATGCTGCGCCTTGCCGATTACAGCCGCATTTCCCTCGCTGAGCTTCGGGAAGAAACCGGTATTGCCTATGACGAGCGTATGCAGGGCACGCTGCAGCTCTTCCGCACGCAAGCGCAGCTCGATGCATCGGCCAAGGACGTCAAAGCACTGGCAGCCGACGGCATCCCCTATGAGGTGCTCGATCCCGATGGCTGCGTCGGCGTCGAACCGGCGCTCCGGCATGTCCGCGGCAAGATCGTCGGCGGGTTGTTGACGCCGAAGGATGAGACCGGCGACTGCTTCAAGTTCACCAATGCGCTTGCTACAAAGGCGGTCGAGCTCGGCGTGAAGTTCCAATACGGCACGATGATCAAGGGGCTCGACGTCGAGGGCAACCAAGTACGTAGCGTGATGATCGATCGTGGACGCGTGGATGCGGATACGGTCGTCGTCGCGCTCGGCAGCTATTCGCCGCTGCTGCTGAAGCCGCTCGGCATCAGCCTCTCCGTCTATCCGGTCAAGGGCTATTCACTGACGATCCCGATCACCGATGCCTCGCGGGCACCGGAATCGACCGTCATGGACGAAACCTACAAGATCGCCATCACCCGGCTTGGCGACCGCATCCGCGTCGGCGGCATGGCGGAAATTTCCGGCTATACCAATGACCTCGGCCTTGCGCGACGCCGGACGCTCGAGCATTCCGTGACCGATCTCTTCCCGGGCGGCGACGTTGCCAAGGCCTCCTTCTGGTCGGGCCTGCGGCCGATGACGCCAGATGGAACTCCGGTCATCGGACCGACCAAGATCAAGGGGCTGTTCCTCAATACCGGTCACGGTACGCTCGGATGGACCATGAGTTCCGGTTCGGCACGCGTCATCAGCGATCTCGTCAGCGGCCGCAAACCTGATATCGACGCGACCGACCTCGCCATCAGCCGCTACGCCTGACAAGCAGGCTTGCGCATAAGCGCTCAAGGACAGCGGCAGACTGATCGCCCGCCGGTCGCGATCAATGCCGCGGGATTCGCGGTAGGAAGATCGTGAACAATCCCAGCAGCGGCAGATACGAGCAGATCGTGTAGACGAAGGGAATGCCGCGCGCATCGGCAAAATCGCCAAGCCAGGCCGCGCCAAGTCCACCGGCACCAAAGGCAAAGCCAAAGAAGATACCGCCGATCAGCCCGACGCGGCCGGGGATCAGCTCCTGCGCAAAGACCACGATCGCCGGGAAGGCGGAGGCAAGCACAAGACCGATGACGACAGTGAGGACACAGGTCCAGAACAGGTTCGCATAGGGCATCAAAAGCGCAAACGGGATGACGCCGAGGATCGAGAACCAGATCACGAAACGCGCACCAAAGCGGTCGCCTACCGGCCCGCCCATGATCGTGCCGACGGCAACCGAGCCGAGGAAGAGGAACAGCATCAGCTGTGCATCGCGGACATCGAGATGGAACTTGTCGATGACGTAGAAGGTGAAATAGCTGGATATGCTCGCCATGTAGACGTTCTTCGTTGCCGTCAGCAGGATGAGGATGGCAAGCGCCCACATCGCCTTGTTGCGCGCGATCGGCAAGGCGCGGCTCGGGGCGGGACGTGCCGACTGCTGGCGGCGATGATTGATGAACCAGTTGCCGACCCAACTCAGAACGATGAAGCCGATGACGGCCAGCACCGAAAGCCATGCAACGCTCTTCTGGCCGTGCTGCAGGACGAAGAAAGCGGCAATCAGCGGACCGATCGCCGAACCGGCGTTACCGCCGAGCTGGAAGAGCGATTGCGCCAGACCGTGGCGTCCTCCCGACGCCAGCCGTGCAACACGCGAAGCCTCCGGATGGAAGACGGCCGAACCGAAACCGATCAGGCTTGCGGCGATCAAGAGCACGCCGAAACTGCCGGCGTAACCGAGCAGCAGCAAGCCTGCAAAGGTGCTGACCATGCCGACGGGTAGCGAATAGGGCATCGGCCATTTGTCGGTGACGATGCCGACAACCGGCTGCAGCAGCGAGGCGGTGATCTGGAACATCATCGTCAACAGGCCGATCTGCACGAAATCGAGCGCATAATTCTCTCTGAACATCGGATAGAGCGATGTCAGCAGCGATTGCATCGTATCGTTCAGCAGATGACAGGTGCTGACCGCCATAACAATCGACATCGTCGTCTTTTGATATCGGGCCTGGGTACCCGCAACTTCCGCAACCATGTGGGGAATCCTCCTGCGCCGGCGAGGCTTGCCGACGATATGACTTGATCCGCCTTTAGCACGGCTTGCGAATGTCCTTCTTTCGTGTTTTGGTCCAATAGTTTCTCGATTGGGCCAAAATGGAAAAGCTATCGAAACAGTTGCTGGCAACCCTCGATGACGACCATGTTCGAAACATGCGCTGGATGGAGGAATCGCCGGCCGACGTGCTCGTCCATAGCGCCGAGCCGCCGCAGGGATACACAGTTCCCTGGCATCACCACCGCCGCACCCAGCTGCTTTGCATCTTCGCCGGCGTCGCCTTGATCATGACGGCGCGCGGCCGCTGGATGGTGCCACCCGGCCATGCCCTTTTCATTCCCGTCGGGCTGGAACATTCGATCGAGATCCTGAGCGATGTCAGCATGAAATCCGTCTACGTGACACCGCGCGGCCCGCCGCCGAAGGATGAGGCCCCGCGCGTCGTCGAAGTGACGGACCTCGCCCGCAGCCTGCTATTGGAAGCCATTCGGCTACGGGAGGCGCCGGTCACTCATCGAAAGGCAAGGCTGGTCCTATCTCTTCTCGTCGAGGAGATCGCGACGCTGCCGGAACGGCCCCTCGGTCTCCCCTTCCCGTCCGACCGTCGGATGGCCGCGCTCTGCCGCGACTATCTATCCACGCCATCGCCCAACGCCAGATTGGACGATTGGGCCGACAAGCTTTCGGTGAGCCGCCGCACCTTCACCCGACAGTTCCGCAAGGAAACCGGCATCAGCTTCACCACATGGCGACAGCAGGCGAGCGTCTTTGCCTGCCTGCCGCAGCTCGCCGAGGGTCAACCCGTCACCAATGTCGCGCTCGAGGCGGGCTATGAGAGTGTGGCGGCCTTCACCACCATGTTCCGGCGCATGCTCGGCACCTCGCCGCGCAGCTATATGGCCAATCGCTGGACCCTTGAGCGGCAATCGGCCTGAAGCTCCTCTTGAAATGATCGTGCGCTTCCGGCAAACAGCCCTGAAGAGCGAGGGCACATGCGGCATATTCACATCGTCGGTATCGGCACTGGAAACCCCGAACATCTGACCGTGCAGGCGATTAATGCGCTGAACTCGGCCGATGTCATCCTCATTCCCAGCAAGGGCGCCGCCAAGACGGAACTCGCCGATGTCAGGCGCGACATCTGCCAGCGCTATGTCACCAATCCGACCACGCGTTTCGTTGACTATGACGTGCCTTCACGCAAGACCGCTGACCGTAGCTATGTGCAGAGTGTCGATGAATGGCATGACGCGATTTCCGCGACCTATGAGCGGCTGTTTCTGGAACATCTGACGGAAAAAGAGAGTGCTGCCTTTCTCGTCTGGGGCGATCCCGGCCTTTATGACAGCACGTTGCGTATTCTCGAGCGTGTCGTCGGTCGCGGCATAGTCGCTCTCGATTACAGCGTTATTCCCGGCATCACCAGTATCCAGGCGCTGACGGCAAGCCATCGCATCCCCCTCAATCTCGTCGGCAAGCCGGTTCAGATCACCACCGGCCGGCGATTGGCCGAAAGCTTTCCCGGAATTGCCGAAACGGCCGTCGTCATGCTCGACGGCGAGCAGGCCTTCAGCAAGATCGACGACCCCGATGCCTATATCTATTGGGGAGCCTATCTCGGCACTCGGGATGAGATCACGATCGCCGGCAGGCTGGCCGACGTTTCCGAGCGCATTCTTGCGACCCGCGCCGAAGCCCGCGCCAGGCACGGATGGATCATGGATATCTATCTCATGCGCAAGGGCCAGGATTTCGACGATCTCGAATAAGCGCCGAATACCAAATCGTTTGCCCGCCGATCCGGTTTGTGCAAGGAAATGTCCCTTATGAAGGGCAGTTTTATGGTTGCGGGCGACACGCGGACTATGGAGGAACAAGCGTGCTTCTCTGAAGGGGGAGCTGCCGGGGACGGCGTTGCCTCGCCCCTACCCTCCATGGTTCGCGGTGCCTGCCCCTCCTTGAGCGCGCCAATGCAAACGGGCGACGGGCTGCTTGTGCGCCTGCGACCATCGACGCCAGGTTTGACGGTTGCTCAACTTCGCGCCTTGGCCGAGGCTACAGAAAAGCATGGCAACGGTCTGATCGAGATCACCGCGCGGGGCAATCTTCAGCTGCGCGGTATGACACCGCAAAGCATGCCGGGACTGGCTGCCGATATCGACCGCGCCGGCATCGTGCCGGAGACCGGCGTCACGATCGAAGTCCCGCCGCTCAGCGGTGTCGATCCGTCCGAGATTGCTGATGCACGCGGGCTTTCTGAGCGCCTGCGAAGCGCCATCGATGCACTTCATCCCAAGCCATTGCTGGCTGCAAAGCTCGCCATTATCGTCGACGGCGGCGGCCGGCTCGTCCTTGACGAAATCTCCGCGGATATCAGGCTGAAGGCTGTCAATGCCGCAGATGGCAGCCAACTGTGGAGGCTTGCGATTGCCGGAACGCAGGCGACGGCTACGCCGCTTGCCGACTTGACCGGCGAGCAAGCAATTCCCGGTGTTATCACGCTGGTGAAAGCATTGACCGCAATCGGTCCTCGCGCTCGCGGCCGCGATCTGGACATTGCCTCTTTGCAAGCGCAACTTCCGGCCGCCTCCCGTTTCTCACCCGTCGAAAGCGCTACCCTGACCTCTCCTGTCGGCCTCATCCCGCTCGGCAAGCAGCATGCGGCCCTCGGCCTGCGACCGGCCTTCGGTCGCATCCACGCCCAAGATCTCATTCGCTTTCTCGACGCGGCTGAGGTGGCGGGAGTGCATGATATTCGGACGGGGCCGGCGCACAGCCTGCTATTGCTCGGGCTTCCTCGCGATCGCATTGAAGACCTCCTAGCCACGGCAGTTGATTGCGACTTCCAGACGCGCGCTAACGATCCGGCCAATTATGCAATCCCGTGTTCAGGTGCCGGAGCATGCGCCTCTGCGCATTATTCGACGAGGCAGGCGGCGGCCGATCTCATCAAATTGGGCGCCGACCTGCTTGACGGCCCGCTCAAGGTACATCTGTCCGGCTGCACGAAAGGCTGTGCTCACCCGTCTCCGGCAATGCTGACCATTGTCGGTGCTGCAACGGGCTATGCTATTGTCGTAAATGGGTCATCATCATCAGAGCCGGTGGCTTACATCCACAAGGAAGACCTGAAACCAGCGTTGGCTGCGCTCGGAGAACTGGTGCGAAACAACAAAGCTGCTGGCGAATCGGCACAGCAGTGTCTTAAACGGCTCGGCCGGGACGCAATCGCGACGGCTTTACGACAGGGATAGAAATGCCTGACTATGACTATATCCGCGAGGGAGATGCGATCTATGAACGCTCCTTCGCAATCATCCGCAGCGAAGCCGATCTCCAGCGTTTTCCCGAAGCCGAGGCCGATGTCGCAGTCCGCATGATCCATGCCTGCGGATTGGTGGAAGCCGCGGAGCATTTCCTGTTCTCGCCCGATTTCGTCGCATCCGCCCGCAAAGCGCTGGCTGATGGTGCGCCGATCTTCTGCGACGCGGAAATGGTCGCGCGCGGCGTGACCCGCGCGCGCCTGCCGGCTGCCAATGAGGTGATCTGCACCTTGCAGGATCCGCGCACGGCTGAGATCGCTAAGACCATCGGCAATACGCGCTCGGCCGCCGCCATGCATCTTTGGACGCACCGCCTCGCCGGCTCAGTCGTTGCCATCGGCAATGCGCCGACCGCCCTCTTCCACCTTCTGGAAATGCTGCGCGATGGTGCGCCGAAGCCTGCCGCCATCATCGGCATGCCCGTCGGTTTCGTCGGCGCGGCAGAATCGAAGGATGCACTCGCCGAAAACTCCTACGGCGTTCCCTTTGCCATCGTGCGCGGCCGGCTTGGCGGCAGCGCCATGACGGCAGCGGCACTCAATGCTCTCGCGAGGCCGGGTCTATGAGCGCGCCGTCCAACGGAAGCCTGATCGGTGTCGGCACCGGCCCCGGCGATCCGGAATTGCTGACGGTCAAGGCCGTCAAGGCCCTGGAGCGCGCGGACGTGGTTGCCTATTTTGCCAAGCAGGGCCGAGGCGGCAACGGCAAGGCTATCGTCGGCGAGCTTCTGAGAGCCGATGTAAAATTGCTGCCGCTCTACTATCCGGTCACCACCGAGATCGATAAGGACGCGCCGGAATATCTCCGTCAGATCACCGCCTTCTACGACGCCTCGGCCGAGATGGTGGCGGCGCATCTTCGCGAGGGAAAGACGGTTGCCGTACTCAGCGAAGGCGATCCGCTGTTTTACGGTTCCTACATGCACCTGCATGTGCGCCTCGTCGATCGCTTCCCCACAGAGGTCATTCCGGGCGTGACGGCCATGTCCGGCTGCTGGTCGCTCGCCGGCTTGCCGATGGTGCAGGGAGATGACGTTCTCTCTGTCCTGCCCGGAACCATGGCGGAAGCCGAGCTTGCCCGCCGTCTGGGCGACACACAGGCTGCCGTCATCATGAAAGTCGGCCGCAATCTGCCAAAAATCCGCCGCGCGCTCGATGCCGCCGGCCGGCTGGAAGAAGCGATCTATGTCGAGCGCGGCACGATGGCGAACGGTGCCATGACGCCGCTTGCCAGCCGCGACGATGCTGAAGCACCCTATTTTTCGCTGGTTCTGGTCCCCGGCTGGGAAAGCAGGCCATGAGCGGGCGCCTCTATGTGATCGGCACCGGCCCCGGCAATCCCGCGCAAACGACGCCGGAGGCGCTGGCTGCCGTCGCTGATGCCCATGAATTCTACGGTTACGGTCGCTATCTCGACCGCCTGACGCTCCGCAGTGACCAGATCCGTCAGGCATCCGACAATCGCGAGGAGCTGGACCGCGCCAAGGTGGCGCTGCAGCGGGCGGCAGCGGGCGTCAATGTCTGCGTCGTCTCTGGCGGCGATCCCGGCGTTTTTGCCATGGCGGCCGCCGTCTGCGAGGCGATCGATGACGGCCCGGCGGAATGGCGCACAATCGACCTTGTGGTCGTGCCCGGCATTACGGCCATGCTTGCAGTCGCTGCGCGCATCGGCGCGCCGCTCGGCCACGATTTTTGCGCCATCTCGCTTTCGGACAATCTGAAGCCTTGGCCGCTGATCGAGAGTCGTCTTCGCGCCGTCGCCGAAGCGGGCTTCGTGATCGCGCTCTACAATCCGATCAGCAAGGCGCGCCCCTGGCAGCTCGGCAAAGCCTTCGAAATTCTGCGCGCCGTACTGCCCGGTGAAATACCTGTCATCTTCGGTCGGGCCGCGGGCCGTCCTGACGAGCGCATGACAGTGGCACGGCTTGGCGACGCAGAGGCGTCACAAGCAGATATGGCAACCTGCGTCATCATCGGCTCGGCCGAAACCCGCATCATTGCCCGCGAAGGACGCCCGGATCTGGTTTATACGCCGCGGTTCATTAGGGAAGAGACGAAATGATCGATCCGATCGAGCGCAGCATCCACCGTTTCGACCACCGGCAAGCCGGCGGTCTCGGCGCGCTCGATCATGATTACCTTGATGCCGAGATGCCTTGCGGCCTCGATCTTGCCGTAGGTCGCGTCACCGCCGCTGTTCTTGGCGACGACGACCTCGATCTGATGCTGTCGCAGCATGTCAAGCTCGTCGGCCAGGCGAAACGGACCCCGGCTGTGAATGTAGCTGACATGCGGCACCGTCAGCGGCGGCTCGACGGGATCGACGCTGCGGATCCAATAATGGTGCTGCGGCGCGGCGTTCGCCTGATGCGCCTCCTGACGGCCGGTTGCAAGGAAGACACGCAAGGGCTTGGCGCCAAGTGTAGCGATAGCTTGCGAAACGCTGTGCACGGAAAGCCAATCATCGCCTTCGACCGGCACCCATGCGGGACGGCGCAGCGCGAAAGCGAACACATGGCATTGAGCAGCAGCCGCTGCGGCATTGGCCGAGATGCGGGCTGCAAAAGGATGCGTGGCATCTACCAACAGGTCGATCTCTTTGTCGCTGACATAGCGGGCAAGCCCCTCAGCGCCGCCGAAACCGCCGCTGCGCACCGGAACGGGCTGGGGCGCCGGATCGGCGGTTCGTCCGGCAAACGACAGGATGACCTCGAAATCCGCTCGCGAGGCAAGAGCCGTCGCCAGCGCGCGGGCTTCCGTGGTGCCGCCGAGGATCAGAATGCGGGCCTTGCCCATGGCTGAGACACCTTCAATTCAACGCTGGCTCACTCTTATCGGCATCGGCGAAGACGGTCCAGCCGGTCTCGGCGACGAAGCCAAGCGGCTGATCGCCTCATCGCCGGTCGTCTTCGGCGGGACGCGCCATATCGAGTTGATGAGCTCGCTGATCTCTGGCGAAACGCATCAATGGCTTTCGCCATTCGAAAAATCCGTCGAGGCGGTGCTTGCCCGGCGCGGCAAGCCGACGGTGGTTCTCGCCTCCGGCGATCCGTTTTTCTATGGCGTCGGCGCGACACTTTCGCGGCACATTCCAGCCGCCGAAATGACTGTGATCCCGGCGCCCTCCTCCTTCAGCCTCGCCGCATCGCGCCTCGGCTGGCCCCTGCAGGAGACGACGGTTCTGTCGCTGCACGGACGGCCGATCGATCTCATCCGGCCGCATCTGCATCCAGGCCGCAAAATCCTGGCGCTGACATCCGATGGCAAAGGCCCCAGCGAAGTGGCCTCCCTGCTACAAAACTCCGGCTTCGGCCCATCCGAGCTTACGGTTCTGGAAGCGCTGGGGGGACCACACGAGAAAGTCTCCCGGCAAACTGCGGCTGACTTTGCCCTTTCCGGCATCAACGATCTGAATATCTGCGGCATCGAGGTCAAGGCGGAAGCCGGCGCGCGTATTTTGCCACTGAGCGCGGGCCTGGCCGACGAGCTTTTCGAACATGATGGCCAGATCACCAAGCGGGAGATCCGCGCGATGACGCTATCGGCACTCGCGCCACGCCACGGTGAGCTGCTCTGGGATATCGGCGCCGGCTCCGGTTCGATCGGCATCGAATGGATGCTCGCCGATCCGTCGCTGCGCGCCATTGCCATCGAGGCATCGCCCGAGCGTGCGGCGCGTATCCGTCGCAATGCCGGCAATTTCGGCGTGCCCGGCCTGACCATTGTCGAAGGCGAGGCGCCGGCGGCTCTTTCTGGCCTCGCCGCGCCCGATGCGATCTTCATCGGCGGCGGCGGCAGCGATGCCGGCGTGCTTGAGGCCGCTATCGTCGAATTGAAAAGCGGCGGCAGGCTGGTCGCCAATGCCGTCACGACGGAAATGGAAGCGCTGCTGCTGGCCGAGCAGGCACGCCGCGGCGGCTCCTTGATCCGCATCGACATTGCGCGCGCCGCACCTGTCGGCCGCATGACTGGCTGGCGGCCGGCCATGCCGGTAACGCAATGGTCGTGGACCAAGCCATAATTGAGAATGAGGTAGAGCGATGACGGTGCATTTCATTGGCGCAGGCCCAGGAGCCGCTGACCTGATCACGGTGCGCGGACGGGATCTGATTGGCAAGTGCCTGGTCTGCCTCTATGCCGGCTCGATCGTTTCGCCGGAACTGCTGCAATATTGCCCACCCGGCGCCCGCATCATCGATACGGCGCCGATGTCGCTTGACGAGATCGAGGCGGAATATCTGAAAGCCGCTAGAGCCGGCGAGGATGTCGCGCGCCTGCATTCGGGCGACCTCTCGGTCTGGAGCGCGGTCGCCGAGCAGATCCGCAGGTTGGAGCAGCGTGGCATCGACTATACGCTGACCCCAGGCGTTCCCGCTTTCGCGGCTGCCGCCTCGGCGCTCGGGCGCGAGTTGACCATCCCGGCCGTAGCTCAAAGCCTTGTCCTCACCCGCGTTTCAGGCCGTGCCTCGCCGATGCCGAACAATGAGACGCTGGCGAAATTCGGCGCGACCGGCGCCACGCTCGCCATCCACCTTGCAATCCATGCGCTCAAAGACGTCGTCGAGGATCTGACGCCGCTCTACGGCCCAGATTGCCCGGTTGCGATCGTCGTCAAGGCTTCCTGGCCCGATGAGCGGATCATTCGGGGTACGCTTGCCACGATCGAAGCGCAGGTGGCCGCCGATCCGATCGAGCGCACGGCTCTGATCTTTGTCGGTCCATCGCTTGGCGCCAGCGATTTCCGCGAAAGCTCGCTCTACGACCCGACCTATCAGCGTCGTTTCCGTGGCCGCCAATAACGCCGGGCACCGTTGCAAATCCGCTCGAAATTTCCTCTAGTCGACACCGACGAACCGTGGGGAACAGGATCGGGATATGCAGCGGATTACCATCACCATCGACGACGATCTTCTGGAGACGATCGACAAGATCAGCGCGCAGCGTGGCTATGCCAGCCGCTCGGAAACCTTGCGCGATCTCGTCCGCGATGCCGTGACCCGCGCGCAACCGACCATAGATGGCGAAGCGAGATGCTACGCAGCCCTTGCCTATGTCTATGAACACGAGACCCGCGACCTGTCGCGCCGGCTGACGACAGCGCAACACGATCACCACGATCTTTCAGTCTCGACGCTTCATGTTCATATCGACGGGCAAGATTGCCTCGAAGTCTCCGTGCTGAAGGGTAAGGTGGACGAAATAAAGACCTTTGCCGACAGCGTCGTGACACAGCGCGGCGTACGCTTCGGGAACCTGCACATCATTCCATCGGACGACGGCGCAGATCACCGCGAAACCCATTCGCATGACTGAGCGGGCGGCAAGTTGCCCGCGGACTACTCAGTCAGCGCTGATGACATAGGCGATGCTCCCTGAGAGCGGCAACCGAAACCAGGCGGCCTCAACAGGGCCCGTGATGCCGGCGGCGTCCAGCATCGGCTTCGGCGCCGATCCGGATCACGCCTCCCGGAGGTAAACACGGTCAAGCCGAAGTCGTTGCTCACCACATAAGATTCCGTCAGGCCTTGACGAAGGGCGGCGAAGCATAAATGTCTTCCCATCACGGCAAATGGGGGAAGCGATGAAGATACTCGGCATATCGGGCAGCCTGCGTAAAGGCTCCTTCAACACGGCCCTACTACACGCGGCCGTCGAATTGGCACCAAGCGGCGTCGAGCTGATCGCTCGCACCATCCATGGCGTGCCGCTTTACGACGCCGATATCGAGGCTGCGGATGGCATTCCGGAAAAAGTACAGGAACTCAAGAACCTCGCCATTTCAGCCGATGGGCTGATCCTGTTTACGCCGGAATACAACAATTCGCTTCCGGGCGTTTTCAAGAACGCAATCGACTGGATGAGCCGGCCCTCCACCGACATCGCCCAGGTTTTCGGCGGAAAGCCGATCGCTGTCCTCGGAGCTTCGCCGGGCAATTTCGGCACCATCCTCAGCCAGAACGCCTGGTTGACAGTGCTGCGCACGCTCGGCGCCGAAGCCTGGTTCGGCGGCCGGCTGATGGTGTCACGTGCCGGCAGTGTCTTTGATGCCGATGGCGCAATCGTCGACGAGAAGGTGAAACACAATCTTGCGGCCTTCGTCGATGGTTTTACGGCTTTCGTCGCGGATCACAAAAAGGGCTGATGCGCGGCTCTGCGGGTGGACCGGACCGCGAACATGGAGCCTATGATTGAACCGATGAATGACCTAATGTGAATGTGATGCCGAGTTCCGGCGCCTCTGGGGCCTTGCACATCTTCTTCCTTCGAAAGCCATGAAATCCAATAGTACCGGTTACGTCTTCACGCTGTTGGCAATCAGCATATTCGCCATACAGGACGGCATCTCCAAGCACCTTGTCAGCGCCTACCCGCCGCTTCTGGTGGCGATGATCCGCTATTGGGCTTTCATGCTTTTCGCCATCGCGATGGCTTCGCGCGCACCCGGCGGCTTGCGGCGCAACGTCAGGACCAAGCGCCCTGTCCTGCAGATTGCCCGAGGCCTGTTGCTCGCCGCACAGATCGTCGTCGCCATCTCGTCCTTCGTCATCGTCGGCCTTGCCCATTCTCAGGCGATCTTTTCATCCGGTCCGCTGATGGTAGCCCTGCTGTCCATCCCGATCCTCGGCGAGAAGGTCGGCTGGCGGCGATGGCTGGCAATCTGTTTCGGCTTCGTCGGCGTGCTGTTGATCCTGAAGCCGGAAAGCGGCGTCTTCGATGCGCGCTTCCTAGTGCCGCTCTTCGGCGCATTGCTATTTTCGCTCTACGTCGTCCTGACACGCTATGTCAGCCGCGAGGACGGGGCCATGACCAGCTTTTTCTATACGGGCGTGGTAGGCGCGATCGCCATGACCTGCATCGGGCCGTTCTTCTGGACGTCGCTTGCGCCCCATGACTGGATCTTCATGGGCATTCTTTGTCTGACTGGCGTTTCGAGCCATTATTTCCTCATCCGAGCCTACGACATGCTGGACGCGGTGGTGATCCAGCCACTGACCTATCTGCAGCTCGTCTTTTCCGCCATTATTGGTGTCATGATATTCGGCGAAAAGCTGAGCGCGCCCATGATCCTAGGCGCGCTCATCGTTGTTGCGGCGGGCATATTCACGATCTGGCGGGAACATGCGCTGGCTGGAAGCCGGCTCAAAACCGGCAAGACAGAAGCGGGCTAAGCGTCTACCTGGGCACGCGGCTGCACCTCGGTGTAGTAGCTCACATATTTCTGCCGATAGCGCTCTGTTCCGCCGAAATCGCTGTAGCGCGGTAGTTCCGACATGTCGGTCTTGTTGAGGATCACACCGAGGATGCGCGAGTTGATCTGCGGCTCCTGCTCGAGAACATCACGCACCAGATTGGTCGGCGTTGCGCCCCATTCGGTCACCAGCAGGAAGGCATCGACCTGCGGCGCGAAGGCCTTTGCATCGATGACCGGACCAAGCGGCGCAAGATCGACGATGATGTAATCGAACATCTTGCGGGCATTTTCCATCAGATGCTGCATGCCCTGCGAGGACAGAAGCTCGCTGGTGTGCAGCAGATGATCGCGCACGGCGACCGGAAGAATGGCAAGCTTGGTACGCGGATCGACCTTCACAGCATTCGTCCAAGGCACCTCGCCAAGCACAGCCTCGATCAAGCCGGCCTGCGGCGGCGTCTTCAGGGTCCGGCTGAGACCCGGATTGCGCAAGTCGGCATCGATGAGCAGCGTGCGCTTGCCGCTGCTCGCAAGCAGGGCGGCAAAATTGGCAGCCGTCGTCGATTTGCCTTCGCCCGGCAGTGCCGAGACGACGCCGATGACACGGTCGGCGCGGCCCTGCAGCATCACGTCGCTGGCGAGCTTGGCGTTCCTCAAGGTCTCGGCGAAGATCGAGCGCGGCGCTTCGACGGAGATGCGCATTATGCGCTCGAAGGCGACGCCGTTTTCTCCCTCTTCCGCCGTTATCGGCTCCGCTCCGGCATCACCCTTGCGCGACTTCTTCTTGCTCTTGCTCTTGCTCTTGCTCTGCTGGCCGAGCAGCGGCAGATAGCCCAGGAACTTCAAACCGAGAGCAGCCCGCACGTCGGCCTCGACGCGGAAGTAGCGGTCGCGGAACTCCTGAAACGCAGCAACACCGCATCCAACCATCAGACCGAGGATGACCGAAAGCGCCATGACGAGCGTCTTCTTCGGGCTGGACGGCGCGGTCGGCACCCCGGCCACCGAGATGACGCGTGCCTTGGCAATCGGGAAGGAACGCTGCTGCGTCGCCTGTTCGAAGCGGCCGAGATAGGATTCGTAGAGCGTCTTCAGCGCGGATGCCTTCTGGTTCAGCTCATTCAGGTGAACCAACGACTTATTAGCCTCGGAATTCTTGCCGACGACCTTGTCGATGCTTTCACGCAGCGATTCCGCCCGCGACTGAGCGACATCATACTCGTTCTTGTAGCTGGCAGTGAGCTGCTGAAGGACCTGATAGATTTGCCGGGTGATGTCCTGCCGCTCGGCCTTGAGCGCCACTGCCTGCGGATGATCGGCGCCGAAATTTTGCGTGACATCCTGTTCGCGCTTTTCGACGGCGAGATAGCGCGTCTTGAGATCCTGCAGCACCGAATTGTCGGTCGAGCTCGACGAGATGGTCGCATTCTTGACGGCGTTGTCAGGGCCCTGGTCGATGATCGATTTATATTGATTGTAACGGGCGGCAGCGCTGGCCGTATCGGCTTGCGCGATGATCAGCTGTTTGTTCAGGTCGGAAATCTGCTGTTCCGACATCAGTTCGCCGCCAGTTGACGTCAGACCATTGTCGGCCTTGTATCTCTCGACTTCGAGCGAAGCCTCCTGGGCGCGCTGGCGCAGGTCGTTCAAGCGTTCCTGCAACCAGACGGAAGCGCGTTCGGTCGCATCGAAATTGGCGTTCAGCTGGTCGGTCAGATAAGCGTCGGCATAAGCGCTCGTAACCTTGGCGGCGAGACGCTTGTCCGTCGAACTGAAGGAGACGGCGACGACCGAGCTTCGCGTGACGCGCTCGACCTTCAGATTATCCTGCAGAACGGCAGCAACCTTCTGACGCTGGGCTTCCCGCTGTTCCTCGGGCGTCATAGGCGGGCGACCAGGCGTGAAGACGCTGACGATCAGGCTGACGCCGGATTTGAGCAAGGCCGCCGGAGATACGGGCGGATTGAGCAGAGTATTGTTGTCCGCAAGGCCTGCCGTGTCGACGACGCGCAACGCCATCTCGTTCGATTTGAGGATTTCGACCGCGCTGGCGATCTCCATGTCCGCCTGCTGGCTGCTTGCCGCCGGCGGCTGATCCTCGGCATATTTCGTCATGCTTTCGTCGAGCAATATCTGCGTCATCGAGGTATAGCTCGAGGTCGCAGTAAGCAGATAGGCGACGGCCAGAATGACAAAAGCGGCCACGGCGAAAATGATGGTGCGGATGCGCCGGATCACGACGGCCATCAGCCGGTCGAGATCGATAAAGCTATCCTGCGACTCCGCTTGTGGAAGAGCGCTGTGGAAAGTGAAGTTCTTCTGATGCATGGCGACCACCTTGTCGGAGAAGCCCGAATGAATAATAGCCATGGCCCGCGGCCTTCCCGGCCGCAGGCCACAATGTGACAGGCTTAAGCGGCGGTCATCTGCGCTTCGTGCGAGACGACCATGTTGCGGATCGAGTCATAGACCAAGCTGCCGATATCGGAGCGAGCGAGCGCGAAGGCGACGTTCGCTTCGATGAAGCCGTGCTTGGACCCGCAGTCGAACGTACGTCCATTATAGACCTGGGCATGGAAGGATTGCGTCTCGGAAAGGCGCAGCATGCCGTCGGTCAGCTGGATCTCATTGCCGGCGCCGCGTTCCTGACGGGCCAGAATGTCGAAAATCTCGGGCTGCAGAATATAACGGCCATTGAGGTAAAAGTTTGAAGGCGCCTCGGACGGATGCGGCTTCTCGACCATTTTGGTTACGGCAAAGCCATGGCGCACGGACTCGCCCTTGCCGATGATGCCGTATTTCGAGGTTTCTTCCGGAGCGCATTCCTCGACGGCGACGATGTTGCCGCCGGTCTCATTATAGAGGTCCATCAAGCCGGCCATGCAGCCGCGAATGCCGTAGCAGAGCATGTCAGGCAAAAGCAGTGCGAAAGGCTCGTTGCCAATGAGGTCGCGGGCACACCAGACGGCGTGGCCGAGGCCGAGCGGAGCCTGTTGGCGGGTGAAGCTGACAGCGCCCGGCCGCGGCAGGAGGCGTTCCAGCTCGCTGACCTGGTGGCTCTTGCCTGCCCTTTGCAGCGAAGAAATCAGCTCCGGCGTGTCGTCGAAATGATCTTCGATCGCCGACTTATTGCGGCTGGTGACGAAGACGATGTGCTCGATGCCGGCTTCGATGGCTTCATCGACGGCATATTGCACGACGGGACGATCGACGATCGTCAGCATCTCCTTTGGCATCGCCTTGGTGGCGGGCAGGAAGCGCGTTCCATTGCCGGCAACCGGGATGACTGCTTTTCTCACACGACGTTTGGGGTCCATGGCTCTATCCTTTGTTAGAGTGAGGGCCTGCGCCCATATTGGGCAGAGGGGAGGAAAGTTGGGAGGTAGGCGACGGCTGGCGACCGCTCCGCAGAGATGCGGCCAACCGACGAAAACGCGCAAAGATCGGCATGCTGAGATGGCGCACCGCCCGCGGGTTGAGGCATGCGATCTTGAGCATCGCCTGCAATTCACGTTCCTTGATGCTGTCGACCAACTTCAGGAATGCGATGACGTCCTTCAGATTGCGCGTGCGTCGCCGCTGCGCGGCAAGGGCAGCAGCCCCGAAGGGATGTTCGGCGAAGAATCTGGTGTCTGCGGCAAGCATGGCTTCGACATGGTCTTGCCTGAGAACACGTGAGATCGACCCATAGCGAATGTAATACAAGTAGCCTACGGTCGGCTCGACGGCGCAGAGGCCGCCACGAGCAAGCGCGGAAGCGAGGAAAATGTAATCCTCGCCAATCCGCAGGGTCTCATCGAAGCGCAGGCGATGCTTTTCGACGAAAGCTCGCTCGAAGACCGGCTTCATATAGCCGAAATTGTGCTCCGACTGGAAAATCATGTTGGAGGCGATGAACTTTGCCAGCGTCAGCGTCGGCATGCGTGCCAGCATCGGCTCCGGGAACATCGGCAATATCGTACCCGCGTCCTCGCGGATGACGTCGAGATTGTCGACCGCGATCTGTGCCCCGGCTTTTTCCGCTCTGGCGATCAGGCGGGCCATGCGGTCCGGACGCAGGGCATCATCGGAATCGAGCACGGCAACCCAGCGGCCCCGGGCAGCATCCAGCCCGGCATTGCGGGCAGCGCCCGGACCGCCGTTGCGGGCCATGGCAACGAGGCGTACCCGTGGATCGGGATGATTGCCGGCGATCTCGCGCGTGCCGTCCGTCGAGCAATCGTCGACGACGATCACTTCCATGCTGACGGCACCTTGGGCCAGCGCGCTGTCGATGGCGCGCTCGAGCGTTTCCTCGGCATTATAGGCAGCGATGACGAAGCTGACATCGGGGATGAAATCCGTCATTGAGGTGCCTTCTCCAGATTTCCGTATTGTTCTATTTCGCGAACTCCGAAGAGACCGCTGACGACGCCGGCATGCATGATGCCGCGCAGGCCATAGCGATGCCGCTTGATGGGCGATGCCGAAAGCAAAGCCGCGACAACGAAGCAATAGGCGGATTTCGTGCCCGCAAGCGCGATTGCTCGCCAGCGCCCAAAACCGCTCGCGGCCTCCAGCAGCATGCGTCCATGCGTCTGGCCCATGCGATACCGGCGCTTCGACAGCCAGGAAACGGTGGCGCGATTGTTGGGAACGGGTTCGTAGACCAGCGCATCCTCGGCATAAGCAATCCGGCCGCCCGCCTTGTGCATATGGATGAAAAACTCGGTATCTTCGCCGCCGCTGCGGCCGAGTGCGATATTGAAACGCCGGCCGGCAAGCGAAGGCGCACCGCGGCGCAGCAACACATTGCAGGTGTAGCCGGTCAGGATTTCTCCCGCGACCCAGACAGGTAAGGTCGAATGGAAATCGCCGCGCTGCATCCATGCCGGAGCGACATTCGCGTAGACCGCCTGCACGGGACCAAGAACGGCGTCGGCGCCCGTCGTGTCGGCCATGATGAGCATTTCCGTCAGCCAGTCCTCCGAGGCAGTCTCGTCGTCATCGATGAAGGCGAGGAAATCGCCGCTTGCATGATCGAGGCAGGCATTGCGCGCGATCGAGATGTTCGATGCCGGGCAATGGACGTAGACAATCTCGAAGGGCACGGCCGAACGCATGGCGTCGACGCGGCCCCGCGCGCTTGGCGTCACATCATTGTCGGCGACGATGATCCGGATGACCGCACCTGTGGGGACGTTGAGCACGGCAAGCGACAGCAGTGTCTGATCGAGCTCCGCCCGCCGATAGGTGCAGACCGCTATGTCGATCTTAATGGGGCGCCGATGGACTTGTGTCATGACGCGACCCTGCGATTGCGGAAGCTGAAAACTTCCATCCAGAAGCCCATGGACCAGGCGAAATGCATGACCATGGCGGAAATTGCAGCCAGAGGACCGTAGGGGTTCTTCTGGCCGAGAGCGATCCAGAAACCGTAGGCGATGCAAGCGACAGCCCACAGACCAACTGGGATGACCGCAATCCAGTTGAGGACCGCCAGGAAGGCACCGATGAAAATCGGCACGACCGCAAGCGGCAGCATCTGGCGCATGCTCGGCATGCTGCGGTGCTTGAGAATATTGCGCGCGCGGCCGCGGCCATAACCGAGATATTGCTTGAAGAGCGTCGGAACGCTGGCGCGCGGATAGTAGGTCATGGCGGTCTTGTCGGTCAACCAGATCCGATAGCCCGCCTTGTTCAGCCGATAATCCAGCTCGGCATCCTCGTTGTGGCTGAAGGTTTCGTCGTAACCGCCGACGGCACGGAAGGCGGCAACGCGCATCAGCGCATGATGTCCATGCTCCGCCCAATGGCCCTTGGCCCCTTCGCGATGTTTGGAGCCGCCATTGCCGAGCTTGGAGTTCTGAGCGACGGCTGTCGCCTTCTGGAAGGCGCTGAAACCCATGGTGCGCATGGCAACGACGACGGAATCCGCGCCCGTCGCACCGGCCTCTTGCACCAGCGTCTGGCAATAATCGTCCGGATAATCGCCATGGGCGTCGATACGGATGAAATATTCATGATCGTCACCGAAAGTCTCGATGGCGAGATTGATCGCCGCACTCTGCAGCCGCTTCGGATTGTCGAGCAGGAGAACGCGCGGATCTCTCTCGGCTATATACCGCACGATCTCGCGCGTGCGATCTGTGCTGCCGCCATCAGCCACCACGATCTTCGCATCGAGTTCGTCGAGAGCCCGCCCGAGCTTGTCGATCAGCGGCTCGATATGCTTTTCCTCATTGAGGCAAGGAATAACGATTACGCAACGCATATCCCCTGAACTTCCAGTCGTCATTGCAATCCACCTCTATTGCGATGCAGTTGTGGGAGGGCCTGTATCTCGGTCATCTGCTCGTTGGCGCGCGTCAACGATGCCAGCCGCTGCACCAGCAACTGACAGTCGGCGCGATCCACCATCCATTGTTTATGATCCTGGGACGCCACAGCCTCGAAAGCGGCGAGATAGCGCTTCACGTCCATTTCACCCAAAAGCGCCGCCAGATGGTCGGCATCGGCTCTGTCAAGCGTTAGCCCGATCTTTCGGCTGGCAAGAAATCTTGCCGTCTCCGTCTCCTTGATCGCGATCGGCACGGCGCCGTAAAGACCACCTTCGTAAAGGCGGTTCGGCAGCAGCCAGCTGGAATTCAGTCCCTCTTCGAAAAAGTCGATCGCCCAGGAAAACTGGACTTCGCCGTAGATCGCCGAGAGATCCTCAGGGTTCTTGTAGGCGCCGCCAAAATGCATGAAGGGTGCATCGCGGACGGTGCGATCGAAGTCCTCGAACTCGGAATAGGCCGGTCTGCCGCGCAGGACAATCTCGAAACGGCCCTCCATCCGGCGCGAGAATTGATCGAGCAAGGCCAAGGACTTGCGGCAGCGAAGGGCGCCGAACCAGCCAATCTTCCAGGGCTTGCCCGCAGCCGGCGGTCTTGCGGCCGATGTGATGGCGCGCGCCGCAGGCTCAAGCGCCAGCACCTTGTTTTCGAGCAGCATGACCGGCACATGCAGCCCGGAGCGCGGGCGGAAATAACGTTCGATGAAGGCTGGCGAACTGGTCACCAGCAACGCCGCCTGCGAACCGAAGTGACGCTCAGCACTGCGAAGGGCGCTACCCACGACATCGTCGCGCAGCAGCAGTCGATGAATATCGAGGCATTCATAAACGATCGGCATATCACCGCCGAAGACGGACTTGGCGCGATTGGCCAACGCCAGCATTTCGAGATTGCGGCCGATGATGAGATCCGGCCTTGCGACCGAGCGCAGCGCACCACGCAGCTTCGCCGCCGATCTGGCCACCGCCGCGATACGCTGCGCAAACTGGGCATCCTGCGTCTTGCCGAGCTCGATCGGCGCGACGCCGTTAATGGCAGCCAACGCATTGTCATCGCGCCGGAACCCCGCGAGCGTTACGAGTGCCCCACCGGCCTGCAGCATCAGCACCCGCCTGCGCACAGCCGGATCGGCAAGATCATGGACGAAATACAGTATATGCAGCATCAAAATTTCCGCTTTTGCGCCCGGTCTGGACCGCGCGCCTTGTGTGGTTGGTGTTGCATGGCGGCATTGCAACCGGCCGCGCGAGATGCCACGCGGCTGGCCATGTTCAATCGAGCTTGCAGGTGATCGATTCCGGGAACAGGCACTTCTCTCCCGCCGCAGTGAAGGCGACGCGCTTAATCTCCATGGTTGCCGGCTCGCCGCTATAGGCGAACTTGCCCATCCAGCCGCTGAGCGTATCGGTGCCCCACAGGCTGAAGAAGATCTTCTGCGCGTTCGTCGGTATCTTCGAAGGATCGGTGACTTCCTGAACGAGCTTGCCGTTCACGTAGTAGCGCAGACGATCCTTTTCCCAGACGAAGGCATAATCGTTGAAGTCCTGGTCGGCACCGCCTGCAACCGGCACCAGCTTTTCGTTGCCGCCCTTGGCGGAAATATATTGGTTGACCTGGACTTGGCCGGGATTCTTGCCGAGCACTTCGAAATCGATCTCGTCGTGCGGCTTCTTGTCGGTCGGACCGATATAGGTGAAGAAGGCAGAGTTGAGACCGGGCCCCTTGGCTGTGCGATAACGCGCTTCGTAGGTGCCGTAGCCGTAACGTTTCATCGTCTGGATTTCGCCGCAAGCATAATTGCGATCACCGGTCTTGGACTGGGTGAACTGCAGTTGCAGCGTCCCATCCTTGACGCTCACCTGTTTCCGCGACCAGGTGCAATTCTGATACGCCCCATTGTTCCAGCCATCGGAAATATACCAGCGGCTGGTATCCAGACGTTCGAAATTGTCGACGAATGACTGGCCGGTCGCCTGATCATCCTGGGCGGACACAGCCTGTGACAGGAAGCACGCGCTCATGAGAGCGATTGAGACAAGACCAAGTCTTTGCATGTAACTTCTTTTCGATGTCGTCATGGCATCACCTTTGCTTCGAACGCACTTGCCGATCTTCGGCGGCGCGGTTCTGGACAGCACGGGTTTCGGCTTGCGGGCGTACTCGGCTGCCCGTCAGCAGGTTGTGGAAGTTTGGCAGGGCGTAACGCGCCATACCATTGGTCAAGGGCAACAGCAGCAAGGTAAGCGCGGCTGCCAAAAGATAGAAAATCGGATAGAGTTCGCTTCCGCCGCGGTTCCAAAGAACCCAGAGACAGAAAAGCAGCGGATAATGGGCGCAAAAGATCCAGAAGCTGAGGCTGCCGGTTCCTGCCAGACCCCGCCCGATGCGGCTACGGATGAAGATTGCCGATACTGCCCAGAACCCGGGAATACCCACCAACACCATCAGATTGCGACAAACTTCAAGCCACAACGGCAATCCAGGCCCTGTCATGTAGGCAGCCGTTGCCAGAAGCGCTGCAAGCGCGATGAAGGCAGGCGCGATCAGGGCGGCATAGCGATCTATGAGCGTCACGTCGATACGATGGAGGCTCAGGTAGATTCCGAAGCTGAAGCTGAAGAGGATGGAGTTCCGCAACACTATCCCGATAGATATGGGCCATGCCGCCAGCAAAAGCAGAAAGACCAATGTCGGTAACGGAGCACGACGAATAAGAAAAGCCAGAACCGGCGACAGCAAAATGCAAACAAAAAGATCGCGGAGAAAATAGAGCGGGAGATTTATCGGTTCGCCATCGATAGCCAGAAGGAGATTTGATATTACATGCGGATTAGCTTCCGACAGATCGGGAAGATATCCATCACCGATACCGTAATACTGAAGAAGAAGTACGAATAGGAAGAACGCGCTATTCCACAGCAGGAATGGCAGAATAACTGTCTTTGTCTTCCGGCTAATGGTCTCTGTATAGCTCTGCGGTGCCTTTCCATTCCGAAACAGCAAGTATCCTGAGATCACGCTCAGGCAGGGGACACCGACACGGAACAAGCTGTCACGAAGGAACACTCGCAGCCAATCGAAAAAGCCATAGGCGCCGTTGAACGGGCTGCTATGCGGATCGAACGGTATATGGACAAAGATTATGCCCGAGATGAGCACGATGCGCATGAGGTTTATCCGCGAAGACACGTTGGCAGTCACATTCACGATGTCTGTCACCCTTTCTTCGTGCTGCATCCCCCCTAGCAGCCATTTCAAACAGAGCAGAGCAGAGCTTGCAGGGGTTAACCTAGGGCGCTCTTTGGAAAGGGAATATGGCACCGCAGCAAAAATGAGTAGAAAATCATATGCGGATCAGTGCTGAAAATGTCCGTTTGCATGCCTTTAAGCATGGAATAATCGATTTTAATTGGGCAAAAGCTCTGCTGCGAAAGGCACTTAGACTCTCGCCGGATTTTTCGATGCCGGTTTCCGACGAAGGGTTCGACCCGCCTTGTTTTTTTACTGGAAGGTGAAGAATTTTTGCAGTGCAGCAGAGTTTGGTGGGCGAACCATGACCAAAATGCGACAGCACTTCAATCCTTATAAGAAAAGCGGCTTACGTCGCTCCCCTTATGGATGCATCAACGTACGATCATGGCGCGCAATGTGTCACAACGATCCCTCGCGGGATGGTCTGCATCCTGTCACGCTCGGATAAAGTTTCAGAAAATCTCGTTTCTCAACATTGCTCGACACCGATTGGACGCTACCTGTTGGCGTCACAACGACCTCCGTGATGGGCCAATCGGCCGGAAAATTGCCGCGGATGCCGTTGAAAAGCCAATGATCATGCCCTCGGGGATGAGACCGCAAGCCCCTGAATCAAAACCGTAAAGGCGGAAAAATGGCGTCTATCACAATTGTTATTCCGTTCTATCAGAAGCAAACCGGCGTTCTGCTGCGCGCGTTGAGGTCAATATCCCGGCAGACATTTCAGGATTTCGATATCCTCATCATCGACGATGCATCGCCGCTTCCGGCGGAAGACGAACTGCAGTCGCTGAGCAATGAAGAAAGAAAGCGCATCCGTGTGATCCGTCAGACCAACGCGGGTCCCGGCGGCGCGCGCAATACCGGCCTCAACAGCGTGCCCGCCGAGAGCCGGTTCGTGGCTTTCCTGGATTCCGATGACGAATGGGCACCGGAGCATCTCAGCAACGCCTTCGGAACGCTGACCCATTACAACGCCGATTGCTACTGGGACTCCATCGATGGCGGCAAGGAGTTCTATTATCATTTCAGCATCGCCGAACTCGGAAAGTCGGCCGATACGATACGATTGTCGGACAGGCCCGCCGTCGTCGAAATTCCGAACATTGCCAGTGTCATGCTTCAGGATTGGAGCTTTTTGCACATGTCCTGCATGGTGATCGGACGGCCGGTCTTCGAAAAGATTCGTTTTGAGCCGTCATTGCGGCTGGCGGCAGAGGATGTCTTGTTCTTCTGCGACTGCATTCTCGCAGCCAAGCGGGTATTGCTGTGTGAAAATGCCGGTGCACTGCGTGGCGAAGGCGTAAACATCTTTCACAGCATCGATAACGATTCCCCGCAATTTCTGCGTCAGCAATTCAACACATGGACGGCGCTCAACACACTGGAGCAGAGATTTTCTCGGCGGCCGCAGGATGTCGAGTCCATCCGTCTCTATAAAAACCGCGCCCGGCGGCAGGCGCTCTGGAGCCAGGCGCGGCAGATGCGGCAGCGGCGTCTGCCGCAATTTGGACTGCTGGCAAAATGGGCCTTGCGCGACCCGGCGATTTTACAAAGCGTCATGCAGCTTGCCGTCGGCAAGCTCGCGCCCTAGATTTTGCAGCGCAGCATGAGCTGCGCATGCCGCATCGAAGAGCCACGGCATGCCCCGCTATCGTTTGGATCAGCAAGGAGTCCTGTATGAAGCCGTTCCACTGGGAATCCACCCATGGCAATTTCGGTGACGATCTCAATCTCTGGCTCTGGGATTTCCTACTTCCCGGCCTTCGCGATGCTCACCAGGAAACATTGCTGGTCGGCGTCGGAACCGTCCTCAACACGGAGATCCTGCCCGACGAGGGACGCAAACTCGTCATCGGCAGCGGCTTCGGTTATGGCTCCCTTCCAGACATGCGCGACACGTCGCAATGGGATATCCGCAGCGTACGCGGCCCGCTGACAGCGGAAAAGGCTGGCTTGCCTGCCACCATGGGCATTGTCGATCCCGCCGTCCTGGTAACGGAAATGCCCGAATTCCAGAACATTTCCAAAAACGGCAAGCGCACCTTCATTCCGCACTGGGAGTCGGCCGCCGCTGGCCTCTGGCCCGAAATCTGCAAGACCGTCGGCCTTTCCTATCTCGACCCCCGCGGCGAGGCGAAGGCTGTGATCCGCGAGATTGCCGCCTCGGAACTGATCGTGGCGGAATCCATGCACGGCGCCATCCTTGCCGATGCCTTCCGCGTTCCATGGATTGCAGTCAGCTCCTCGCGCTCCATCAACAGCTTCAAATGGAACGACTGGGCTCGCTCGCTCGGCGTCACCTACCAGCCCAAGCACATCCCCGTTTCGACCCGCGCCGAGGCGATCGCCAAGGGTGCGAAGTTCTGGGGTGTCGGCTTCGAGCGCAGCACGCAGGCAGCAGCCGAGCTCGGAAAGCAGCGCTACGGGGAAAATGTAATGCTTGCCGATCCCGAGCAGACCACGCTGCGCATCATGGCAAAGCAGGCACTTGCCATGCCTTCCGCCCTGGCTCTGTGGCAGGCAAGCAAGGCAAGGCCGCAACTGAGCAAGGATAGCGCGCTTGCTGCCTGCAAGGAGCGCCTCCTCGATGCGGTCGAAGGCGTTCGCCGCGATTATCTGTAAGCTGCGATACCGCTATTTCGGAGCGGCCTGCAGAAGATAGCGCAGGCCGTTTGCACCGGCATGGGCGATGGGCGCTCCGCTCCGCTTGCGGAAGCGCTCGGTCTTGTCGGCCAGAATGCCGCCGGCAATCGCCGGGACGGCGAAGGGATGCGAAAGCGCATGGATCGCGGCAGACAGGAGCCCCGATTGTGACTTGATGTCGAGGAAATGCCTGAGCTCGTAGCGATCGCGGATATGCTGCTCGTGACGGCGGATCACCGCCGCGTCTTCTGAAGAAAGCCCGCCCTTGGCAAGAATGGTCCGGTCAGCCTCATAGAGGCGGCGCAAATCCTCTGTCCTGTGCCGTCCACTCAGGGAATCGCTGCGCACGACCGCGCCGTAACCGCAGCTATGGATGATCTTGTAACGTGCGCGCCTGGCAAGAGCACGGGCGTAAAGGTCATAGTCCTCGCCGAGGCGCAGCGCCTCATTATAGCGCAGGCCATGCGCATCCAGAAAGGAGCGCCGCATCAAGGGCTTCAGGAAGCCGATCTCGCCGCGGCGCACGCCGCGCTTGGAAATATTGCCCTCAACGAAAGCAGCAAGATCGAGAAAACGCGGCTTCGCATCGAAATGATCGAGCCGCGCATGGGCGTCAGGAACGGTGTCGGCACTGACGAAGGCGATGTTGTCTGCGACGAAATCCCAATCGTCAGCGGCAAGCAGCGCAGCAAAACGCCCCGGAAAGAAGAAATCGTCGGCATCGAGAATGCCGATCAACGGGGCCTTGGATATGTCGATCGCGTGATTTCGTGCTGCGGCCGGCCCGCGGTTCTTTTCGAATTCCTGGATCGTCAGCCTGCCGCTGCCGTCATCGGCCTGGGCCGCGGCAGAGGCGGTCCCATCCGTCGAGCCGTCGTCAATGACGACGACTTCCGCCACTTCAGGCTCGCGAAGGGCTGAGGCAACAGCCAGCCCGATGGTGTCGCTGGCATTCTTTGCGGCAATGATTACGCAGACACTTTTTTCTGCACTGTCGGTCACGTCAGCCTCCAATGGTTCAGGCGGAGACTTAGGACATGGCTACGATCCGACAACCGCCGGATCATCAAAAGATCTAATCGTCCAGCCGGTTCAGGGGTTGAACGGCTCCGACCGCTTTAAACTGGAGGCGGACAGACCGGCGACCTTGGTGTCCTCCTGGCCCGAGGCCGGCACCTTGTCTTCGCTCGACAGGGCCGCGTGCGCCCTGCGCTCCTTCCAGACAAGGTAGAGCACGCCCAGGAAATAGCCGATCTGCAGAAGGACGGCACAGATGACCGTTTCGATCAGGGTGGTCGAAAGCGAGTTCGTCAGGAAATATGTTGCGATGGCAAATACGAGCAGCGTGCCGAGCATGCTGATGAAAACGCGGGGCGCATACATAATCTTACCCCGCCCGCTCGACCATCAAATGAAAAATGATCAAGGTCTTTCCTCCCTTATCAGACCTAAGTCTTAAATATATTTTATGATTCATTGAGATTCAACCAAGTTACGGAGATCCGTTGCGATTTGAGACGACCGTAACCCCCAGCCTGTTAAAACTACACGTCGATTATAATTACAATTGAATTTGTTCATCTTTCTCTTCGCAATTATATGGATGCATAATGAAATAATGCAACTTTTGCGAAGCGTGAGATCAGCCACGCCTCCATGGTTTCATCATCAATTCAATCAACTTTTATTACAAAGTTCTGAAAAATCCGATCTCAGTATGTGCACCGCAAAATATTGCTGCAGCGCAATATATCCTATGAAGAAATCAGAATGCCATATAGCTGAGGGGAAACCGAACACAGGCTATCGAAGCCAATGATAATGAACAACTTAACGTTCGATGCCTATAACATCCTTAGAAATCGTCGACTGTGACGTGGCAGAGCTATCAACCGTGCCATTATACGCAACATGATACAGTACAACCCCTCTATAATTGATCACTGATTTAAACGAAGTCACCACTGGTGCGGTAAATATATACCGCCATGTCATATTGCTACAAAAGTTTGGCTTAAAAAGTCCAAATCGGAACCTACACTCCGATCATCCCGGCTCTAATTACGCGTCCGAGAATTTCCGACCAATCGTCAACATGAATGGAGTTTTCTCTATGAAGTCTGCGACGAGATCGGCCACATCGGCTTTTTTCAGCGCCGCGGAAAGCGACGTCTTTCCGCCCACTGGTGGAGTAATGAAGCGTGTTTTCGACGTCTCTACCGCTATGCTCGCTTTGATTCTCATCAGCCCGCTCTTTCTGCTGCTGATGCTGTTGGTGAAACTTACAGACCGCGGCCCCGCTTTCTACGGTCATCGCCGTATCGGCCATAACGGCAAGACCTTCCGTTGCCTGAAGTTCCGCACCATGGTCGTCGATGGCGACAAGGTGCTGCATGCGCATCTGCAGGCCAATCCGAGAGCAATGGAAGAGTGGCGCGCAACGCGCAAACTGCAGAACGACCCCCGCGTCACCACCGTCGGGGCCGTCCTGCGCAAACTCAGCCTCGACGAGCTGCCGCAGCTCATCAACATCATTCGCGGCGAAATGAGCGTCGTCGGACCACGCCCGGTCGTGGAAGACGAGCTCGAACGCTACGAGACCGCGGCAATCTATTATTTGCAGTCCCGTCCGGGCCTGACCGGTCTGTGGCAGGTCAGCGGCCGCAACGACGTCTCCTATGAAAGCCGTGTCGCCTTCGACACGCATTATGTGAAGAACTGGTCGCTTAGCAGCGACATGGTGATCATCGCCAAAACCATTCCTGCAGTCTGCCTCTCGCGCGGCAGCTATTGATGATGACTGGCAGATACCGCGGGAGGTTTCCTGCGGTTTTCCCGCGTCTTGCGGGCTGCCTACCAATAACAGGGAAGATCCTGCATGATTGAATTTCGGCCTTCCAAGAGGCTTGTACGTGTCAATACATCGCTGTGCTGTGCAACTATCGTTGCTCTCAGCCTTTGCGTAGCTTCCGTCTCGGCTTCGGCCGAAAACCTTCCCGGATATCATCTGGGCGTCATGGACAAGCTGCATGTGCGCGTCGCCGAATGGCAGACCGCCGAAGGCACCGTTCGTGACTGGTCCACCATTTCGGGCGATTACACCGTAGGGCCATCCGGTTCGATCTCGGTTCCTTTCATTGGGGACATGCCCGCAGTCGGCAAGACCACGGATCAGATCGCCGACGCCATCGGCCTCGGGCTGCAGAAGCAGTTCGGCCTGCGTGACCGTCCATCGGCTTCAGTGGAGATGTCGCAGTTCCGGCCAATCTACCTTTCAGGAGAAGTGCAGAACCCGGGTGAATATCCGTTCGCACCCAACCTGACGGTGCTGAAAGCCGTAAGCCTTGGCGGCGGCATGCGCCGTGCCGATGCCGGACAACGCTTTGCACGCGATTTCATCAATGCCAAGGGCGAAGCCGTCGTCTATATGGCGGAGCGCAGTCGCCTGTTGATGCGCAAGGCGCGCCTGGTGGCCGAATTGGCTGGCAAGGATGATATCGATGTGCCGACAGAGCTCAGGCAGTTGCCGCAAACGGCAAATCTGCTCGCGAGCGAGAAGGCGCTGATGGATACGCGCGCCAAGCGTATGACGACGCAGCTGAAATCCCTGGAAGATCTGAAGGCGCTCCTGCAGAACGAAGTCGAGGCGCTTTCGAAGAAGAACGACACGCAGAGCCGTCAGCTTGATTTGGCCAAGGCCGACCGCGACAAGGTCGAAAGCCTGACGGAGCGCGGGCTGGAGCTTGCCTCCCGCAGGATCTCTGCTGAACAACGCGCCTCCGACCTGGAAGCGACGCTTCTCGATACGGAAACCGCGTCCCTGAAAGCCAAACAGGATATCAACAAGGCCAATCAGGACGAGATCACTCTGCACAACGACTGGCAGAGCTCGTTGGCCCAGGACATGCAGGATACGGACACGCAGCTGGAAACGCTGCAGCTCAAGCTGTCGACCAGCCAATCGCTCATGCAGGAAGCCGTGGCCCAATCCGCCGACGCCAGCAACCTCGATCCAAGCGGACCGGGCGTGAGCATCTCCTACACCATCATTCGTGACGAAAACGGCCAGTCGAAGGAAATCCAGGCGCAGGAAAACACGCAGGTATTGCCGGGCGACCTGATCAAAGTCACTACCGGCCTTGCCATCCGATAGGAAAGTCGATGCGGATAGCCAAATCGATCTTTGTGCGTCCAGGCAGCAACGCCACCTACGGAGCGGTGGCGATTGCTCTCTCCTTCTTCGTGTTTGCCTATTCCTCCCGTTTCGGCCAACCCTCCATTTTGCTCTATTATGCCCTCTGGTTTCCGCTCGTCATGATGGACTACCGGAACGTGCTTGGCAGTTATAACAGGCAGCTCTGGCTTTTCGCGTTCGGCGTTTTCACCTGCCTGTCGATCTTCTGGTCGGTCGTCCCCTCCGCGACGGCGCGCGCGGCGATCCAGTACATGACCCATATCTTCTGCGCCCTAGTCGCCATGCGCACGCTCGACATCCGCACGCTGACACGCGGCGCGATCGCGGGCACCGCCATCGTGCTCATCTATTCGATATTGTTCGGCTATTACGCTTATGATCCGATCGACGGAAGCTACAGCTTCGTCGGCGCCTTCGATTCCAAGAACCAGCTCGGCTTTTATGCCTCGCTCGGCATCTACTTCGCCTTCGCGGCCGTCTTCGTCCTTGGCGAACGTCGAATCTGGATGCTGGGTGCAGGATTTGCCGGCCTGCTGTCCGCCTATTGCCTCCATGCTTCGGCATCGGCAACATCGGTGCTGACGACAGGATTGGTCGTAGCATTATGCATAAGCCTGCGTGTCATCCTGTATCTGTCGCCCAAGCAGCGCAAAAGGCTGTTTGTGACAGCGGCCGTCTCCGGCGTCATCCTAGCGGTTGCCGGCGTCTATCTCGGTGCGGTCGATCTTGTTCTCGGTGCCTTTGGTAAGGATTCCACGCTCACCGGGCGTACCTATCTTTGGCAGCAGGGCATCGCGGCCGCACAGCAGAACCCTTTCTTCGGCGTCGGCTATCAAGCTTACTGGGTCCAGGGTTTCTCCGAGCCCGAGCGACTGTGGGATGAGTTTTTTATCGCCTCCCGCGCCGGCTTCCATTTCCATAATACCTATATCGAAACTACGGTCGAAACCGGACTCATCGGCGTCTTCCTGCTCGCCTCGATCCTGCTGACGGCTTTCATCGGCCATATCAGCCGCTTTCTGAGCGACATCAGAAACGATGAATCCTACATCCTTCTGGGTGTCGCGACCCTCTTGCTGATCCGCTCCTTCGTCGAGATCGATATTCTCAATCCGTACCATGTCGGATCCTTCCTGTTTTACTTCACAGCAGGAAAGCTTTCCATGCGAGCGCGCATGCCGGCCAACACGCCATCGCGAACGGACGAGCAGATACCATTCGCGCCGCCCGTCAACTGGGAGCCGCGAACGGGCCAATGAAGACACTCTACGGCATCCAATATCTCCGTGCCTTTGCCGCGCTCGCCGTAGTGTTGTTTCACGCAGCCGAGCGCAGCGGCGGCCATTTCCGCATCGGCGCCGCGGGCGTCGACGTCTTCTTCGTCATCAGCGGCTTCATCATGTGGACCATGAGCGAGCGGCGGCCGGTGACGCCGCTGCGTTTTGCGCTCGACCGGCTGCAGCGCATCGCGCCGTCCTACTGGATCGTGACCGCCATCATGATCGCCGGCGCCACCATTGGCCTGTTTCCGAACATGAAGCTGACGGCAAGCCATATTCTCGGCTCCCTGCTGTTTATTCCAGTCCGCTCGCCAAGCACGAGCGGTGGCGAGATCTGGCCGGTTCTGGTGCAGGGATGGACGTTGAATTTTGAGATGTTCTTCTACGTCATCTTCGCGGCCTGCCTGTTTCTGCCTCAACGGCTGCGGCTTGCCAGCATGACGGCGATCTTCCTCGCCTTCGTCCTTGCCGGCGGCATCATCGACCCACAGTCGCCGTTGCTCTTGACCTATACGCGGCCGATCATCCTGGAATTCGTCGCGGGCGCAATCCTCGGACGCCTCTGGCTATCTGGACATGTGCCGGGGGCAGGCCTCGGCCTTGCCCTGATCGTCGTCGCATTGTCGGGCTTTGCCGCGATCCAGATTTTGAGCCTGGATTTCAATGAGGTGACCTGCGGACCGCTCGCTGCTGCCCTCGTGCTCGGCATAGTGGCGGTGGAGCGCAGCGGCAAATTGCCCTCCATTCCGCTCCTTACCTATCTCGGCAACGCCTCCTATTCGATCTACCTCTGGCACACATTGGCCATTTCGGTCGTCGTCAAGCTGATGGCGCGGATGCAGATACCCTCCGACGCCATTACCTTCGTCGGCGTCATCAGCGGCACCATTCTCGGCATCTGCGCCTACGAAGCCGTCGAAAAGCCGCTGCGCAATCTGCTGAGAAACCTGAGCTGGCAGAGATCGCGCCCCTCGCCGGCCTAAGAGGCCCCTTTGGCCGTCCGGTAGACGTCTCCTAAAGGATATTTCGTCCGTTCCGGCGTAGCTTGTGCGGCAGACTGATGCCTGCTTCTGTCTACAAGCGTCCAAGCCGGAGCCTGCCCGGATACGCCTGGTGCCCACCGCGCTCCAAAGGGACCCGTGAACTCTTTCCCTGACAACAAGCAATGGCAACAATCGAACGGGATAGCGTCCCGCTCGATTGTCGCTCCATGCCTTGCTCCGTTCCTGCTCTAGGCCCGGCGGCGACGCAACTGGTCGAAATAGACGATGACGATGATCAGGATGCCGGTGATGATGCGCTGCCAGAAAGAGTTGAGGTTCAGCAGATTGGCGCCATTGTTGATGGTCGCCAGGATGAAGGCGCCGATCAGCGGGCCATAGACGGTGCCGACCGCGCCGAAAAGGCTGGTCCCGCCGATAACCGACGAGGCGATGGCCTGCAGCTCCCAGCCATCCGCTTGTGTCGCGTTGCCGATGGCGATGCGCGATGCAAGCAGAACGCCGACGAAGGCAGCGCAGGTTCCCGACAGGATATAGGCGAGATAGATCATCCAGTTGACGTTGACGCCGGACAAGCGCGCAGCCTCACGGTTTGAGCCGACGGCGAAGAGATAGCGCCCCCAACGGCTCAAATGCAGGAAGATCACGGCCGGGATCGCCACCAGGATCACCATCCAAAACAGGCTCGGTATCCCCAAGAAATCCGAGACGGCGAAATTGGTAAAATCATCATTGACGATGTTGATAGTCGAACCGTTGGTAATCAGCAGGCCGATGCCGCGAAGCGATGTCAGTGTCGCGAGCGTAATGATGAAGGGTGGCAGACCCATGCGCACGATGCCGAAACCATGGAACGCCCCGATCAGGACCCCGAACAGCAAGGTGATCAGGATGGCCGCCCAGACTGGAAACCCGGCCTGCAGCAGCCAGGCGATGATAACAGTGCAGAAGCCGACGATCGCGCCGACGGAAAGATCGATGCCCGCTGTGATGATAACGAAGGTTTGCCCAAGCGCAAGAATGGCCGTCATCGAGCCCTGACGCATCAGATTGGTGATGTTGAGCGGCGTCCAGAACTTGTCGGTCCAGAATCCGAGCGCGACCCACAGCGCCAGCAACAGCAGGATCAGCGTCAAGCTGAAGAGGATGTTCATCTTGCGCCGCGGCGCAACGGTCGGGCCTTCTGTCGTATTCGCGGCCATTTTTGTTCTCCCTCTTTAGACTTGTTTGTTGTTCAGACGCCGATCGCTTCGCCAAGGACTTCCTCATGCGTTGCCGCATGGAAATCATGGCTGGCGACCAGCTGGCCGTGGCGGAAGACGTGCAGACGATCCGCGAGCTCGTAAACCTCGGGCAGATAGGACGAAATGACGATGATGCCGGCGCCGGCGCGCAGGAGCTTGGCAAATAGCCGATAGATCTCCGCCTTCGTGCCGACATCGACCCCGACAGTCGGCTCGTCGAAGATGAAGAGCTTGGCGCCGTGGCTCAGCCATTTGCCGATGACCACTTTCTGCTGATTGCCGCCGGACATCGCGGAAACCAGAACCCGCCGGCTCGGTGTCTTGATGCTGAGATCGCGGATTTGCTTGTCGGCATTGGCCGCTTCGCTCTTGTTATTGATGATCGGACCGCTGCTCAGCCGCCGGAATACGGGCAGATTGATGTTGAGCCCGATCGGCAGGTTGAGGCAGAGTCCCTGATCGCGCCGGCTCTCCGGCGCCAGCGCAATACCGAGCTCCATCGCATCACGCTCGTTGCGGATGTCGACCTTGCGCCCCTGCCAGTAAATCTCTCCGGCTGAAAGCGGCTGGCGGCCGTAGAGACCCAGCGCAAATTCGCTGCGGCCGGCGCCGATCAGCCCGTAAAGACCGACAATCTCGCCGGCACGGACGCTGAGCGAGATATTCTCGAAGCCAGGGCCGGAAAGACCGCGAGCCTCGAGGATAGTATCGCCGATCGGAATCTCCTCCTTGTGGTAGATCTGCTCGATGGAACGATTGATCATCAGCTTGATCAGCTCGTCCTCGTTGGTTTCGGCGATCGTGCGGGTGCCGACATGCGTGCCGTCGCGCAAGACCGAGACGCGATCGGCCAGTTCGAACACCTCTTCCATACGATGGCTGATATAGACGATCGTCACGCCTTCGCCCTGCAGACGGCGGATCAGCTTGAACAGCTGCGCCGATTCCTGACGGGTGAGATAGGCGGTCGGCTCGTCGAAAATCAGGAATTGCGTACCGCGCATCGCCGCTCTTGCCGTTGCCACGAGCTGCTGCTGGCCGATGGTGAGCGAGCTTAGGAGTTCGCCCGCCGGCAGTCCGAAGCCGAGATCGTCGAGCACGGTCTGGGCCATCGCCACCATCTGTTTCTTGCGCATCAGGCCGAAACGATTGACTTCATCGCCAAGGAAGAGATTGGCAGCGACCGTTAGATGTGGGCAGAGCACCACTTCCTGATGCACCGCGTTGATGCCGCGGGCGATCGCCTCATTCGGCGTTGCAAGCGCCACGGGATGCCCGCACCAGAAAATTTCGCCCGCCGTCCTGGTGATAACACCGGTCAGGAGCTTGATGAGGGTCGACTTGCCCGCACCATTTTCGCCGACGATCGCATGAATTTCTCCGGCCAGAAACGTGACGGTCGCCGGCTTCAGCGCCTCGACGAAGCCATAGCGCTTCTGCAAGCCCTTGAGTTCCAGGATGGGCGAGCCTGGCGGAATGCGGTTTGCTTCCGTCTTGACGGTATCGTCGTGCCTATGGCTGATTTCTTCAAGGCTCGTCATGAGGTCTCCTCCTCTCGCATCGCCGCACGACCGCCTCGGAGAAGCGGCCAGACGAAAAGGCCGCGCCCGATTCGCGCGGGCGCGGCCTCAAGCCTTACTTGACCTTCGGGTTCAACAACGCATCGATCTTCGGGTCGCTCATGTTCGCCTTGGTGACGAGGTTGGCGCCGGTGTCGACATTGGCCTCGACCTTTTCCTTCTTGGAAGCGGCGAGCGCCGTCTTGATGCCGTCATAACCCATGCGGTAGGGGTCCTGCACCACGAGGCCGGCAAGAACGCCCGACTTCAGGAAGCCGACGGTCTTGTCGTCATTGTCGAAGCCGATGACCTTGATCTTGTCGCCGAGCTTGTTTTCGGCGATTGCCTGGCCCACACCCTGAGCCATGATCAGGTTGGAGGCGAAGACGCCGACCAGCTTCGGATTGGCCGTGATCAGGTCGGTCATGATGTTGAGACCGGTGGTCGCCTGGCCGTCGGCATATTTATCGGCAACGACCTTCAGGCCCGGATACTTGTTCTTGACCTCTTCCAGGAAGCCCTGACGACGCTGGTCGAGAGAACCGACGCCCGGCAGGCTGGTGATGATGGCGATCTCACCCTCTTCCTTGCCGGTCATGCCCTTGATTGCGGCCGCAAGACCGTCTGCAGCGATACGGCCGCCCTGGACGTTGTCGGTCGTCAGGAACGAGACGAAGGACTTGGAATCGGCAGCAGAGTCGATGCCGACGACTGGCACGGACTTGGCGGCTTCATCCACGGGCTTGCCGAGCGCCTTGAACTCCGTCGGCGAAATGACGACAGCGGCCGGCTTGCCGGCAACGGCGTTTTCGAGAATGCTGATCTGGCCGTTGATATCGGATTCCGACTGTGCGCCGAGTTCCGGCACCTTCACGCCGAGATCCTTGCCTGCCTGGCGAGCGCCGGCAAGAACGATCTGCCAGTAGAAGGATGTCGTATCCTTGACGATAATCGGGATGGTCACGTCGGCCGCGAAGGACTGCACGGGCATCGCCATCGCTATGACGGCAGCGCCGGCAAGGCCGGTAAAGCTGCGGCGGGACAGAAGTGACTTGGCAATTTTCATCTGCTTCTCCTCTCAACGCGCTCTGTTCTCCTGCACACCCGCCGCTGAACGCTTACGGCTGGTATCGCAACGCCTTGCGGCATCACGCATCGCGCGGCGGAAAGGCCACCGACGCCAAAACAGGCTTTCCTCCTCTTCGAAGCCGTCTCTTCCGACGGCTCGATAGCTCCCAATCTGCTAGACTCTGACCGCCTCGTCTCCCAACGGAGGCGCGACCACAGTCAAATCTTCGAACTCCGCATAGAGACTGTCGGGAAGCCGAGGCTCCACGAGCTGCATGTTACGGACAAGGCTTTCCGGCTTCGCCGTACCGATCAGCACCGAAGCCACGCAAGGACTGCGCAACGGGAACTGAAGCGCCGGCTGGGCAAGCGGCAGGCCATGCCTGCGGGCGATCTCCTCCATCGCCCCGACCTTGGCCAGAATATCCGGTGTCGCCGGCAGATAGTCGAAATGCGCGCCGGGCACGGGGCCAGTCGCCAGAATACCGGAATTGAAGACGCCGCCCACTATCAGCGATGTTCCCTTTTTCTCGCAAAGCGGCAGCAGCTCGGCTACCGCCGAACGGTCCAGCAAAGTATAGCGGCCTGCAAGCAGAATGCAGTCGATATTGGCCGCGTTCATCACATCCAGGCAGACCGGCACTTCGTTGACGCCGAGACCATAGGCTTTGATCGCTCCTGACGACTTCAGCTCCTCCAAAGCCTTCAACCCCGATCCGAGGAACTGCCCAAGGTAATGCTCGTTCAGGGCCTTGCCGTGCGTATAGCCGCCAATATCGTGGACATAGAGAATATCGATGCGATTGAGCCCGAGACGGGCATAGCTGAACTCGACCGAGCGCATAATGCCATCATAGGAGTAGTCATAATCGGCATCGAAAGGCAGAGGGTCGACATAGCCGTAATTCGGCACCTTGTCGGTCGGCACCGGGCGCATGAGACGACCGACCTTGGTCGACAGTACATAGCTGTCCTCGGGCTGATCACGCAGGAAATCGCCGACGCGGCGTTCGCCGAGGCCAAAGCCATACCAGGGCGCAGCGTCGAAATAACGGATACCGCTGTCCCAGGCCGCCTGAAGGGTCGCCATTGCCTGGTCGCGCGGACAGGCACGATAGAGTCCACCCAGCGCCGCAGCGCCGAAGCTGATCTCCGTGACCTTAAGGTCCGTCCTGCCGATTGTTCTTGTCTGCATCACCTCTCCCTTGTGATGGCTGTCACGCAATTTCCGATGAGCGCTTTTGGCACTCTTGGATCCATGTCGGAGTGTCCCAAGCGGGCCGCTCCCATTCCTCCTTCGTCATTGGTGGCGGTCAGCTCCCGATAGTCCATCCACCAATTGATTTTGTTTTTTATCTACAATAAACATTTTGGTGTCAACGAGCAAATCGCCTGACGCCTTGGAGGAAGGTGGCCAGCGCGCTTCGTCAACACTCCTGCAATTGACTGCCATTCGATCATGGTTCAGACAGCGCCGCCGGTAAAGAGCGGCGACGATACGCGAGGGGGAAATGGCAAGGCAAAACACGCTCTTCAAGGAGGCGTATAATCGCTATGCGGCGCGCCTGAAGCCCGATACCGAGCTGCCGAGCGAGCCGGAAATCGCCGCCGAACTCGGCGTCAGCCGCAGTACGGCGCGCGCGATCCTCATGCGTCTAAGTGACGCCGGCATCATTCTCTGGAACAAGCGGCAGAAGACGGTTCTGCGCCGGCCGACGGAGGATGATTTCTTCCCGAAGGAAGAGACCGATTCACTACATGACATCATCGAGCGCAGTTTCATGATGCGTATCATGTCCGACGAAGCTCAGCCCGGCATGCAGATCAACGAGCTGGAACTGGCGCGCGAGATCGGCACCGGAACCTCGGTCGTGCGCGAATTCCTCATTCGCTTCAGCCGCTTCGGCCTGATCGAAAAGCGGCCGAACAGCCATTGGATCCTCAAGGGCTTCACCAGCGAATTTGCGCTCGAGCTCGCCGATGTGCGCGAAATGTTCGAGCTGCATTCAGCCGCCGAATTCGGTCGCCTGCCCGCCAATCATCGCGCCTGGGAGGATCTCAAGGCGATCGAGCAGGAACACCGGGAACTGCTCAAAGATATCGATGCGCATTACCGCGATTTCTCGCGTCTCGATGAAAAGTTTCACCTTCTCATCCATCGCGCCTCGGGAAATCGCTTCATCGCCGATTTCTACGACGTCATCGCCATCATTTTTCACTATCACTATCAGTGGAACAAGACGTTCGCCCGCGAGCGCAATGCCCGCGCCGTGACCGAACACCTCGACTATATCGAGGCCCTGCAATCGCGCGACCAGCGAAGGATCGATGCGGCGTGCCGCCGGCATCTCGCCTCGGCACGGAAGACGCTGCTACAGTCGATCCCGCAAGGCACAGCCGAAGTTGCCGGCTCAATTGCCTGACGGCAAGAGCCGGCAGTTTGCTCACTTTGCGGTGAAGCTCAAGCTTTGGCTAGCAAAGCGTGGGGACGAGACTTCGAGCTTTATCGCACCGGCCCCGCCCGTCGCCTCCAACCAAAAGCCCGTGGTCCCGCCCTGGAATGCCACCGTTTCCGGCCCGATAACCTTCGCCGGGCCCTCGACCTTGACCGTGATGGCCTCACTGAGAAAAGCCAGACGCGAGCCGGCCTGATCGAGCGCACGCACGATGACGCGTACCGTATCGCGCTCGCCTGCGCGCAAGGTATAGGCATCGGCTTCCACCTGAAGCGACGTCGGCAGCGGATTGGCGACCATATGCTGCTCCACAACCTTTCTGCCGGCGATATAGCCAGTGAAATGCACGTCCTCCCACTCCATCCCCCATACACCGAGCTCGTCCGGAGTGAAGGAACGGTGATCGAAGACGACTGGAGGATGCGGCAGATGCGGGAAAGTCTCCCCGTCCGGGCCGAGACGCTTGGTCAACGAGCCGTAACGCAGCTCGACCTCGTCGCAATTGGTGAGCACGATGAGCGGCAGGGCACCACCGATATTACGCTCGCCGCGTGCCCAGATCGTGACCGGCTTCATGACGATCTCTTCGGCGGGCTCGCACTGGCTGGCATAGACATAAGCGGCGAATTTCGGCTCGCGGAACATGTCCATGACGCCGTGATAGCAAATGCGATCGCCCGAGCCGAAATCGCTATGGGTATTATAGTCGAACATGCACCAGCCGATCGCGCCTGAGATCGATGAGTCCCCATAGGCGGCATTTAGAACTTCCAGATGCCGGCGAACATGTTCGGCCTGACGCTGCTCCTGGTCATAGATTTTCGTCGGATACATATGGCCGCCGAATTCGGTGATGAGATAGGGTACGTCCTTGGAGAGGCCGGTATTTTCCTGCTGCGGCCTGAGCGGTGTGCGCGGCCGGTTGGCGCCAGGCAGCTCCTCGTTGCCGAGGATGAAATCATTCATAGTGTAGACGTCCTCGAGCATCTCGCTCTCGGTGATATAGCGAACGCCGCCGGTCTGACGCGTCGGATCGAGCTCACGCGCCAGACGATTCGTCTCGGCGTAGAAATCGTGAGAATCCTGGGATTCGTTGATGCGCACGCCCCAGATGATGATGGAAGGATGGTTCCAGTCGCGTTCGATCATGCGCCGTACGTTGCGGATCGATTCCTGCTGCCATTCCTTATCGCCGATATGCTGCCAGCCGGGGATTTCTTCGAAGACGAGAAGACCGATGCGGTCGCAATGGTCGAGGAACCATTTCGACTGCGGATAATGCGAGGTGCGCACGATGTTGCATTTCAGGGTGCGCTTCATGATTTCGGCGTCGCGCTCCTGGGCCGATCGGCCCATCGCATAGCCGACATAGGGGAAAGCCTGATGGCGGTTGAGACCGCGCAGCTTCAGCTTCTTGCCATTCAGCAGAAAACCTTCCGCTGTGAAGCTCGCCGTGCGGAAGCCGAAAGTCGCGGCGTGACGGTCCGCTCCATGCTCGCTCACAAGCTCCACTTCAGCCGAATAAAGAACGGGATTGTCGAGTTCCCAGAGCGAAAGACCGGAAAGCGCGGCAAAGCTGAGCTTCACGCTTTCCCCTGACGTGTCAGCCTTGCCGGAAGCGATGGCCGCGCCATCGGCGGATCGCAAAGTAACCATCACCGCACCCTTGAAAGCAAGATTTTGCGGATTGGAGATATCGCAGCGCACCGTCGCGGATTTGCGGTCGGAAAGGACATCCGTCGTCTCGACCTTGATGTTGGCGACCGAGACGGGCGCGGCAACCTTCAGCCATACATCGCGATAGATCCCGGCATAGGTCAGATAATCGATCCGGCCGCCGAAAGGCGGGATCTGCGGGTTCTCGCTGCCGTCGATCTTGACCGTAATCAGGTTTTCGCCCTTATGCAGGCGGCCGGTCAGGCGGGCCTCGAACGGCGTGTAGCCATCCCTGTGGGCAACGATTTCCTCGCCGTTCAGATAGACGACGGCATCGGCCATGGCCGCATCGAAGATCAGCGATACCTCGCGGCCTGCGAAGGCCTCATCCCAGTTGACGATCTTCTGATAGGTGAAGGCGCGCTGATAGGATTTCTCGTCGAAATAGTTGAAAGGCAGTTCGACCGCCGTATGCGGCAGCGTAACACTCTGTCCCTCCTGCGGGCGACTGGCATCCTCGGGCGAAAACCCTTCATGAAACGTCCAGGATTCATTGAAGGCGACAACAGAACGCATATTCAATCCTATCGATTAAGCCCGTCGCATCGGATGACGAACAGATGTTGCTGGGAAGTCAGGCATGCGGCGAGGCAGGCGGGACGCCGCGGGGCGATATGTATACAGGCCCGCCGCCGTTGCGCAATGCGACCGGTTGGCGGATTTCGATTTTCAAGGCAAGCAAGCGATAGCAAGGAGCCGACCTATCACGGATCTATCGGCTCCGCCCGTTCTTCGTCTCCTCGACCGGACTGCGCACCGAAGCATACATGCCTGTCGTGCGGAACTCCGTCGGATTGATGCCGTAGATGCGGCGAAACACCTTGGAGAAATAATTGGCATCGTCGAAGCCCGACATGATCGCTACCTCCTTGACCGGAATGAAGGCAGCCTTCGTCAGCAGCTTCGCCGCGCGCTGCATGCGCTGTTGCAGCACGAATTCCGCCGGCGGCACGCCTTCACTCTCGGCGAAGACGCGCGAAAAATGCGCGCGGCTGAGACCGCCCACCTTCGCAAGCTCTTCGACCGGCAGCGGCTTGTCGAGATTGGCGTTGATGTGGTCGATGACAATCTGCATGACGGAGCGGTCGGCAGCAAAAGCATGCGAGCCGAAGACGTCGTCATAGAGGGCCATGGCGGCTTCATAGGCAATCGCCGAAGCCGAAGCCGGTGTCGTGGCGCCCTTGACGAGCCGAAGGCTGCAGTCTGCAAGATGATCGATGGTCGCCTGCTGCAGCTTCAACACCGGACCGGCTGCCGCGAGAATCAGCCGATGGATGCGCAATGCCTCCTCGCCATTCATGGAGATCCAGAAATACTCCCAGCGCTCCCCCTTCTCCAGCCAATAGCGATGATTATGCGGCACGAGAACGAGCAGCGTATCACCGGCATTGACGCGATAGTTGCGGCTTTCATAGCGCAAGCGACCCGTGCCGCTGATTGTGTGCTGCAGCACGGTGAACGGTGTGAGGCCGCGTCGTCGTCCATCCCAATCATAGGGTTCGTCTTCGCGGACTTCATATCCGGCACTGGTCGGCATGGCATGCAATCGGTGGCGTCCACGCGGCAGGGAAACCGTCCGCATGACCTGTCCGTTATCGATCAATTCTTGCAGCACAAAATTACCCTCAAAAGCATAATAGTTCTCTGTTCGCCTCGCCGATTATAGGCATAATCCCGCCAGAAAACAGCGCATGCTCGCCGGCGAGGAACGGCGATCGGAGGAAAAATCGCGATTTCGGCCCGTTCCGCAATCAATGCGACACTGGACGAAAATGCCGTCAATTTCCCTGCCGCTGCTTGTTCGATCGACTTGAAGGTGAGGATCATGAGTTTCAAAATCGCTATCATCGGCGCCGGCAGCGTCGGCTTCACGAAAAAGCTGTTCACCGACATTCTCTGCGTGCCGGAATTCCGCGACGTCGAATTCGCGCTGACCGACGTAAGTGAGCACAATCTGACGATGATCAAGGCGATCCTCGACCGGATCGTCGAATCCAACAAGCTTCCGACACGCGTCACGGCTACCACCAACCGCCGCAAGGCGCTGGAAGGCGCGCGCTACGTTATCAGCTGCGTTCGCGTCGGCGGCCTAGAGGCTTATGCCGAAGATATCCGCATTCCGCTGAAATACGGCATCGACCAGTGCGTCGGCGATACGATCTGTGCCGGCGGCATCCTCTACGGCCAGCGCAATATTCCGGTCATCCTCGATTTCTGCAAGGATATCCGTGAAGTCGCCGAAACCGGCGCCAAGTTCCTGAATTATGCCAACCCGATGGCGATGAACACCTGGGCGGCGATCGAATACGGCAAGGTCGACACGATCGGCCTTTGCCATGGCGTCCAGCATGGAGCCGAACAGATCGCCGAAGTGCTCGGTGCCAAGGACAAGCGCGAACTCGATTATATCTGCTCGGGCATCAACCACCAGACCTGGTTCGTCGATCTGCGCTTCAACGGTCGCAAGATCGGCAAAGATGAGCTGATCGCCGCATTCGAGGCGCATCCGGTCTATTCGCAACAGGAAAAGCTGCGCATCGACGTTCTCAAGCGTTTCGGCGTCTATTCGACCGAGAGCAACGGACACCTGTCGGAATACCTGCCCTGGTATCGCAAGCGCCCCGACGAGATCAACAAATGGATCGACATGTCGGACTGGATCCATGGCGAGACCGGCGGCTATCTGCGTCACTCCACCGAAACGCGCAACTGGTTCGAGACGGAATTCCAGCAGATCCTCGACAGCGCCTCGCAGCCGATCGACCCCGCACGCCGCTCCAACGAACATGCCAGCCATATTCTCGAAGCGCTGGAAACCAACCGCGTGTATCGTGGCCATTTCAACGTCAAGAACAATGGCGTCATCACCAATTTGCCTGCCGATGCCATCATCGAGTCACCCGGCTTCGTCGATCGCTTCGGCGTCAACATGGTGGCGGGAATTACCCTGCCGGAGGCATGTGCAGCCACCTGCATATCCTCGATCAACGTCCAGCGCATGTCGGTCCATGCCGCTATCAGCGGCGATATCGATCTCTTGAAGCTTGCCGTCCTGCATGATCCGCTGGTCGGTGCCGTCGCCACACCGGAGGAGGTTTGGCAGATGGTCGACGAAATGGTGGTCGCCGAGGCCCGTTGGCTGCCGCAATATGCCCACGCAGTCGATGGCGCGAAGGAGCGCCTGTCGCAGGGCAAGGTCAAGACGCGCGATTGGAAGGGTGCGGCAAGCCGCAACGTACGCTCGATCGAAGAGTTGCGCGCAGAAAAGGCCGCGCTGAAGCAGGCCGGCTGAGGAACAACAGATCGGAAGACAATGGCTGCGGCGGCAGAGGGGTGATATCCCGCCGCAGCCGGCCGTCTTCCGTTTTACGGGAGGAACGCGACGCCTGAACGGAAAGCTCGCGATATTGGGAGAGAGAACAAGATGAGACATTTTCGACCGATCGGCCTTCTCGCCGCATTGACGATTGCCACATCCGCGATCGCCATCAGCGCCTACGCAGCCGAGCCGACAGTGCCGCCCGTTCCGCCGGTTTTTCCGGCTGAAGGCAAGATCAAATATGTCGAGCGCAACTCCATCTTGGAGTTCAAGGCTTTGCCGGACTATCACGAGCCTGCCTGGGTGACGGACAAGTTCGTAAAGACCGGCAAGCTGCCGCCCGTCAAGGATCGCCTGCCGAAAGAACCTCTGGTCTTCAAGACGGGCAACATGCCCGACGGCGTCGGCGTCTATGGCGATACCATGCGCCATGTTATCGGCGGCCGGCCGGAGGGCTGGAACTACGGCGCCGGGCAAACCCAGGGCTGGGGCGGCATCGACATCGCCCTTTCGGAGTGCCTGACGCGCACGGCTCCCTTGTTCCAGGTGGAGGCAAAGGATACCGAGCCGCTGCCGAACCTTGCCAAGGGCTGGGAATGGTCGCCCGACGGCCATAAGCTCACCATGCATCTGATCGAAGGCGCGAAATGGTCCGACGGCGTGCCGTTCAACGCCGATGACATCATGTTCTACTGGGAAGACGAGGTCATCGACCCGAACGTCTCGCCGCTCGGCGGCGGCGCATCGCCGGAAGCTTTCGGTGAGGGAACGACCCTCAAGAAGATCGACGATTACACCGTCGAATGGACCTTCAAGGACGCCTTCCCGAAGCAATATCTCTACACGATGGCCTATCCGAATTTCTGCCCGGGCCCATCTCATATCCTGAAGCCGCAGCACCCGAAATATTCCAAGAACACCTACGATCAGTTCAAGAACGCTTTCCCACCGGAATATATGAACATTCCGGTCATGGGCGCCTGGGTGCCGGTCGAATACCGGCCTGACGATATCATCGTCCTGCGTCGCAATCCCTACTACTGGAAGGTCGACGAGAAGGGTAATCAGCTGCCCTACCTCAATGAGCTGCATTACAAGCTCTCGACCTGGGCGGATCGCGACGTGCAGGCGGTTGCCGGTTCCGGCGACTTTTCGAACCTGGAGCAGCCGGAAAATTTCGTCGCTTCGCTGAAGCGCGCCGCACAGCCCGATGCGCCCGCTCGTCTTGCCTTCGGCCCTCGCCTCATCGGCTATAACCTGCAGATGAATTTCTCCGCCAATGGCTGGGGCAATCCCGATCCGCGTGCTCAGGCCATTCGCGACCTGAACCGCAATGAGGATTTCCGCAAGGCCGTTACGATGGCGTTGGACCGCAAAGCCCTCGGCGAGTCACTGGTCAAGGGCCCGTTCACGGCGATTTATCCGGGCGGTCTTTCCTCCGGCAGCAGCTTCTATGATCGCAATTCCACCGTCTATTATCCGTTCGATCTTGCCGCGGCCAAGGCCGAGCTTGCGAAGGCCGGTCTGAAGGATACCGACGGCGACGGCATCGTAAACTTCCCGGCTAACGTCAACGGCGGCAAGGATGTCGAGATCACCCTGCTGGTCAGCAACGACTACACCACCGACAAGAGCCTGGCCGAAGGCGTCGTTGGCCAGATGGAGAAGCTCGGGCTGCGCGTCATCATCAACGCGCTCGACGGCCCCAAGCGTGACGATGCCAATTACGGCGGCCGCTTCGATTGGATGGTTCGTCGTAACAGCACGGAGCTGGCCTCGGTCGTCCAGAATACGGAGCAGCTTGCACCTGTCGGTCCTCGCACGAGCTGGAACCATCGTGCGGGTGCGGATGGCACGGTCGATCTCATGCCCTTCGAAAAGGACATGGTGAATGTCGTCAGCAAATTCACGACATCGAAGGACAACGACGAACGCGTGGCTTTGATGAAGCAGTTCCAGAAGATCTCGACGGGACACCTCTACAATATCGGTCTGACCGAATATCCAGGTGCACTGATCATCAACAAGCGCTTCTCCAACGTTCCTCCGGGCACGCCGATCTTCCTCTTCAACTGGGCTGAGGACTCAATCATCCGCGAGCGCCTTTGGGTCGCAGCTGACAAGCAGGGCAAGTACGAGCTCTTCCCGGAAGAGCTTCCGGGTGCTCCTGGCAGCGCCGGTCCGATCAAGTAGGGTCGTATGAAACACCCATGGCAGCCGGTATGATGCCGGTTGCCATGGGACCTGAAACATCCAGCGATCAGCTATCGCCGGGATAGAATTGAACCGCCGGCGTATATCACCCCGATGGGATGAGACTGCCGACAGCATCAAGAGAAGCGAACCGTCCGATGTTACGATTCCTGCTCGTGCGAATAGCCTCCGCCATTCCCGTGCTCTTCATCCTGAGCGTGGTGACCTTTGCGATCATTCAGGCCCCGCCTGGCGACTATGCTGATTACATACGCTCGCAATTGATGAACCAGGGCGGTGCATCCTTCGCCCAAGCCGATGAACAGGCGCAAATTTACCGCCGCGAACACGGGCTCGACAAGCCGCTGGTGGTTCAATACGTCAACTGGATCGGCGGCATCGTCACCAAGGGCGATTTCGGCTACAGCATGTTCTACAACAAACCCGTCGCCGATGTCGTTGGAGAGCGTCTGCCGCGGACCTTGGCTCTCGCGCTGGTCTGCCACATCTTCGCATCCGTTCTCGGTATCGGTTTCGGCATATGGGCGGCGACACGGCAATATAGCTGGATCGACAGCCTCCTGTCGGGCATTTCCTTTTTGGGCATGACGGTGCCGCGCTTCCTGATGGCGCTGATCATCGTTTATCTTCTCGTCTTCCAGCTCAACGTCTCGGAGATCGGCAGCTTTTTCTCGCCGCAATATGGCGGTGCGCCGTGGTCCTGGGCCAAATTCGTCGATCTGGTCAGGCATGTCTGGCCTGTCGTTGCGATCGCGACGTTTGGCGGCCTCGCCTACAATATGCGCGTCATGCGCGGCAATCTTCTCGATACGCTGAATGCCCAATATGTGGAGACCGCGCGGGCGAAGGGCCTTTCCGGTGGCGCCGTCGTCATGCGCCATGCTGTGCCGAACGCGCTGCATCCGCTCGTCATGTATCAGGGCGTCGTCCTGCCCTACATGCTGACCGGCGAGATCGAGACAGCCATCATCTTCACGCTGCCGACCGTCGGCCCGGCCATCGTCGGCTCGATGGCGATCGGCGACGTCTATGTGACGGCAACCTTCATGATGGTGCTTTCGGCCACCCTCATCGTCGGCAATATCATCGCCGATATGCTGCTTGCGCTGCTCGATCCGCGCGTCCGTCAACAGGGAGGAATACACTGATGCTGGCCTTCAGCAACTCCCCGCCATCGCCGGAAGAAAAGATCCAGCTCAAAAGCGGCAATGAAAGCTATATCGCGCTGGTCTGGCGGCGCCTGAAGCGCTCCTGGACGGGCATGAGCGGTCTCGTTCTCGTCATCCTGCTGCTGTTGATGGCGATCTTTGCCGAATTCGTAGCACCACTCGATCCGAAGGCGACCGATACCGGTTTTGCGCCGCCGCAGGTCATCAGTTTCCATGACAAGGACGGCAACTTCGTCTTTCTGCCCCGTGTCTACGCGCTTGCCGAGACGACGGATCTCGACCCGGTCACCTTCCAGCCGATCGTCGGGCCGGACTATGACCACCCGCGCCTGCTCGGCTTCTTCGTCAAGGGTGATCCCTATTATTTGTTTGGCCTGATCCCCGGCAACCGCCATCTCTTCGGCGCGATCGACGGCGGTCCGGTGCATTTCCTCGGCACCGACAAGTTCGGGCGGGATGTGTTGTCGCGCGCCATCTATGGTTCGCGCATCTCGCTGATGATCGCCTTGACCGTGGTTTCCATCGTCACCATCGTCGGCACGACGATCGGCATGATCTCCGGTTATTTCGGTGGTGCGGTGGACGCCTGGATCCAGCGTTTCGTCGAGGTCGTACTGGCTTTCCCGCAAGTGCCGCTCTATCTGGCGCTGACCTCCCTGATCCCCGTGACTGCGCCTACGAACGTCTTCCTCGCCTTCGTCATCGTCGTGATGTCTGCGCTCGGCTGGGCACAGATGTCCCGCGAGGTGCGGGGCAAAACGCTGGCGCTGGCGCGGATCGAGTATGTTCGCGCCGCGATGGCGGTCGGAGCAACCGATTGGCGCATCATCCTGCAGCATATCCTGCCGAACGTCATGAGCCATGTCATCGTCGCGGTGACGCTCGCAATCCCGAGTGTTGTGCTGCTGGAATCCTTCCTCGGCTTCCTGGGTTTTGCCGTCAAGCCGCCACTGATCTCATGGGGTCTAATGCTGCAGGATACGTCGACCTATTCGGTCATCGGTTCCTATCCCTGGATCCTCTCGCCCGTCGCCTTCGTTCTCGTCACCGTCTTCGCCTTCAATGCGCTCGGCGACGGCCTGCGCGACGCAATCGATCCTTATTGAGGAGAACGGATATGGCTCTCGCACTCGTCAATCCCTATGCTCCCGACACCAGGCACGATGCCGGCGAAAAGACCACCTCGCCTGTCATCGACGCCCGCAATATTGCCGTCAAATTCAAGGTCGAGGACGGCATGGTCGATGCCGTCAAGGACATCACCTTCCAGCTTTATCGCGGAGAAACCATCGCGATCGTCGGCGAATCCGGCTCGGGAAAATCGGTAACGGCCCGCACCGTCATGGGCCTCCTGACCAAGCGTGCGGTGGTTTCAGACAAAGCCGCCGTTCATTACGACGGCAAGAACGTGCTGAAATTTTCGGAGAAAGCGCGCCGGCAGCTGCGCGGCGACCGCATCTCGATGATTTTCCAGGAGCCGATGAGCTCGCTCAACCCGATCTACACGATCGGCAGCCAGATCGTCGAGGCGATACGGGTCCATCGCAAGGCCAGCCGCCGCGACGCGGAGAAGCGGGCGCTCGACCTTTTGAAACAGGTTCAGATCCCCGATCCGGAAGCGCGGCTGAAACAATATCCGCATCAGCTCTCGGGTGGACAGCGGCAACGCGTGATGATCGCCATGGCGCTCGCCAACGATCCGGACGTGCTGATCGCCGACGAGCCGACGACGGCGCTCGACGTCACGGTGCAGGCGCAGATCCTCAATCTCATCCGCGACCTGCAAAAGCAGCTCGGCATGGCGGTCATCCTGATCACCCACGACCTAACCGTGGTGCGCCAGTTCTCCGACTATGTCTATGTGATGCAGCATGGAGAGATGCGCGAGCACAATAAGACCGAAGCGCTCTTTTCCAATCCGCAGCATCCCTATACGCGGCATCTGCTGACTTCGGAGCCGCGTGGGCATGCAAAACCGCTGCCGCCGAACTGCGACACGGTGCTCGAAGGCAAGTCCGTCAAAGTAGCCTTCATGCTCCGGCACGGCAGCTTCTTCAAGCCCGACATGCGCGAGCTCGTCGCCGTCGGCGGACTCGATCTCGAGCTGCGCCGCCACGAGACGCTCGGCCTTGTCGGCGAATCCGGCTCGGGCAAGACTACCTTCGGCCAGGCGCTGCTGCGGTTGATCGATACCGATGGCGGCGAGATTTTCTTCGACGGGCAGCCGATCCACGGCCGATCTCGCGCCCAAATGCGGCCTCTGCGCTCGCGCATGCAGATCGTCTTTCAGGATCCTTTCTCGTCGCTCAACCCGCGCATGACCATCGGCCAGATCATTTGCGAGGGGCTGATTGTCAACAATCTCGGCGCCAACAAGACCGAGCGGCTGGAACGCGTCAAGGAGGCGCTCGTCAGCGCCGGCATGCCGGCCAATATTCTCTCGCGCTTCCCGCACGAGTTTTCCGGCGGCCAGCGCCAGCGCATAGCCATTGCCCGCGCCATCGCGCTCGAGCCGGAATTCATCCTTCTCGACGAGCCGACTTCGGCCCTCGACCTTTCCGTCCAGGCCCAGATCATCGACCTCCTGCGCAAGCTGCAGGACGAGCGGGGTCTGAGCTATCTCTTCATTTCCCACGACCTCAAGGTCGTGCGCGCCCTTTGCCATCGCGTGATCGTCATGCAGCACGGCAAGATCATGGAGGAAGGGCCGGTCGAAGAAGTCCTATCGCATCCCAAGACCGCTTACACCGAACGCCTTGTCAGAGCGGCGTTCGAGGTGGCTTCATAGCATTCAGGAGATTTTGACATGACAGGCACTCCCAAGATCACCTTCATCGGAGCCGGCTCGACCGTTTTCATGAAGAATATCATCGGCGACGTCTTGCAGCGCCCTGCCCTGGCAGGAGCCAGGATCGCGCTGATGGACATCAATCCACAGCGGCTGGACGAAAGCGCCATCGTTGCCCGCAAGCTTGCCTCGACGCTTGGCGCTCCGGCCACGGTCGAAACCTTTACCGACCAGCGCAAGGCGCTTGACGGCGCACATTTCGTCGTCGTCGCCTTCCAGATTGGGGGCTACGAGCCCTGCACGGTCACCGATTTCGAGGTTCCGAAGAAATATGGCCTGCGCCAGACGATCGCCGACACGCTCGGCGTCGGCGGCATCATGCGCGGCTTGCGCACGGTTCCGCATCTCTGGAAGATTTGCGAGGACATGCTCGCCGTCTGCCCGAATGCGATCATGCTGCAATATGTGAACCCCATGGCAATCAATACCTGGGCGATCGGCGAGAAGTACCCTGATATCAAGCAGGTCGGCCTTTGCCATTCCGTACAGGGCACGGCGATGGAGCTGGCGCATGATCTCGACATTCCCTATGACGAGATCCGCTATCGTTCCGCCGGCATCAACCACATGGCCTTCTATCTCGAATTCGAGCATCGCCAGCCGGATGGTTCCTACCGCAATCTCTATCCGGATCTCGTGCGTGCCTATCGCGAGGGACGCGCGCCGAAGCCTGGCTGGAATCCGCGCTGCCCGAACAAGGTGCGCTACGAGATGCTGACCCGCCTCGGCTATTTCGTCACCGAAAGCTCCGAGCATTTCGCCGAATATACGCCCTACTTCATCAAGGAAGGCCGCGAGGACCTGATCGAGAAGTTTGGCATTCCGCTCGACGAGTATCCGAAGCGCTGCATCGAACAGGTGGCACGCTGGAAAAACCAGGCCGAGGAATATCGCACGGCTGAGAAGATCGAGGTCAAGCAGTCGAAGGAATATGCCTCCTCGATCATCAATTCGGTCTGGACCGGCGAGCCTTCGGTCATCTACGGCAATGTCCGCAACAATGGCTGCATCACCTCACTGCCGTTCAATTGCGCAGCGGAAGTCGCCTGCTTGGTCGACGCCTCCGGCATCCAGCCGACTTATGTCGGCGATCTGCCGCCACAGCTGACGGCCTTGATCCGCACCAACATCAATGTGCAGGAGCTGACGGTGAAGGCTCTGATGACCGAAAACCGCGAGCACATCTATCACGCCGCGATGATGGACCCTCATACGGCCGCAGAACTCGATCTCGATCAGATCTGGTCGCTCGTCGACGAATTGCTGGCAGCCCATGGCGACTGGCTGCCGGAATGGGCGCGCGGCAATCGCAAGGTTCAGGCCGCGTAAAGCCACTCTCTCCCGGCTTGCGGCCCAAAGGGCCTCGCGGCGGTGCCGCGGGGCCTTACATTTTTACCACACCGGAGAAAATGAAAATCCAAAATGCGGGCGAATATCGCCTCGATAACCCATGGCAAAGCACCTTCGCCTAGGTTAGAAAACACACGCAGTTTGGAGGAGACGAACGACATGGCGAGCTCAGACACATTCACCACCGGAACTTTTGTCGGCCGCATCTGGCGCCCGGATGTGGAAGGCCCTGCCCTCGTCGTCGTTCGCGATGGCACGCTCTATGACATCACCTCGAAGGACGCGCCGACCATGCGCGACCTGCTGGAGAAGGACGATCCGGTCGCTTTCGTCCGCGCGCAGAAAGGCCAGGCCGTCGCAAAGCTCGACGATTTGCTGGCCGCCAAGGCCGACCATTCGGCCATCCATCTTCTAGCACCAGTCGATCTACAGGCGATCAAGGCTTGCGGCGTGACCTTTGCCCGCTCGATGCTGGAGCGTGTCATCGAGGAGCGCGCAGCCGGCAATCCGGACCTTGCCGAAGCGATCCGCGGCAAGGTGACCGCACTGATCGGCGACAGCCTGCGCAATTTGAAGGCGGGTTCGCCGGAGGCGGCCAAGGTCAAGGCAGCGCTGATCGAGGAAGGCGTCTGGTCGCAATATCTCGAAGTGGGCATCGGACCGGATGCGGAAGTCTTTTCCAAATCGCAGATAATGTCGTCGGTGGGGCAAGGAGCCGATGTCGGCCTGCATCCGATCTCCAAGTGGAACAATCCCGAGCCGGAAATCGTGCTCGCCGTCGATAGTCAAGGCCGGGTCAAGGGCGCCACTCTCGGCAACGACGTCAACCTGCGCGACGTGGAAGGCCGCTCCGCCCTGCTCCTCGGCAAGGCCAAGGACAACAACGCCTCCTGCTCGATCGGGCCTTTCATTCGGTTGTTCGATGAGACCTATAGTCTTGATGACGTGCGCAAGGCCGATCTCGACCTCAAGGTCGAAGGTGAGGATGGTTATGTGCTGCACGGCCGCTCGTCGATGAAGGAAATCAGCCGCGATCCGCTCGATCTCGTCTCTCAGACCATCGGTCGTCATCATCAGTATCCCGATGGCTTCGTGCTGTTCATGGGAACGCTTTTCGCCCCCGTCGAGGATCGCGACACGCCCGGCCAGGGCTTTACCCACAAGGTCGGTGACATCGTCACCATCTCCAACGACAAGCTGGGGGCGCTGAGGAACCGCGTGCTGCTATCAACCGAATGCCCGCCCTGGACTTTCGGGGCTTCGCATCTGATGCGCAATCTCGCCCGGCGTGGATTGATCTGAGACCCGGAGGAAATCGGGATCTCGAGCGGTTCAGCTCATCAGGTCAATCCTGACGGGTTTCCCGAATTTGCATGATGTTCCGCATTTGACGTCATGCGTGGTTCTGCGGTTGCGCTGCTATGAGTTGCGCGCTCGATGGTCTTGCGCGGCAGGAGAGGATCGTACGCTCCTGAGAACCGTTAAAGCCGACCTTTTGGATGCGATCATCACCCATGAGCTCCTCAATGAAAGCTCGTTGAAAGCTTGACTTGTTAGTTTGCGGAGCCCGGGGGGAACGGCAAACTTATCAGGAGGATAGGATGATAAGGTCGAGATTGGCAATTTCTACAACTGCGCTCGCACTGATTATGATGACGCCGGCATTCGCGTTCGATGGTTGGCACCAGCAACATGCCACCACGATCGAAGGCAAAGGCTCAGGCTATGACTATGTTTCAGTCGATTCCGCTACACATCGGGTTTTCCTGGGCCATCGTAAGGAAGGTTTGCAGGTCTTCGATCCTACTGCCGACAAGGTCATCAAGGTGATCGATAAGACAGCGATCGATAGTTCAGATGGTGCCGTGCTCATCCCCGAATTCGATCTCGGCATTTCCAATAATGAGGATGGCACGATCACGCCGTTCAAGCTTTCGACGCTGGAGGCCCAGGCTCCGATCAAGGTCGGCGAGGATCTCGATACCAGTCATTATGATGCCGTCAGCAAACATCTGGTGCTCAATATGGGTGCCGGGCAGGACGGCACCGAGCTGATTATGCTGGATGTCCCTTCACTGAAGGAAGTCGGCCGCCTCAAGGTGCCAAGCAAAAAGGTCGAAGGTGCCGATAGCGACGGCAAATCCGCCTTTTTCCTCGCCGCACAAGATCTCGATAAAGTGTACAAGATCGACACTAAGGCCGGAAAGATCGTCGCGACCTACGACACGGCCCCGGCTTGCGGTCGTCCAACCGCCGTGACGGTCAATACCGCTGACGAACGGGTCTACATCAGTTGCCGCGGGCACGATACCATCAAGCCCTCTTTCACCGTACTTGATGGGAATAGCGGCAAGGTCGTTTACAGCGCTGAGATCGGGGGAGGAACCGACAGTATCGTCTACGATGGTGACCTAAAGCGTATCTTCACTGCAAACGGCGTGAGCGCCAATCTCAACGTCTTCGAGGTCGATGGCCCCGACAGTTACAAGCCGCTGGAAACACTCGGCACCCGCGCCGGCGTTCGCACAATGGCGATCGATCGCCAAACCAAGGCGATCTATGCCATCACGGCCGAGGGCAGCGCCGACGCCTCCAAGAAGATCCTGACGACAGTCTCTCCGTTCTATGCCAACACGTTCTTCCCCAATACGTTCACCGTACTGACTTACGGAAAATAGCGAAAAGCATGATCACGACGTCGGCCTTGCTATTCAGCCGGGGCCGACGTCGTGATGCCAAAGTCAGGCAAATCAGTATCAACCTTGCCGTTAGGAGACCTGTGCGCGGGTAGGCTTTCTGCTTGAATTTGCTGTATTTCCTCGGATGGGAAGCGTATCGCAGGCGTCGGCATACGCGGCTTGGAACAC